>JAXHVR010000065.1:7369-13520 GCA_034189005.1 Cyanobacteriota bacterium | reverse complement strand
TCGGCGTGTTCTAGAGCGCAGGTAATCACCAAAGCTAGCCCATTAGTATGAGCTTCCATCATAATACTGACAGCCTGAGGTTGAGTCAAACTAGGCACCGTTTGTAACAATACCTGCACCACATACTCCATGCTATTAAAATCATCGTTATGGATTAGAACTCGATAGCGAGGGGCGGGCTTACGGACTGTTGATATCGAACGCTTTTCAATAGTCTCGACAGACACTATTCTATCCTCTCCTTAATTTAGTTATAATTTACTGTTTTTATGCCGATCTTAAATTACTAATCTTCAATTACTAGAAATAGCGATCGGCTCATTTCTAGACCGAGCTTGAAAGAGCGCAAGCGGTCTGAAATGTTGCTTTTGGTAAAAGGAATTTTCGCCTAGATTTTTGCAACCCAGTCTCAGAGGGATTATAACATAATAATCCCTCCGATCGCCCACCCCGATTCCCAAAATGCCCGGATTAGGGGCCAAAAATAAATGGGCGTTTCCCAACAATGGCCCTAAAGACCAGAAAGAAAAAGACCATTTTTGTCCTGCCGAAGCCCTTCTCTCCTCGAAAAGCTGTTGGAACCGTGACAAGTTGGCCATATCCCCTCCTCTAATCCACAACTCAAATAAGATTGCTATAGAATCAAAAGTAGAAGGTAATCTAAAGTCGCAAATCATTAATCATTAATCGTTATTGTTTATGAAACGTAAAAGTCGAACAGTTCCCGGCGAGCCCTCTGGTTTTAACTACGCAACTCTAGCAATTTTAGCGGGAGTTTTTCTATTAGGTATTGGCGCTGGTATGGCTTTTAGTTCAACCGCCAATATCGACCCACAAAACGTTGCTTCTAGAGAATTTATAGATCGTAGCGCCCCCAACCCAGAACTTTGCGTTCAATTTGGGGCAAGCGCTTTAGTAATGGATCTGCGGGTATTTTTAACTTTAAACCCTTTTAATGTCTATATTTCTCAACCTGCTGTAGAACCTGGATGCGTTTTGCGAAGCAATAACTGGGCAATTTTAGAGCAAAGAAAACTCATTTCTAACGAACAAGTTCGCGAATGTAAAAATAGGATGAATACTTTTGGTTTTACCGGTCCTTTGGAAGGCAAACCAGAAATAGATTGCGTTTATCAAAATGATAGTGCGGAAAATCTATTTTTGAATCAACCAGGAATGGGACTTCCCCGAGAAACCGATCGTTTTTAAATTGTTAAGGATCGTAGTAATCGCTTTAGCGATTCATATCTATAAATCGCTAAAGCGATTACTACAAGCGGGATTTAGCGATCGCTCCTCAAAAACCAACAACCAACAACGTTCCCATTACCTATTACCCAAAAACACGGACTGGGGCAAATCGTCGGTCAAGCGAATTTCCACAACCTCGGCAGGTTCGAGAGTCACCGCTTTAGGAGAAGTTGCGTAAACGGCGCCCGCCCCCGCTGCGGCACCTCCCAACAAACCCAAACCACTACCAGTTAACAATAATAGCCCCAAACCCCCGGCAGCACTAGCACCAGCTAAAATTCTGGGATCGACTCGTCGCCGGCCTTCAATAATATCCGATCGCCCCGCAATAGGAACGCTGCGACCGTAGAGATAAATAGCCCTCGCGATAAATCGACTGCCGCTACGGCTGCTTTCAAAGCCTCCAATTACCGGGGTTTTAGCAGGAACGAGGATCCAACCGGTTCTGTCAACAATGGGATTTTGCAACAACAATACTTCCTGTAATTCGATGCCTCTTGGCAAGACAACATTTTCTCCTCGCGGATACACTAATTCCAGAGTATCTCCTTCTTCTAGTACCAGTAGCGATCGCTCTAAATTGCTTTCAGGAAAAGGTTGTCCGAAGGGAACCGAACGCTGGTTCCCCGACTGAGGAAAAGGTTGTCCGAAGGGAACCGCCCCCTGGTTCCCCGACTGAGGAAAAGGTTGTCCGAAGGGAACCGAACCCTGGTTCCCCGACTGGGGCGATCGCTGCAAAGCGGGGTCGGGAAAAGGCTGCGGTAAGGGCGATCGCTGCAAAGCGGGGTCGGGAAAAGGCCGTCCGAAATCAATTTCTTGACTGACTGTCTGGGGCGGCAAGCTTATCGGTTCCCGACTGGGAAACTGAGGTTCGGGGAACGGAGGGAAATTGCGATCGAAAGTTGACGGACGAGAAGTTACAGTTTCTTCAACCCCGGAAACCAATATCTCCACCGGGGGTTTCCCCGGACTAGAAGCGACGGGCAAATCTGGAAAGACTGGTTCTTCAGAAGTCGGTAACTCGAACAAAGACGATCTGGTTCCTCTTACCTCCATATCTTGGCTGAGTTGACGGGGAGGCACGGCAACTGATTCCGTTGTAGTTTGCCCTTCGGCGATTAAAGGTCGCAACAGCCAGCTATTGGTATTGTTCCCGCCTACCTGTTGCAGTTGTACCAGTTCGGGAGATAAAACAACTTCTGGTCCGAACTCTATAGTAATTCTCGCCTGTTCTGGAGCAAATTCTTTCAGGCTGACTTTCCGCACTAAGCCTGGATATGACTCCGTTACATCGGTTCCAACCTGAGTATTTGGTATGTTGACGATTAAACGGGGAGTCGGTTCGCTGCGAAAAGAATAAGTCGGAGTCACCCCCGGGGGCAGGGTAAATTCCAACTCTCGCTGCTGCGGTGAGAAGCGCCAGTTGCTCAGGTAAGCCGCCCAGACTGGCCCGGTTATGGCCGGCAGGATGCTGGTGGCGATCGCTCCGACTAAAGCAAAGTTTCTCAGTGGAGACCTTTTTTTTCCGTTTTTATTAGACATGGGTCATCGGTAATTTAAGCTAATTTTTTTGGATAATAGCACTCTTTAGGCAAATTAACTCGCCATTTGATAGTCCGGTATGATAACCTTAGATTTTCAAGGGGGCGAACTCTGAATTTTAAAATTTTAAAATTTCGCCCCCCTAGAAAACCTCTGAAAATAAGCAACTCTTGATGGTACAAGCTCCCCCAAAGATAAGCACTACCGATTTGGCTACCCTGGCCATGGATCTTATTCGCCGCACAGGCTGCGAATATGGCGATATTCGTTTGTGTAGCTATCGATCTTCTTCGATGAAGGGACGCGATCGCTCTCTTAACAGTCTTACAGACAACCTCAGTTCCGGTTTCGGCATCCGAGTCCTCCAAGGCGGTGCCTGGGGATTTGCTGCTTCTCACCGCCAAACCCCTGAAGAAATTGCCCGCATTGTCGCTCTGGCGGCGGATATTGCTAAAGGCAGTCGTCTGACTCAGCAAACTCCCGTGCGTTTAGTACCAGTAGAAACTTACCGCGACTCTTATATCACGCCTATCGAGATCGACCCTTTTACCGTGCCGGTTGGCGAGAAAGCAGATTTGCTGCTGAGTCTGAACGATAAGCTTTTGAGTTATGGCGATCGGGGCATTAAAAAAGCCTCTTCTTTCCTGAAGTTCCACCGAGAAGATAAGACCTTTGCTTCCACGGAAGGTTCCCTCATTTCTCAGACAATTTATCGCAGTTATGCTGGTTTTAGCTGTACTGCTATTGTTAATGGGGACGCTCAAAGTCGCGGTTACGAACGCCCTCCCCTCAATGCCGGTTACGAGAATGTTAATCCCGAAGACTTATTCTCTCAAGTGGAGCGAGTTGCCGAGGAGGCTTTAGAAAAGGTTCGCGCCCCCAAAGGACCGTCCGGCGTTCGTTCGACTCTGATTTTGAAGCCTACTAATTTGTATTTAACCATCCACGAATCTGTAGGACATCCGACCGAGTTAGACCGGGTTTACGGGTACGAGGCTAATTTTGCTGGTACTAGCTTTGCTACCACCGATAAGTTAGACAAGCTGCAATATGCCGCGCCTTGGGTGAATTTTAAAGGCGATCGGACCCAAGCAGGGGGTCGCAGCACTTTAGGTTACGACGATGAAGGCGTTAAATCCCAAGAGTGGTACCTTGTTAAGGACGGCGTTTTAGTCGATTATCTCACCGATCGCGAGACCGCTTATCGCCTGGGACGCAGCAGCAGCAACGGTTGTGCTTATGCCGATAGTTGGTCGAGCGTTCCGATGGTGCGCATTCCCAATTTAGGCTTGGAACCGGGCCCCGATGGCGGCAGTCATACTGCTACTTTAGCGGAAATGGTTGCCGATACGGAGGATGGGATTTTAATTGATGGCGTAGGCAGTTTTTCCATCGACCAACAGCGCCGTAATTTTCAGTTTGGCGGCGATGCTTTCTGGCAGGTGAAAAACGGTAAAATTGTGGGGATGTTGAAGGATGTTACTTATCATTCCATGACTACGGATTTTTGGAATAAAGTAGATGCGATCGGACCTGCTTCGGAATTGATGCAATGCGGTACCGATATTTGCGGCAAGGGAGAACCGATGCAAATCGCCCAAATGACTCATGCTTGCGTTCCAGTGCGGGTGCGCGATATTCAGATTGGCGGTGGCGTTTAATTGTTTTTTGCGAACAGGCCAAAGCGCCTGTTCTACGGCGGGCCCAAAGCGATCGCCTCTGTAACAACCAGAAAACCCCTGTTCCCTGTTCCCCCGTAGAACAGGCGTCTCGCCTGTTCCCTGTTCCCTGTTCCCTGTTCCCTGTTCCCTGTTACCCCAACAAAATATGACTCTCTAAAAAAAAGCGATCGCCACAAGAATATAGGAAAGATTCGCTCTGGATGTTAATGGCGATCGGGTGACGATTTAATTTGGTAGGTCATCCAATGGCACTCTAACCTTAAAACCCGCTCAGATAAACGGGGTATTGGGACTATCCGCGATAACGATTAGATTTGGGGGCTTGTTGGGTTGCGCTATCGCTCCACCCAACCTACAGTCTCAATAACCAAGAAACCTGGTTTTTCCGAAAAACCAGGTTTCCGATCGCGCCGACTCTCCCGCGCAATTGGCGATCGCTTCCTCAATTTCTTCCAACCACCCTACCTATTATGTCTCAAATCAGTTAAACGCGAAGGTATTGTTAGTTGATTCAAGAATTGCTATATTAAAAATTAACCGTTCCCATAAAAACAGATGACCAGTATTACTATCGAAAACTTGGATGATGACATCGCAATTATCCTGCAACGGCGGGCGAAAGATAGCGGTCGTTCCCCAGAAGAAGAAGTCAAAGAAATCCTTCGGACTGTATTAACAAAAAATACCGATGCCCCTTTAAATCTTGCCGCAGCTATCGAGCAACGTTTTGCCAGTTTTGGGGATTTTGAAATACCCGCTGTTGTTAGAGAACCTTTACGCGAACCGCCCCAGTTTTAATGAATTCTAAAATAGAAGCTAAAACCTGGTGGGCAAAGCATTCTGGCAGAAAAATTAATGCTTTTTATCAACATTTATCCCCCGAATGCTTTGCCCTTACAGCTCCTTTTTTTTACCTTTACTTCAACTAATGGTGGTAAGGGTTTCTTAATCGCTCTACTATTCTACTCATATCCGAGTTGTTTTATTCCTTCTAACCGACCTAGTTTGGCATCAAAAGATGCCGTTTCCTGACATCCGGCTAATTGGTTCAGTCGAGTAATTAGGTAGTCTGAAAAATCGGCGCTACCAGATTTCATGTTGCCGATCGCCCACTCTATAGCTTCTCGATTTTCAAAGGCGAAAAGATTTGCTTCTAACATCTTTTCCAAAGTCTCAATAAGCTTTTCTCGACTTAGTTTATAACTGGTTCGCAAAACCCAAACCACCTCGCACAGAACAATATTGTTAACGAAACACGGTTCGTTAGCAAGCATAGCTTCATCGATATAGCGATCGGCAATTTGCCACTGCTCTTCGTCATCCCGCACCAAAAAACGCACGATGACATTAGTATCTAATCCTTTCACGCCGACTCTCCCGCGCACTTGGCGATCGCTTCCTCCATTTCTTCCAAAGAAACAGTTTTTCTATCTGGTTCGTACAGCATTCCAGATAATTCTCCCACGTCAACCCTCGGTGATTCTTGTAATCCTAAATCTTGCAATTCTCTCTTTTCTAGCTCTAACTGGAGGCGCTGCAAAGCTGCCACCACCAATTGGGTTTTATCTGTAAACCCGTATTCTCGGTAGCGAGCCAAAAATTGAACTTGCTTTTCGTCTAAATGGAACTTTTGCTCTCGAAGCATAGCAGTTTTTTAGAGATAATAAGAACGACTC
>JAXHVR010000065.1:0-7269 GCA_034189005.1 Cyanobacteriota bacterium | reverse complement strand
AAAAAACCGGGTTTCTTAGCTTCCTCAATTGTTAATTGATATAGCAAGCCGTAGATCGTTCGTGATATTTTAGAAACCCGGTTTCTTTGAGAAACCGGGTTTCTGGCCCCCTAATTTTTCATAAAAAGGTGCGCGGTGCGCACCCTACAGGTATTTTTTTACTTCAACCAAGGACGAGTAATTTCCTCCAAACTATTAAACTCCTCCTCGTTCATTTCCCAACCAATAGCCCCCACATTCTCTGTAACTTGCGCTGCCGTTTTCACTCCTGCAATAGGAATTACTCCGCCGCGACAAACTAACCAATTAAGAGCAACTTGCGACGGCGTTTTATCGTACCTTTCTCCTATTTGCCGCAACAACGACATCACTGGTGCAATTTTCTCCAAACCGCTTTGCTTAAAACGAGAGTCAAATTGTCGCGCCCCAGTAGGAGATTTACCCTGACTATATTTGCCCGTAAGCAACCCCTGGGCTAGAGGACTATAAGCTAAAATTGTTACTCCTAATTCCCGGGCAGTATCTAATATTCCTTTGCTCTCTATTTGCCTAGTTAATAACGAATAGCGCACCTGGTTTACTGCTAAATTAATTCCCCGTTTTGCCAAAATTCCATGAGCTTCTCGCAACTCTTTAGCGGAATAATTACTAACTCCTACTGCTTCAATTCTTCCCTGTTGAACTTCATCCGCTAAAGCCTTCATTAAGGTTTCTTGGGTCATAAAAAAAGTAAAAGGCCAATGCACTTGATAAAGGGTTATTTTCGGCAGCATCAAACGTTTGAGGCTGGCAGTTAAGGCATCTGACACTGACTGTCCGAACAGCCGCCACGGCATGGGGCCGTATTTGGTGGCGACTAGCACCGGTTCTTCTGTCTGCTGGATGAATTTGCCGAGCAACTCTTCGGAGAGGCCGTTGCCGTACACTTCGGCGGTGTCGAAGAAGTTGACTCCCGCTTCTAGGGCGGCTTTGAAGGCTGCTTCGACTTCTGCCGCCCCGTAGTTGCTGCCGTAGTTCCAAAAGAGGGTGTCGCCCCAGGCCCATGTGCCCAAACACAGGGGGGGGACTGTCGGTCCATTTTTGCCTAAAGTAGTTACGGTCATGGTTTGAAAGAGAAAGTCCTTAACTATCGATCTAATTTGACTTTAGTAGTATAAACTAGAAAAATACTAACTGACACGGGCGATCGCTCAATTTAAAACATCTATGAATAAGGAAAATTTACTGGATAAAGAACCAAATTTATTGCCTAAAATTAATCTTTTTACGATGTTCCGCCTCGGTTTTTTTCAACTGGGGTTGGGCATGATGTCTGTCTTAACTTTGGGCTTAATTAATCGGGTGGCGATCGATGAATTGAAGGTGCTTCCTTTAATAGCAGCAGGAGCGATCGCCATGCACCAACTCGTGGCACCTGCCCGGGTTTGGTTCGGTCAACTTTCTGATTCTAAAACTATATTCGGCTATCATCGAAGCGGCTTTGTTTTAATCGGGGCTGCCGTGTTTGGCATTACTTCTTTTGTTGCCGTTCAAGTTATGTGGCAATTGGGCATCAGCTTGCAGGCTACTGGTTGGAGTTTTCAAACCTATTTATGGTCGGCTTTATTAGCATTAAGTTTTGCTTTTTATGGTTTTGCTCTTAGCGCTAGTTCTACTCCTTTTGCCGCTTTATTAGTTGATGTTACCGACGAGGAAGAACGCTCGAAATTAATAGGAGTAGTTTGGTCGATGTTGATGGTCGGCATTGTAGTCGGAGCTATTGTTATTTCTAGGTTATTAAATACGCCGGAAATTTGCGGGGATGCGATTTTAGCTTACGATCCTTCTCAAGGGGAACCAGTCGCTAATATCTCCCAATTGCAAGCTTCGATTAATCCGGTATTTATTATCGTCCCAGCTATTGTTTTTGGTTTGGCTTTAATCTCTACTTTGGGCGTAGAAAAAAAATATTCTCGCTACTCCACTCGCTCTCTAGCGGTTGAAAGAGAAGATAAAATTACTCTGGGTTCGGCTTTAAAAGTTTTGACTGCTTCGCGCCAAACCGGTATCTTTTTTACCTTTTTGTTGGTGCTGACTATTAGCCTGTTTATGCAGGATGCGGTGATGGAACCTTATGGGGGTGAAGTCTTTGGAATGTGCATTTCTGAAACTACTAGGTTAAATGCTTTTTTTGGTACGGGTACTCTGGTGGGTATCGCTTTGACAGGGTTTACTATTTTGCCTCGTTTGGGCAAGCAAAAAACTACGAAAATTGGCTGTGTAATTGCGGCGGTTTGTTTGGGTTTAATTCTTCTGGCGGGGGCGTTAGTTAACCCAGGTTTGTTGAAGGGTGGTTTGTTGTTTTTCGGTCTGGGGTCGGGGGTTTTGACTGCTGGGGCTACCAGTTTGATGTTGGATTTTACGGCGGCTGAAACTGCTGGTACTTTTATCGGGGCCTGGGGTTTGGCACAGGCTATTTCTAGGGGCTTGGCTACTATTTTGGGCGGGGGCGTTTTGAATGTGGGTAAGGCTTTATTTCCTGTTCCTTGGTTGGCTTATGGTTTGGTCTTTTTCCTCCAAGCTTGCGGTATGGTTGTGGCAATTTTCTTGCTCGATAGGGTTAATATTATAGAGTTCAAAAATAGTGCAAAACAGGCGATCGCTACTGTTATTGAAGGGGAATTAGAATAGGGTTTGTAGTAATCGCTTTAGCGATTTTTAACGGATTAAATCGCTAAAGCGATTACTACGAACGGCGATTATTATTAAGAGGAAATAATGACTGATTTTTGGAACGATGTTTTAACTTTTGCTGAAGCTACTGCCACTAGAGTCGGCAAACAGCTTTTAAGGGATTTTGGTTCTGTCACTGCTTCGGAAAAAGCTGACGGTAGTTTGGTTACTCGATCTGATAAATGGGCGGATGAGGAAATTCGGGAGGCGATCGCTTCTTCTTTCCCCACTCACGGCGTCTTAAGCGAGGAAGGGCAGCATATTTTACCGGAAAATGATTGGTGTTGGGTTATCGATCCTCTCGATGCGACTACTAATTTCGCTCGCGGTATCCCTATCTGGGGCACTTGTCTCGGTTTGCTTTATCGCGGCACTCCGGTTTTTGGTTACATACATCTGCCGCCGCTTGGTTATTCGTTTCACGGTTTTTGCTTCGAGGGAGGAGAGGCGATCGCTATTCCTTCTCGCAGCGGCGCTTTTTTAAATAACCGATCTATCGGCCCCACCGCAGACGAATTGAGTCCCAATCACTTTTTTAATCTCTGTTCTCGCAGCGCGGCCATAGCCCCCGATCTTCCCACGAAAATTCGGATGTTGGGCATGGCCAGTTACAACTTTTTAACTGTGGCTATGGGCGCTTGCCTCGGTGGAGTCGAAGCTACTCCTAAAGTTTGGGATATTTCCGCTGCCTGGGCCATCGTTAAGGCCGCTGGGGCCGTATGGGTACCTCTGGAGCCCGATCCGATTTTTCCTCTCCAGGTCGGCAGAAATTATGGCGATCGCTCTTTCCCGACTTTGCTGGTTGCCCGCGAAGAGTTGGTGTCGGTTTTTCTTCCTTTTGTGGAGGCGATCGGCAAGCAAATTAACAATTAACAATTAACAATTAACAATTAACAATTAACAATGTTTATAGCAATTATTGAATCGGTGAAGTACATTTTCGATCCCCCCCAGCCCCCCTTAAAAAGGGGGGAGCCGGAAAATCTTAAAGTCCCCCTTTTTAAGGGGGATTTAGGGGGATCGATCCCGGTGTACCTCACCAATTCAATAATCGCTATAATTGTTGAAAACCTCATCTTTACCGAGAAACCCGGTTTTTTCAAAAAAACCGGGTTTCTATTCATTCAACCGTAAAAATTTCATCATAAATATCAGCCATTGTTAAAGTTAACCCCACTGACTTTAACTCCAGGCGATCGTCTTTTCCTAAACTTTCCAAAGACCATTTACCTGTTTCTAATCGTCGATAAACTTCCACCTTCATTTCTGTTTGAGAAACCAGAACGTACTCTTGCAAACTCGCTAAAGTTTGATAATTGAGGCGTTTTTCTCGTCTATCTAAATCTTTGGTAGAAGGAGAGAGTACCTCCACAACTAAACAAGGACTTTTTTTGTAATATTTTTCTGTATCTTGCGGGTCGCAAGTCACCATTACATCGGGATAATAAAAGAAATCCGAGGTATTTTCAGCAGTGGCGATGTTGACTTTCATATCCGCAATAAACGTTTTACATCCGCTGCCGCGCAAGTGCGCCAATAAACTAGCGTAAATATTACCGCCAATGCGGTTATGTTCTTCGCTGCCACCAGACATCGCGAAAATTTCACCGCCGAGATATTCATGGCGAATGGGGCTGATTTTTTCCCCTTCCAGATAGTCTTTTCGAGAAATAAATGCTGTAGCTAATTGCATAGTGATGATGGTTCCTCAGTGTTCCTTAATTATAACTTTTGCGTCCAGAAACCGGGTTTGGCCAACAATACCTTTGCCATTAAGGTATTTGCTTTTGGGCCCAGAAACGCGGTTTTTTAAAAAACCGCGTTTCTTAATTCATTGGTCGCCACCTGCCCAGACTGCCTATAAAAGGCCAGCTAATTTAGCTTATGTAGGTTGTGCGGACCTTCGTGGAACCCAACAAAATCATTGGATTTTGCTCCCGTTGATGTTGGGTTGCGCTATCGCTCCACCCAACCTACAAGAAAATGGCTAGGCCACCAACAAAACTGAAGTTGACCTTTTTTCTGGCCATAAAGTCTCTAATATGGCCTTCTTGTTGCCATTATTCAAAAAAATGTAAATAATTGTTGCGAACTAAAAAAAGTTGTGTTAACTTATATTACATAGGCTTGAAAAAAAGCGAGGTTAATGGTTATGGAAAAGAAACAGAATAAAGTTGGCTTTACTGAATTTGCCGAAACCTGGAACGGTCGCTTGGCCATGCTAGGATTTGCCATCGGTATTGCCACGGAACTGATGACCGGTCAAGGCATCCTGTCTCAAATCGGTTTGATGTAATGACGATCGCCTAAAATCAATATCTAAGAAATAGAAGTAGGACGCGCCTGTCGCGTCCTACTTGTTTTTTTGACATATATCCGAGAGGAATTTCTGGTTAACACAGGAGGTAAAAATACTCTGTTAAAACTAAGCCGGAAATCTATGGTGTTGCTTTTGTTTTGGCCGGAAAAATATAGCTTAATATTAAAAATAGTAATTAATCTCAATTAAGTAAAGTTTTATTACAAACCCTTGCAGTTTTCAGATAAGGTGTTAAATTATTAATAGAAGCGAAGAGCTTCAAAGGACAGATGACTTTGAGTTAACGTTTGAGTTAACCTTTGAGTTAATTAGGAGGTAAACAAAACTGTTTCATCTTATCCTCTATCTTGTTTCAGACAAACTACAGCAACACCCATTTCCAAATTCCTTAAAAGTGGGTTCCTTGAGAATGTCAATACTTCCTCAATTTGTAACGGTTAGGGAGCAAAGGTACTCGAATAACTAAGATTTTCGTAAGAAAATTTTGATGGAGTACGACTCCAAACTTTTTTTAGATAACAGAGGAAATCGCTAGGCAACTCGGGAGGTTAAGAACGCTGTTAAACGTAATATCTGTCTGTTTCATTCAATTCCAAAAACAACACCCGTCTAAAAAACTGATACATCCTCAAATGTTGAAAGGGGAGCAATGCAACTACCTTTAGTTCAGCTCCAGCTATTATTAACAAAACAGAGGAAGTCACTCAGCTAGTATAGCTTGGGTGTTGTTTTTGTATGGGCACTTTTTCGCTGCTTTTGTTGGGTTTCGCTTCGCGTGCGCGCTACCTACGGGGTAATTATTAGACCTGTTCTAAAAATAAATACGGGGCAAAGCATTTGGACATCGAAATCTCCGATTTTCAATAAAATTGACCGCCCAAATGCTTTGCCCCTACATAAATATCAACATAATCAAGAGGTCTATTGATTTGGACTTCCCGGTGCAGAATTTAAACGCTTAGAAATTTGACTAGCTATGCCGCTAATTATTGCCCCCGCCATTAAGATACCGATGGCGGGGGTAAATACTGGTTCCCATAATTTATACCAAATCTCTAGACCGAGGGGAACTCCCAGGGATCGACCGACAACGGCAACTGCTAACCAGCCGAAGCTAATAAATACTAAAAGGACATCTGCCATTAGAATTCTGTCTAGCCAAATTTTCCATTTATTATTGTTCATAATTAATTTCCTCTATTTTTGCAATCCTGTCTGTAGCCATCGTAAACGATTTGTGGTAACTTAATCGAGTGCTAGTGGAGATCGGAGTCCTCCCTACCCGATCGGGGACATACTAGCGCCGATGCCGATACTAGCGTATTTTCTACAAGTTAAATAGCATTGCTATAGTTATCAATTATGGTTAAAAAAATAATTTTTTGGCTTATTTGGATAGGGTCGATCGCTTATGCTTTTTTGTTAGCGCCTCCCGATCGCCCAGAAACTCTTGAGTTAATTAAAGACCTATCAACGGGTAACTGGGAAGGTATTAATCCATCGATTATTTCTTTGTTTAATTTGATGGGAATTTGGCCGATGATTTATAGTTGTTTGCTATTATTTGACGGTCGAGAACAAAAAATACAGGCTTGGCCGTTTGTGACTTTATCTTTTGGTATCGGTGCTTTTGCTTTGTTGCCTTATTTGGGATCGCGCGACCCCAATCCTAATTTCTCGGGAACCAAAAATCTCTTATTAAAAATATTAGATTCTCGTTTTACTGCCATTGCTATTACTTTGGCGGCGAGTGCTTTTGTTTTATTTGGGTTGCTAAATGGGGACTGGGGGGATTTTATTCGACAGTGGCAAACTAGCAAGTTTATTCATGTAATGAGTCTGGATTTTTGTCTGCTTTGTGTATTGTTTCCTGCCTTATTGGGAGACGATATGCTTCGGCGAGGAATGGAAAATCAAATATTATTTTGGGTGGCTGCTTTGATTCCTCTTTTTGGTCCTTTAATTTATTTATGCTTGAGAAAGCCTAATGATGAAGTTGACTCAAAAGTTGCAGCGACGACGCAGCAACCAGCAGCTAATTAAGATACATTTCAATCGGCAATATCTGAGAAACCCGGTTTTTTGAACAATATCTTCGCCACTTTCTTGTAGGTTGGGTGTAGCGAGCGCGAAACCCAACATCTTTGTCGGGTTTTGCTCCCGTTAATGTTGGGTTACGCTGTCGCGTAAAGCCTCCGGCACGCTCCGCGAACGCGCTACCTACTAATGGTATTTTT
>JAXHVR010000064.1:0-33146 GCA_034189005.1 Cyanobacteriota bacterium | reverse complement strand
TCGCTAGTAGTAGCGCCAGAACGCTTAAAATTGTGTGTAAAGCAAAAGTTCGTAGTAATCGCTTTAGCGATTCATCTATATAAATCGCTAAAGCGATTACTACAAGCTAGCCTGCGAAGTCAGCCCACAATTTTAGCTGTGTTGCGCTAGTAGTATTGGTTAGCAGGGGTGTCGAACGCGGACGATCGCGTAGGGGGTTGTTGGTGGGATCCTTAGCAACCAACAACCAACAACCAACAACTAACAACCAACAACTAACCACTAACAACTAACAACTAACTGCCATCCCCTATCAAAATCAACGGCGACCAATGAAAAGGATGGTCATCAGTATGACTCAATTTAGCCTGTCGCAAGGCTTCAACTTTACTCATCCCCCCTTTGATGTTTTTGTAAAACTCGATCGTTATCTCTTTGGTAGCTTCATCCTCCATCCTCCACAAACTCGCCATCACCGCACCGGCGCCGGCCCGTTCGAATAAATAGGCTACTCCGGCGATTTCTTCCCCGTTGGAGTCCGCTTTCATGGCGGTCTGGCAGGCGCTCAGGGCGATTAAATCCGCGTTTTCCAATCCCAAACCGGCGGCCGAGGCGATGTTGAAGGTTTCGCCGTTGGCAAAGAGGATGGTGTTGGCTTCCATCCCTAAATTGGGGCAGCCGCCTTTTTGGAAACAGCCGTGGGTTGCCAGATGCAGCAGGGTGAAGCGGGGGGATTTTTCTTGGAATGTTGCTAGGGTTGCTCGTTCGCGGATAAATAGTTCTCCAGAGAAGATTTCGACGATGGTTTTTGCTTCGACTTCGGCACCTTGGAGATCTATCTGGGCGGGCATCGGATTGCCGAAAGCTAAGATTTGGCGGGGGGTGGCGCTGGTGGTTTCGCCCTGAGTCGGGCGGTTGGCGGAGATGCGGGTGAGGTAGTGGATGGGATATTTTTCCAGGAGGTATTGCTTGTTTTCGGCATGGTAGAGGGTTTCAAAGGGGATGTAGCGGAGTTTTCCCGTGGCGATAATGGCGAGTTGTTTGGGGGAGGCGGCGGCTATTTCTGCTTCCACCGGGCGGATGAGGCGGTCGTAGAGGAGTTTGCCCTTGCTGAAGTATTCGTGAGCTGTGGGGTTTTCTAGTTGGGCGCGATATTCTGCGAGGAGGCCATCGAACTCTTGGGCATCTATGGGGACTTTTTTGACAAAAGTGGCTTTGTCTCGGGAGACGAGGAAGATGGCCATGCTATCTGGAACCTTTTTAACGCCAGTTAAAAGCACCGGTTGAATGACGAGGGTGCCCGGTGCGATGTTGGCTTTGAGTTTGTCGATGTCTTGGGGGGTGGTTTCAAAGAGTTCGGCGACTTCGGGGTAGCGATTTTTGGCTGTTTCTGCAAGTTCGTTAGTTTCTGCTGTGAGTTGGTTTATCTGTTGGGAGAGTTGGGCAGTCCATTCCTTTTCGACTCGGGGGTAAAGATATTGGAGGCGTTGACGCTTTTCTTGCCAGTCGTCGATTAGTTTTTGGGCTTCGGGGTTTTTGACTTTGGC
Organism: Cyanobacteriota bacterium; assembly: GCA_034189005.1. Taxonomy (GTDB): domain Bacteria; phylum Cyanobacteriota; class Cyanobacteriia; order Cyanobacteriales; family Microcoleaceae; genus CALKCV01. The sequence goes on along the minus strand of JAXHVR010000064.1, from coordinate 31,620 downwards.
ATCGAGGAGGCGGGCGTAGTCGGCGAGCTCGAAGGTGGTGGCGAGGTTATACCATTTGAAGGCTTCCTCTGGTTGGTTTTGGTCGATGAGGAGATCGACTAGGGCGATGGGAGTTTCTAGGCGAGTTTCTGTTCGCAAAAATGCCTTGCGGTTTTGTTGTTGCAAACCCGCACGCATTTGCAGGGTTATTTGTACTGACTGCTGCCAGTTTTCTATTGCTTCCTCAGGTTGGTCCGTGTCTTGGAAGACAAAACCCATATTCTTTAAAATAGCTGCTTCCCAAGAGCGATCGCCCACTTCCCGCGAAATAGGTAAAGCATCCTGGTAGTATTTTAATGCCTCCTGGGGTCGATCGATATCGCGGTAAACTGTACCGATGTTATTGAGAATTTGAGCTTCCAATCTGCGATCGCCCACTTCCCGCGAGATGGGTAAAGCTTGCTCGTAGTATTCTAATGCCTCCTGGGGTTTACCGATATCGTCGTAAACTACACCGATGTTATTGAGAGTAATAGCTACCCCAGAGCGATCGCCCACTTCCCGCGAGATGGCTAAAGCTTGCTCGTAGTTTTTTAATGCCTCCTGGGGTTTACCGATATCGTCGTAAACTCCACCGATGTTATTGAGAATAGTTGCTTCCCCACGGCGATCGCCCACTTCCCGCTTGATGGGTAAAGCATCCTGGTAGTATTTTAATGCCTCCTCCAGTTGACCGATATGCTCGTAAACTGCACCAATGTTATTGAGAGTAATAGCTTCCCCAGAGCGATCGCCCACTTCCTTCCTAATGAGTAAAGCTTGCTGGAAGTATTCTAATGCCGACTCCGGTTCGCCGATATCATTGTAAACTACACCGATGTTATTAAGAGTAATAGCTTCCCCAGAGCGATCGCCAACTTCCCGCAATATAGGTAAAGCTTCCTGGTAGTATTTTAATGCCTCCTGGGGTTTACCGATATTGTTATAAACTAGACCGATGTTATTGAGAGTTCGAGCTACCCAAGAGCGATCGCCCACTTCCCGCGAGATGGGTAAAGCATCCTCGTAGTATTTTAATGCCTCCTGGGGTTGACCGATATCGCTATAAACTTGACCGATGTTATTGAGAGTAGCTGCTTCCCCAGGGCGATCGCCAAGTTCCCGCCTCATGGCTAAAGCTTCCTGCAAGTATTTTAATGCCTCCTGGGGTTGACCGATATCGCCATAAACTGCACCGATGTTACTGAGAGTAGTTGCTTCCCCTGAGCGATCGCCAAGTTCCCGCTTGATGGCTAAAGCATCCTGGTAGTTTTTTAATGCCTCCTGGGGTTGACCGATATTGCTATAAACTAAACCGATGTTATTAAGAGTAGTTGCTTCCAAAGAGCGATCGCCAAGTTCCCGCAAGATGGGTAAAGCTCGATCGTAGTATTTTAATGCCTCCTGGGGTTGACCGATATCGTCGTAAACTCCACCGATGTTATTGAGAGTAACTGCTTCCCCAGAGCGATCGCCAAGTTCCCGCGAAATAGGTAAAGCTTCCTGGTAGTATTTTAATGCCTCCTGGGGTTTACCGATATTGCTATAAACTTGACCGATGCTATTGAGAATTTGAGCTTCCAAAGAGCGATCGCCCAGTTCCCTAAAAATTATCAAACCTTCGTTGTAAAAGTTTAATGCTTCTTGCCGCTTGCCTATGCTATTGTAATTGAAAGCAATGCCAACATTTATCGATGCCTCCTTTTCTCGGTCTTGGATTTTTTTGGCAATTGCTAAGGCTTGTTCAAATGTTTCAATTGCCTCTAGATTTTGCCCTTGTTGAGTCTGTTGGACTCCCTTTGAAAACAATTCCCCTAACTCTTGCAACTGCGAGTCTGAAGTTTGGGCGTAACTGCGCTGCGCCATCGGTGGCAGCGTTAGGGGAGTTGCAGCCAGCATGGCCACCCCCACCAGAGAACCTATAACAAAACGTTTCATAGCAATGCCTCCTAGAAATTAAGTTTGTCAACTGTCGAAATAACATCAAATACGGAAGGTCAACTGTTAGGTTCCACGGACCTCCGCACAACCTACAAATCATTTTTACTTCAATAAACCAAATTTTTTCTTAATATAGCGTTTCCTTTCTCAGATGTAAACGAAGACTCATGCTTTTTACTAATAGCAAAAAATCCTGGAGACCTTATTACCCATTACCGTTTTCCCTATTACCAAAAAGCGTCAGGCTTTTGGACACAACTCAAATAAAATTGCTAGAGTAGTAGCGCAACACAGCTAAAATTGTGGGTAAAGCAAAAGTTCGTAGTAATCGCTTTAGCGATTGATAGATAAAAATCGCTAAAGCGATTACTACAAGCTAGACTAAGTACCCGTGCCAAATTAATTAGAAATATTGAACCGGCGCTTTGGCCTGTTCGGAAGGGCCAATCCTTGTCCAACTTAAAAACTTACTCTGGTCTCGCCGTTGCTATGGCGGCGATGCTTAATAATTTATTCTCCAAATCGAACTCTATCTGGCTAATAACATAACGAATTTGACCGCTGTTAACAACCCCCAAAATTCCCTTTAAATTTTCCGTTCCCTGGCCATCTACATCCACTACCGCTTCGGAGGAAATATTAGCGATGCCCCGCTCTTTTTCCACCCACTCAAACCCATCCATCCGCACTTGCAACCGAACCGGTTCCCCCTTTTTTATCGTATCGTCTCCCCGAATTGTAATGAACTCAGTACCCTCGGGCCACCAGACCGAGCCATCAAATTCCACCCCCACAATATCGGCAATGGGTACGGTAGCACGACTCTTATCCCTTTTTATCGTAAGTTGTTCGGAGTTAAAGTCGATCGCCCGACCAGATCTCGTGTTACCATCCTTTAACGTCACCTTTGCCAGTGCTGGCAGCGATACGGGAATGGGGGGTGTTGCTGTTGTAGCATCCTCCGTTTGGGCCAAAGTATTAGGGTCGCTCTTCGCTTCTGGAAGCTTCCCCAGGAGTCCGGTTGTAGCACTTAGAACTAAAATTAGCGTTATCCTTAATAATATTTTCATAGTTAGGGCAAAAATATGCTAATAGATATTAATCTTAGCGTAACATGGCCAATGGCGTCAAAGTTGCCGGGGGCTACCTACTGTTAATAGTCAATTATCAACCATCGATTGTTATAGCTATCCTAAATTAGTAGATAAAATCAAACGCGAGGGTGGGGAAAAGCATTCGGACATCAATCTTAATTTATTTGTAATACAGCTAACCCCCGAATGCTTTTCCCCTACAGATTTATTCATCAAAAATATGTTTTACACCAGCCGGATTTCCCAATATGCTCCCGATAGTTACGAATTTAACCTCACCAATAACCCAATTATTAATTATTAATTATTAGACTTCGTGGCAGTTGTAGGCAACAGGCAACAGGCAACAGGCAACAGGGAAGAGTTTTTAAGGAAAAAGGAACAAAAAACGATTTGATTTTTACTTTTGCAAGAGGTCTATTAATTATTAATTATAATAACTCCCACAGCTTCGGCGGCGACATTATCGGGAGTTTGTGCTAACCTCAAAGAAGATTGGCTGCCCGGCATCTACTTTCTGGGGGAAACTTTCAGAAGTGCGGTGGTAGTTCTTCACCAGTTACCAGCAACCCCCCATACTCTCTGGTTGAGGATACTGGGGAAAGGAAGGAAACAAGAACCAGCGACGGACGAATTGGAGGCATTACTAAAAGGAAGTCCCTATCGTCCAGCGATTCTCAGTTTGCTATTGAGTTTCAAGAAACATTTAGCAGTTACCCAAGGTAATAACCGATGAGACCGGAGTTTAATTATGCAATTAGAACCACTTTTAGATCTAGAAATAGAACAGATTAAGCAGGAATATGAAGAAGGAATTCAACAGAAACGTCGAACAATTATTGAAAGCTTGTTGCAGTTTCATTTTGGTGCTATTAATGAATAATTGACGGCAATCATCGAGCTTTTTGCCCCATTGCCATCCGAGGAATATTCAGCCTTAATTTAGCAACTGTCTAATCTATCTCGCGAGGAATTATTAACTCCTTTCCGTAAATAGATAAAAAGCCATAAGGTTAGACGCGAGGTGGGGCAAAGCATTGGGAAAGAAATGTTTATGCTTTTTCTTAAAAATTAACGCCCGAATGCTTTTCCCAAAACTTTAATTACATTTACCATTTCCCATTACCTAATTTAATATGTTTGCCAAGGTCGCGAGTTTATTAACTTTAATTGGTGCTGGTCTTTATTATACCGGTTGGATTTATCGCTGGGCTTACTTTGCCTTTTTCCAATTAGAAATTACTACTTTAGATTTACCAGTAGAGTCTTTTTTAATAGTTCCCCTTCAAGTCTTCTTCGGGAACTTATACGCCGGAGATTTTACCACTTTGAAACGGACTGTGGGAGTAGCGATCGCCACCGGCATCCTCATTCCCTTTGTTTTAGGGTCGCTTCAATTTACCAGCACTAAATTCAGCAAAATTTGGAATAAATGGCGGTGGCGATCGCTTCAATTTATCTATCGGAAAAAACCGAAACTCGTTGGCATCCATCGCTTAATTCCAGAATTAAAACCAATAAATTATAAAAACTTGTTAATGGATGAGTTAGTAACCATAGCCGCATTCTTAACAGCCCTATTTATCCTCGCCCGCCACCAAGGGTTATTAGATGCTTCTCGCGACGCCTTTAACCAAACTTCCACTCTCCCAGTCATCACTTTAGTAACTCCAGAAAACAGCCTCAGTCTCGGCAGAAAGTTAAACGATTTAACCGAAGATCCGCCCCGAACAAATTTCCGAATTATTGGAGATTTAGAATTATATCAAGAGTTGGTAAAACAAGATTACAACAATAAAAATGACCCCTACTTTCCTAAAACAGTCTGGCGTTTGTTGATAGATAGAGACCATCAATTTTACATATTTCCCTCCCTGCCAACGGACTCACCAACCAACGCCCGCCCGCCAGTAGTAGTAGTGCAAGAAAGCGATCGAGGCGAATATTTATTAATACTAAGTCCCGAACCAGGACCGGAACCAAAATAGGGAGTACGTCACTTTTGAAGCGAACCAAGAATTAAACGCTTTTTGTTAGTTGTTAGTTGTTAGTTGTTAGTTGTTAGTTGGGAGAAAAAAATCACGGCAGAAACCGGGTTTTAAAAAAAAACCCGGTTTCTAGGATATCTATATTCTGGAAATTTTTAAGAACACAAAAAAAGGGGCGTTCGCTACCTAGCAAATCGCCCCAAAACTAACCACCTTAACAAACCTAAAAATCCATCGATCTAACCGCAAAATCTCCCAAAGTTACCGTAAAATTCTCCTGCTTGCCAGTGGAGGCAAAACTAATAATAACTTCGCAGCTAACTGCCACGGTTAACATCACCAAATTTCGCGCCAAAGGATAATCGCAAACGTCGTCATTTACTGGAGAAGGAACCCGATAATTTTCGTTCCAAATTATCTCGGAATAGTCGCTGGCTAAACCTACATGAAGACAAGGAATTTTAGCGGCAGCGCAATAATCTTTAATCGCCCCCCTGCCAATACTATTGTCAAAAGTATCCACCACTAAACTGCTTTTTCCTAACAGTTTTTCCGCGTTATCTGCCGTTAATTCTTTGGAGACAACATCCACTTTTACCGCTAAAGCGCGATAGAGATTATTGGCTAGTATTTTAGTTTTAAAAGCGCCTACATCGGAACGATAATAAGGTTGAGTGGAGAGGTTGCGCTCTTCGATGCGATCGCAATCTATTACTTTCAATTTAGCAAAACCAGAACGAGCTAAATTTTCGGTAATATTCGCACCTAACGCCCCCGCCCCACAAATTGTTACTGGCAAGTCGCGCAACTTTGCCATTATTGAAGAAGTACGATATAGTTGTTCGTGAAAATAAATAGACATTGGGTGTAGTAAGCACTCTTCGTGCTAAAAAATGTAACTTAAGAATCGCTAAAGCGATTACTACGAACTTTCCATAACTCCGACTAAAGATTGGAGGTCGAAATCGCGGTCTAGTCCGCTCAAACAAATGCCGGAACTAATAACGGTGAGGTCGTTTTTAGCAATAGCAGAACTGTGGCGTTGGCCGTCGCCAGTTACCCATTCTACTTGCCAATAATCCGAGCGATCGCGAAAGTTTCTCAACTCCCCTCCACCCATTTTTAGTGCCTTTTTCAACCTCTTTTCGTCCTCTTCCTCCTGCATTTGTTTCTTAAATTCTATTTTTTTTCGCGCCACTAGATCGTAAGCGGTTCGCATTTCGGGAGTCATGCCTTTAAAGCGAAGTTCTTTCGGTGGCGTGACTTTTTTTAAGGCTTTTCTCAACTCTTCGGCAGCTAGAGGATCGGCGCGGCGATCGCTGTCTTCAAACCAAAACGAACTACCATCAAATCTAGCAATTATTTGCTCGAATTGCACCCCGTCGGTTACTAAATATATCGGCACCGGTTTTGCCATGCCGAGTCGCTGTCTGGCGTCGGACTCGTTTACTGGATAGGCCAACCAAGTTTGTTTTTCGAGGCGATCGACCAGTAACATTCGCAGGGGTTTCATTAATTCTAAATATTCCTCTATTTGCGGCAAAATCGGTTCCTCCACGACCTCCGCCGTCTTCTCGTCTAGGGGTTGAAAAATTCCCCATCCCTGAAAATTTCGCGGTTTGGTAGCAAAAGTATAAACCATTCCCGCCACCTTCGTCCTCACCCTGCCCCCACCGACGCAAGGCGCCATAAATTGAGTCTCGGTTAATTGAGATTCTTCGGCGGCAATTTTGTTTAAAAGATTGTGGATATTTTTCATTTTTTTCATAAGTAGAACAGGCGTCTCGCCTGTTTCGAGAAAACGCCTGTTTCGAGAAAACGCCTGTTTGGATAAATTAGAAACCCGGTTTCTCAAAGAAACCGGGTTTCTTGCCCCCGAATTTTTCATAACCCCTGCACGGATTGTTAATTGTTAATTGTTAATTCCCCTAACCCTCCCTCACCAATTCAATAGACCTTCGCGCGGTAGTAACTTTAACAATGCGACATACGGTTGTAACATTACTGGGCTTAATTTGTTAAAGGGAGTCGAACCCTAAACGAGGCCCCTCATGTTCTACCAAGTACGATTTGTTATCGCTTTCCAACTTAACCCAGTTGGGGGGTTGCGATCGCTTCTATTGCTTTGGCTACCAACAGGCGAGACGCCTGTTCTACGAAATAATTTAACAGGCGAGACGCCTGTTCTACGAAATAATTTAACAGGCGAGACGCCTGTTCTACGAAATAATTTAACAGGCGAGACGCCTGTTCTACGAAATAATTTAACGGGCGAGACACCTGTTCTACGAGACAAGCTCGATATTCCAGTTCGCTGCTTGTATTTTAGTATCTAATTCCCGATATTGTCGAGAGATTAGATCTTTTTGTCTTTGTAATTCCCGGACGTTGACCGTGCTAATGTATTTAATTTCTGAGGAACTGTACCGATTTTGTTGGGAAGCTGCTTCATAAATTAATTGCTCGTAAATGTTTAGTTTCTTCTTGATTACATCTCTTTCTGCTAAAGCATCGGAGATGGTCTGGCTTTCTTCTAGAGTTACCTGGGAATTAGTTTTATTAATTCTTTTAATTAAGTCGGCTAATTCGTTAATAGCTCCTTCTAATTCTCCCAGGAGTGCTTGGGGGTTTTCTGGGGGTTCTTCTCCCTCTTGAACTTTGGCACTTCTGGTTAGGCGACTGCCTAATTGTTCTATCCTTTTCTGACAGTCTGCTCTTAATATTAATGCTTCTGCTAGTTTCATTTTTTCTTACTTCGTAAAAATCTAATTTTTAAAATCGCTAAAGCGATTACTACGAACGACCTCTGGTTTTCTTACTTCCTAAAAATCTAATTTTTAAAATCGCTAAAGCGATTGCTACGAACGACCTCTGGTTTGCAACAGCAATTTTCCTAAAATTTTGGCGATGTTCCAGGCATCGTCTCCTCCTCGGTGGTGGGTTCCTTCGAGGGGAATTTGGAGGGTTTCCAAGGCTCCGGGCATTCCTACTTCTTTTTGAAAATTGTAGGCTAAGGCAAACAAAGTTTTAACGTTAATATGCCTGGGACCAAAAGGATATTTCAGACCGCGCCTTAGAGTTTGTTTTTGAAACATATTTCGGTCGTAATCTCCATAGCTTGCCCAGACCCGCTGGGGAGATTTATATTTGGATTTTAGCACGGCACAAGCTTCGGCAAAACTAATTCCTTTGTCAACTTCTTCTTGAGTTAAAGTTGTTAGTTCGGTGCAGAATTGACTGACAAGCGATCGCTCGGGTTTTACTAATATACTCTCGTTTTCTGTGGGACTTGCCGAGGCAACATCTAAAAGGCAAATTCCGATTTCTATTATTTCGCTTTCTTCTCCCTGGGGCGGGTTATTTTTCCAGCAAGTTGACTCTATATCAACTACGATAATTGCATCCAGTTTTTTACTCATATTTTTTGATTTGTTAGTTGTTATACCAATCCTAAACGAGCCAGAAACCCGGTTTCTTTTAAAAACCCGGTTTCTTAGATATTCCTGTATTTCATAAGCGAAACGAACACGATCTTGTTGGGTTTCGCTACGCTACACCCAACCTACAAGAAAATGGCGAAGGTATTGTTTGAGAAACCGGGTTTCTTAGATATCGCTGTATGTCATAAGTTTTTCTTATTAATATAAGAACAAAAACAAATTGACAAAAGGCGATCGCTATGCTAACATTTTAGGCGCTAAATTATTAATCCCCTGAGAGGCTAAAATGGCCCAAAATTTCTCCGCTCAAAAAAGGTTTGCTTCTGTGGCTGTAGCGATCGCTCTATCCCTACCCGCAGTTTTCTGGGAAACTAGCCCCAGTCAAGCTCAAACCGAAAGTGCGACTTTTACTTTAGTTAACGAGACCGATCGGGATTTGTTAGAGTTTTACGCCTCGCCACCGGAGGAAGAAAGTTGGGAGGAAGACATCTTAGGAGCAGATGTACTAGGCCCTGGCGAGTCTGTCGAGATAGTCATCGACGACGCACGGGAAGACTGCTTGTACGACTTTATGGGCGTTCTGGGCCCTGCGGACGACGGTAGCGTGGGAGAAGGAGCGTTAATCCAGTCTGGCGTGGAAGTCTGCGACGGCGGATATTACGAATATTACTCGGAATAATCCACTTTTTTTAAATTAATGAAAATAGATCGGGGTGTCAAAAAACAGGAGTCAAACTTGACTCCTGTTTTAGTAGTGTTGAGGGGCGAAGGGAGAACCGGTTTTAATTAAATGTAGGGTTACATTTTTTGGGTTCCAATTTCGAGCATTTTTTCCAATCGTTCCGTGGACCAATACTCCGTCGGATAGGCGATCGCGAAGATAGACGAGAGGCTAATCAACCAAGTAACCCGTTTAAAACAATTATCTTCTTCGTCAAATTCATCTGGCGGAACCAGCACTAAAATTTCTACAAACTCCTTGGTTAAATTAACTGGGATGCCGTAGTAACTATCCTCAGCTTCTATGCGGACTTTACTACCATTTTCCAGAGCTTCTTTTAATCGTTGAAAAAGAAGACTAGATTTTTTCACCTTGGATTTTTTTGCCACAGTTGTTCTCCATAGGTTTTCCAAATGAGGGCGGCGGAACACCCTACTAAAAATTTTAGCAGATTTTGACCGCCCGGGAATGGACCTTCAATGTTAATTTTTGATTAAGGTCTCCGAGTCCATCGTACTACAAGAAATTACTTATCCTTCCGGACCGGCAGTGGAGTTTCCATAATCTCCATCAACAATTCCAGTCGCGAGGGACGAGATAGCAAGGGCACGAGATTCGGCAGGGAGTAATAATCGCCCTTAAAAGTAAAGGTCTCTACTGGAGCCCGCTTCTGCTTAAGCTGACTCTCAACATAGTCAGAGGCATAAGCACCAACTCGGACTATGACGACGTTGGGCATCACTGCCAAATCTCGGCAATAAGCGGTATAAGTTTCGGCAAAATAGGGCGTACTATTATCTCCCTCATCGGTCACCAAGATAAACTGTTCCACCAGTTTTTTCTGACGCCGCATCGCCTCCACCGCACAACCGCAACTGGTACTGCCGCCGGCTTTGATATGCTCGAATGCGCGTTCCCAGTCGCTTAACTCTGTCCCTTTTGCTTTGATTTCGTAGGGCATTTTGTCGAAGGCATAGACGAATAAATCTGCTTCGGTGATGCCGGAAACCAATGCTGCCAAGCGTTTGCCTATTTCTATGGCTTTTTCCATAGAACCGGACTTGTCGATGAGCAAACCGGTGGGGACGGTAATTTTACCGCGTTTCTTTACTTGCTCGTCGGTAACTTTTTCTAGCTTGGCGACTGTCTGGGCATCGAAACTGGCACTATCGGCAGCAACTCGCGCTTTGTAGGCAGAGACGCGATCGCTCTTTTGCGCTTCTTCCAGTTTCTCATCCACCAGGGCCTTTACTTCTGGATGTTCCAGGGCTCCGCGCTTTTGCAGGGAGTTGAGGTTGTTTATTATCTCCTGGGGCGACATGGAATTAATCAGCGCCACCAATACTGTCGGCGTTAGCTGCTTGAGCGTCCCAACGGCAATGGTATAAGGAATGTTGTGTTCTACTATTAACGCTGCTTGGTCTCCGGGAGTTTCTGCTTTTGCCAATTGCTTGACCATAAATGCCAGACTGTCTTCTGGGGGTTTCTCCTTGAAGAGGATGGCATTGGCGCGATCGCCCGGTTTGACGTGCAGGGTGGCATATAGATGCTTCATTGCTTTGCGGTTGCGCAGGGCGGCGCGATCGAAGAATTTGGGATTTTTTTCCCGGTGGCGCAGGTAGCGAGTCACTGCTGTTCGCGCCGATCGCGGCACTTTATTCCGGTGCTGTTTCATAAAGTCCACTACCCGAGAGACTTGGTAGGGCGGAAATTCTTGTAGCATCATAAAGCCGGCATCCCGGTGTTCTGTCAGGGGGCTCGTCAGCAAGTTCCCCATGAAGACTTCTTTATGGTCCCGCACGTCTCCTTTTTTTTGATACCAGGCGGCGAGGTGTCCGTAGAATAGCGGGTCTATTTCTATTATTAATTGATGAGTTTCTGCTACTAATTCTAACTGCCGGTGGGGAGTTGTCAGCAGGCTGTTTAGCATTTCTAAACGCAAATCCCGTTCTTCATTTTTCATTATTATTACCTCCTTTTATCGGGTCTGGTTCTACCCAATTTTTTCGCGCTTCGACAGACATTAACTTTTCGCGACTGTAATATGCAAAGGGCAGGGATGAATTGTTGTAGGTATTTATCAAATCGTTAGCAATTACTACCAGAGGAAGACGGGGGGAAGCAGCTAACAAATATTGTTGCACCACTTTAATCCAAAATAGGGTCATAGTTTCGTGATAGCCGCTATTTTCTGTGTTTTGAATGCCGTTTGCTGCGTTGTATTTTTTTATGCCGTTGCGGATGCGATTTATTGCTTCTGTTTCTGGGGAATTTATTAGATACCACAAGGCAACTATTAAATGCGCTGCATGATTCCAATCTCCTCTTGGTAGGGTACAGTTATTGAATTTATCGACTAATTCTTCTATTTCTTCCGTTGTCTTCCAGACAGTTGTAGCGTTCATTCGCTTTCAGCTTTTTACTTAAGTAGTTAAGCAGAATCAATTAAACAAAAAAAATGTCTCTGGGCCCGTACTAACGCTCCCCCGCCATTCAGACGAAAGGAGTCTAACAATTATTAATTATTAATTATTAATTATTAATTAGTTATAAACTTCGCGCGAGTTGAGAAAGCCGTTGATTCATACGCAGGAATTGAACCTGCATTTGCTCGATCTGCAGTCAAGTGCCTAACCATTAGGCGAGTATGTAAGCTTTCCCGGTTGGGGCGCGAAGTTTCATTTTTTTAATTGTTCGTAGTAATCGCTTTAGCGATAGAAAAAATCCTTATTTTAACCTTTAATAATCAACCATCATTACTTAAATAATTAAAAGACACTTCGCGCAAGTTAAAAAAGCTGTTGTCAATACGCAGGATTTGAACCTACTACCAATCGGTTAATAGCCGAATGCTCTACCAAATGAGCTAGTATGTAAGCTTTATAAGTTAGGGCGCGAAGTGCAACTTTTAACTATAGCAATCCTAAATGGGTTGTCAAAAATAAAAAAGTAAATAAAGTTAAACGCGAGGGTGGGGCAAAGCATTCGGACATCAATCTTAATTTGTTTTGACTACAGTTAACGCCCGAATGCTTTGCCCCTACAGATTTATTTGTCAAGAATATTTTTGACACAACTCGAATAGGGTTGCTATATTAGACCTCTTGCATAAGTGTAGGGGCAAAGCATTTGGGCGGTCAATTTTCGGCTAAATTAGAAGTCTTTATGTCCAAATGCTTTGCCCCGTATTGATTTTTGCTGCGAGGTCTATTATAAATTCTTCCGCACGAGTTAGCAAAGAGTTGAAAACTTGTCGCTTTACCAATTTAGCAACATCCGCCATAAAAAGGGCGGATGATGGGAGTCGAACCCACAAGACTGTATCCAGTCAAAAAGTATGTATGCTTCGCTTATTGGGGCGCGGAATAAATCGGTTTTCTCCAAATTAAATTTTAACCGTACACCGCCTCGGGACGTACAATTAAATCGCCGCTGGGACGCTTATCTAAAACGTAGGAACTAAAGCGATCGCTCCCTACATCGAAATGCTGGGCCAGTCGTTCTTTGATAGCGTTTTCGTTCGTATTATCCTTAATCCCTAGCTGGCTTTCTCTTAGGTCGTAGGAACGTCCTTCAAATCTAACGTGAACCATAACTTCCACCTCCTTAAATTTCTTTTCCTTTCTATGTTTCTAAATAGCCCCTGGGGCTCTTTTCTCAGACCCGATGGTTCTTTTTTTCCATAGGTCCAATTGTTAAAAGTGCAAAAATATTATTTAATTTTCAAGGTTCGGAGATGGCCTCGGTCCAATCGAGGTTTTTGGCCTCTTCTTTTCTCAACCATATTTCTATACTACAGACATATTACAAAACTGTCAAGGGGTTAGAGAAAATTTTTTTTTGGCCTCTTGAAAAACAATTTTCAATTTTTAATTTTTGAATAGAGTCCATCCCAGATATTGGGAACAAAAAAGAAGTTAACGCGATCGCCCGTCGCGGTATTCCATACGGAAGGAAAATCCAAAAAAAGCGATCGCGATCGCTCTTGTTTGCGATCGCGATCCAGCAGTTACAGGAATATATGCCTTTAGAATGATTTCTTAAGGGGGATGGTGGCGTAATATCGACTTAGAAGATTTGACAAATTTATTTAAGTTTATCTTTTATGCAACAACCTTTGCCAAAAAAAACATCAAAAATTCTATCGATCGCCATTATTTCCATTGCTTGTCTTTCTCTGGGAGTCGGATGCCAAGAGAATAGCTACAAACGAGTAGGTTGGGTGGAAAATGTAAAAATTGCCAACCGAGACTCAAAGGTTAGCGCCAAACTCGACAGCGGGGCGACAACTTCCTCAATTAATGCAGAAATTCTGAGCCAACCAGATGAAGAAACCGAATCTGGCGGCACGATTAAGTTTAAATTCATTGACACCGATGGCAATGAAACTCTATACGAAAGACCGATCGAAAGATGGGTTAAAATAAAGAGAAAAGAGGGAGGAACTATTCGTCGTCCCGTAGTTAAAATGATTTTTTGCATAGCGGGTAAAGAAATAGAAGAAGAAGTAAACTTATCCCAGCGCGACGAATTTAATTATTCAATTCTAGTAGGACGTAATATGCTAGAAAAAGGTAAATTAACCATCGATTCGTCCCAAACATTTACCAGCGAACCTAACTGCAACCAAGAAGGATAATAATGAACAAAACAGTCCATACATTCTTACTAGCTTTGTTTTTAAGCGCTCTAGGAATAGCAATTTTTTTGCATAAATTTTTAGGTCTGGGATTACCGGTATTACCGGATATCAATTCTAATCTTTGGCTGGTGGAAGCGAGGTTATCTTTAAATCCCAGCCAAACGGCGATCGAAGAAGTATTAGAATCAGATCGCTTCATTCCAGCGAGAATCGAATTAAAACTGCCCAAAGAGTCAGACTACTATAAAATTAGAGAAGAAGACTTCATAGCAAAAGGGTACGATCGCGACATAGAAATAGAAGAGGATTCATCTAAACAGGATAAGGAAGGTAGAGTAGCAGTTTTCCAAAAGGAAAATGCCGATAGCAGAGAAAACATTTTCTATCAAGCAACAATCTTCCAGTCAAAAGCTTTAGAATCCGATTCTGACTCAAACGGTTCTGGTAACTTTAATATCGCTAGAGAATTAGTAAGCAAACAATTTAACAAACTAGAGCGAAGCGAAGCAATAATTCAAGATAATTTAGAAGAAAATCGACCGACGCAAGAAATAGATAGTTTGCTAGAAGAAGCGCGTCAAAAATCGACCGATGACGTTTCATTTGCAAGAGAAATTTATCGTTTGGCATTAAATCCCGAAGACAGTCGCATCGAGACCTTGCGACAGGTATTGCAAATAGAAGAATCAACTCCCAAATTAGCAGTGTGGTTGCTACAAGAGGCGGACTACGAAGCGCGGGTGGGGAACGGTCTTTTGCTCTCTTCCGAGGAAAATTACACGGCAGATTTCGTCCGGTGGATGGAGGTAAAGTCAGGCGATCGCTGGCTGGCATACGATCCGATCGAAGACAACTTCGGACCGCAGGGTCGATATCTGACCTGGTGGTACGGTTTTGAACCAGTTCTCCAAGGGGAAGGTTTAGAAGATATCGCCATAGCAGTCACGGTCAGACCGAATACCATTAGCATGGTAGAAGATTTCCGAGAAAGAGAGACAGAAAATATTTTTCTCGATCGCTCTTTAATCAAACTACCCCTATCGGTACAACGAGTATTTCGGGTCTTAGTCCTCATTCCCATTGGGGCGTTAATTGTTTCCGCGACGCGACAGCTTATCGGCATCTCAACCTTTGGAACTTTTACCCCCATATTAATCGCGCTTTCCTTTCGAGAAACGGGATTGATTTTTGGCTTAGTCTTGTTTTGCGCGGTCGTCATCCTCGGTTTGTCGATCCGCTTTTACCTGCACCAGTTGCAATTATTGGTAATTCCGAGATTGGCGACAATACTGACGGCAACGGTGCTAGTTATCGCCGCGATAACGATCGCCCTACAGGATATCAATATGCCCCTCGGACTTTCTATTTCCTTGTTTCCCATAGTCATCCTGGCCATGACCATCGAACGAGCGGCAGTAATGTGGGACGAAGCAGGGCCTCGCGAGACGGCGATCGCTGGTTTTAACAGCATTCTCATTGCCTCAATTGGATTCTTGTTTATGAGCAATGCTTACATACAACACCTCTGCTTCGTCTTCCCAGAATTATTGCTCATAGTTCTAGCTCTAAACTTGATTCTAGGACGTTATAACGGTTACAAACTAACGGAATATTTTCGCTTTCTATCCATGCAACGAGAACTCAAGTAATTAATAATTAATAATTAATAATTAATAATTACTGGATTGAGGATCGGTCTGACTTGCGTTCCGCTCTTCCATTATCCATTTTATGCGGAGTAAAAAAATCGCAATGTTTCCATTTTCCCTAAAAAAACACGGCATTCTCGGCATCAACAACCGGAACCTGCATTACATCTTTCCCCATAACCCGCGCAAACTTTATGGACTCATCGACAACAAACTAGAAACAAAAAAGATAGCCCGAGAAGTCGGCGTGGCAACGCCAGAGTGCTACGGTACTATTAGCTTCCAGAACGAAGTAAACCAACTCGACGAAATTATAGGCGATCGCTCCTCCTTTGTCTTAAAGCCGGCAAAAGGCAGCGGCGGAGATGGCATTATCGTCATCAAAGAAGTAACCGAAGAAGGATACCGCAAAGCCAGCGACAAAATGCTAAAACCCTCAGACTTGCGGTATCACATCCACAACATACTAAGCGGGATGTATTCTCTAAGCGGGCTCAAAGACCAAGCCTTTCTAGAATATGCAGTGGACTTCGACCCAGTATTCGAGGAGATCGCTTATCAAGGCGTTCCCGATATTCGAGCGATCGTCTATAAAGGAGTACCAGTAATGGCCATGCTGCGCTTGCCGACAAAAGTTTCCGACGGCAAAGCAAATCTTCATCGAGGAGGAGTCGGACTGGGCATAGACCTCGCCACGGGAAAAACCCTCGCCGGCATCCAGCACAACCGCTACCTAGAAACCCACCCGGAAACAGACAAGCCCCTTTCCGGTCGAGAGATTCCCCATTGGAAAAAAATTATTACCATGTCCGCCCAGCTAGGAGAAAAAACAGACTTTGGTTATCTCGGGGCCGACATCGTACTCGATCGCGAGAAAGGACCGCTGCTATTAGAAATGAACGCCCGTCCGGGTCTCTCGATTCAGATCGCCAATCAAGCCGGACTGATTCCCCGGCTGGAAACGGTGGAGCGGGAATTGCCAAAATTATCTGGAGTGGAGCAGAAAGTCGAATTTGCGATGGATGCTTTTTCCGCCTGTAGTAAGTAGGTATGCAAAAATATTTGCATAAAATTATTTCTCCCAACCCCCGTAGAACAGGCGTCTCGCCTGTTCCAGATTTCTAATTAATTTTGCATCGGTACTTAAAAAGTAGAAAAATTAGATTCGTGAAGGACCAAGCATCTTATAAATTTCAGGGATTAAAACCGCTTTTCGCGCTCCTGTGTTGTTTCTGGAGCGGACCGGCAATCGCTCGGAGCGTTGAAGGCTCTCCAGAATTTGCCGAAATTCGCTCTTATTACTGCTCCAGGGAGAGTCAGGGCGAAGTTTATAATTCCCTCGCAAATAATGTCGAACCAGCATCGGAGCTATTGAAGATACTGTCCGAGGAAGAAGAGCTATTATCGATTCCTTCTCCCACGGAACAACTGCCGGAAACGAGATATTTCGAGGTCGATTTAGAAGAAGCTATGGAAATAGCCCTCGGGCGCAATCGCCAATTGCAAATTGAGGAAATAAAACTGCACCAGCAAAGGAGAACCCTGCAAGCAGAGCGATCGCGACTGTATCCGAGTTTGAGTCTGGATGGAGATGCGGAAAGAAGCGGGCTCGGAATAGAAAATAGCAGCCTCTCGGATGCGAGGGACGAGAGCTACGAACAACTTAACGCTACCATCCTCGGAGCGGAGCTAGAACTGAACTATACGGCGATCGACGGGGAGCGATCGGCGAGAATTCAAGAGGAAAAATTAGAGCTACAGAGCGCCAAATTAGATTTAGCGATCGCTAAAGAAGACTTGCGACTGGACGTGTATAGAGAATATTACGATTTACAAGAAGCGATCGCCCTGTCGGAGATCGAGTTAGATGCGGTAGTAACTTCCTGCAGGGCTTTAAATATTGCCGAGTCAAAACTGGAGGAGGAAGATGCCGACGAAGAGGACCAACTAGATGTCATCCAAGCCAGGATCGAGCTGGCAGATGACATCGAGGATTTCCTCGAAAGCATAACGCTCGGACAAAAAGCTTATTATAATTTAGCTCGGCAACTGGGACTTCCAATTAACCTGTTGGTTCGACCGACTGCGAATATTGCTCCGATAGGCAGATGGGCTCTATCTTTGGAAGGAAGTATCGTCCTCGCGCTCAACCATCGCGACGAACTAGAGAAAATTCTACTCGAACGTCTCGCAGATAGAGCAAGAAAGAAAATTGAAATCGCCGCAGTGCGTCCCACTCTCTCTCTGGATGCTTCTACCGGGATCGTTAAAGTTTTTAGCGATACTTACGAATGGTTTCCCGACTCGGCTGCCAACGAGGATAGTTTTGAGTGGAACTATTCTATCGGTTTGGAGTTGAATTGGACCTTTTTTGATGGCGGACGGGCCCGAGCGAGAATTGGGCGGGCGAGGTTGGCTGTTTTGAGGGAGGAAATTGAGTTTGCTCGCTCGCGAGACGATATTCGTCAAGAAGTGGTAGATGCTTACAGCGATTTTGAGGAAAATCGGCTATCGCTCCCTATAGTAGAATCGAAAACCGAGCAAGCTTTTAATGCGGCAGAAAGGGCGCAGGCACTCTTTGAGGCAGGAGAAGTTTCGGGAAATACGGCCATCAATGCCAGGGAAGACCTGAACGAAGCCAAGCGCGATCGCGTCCGCACAATCCTAGATTACAACCGAGCCCTTGCAGAGTTAAGGAGGGCCGCAGGCACTAATATCGATGAAAGGATTTTCGGCAGTTAAGGAAATAAAGCAACATTTCCCCCTTGCCCTTAACATCAATTTTCCCCCGTTCTTCCAATACATACTTATGACGCAATAATTCGTAAGTCGTCGCCGTCACCTGAACGCGCCCCGGGAGTCCTTGAGACTCCATGCGCGAAGCAGTATTGACCGTATCCCCCCATAAATCGTAACTAAACTTATTGAGACCGATAACCCCGGCCACCACCGGTCCCGTATGGATGCCAACCCGCAGTTGAAAAGAGCGATCGCTCTTTTGCGCCAGTTGACGAATTGCTGAGAGCATCTCCAGTGCCAGATCGGCGATCGCCTCCACGGCATCCTCCCTGGGAGTCGGCAACCCTCCGACAACCATATAGGCATCGCCGATAGTCTTAATTTTCTCCAAACCGTACTTTTGAGCGAGGAAATCAAAAGTCGAGAAAATCTCGTTGAGGGAATGTACCAATTCCACCGGCGTTACGGTGGCAGAAAGCTGAGTAAACTGCACCAGATCCGCAAACAACACCGTCACTGTTTCAAAGCTCTCGGCAATAATGCTGTTAGGCTCTTGTTTGAGGCGCTCTGCGATCGCGCAGGGTAAAATATTCAACAGGAGGCGATCGGATTTTTCTCGTTCTATTTCCAATAGTTCCACCTTCTGGCCCATTTTGGCATAGAGTATCTGCAATTGTTCGGTCATTTGATTAAAAGTTTCTGCCAAAATGCCCACCTCATCCTCCGTCATCACCGGTGCGAGGTGAGTCAGATCTCCTTTAGACACTTTAACCGCAGTATCGGCGATCGCCAAAATCGGACGAGCTACAGAACGCGCCAGGAGGTAAATGGCGACAGTCAGTATCCCCGCTAACAGCGCTCCACCTCCCACAATCGTCACCGCGAGCTTTCGCGCTGGTATAAAAGCCTCTCGTTGCTGTATCTCCACCAACAGCGCCAGCTCGCGATCGTCCAACCAGCGATAAACTCCAATAACCGGCACCTCGGCATAATTTAGATAAAGTTTGCTACCATCTTTTTCTAAAAGAGCGGCATTAATACCGTCGCTGTGAACGCCGCGAGGAAATTCCGACCTCCCAAACCTCTCTGCCGACACGAATAAATTAAACCGATCTATCAGATACGCCTCCCCACTCTCGCCCAACCCCGTGCGTTCGAGAACGATGCGGTCCATTCTTTCTAAATTTAAGTGCGCTGCCAAGACTCCCACTCGATCGCCTTTCTCATCCAGTAGCGGCGTAGAGATAGTCATAGTAGGTTTGCCTGTGGAAGAAGAAGGATAGACATTTTGTACGAAAGTCCCCTCCCGTCCTTCCGTGAAATATTTATCTTTAACCCGGTATAGACCTTCTCTACTGGGTTCCGTAGATGCGACTATTTGACCCCCTACATCGGTGAGGATGAATAGCTCTTTCAACTCCGGTCTGGTGGTTACGATAGAAGTGAGGAACTCCTGTATCTGGGTGTAGGCAGAGTTTGCCTCGGCCTCTGAGGCCGTAGAACTTAAGAGAGAACTGGTGCGATAGCGAATTTCTGGCAGTTGTGCCAGGGCGGCGACAGCCTCCCGCTGGTTTTCGACCCAGAGATTTAACGCTTCTTCTTTTAGGGTTGCCGTGACTTCGAGTCGTTCAAAGATTAACCTCTCTATAATGGCTCTGGCTCTAAAAAAAGCGATCGCCCCCGCACTGGATACCGTCACCAGAGACAGGACGGAAAAAGCACTAATTAGCCTGAACATCAGGCTTTTTCTCCAGATTTTCATCTAACTTGCCTTTTCCCTTTCATTATCGATTTCCAAATTATACCGATTCTTGGGTAATTGGTAAGATCGATTAACAATTAACAATTAACAATTAACAATTAACAATTAACAGGCGAGACGCCTGTTCTACGTTTCAATTAACAGGCGAGACGCCTGTTCTACGTTTCAATTAACAGGCGAGACGCCTGTTCTACTCACCTAACAAATTGAGTTTTTTGTAAACTACAGCCTCTCCATCTTTCAACTGCAGAATTAAAATATTTCTCATCGGGTCGCCCCCATTTTGATAAGACATTTTTCCTCCTACACCTTCATAATAGCCAATATTAGCCAAACCATTACGAATTGATTCTGGATCCGCTTTACCCTCCCTTTCTATAGCGGTAAAAAGTAAACCCATTGCATCGTAACTAAGAGCAGCCACAGTTGTCGGTATCTGGTTATAAACTTGGCGATAAGTAGCTACAAAAGCTTGGGTTTTAGCATTATCCAAACTCGGAGACCAAATCTCTGTAAAAAACGAACCTTCTAGCTTTAAGCGATCGCTTTTTTCCAATGTTGACCAAGTTTCAGAACCCAAGAAATTTATATTTAAACCTAAATTATTAATTTGTTGGACTTGGTTAGAAATCTCTTGACTATAATTAGGTAAAAACAGCACCTCTGCCGAGCTATTTTGAATGTTTTTTAATTGGGTAGTCAAATCTTTTTCGTCCGTAGTGTAAGACTCAAATGCGACTATTTTTCCCCCTATTTTTTCAAATTCACCTTTAAAAAATTGAGCTAGATCGCGATTGTATTGACTAGCTATATCGTACAAAACCGCTGCTCGTTCGTATCCCAGTTCTTCCCGAGCAACTTTAGCTATTACTTTCCCAGCCACATCGTCGGTATAAGGAACTCTAAAAACATATTTTTTCCCAGCAGTTGTCTCCGGGTTACTAGACCAAGAACTAATAGTAGGAATGCGAGAATTTTCTGCAATTTTGGCAACAGGAATAGCAATTCTACTTAAAGGCAATCCTGTCAATGCTACCACATTTTCTTGATAGATTAACTTACGAGCAGCCTCAACCGCATCGTCTGGAGTATCTCGATCGTCTTCGATT
Source organism: Cyanobacteriota bacterium (assembly GCA_034189005.1). GTDB lineage: Bacteria > Cyanobacteriota > Cyanobacteriia > Cyanobacteriales > Microcoleaceae > CALKCV01. The sequence continues at coordinate 10,517 of JAXHVR010000064.1, read as the reverse complement.
AATAAAACCACTTTTCGTTTGCCCCCAGCAACTTGAATTCCACCAGCATCGTTGACTTCTTTAACTGCCAATTGAGCGCTTTCCATAGTAACCTTTCCTAAAAAGTCGGCAAATTCCCCCGTCAGAGGAGCAATTAAACCAATACGAATTTCCGGTTCCGGGGATGGTGACAGGCTGCAAGAAATGGGTATAATTGCGATCGAAAATCCTATTAATGTCAAAGCTAATAATTTTTTATGCCACATCATAACAACTTTTTAAATCTTCGATAATGAGTAATCGAACGCCAACAACTAAGGTTCTACTTGTTCGTAAAAAACGCGCTGGCCGTTCTCTATTTTTAACAAAATAACACCTTTAACCGGATCGCCGCTATTTTGATAAGAGATATTCCCGCTAACCCCTTCATAGTTTGTTATCTCCGCTAGTCCGTTTCTAATTGATTCGGGAGCCGCTTTGTTTTTATTTTTAATTGCTTCTGCAATTAAATTAATAGCATCGTAAGTAAGGGCGGCATTGGCGTTAGGCTTTTCTCCATAAACTCGGGTATAGAGTTCTACAAAATCTTTAGTTGCCGCGTTGGGAATATCCTCAGTCCAAACTTCCGCAAAAAATCCTCCTTCTAAATACGAATAATTCTCCTCTCCTATCGCTCCCCAAGAATCGCCACCAATTAGCTTTACCTCTAAACCCATATTTTTAATTTCTCGGGCTTGCTTTACTACTTCTTCGGCATAGTTCGGCAAAAACACTAATTCAGCTTGGCTTTCGCGGATTGTTTCTAATTGGCTTGTAAAAGTTTGTAGGTCTGTAGTGTAAGCTTCATAAGCTACAATTTCTCCTTTTAAAGCCTCAAATTTTTCCTTAAAGGTTTCTGCCAAATTCCTATTATAATCGCTGGCTATATCGTAGAGAACTGCTGCCTTTTTTATCCCTAAATTTTTACTGGCAAAAGAAGCTATTACTTGCGCCTCAATCTCATTGGTATAGGCCAGACGGAAGGCATATTTTTTATTAGCAGTAGTGTCTGGATGAGTGGAGGTGCTACTAATTAAAGGTATGCCCGATCGCTCCGTTATATTAGCTACTGGAATAGCGCTGCGGCTTCTGGGCACTCCCACAATTGCTACTACTTTTTCTTGGTTAATTAACTCGGTTGCGACAGCTACCGCTTCGTCGGGATTGTCGCGATTGTCTTTAATTATTAAAACTATTTTCTGCTCCTCTCCGTTAATTTTTAGCCCCCCCGTTTTCTTTAATTCTGCTATGGCTAATTCCGCTCCATTTACTGTTGGTTTGCCAGTAGTTTCTTCGGCTTTGCCGTTGAAAGGGGCGATTAAACCAATGCGGATTTCTGCTGCTGTTTGGGGCGAGCGATCGCATCCCACCAGCAAAAGAGCTATTAACCATCCCATCCACGTCAGGGATAGTAGCTGTCTGCGTTTGACGAAAAATTGTCTCGACATAAATTTCTCCATTGTTAATTGGTAAGTACCCGTGCAAAATTAATTGGACAGAGGAAACAGGCGAGACGCCTGTTCTACGGGGAAATAAAAAATCATTTTATGTAAATATTTTTGCCTACCTACTTATTAGACCGCCGCCAAAATAGTTTTATGCATACTTGGACTCATACAAATAGTTTGACTAATTAGTAAAATCTCCATTTCGCGTACTCCATTGCTTGTCAAAATTGGGCTGGCCATCTGTCCGTGAAAGCTTTTTTTAGATCCAGTCGCAATAAATGACCGTGCGGAAAATAAAGATATAAAAAAGCGCAATGCAATGCATAACATGACTTTCACCCCATCCGGCTCCATTGTTAATTGGGAAAATGATATTAGCAACTACGGTCATTTTAACGCCATAGCCAACACAAAAAAACCGGGTTTGGCATCCCGGTTTTTGTGCTGGTAGTATGTTGTTAGAAATCTAAAATCTAAAAGCGGTTAAGTTGCCCCAAGGGTCGATTGTTGTTTTTTGCTACTATTAGGTCTCGGTTCGCGCTGAGGCGATCGCCTCCTTTCGTTTCGTTGGTTGTTTCCCTGCTTTCCCATCCTCCCCTGAGACCGTTGAAAGGTCTGGATCGACTTCTGGGGCTAAGTTGCGTAAATTTTGCTGGATCGAAATTGCTTGAGAGAGAGAAGCGATCGCCTCCTCATAACGGTGTAACTCCGATAACACGGCCCCCCGGTTGCGCCAAGACTCGGCATCCTCTGGCTCGATCGCTATAGCCCGATCGTAAGCAGCTAAAGCCTCTTCGTAGCGTTCCAACTTCTCCAAGACTATACCTCGCTGTCCCCAACCCTCATAACTATCGGGATAGATCCCTAGAGCCTTATCTAAAGATCTTAGCGCCTCTTCAGGACGTTCTAACTTCTCTAAGACGCTACCGCAACACAACCAAGCCTCAAAGCGATTGGGATTAATTTTGGTTCCTTGCTGGTAAGTAGCGATCGCCTCCTCGTAACGTTCTAACTTCCATAGCCCCTCTCCCTTACCCAGCAAAGCTTCGTAACACTGGGGCTGTAGAGCGATCGCTTTATCGTAATTCGCTATCGCCTCGGAATATTTAGCCATAGCGCTTAAAGCCGCGCCCCGGTTGTGCCAAACTTCGTAATCCCCGCTCTCGATGGCAATAGCCTTATCGTAGGAAGCGATCGCCTCCTCGTAACGCTGCAACCTCCACAGCAAAGCCCCTCGGTTGTACCAAATCTCATATTTATCTGCCACCAGAGCGATGGCCTTATCGTAAGAAGCGATCGCTTCTTCGTAACGCTGCAACCTGCCCAATAAATTGCCTCGGTTGTACCAAATCTCGTACTTATCCGGCTGAATGGCAATAGCCTTATCGTAACTCGCTATCGCCTCATCGTAACGCTGCAACTTTCCGAGTAAAACCCCTCTATTGTGCCAAGATTCTGGATTTTCTGGCTGGATATCCAAGGCTTTATCGTAAGAAGCTATCGCCTCCTCGTAGCGTTGCAATCTTTTTAAGACGCCACCTCGATAATTCCAAATTTCCACCGCATCTGGTTGGAGAGCAACGGCCTTGTCGCAATTCGCGATCGCTTCGTCGTAGCGCTGCAATTTTGCCAAAGCTTGAGCGCGATTATACCAAAGATCGTATTTGGCGGGATTGAGAGCGATCGCTTTATCGTAGGAAGCGATCGCTTCGGCAAACCGCTGTAATTTCAACAACCCAGTGCCTCGTTGATACCAAGCTTGGCTCAAAGAAGGATTTAGAGCAATAGCCTTATCAAAAGATGCGATTGCTTCTTGGTAGCTATTTTGGAATAACAGCCCTTCCCCTCGCTTAATGTAATCGTCTGCTATCATGCTTTCTTGAGGAATCACCGTTAATTCCTGGATTGTTTCTTCAGAAGTTGGCTGACGCTGTTTTTGAGTTTTTGACAGAGGTACGATTTGAGAATTGTTCTTTTTCACCCTTCGTCCGTCTCTTTCCGAACCTCGATTTTTTCGCGTTTTTTCCCCTTTATCTATATCCTCAAGAGCTTTATATTTAGCTTCTTGAGCTTCAGCTACAATTGTCTGTAGCTGCATCAAAAATTGAGATTTTAAAGTTTCTATTTGTTCTATGGAAGAGTGGGATATTTTGGCTTCTCTATTAATGAAAGCAAGAGATTTTTTAGTAGCCACAATTTGGCTTTCTAATTCTCTAACTAAATTATCCGATAAGTCGCGAGAATTATTCAGCTTAGTTTCCAAGTCGCCAATCCGATCCAATCGCTTATTTACCTCAAAAACCAATTCTTTAATTACCATTCGTCTTACCAACCAAAAGAATGCCATGGTCAGCGTTGGTAATAAAGTCGCAACCAGAAGTAAAGTATTGAGTAGAGTTAGAGTAGGGCTGAGGTTGAGACTGGTATCGGGAGAAACCTCGTTTCTTAGAGCTATCTCTTCGGCAACATTGCGGACTTGAGAGTTATTTTTCGCGCTAAATTCTACTAACTTTGCCAACCAAGTTTCTTCCACAACTGTAGCAAGCAATTCTTCTGCCTGGGATGCTGCTAAATTAGAAGCAATATTAGTCGGTTTTATCGAGGTGGAAAACTCGGGGGCAGCTAAGGCGATCGCCCTACTATCTTCCGATATTGAGCTATTATTATTAGAGGAGAAATTTTGACTCACCTGCATCTCTGGAGGGCTGATAGATTCCACGGATGCTAGAACGCCCTTATTGCCTGTTAGTGGGGCGATGGCGTCTGGCAGAAGATCGCTCTTTGGCAGTTGCCCCCTAGAGACTACTTTGCCATAAACAGCAGAATTAGCTTCATCAGTTAAACTCTGGGCGGTGAGGGTGGCTAAAGTTATAAGAGTTACAGTGGAAACGCGCATAAAAGTCCAATCTCCCTAATTGTCTTGGATTTATTATCTCTGAGTTATTATCTACTGGCGGTAGGATTTTCAATAGACGTTTTGTGGCACTTGAGGCAAAAAACGACACCAAAGATTAATACTTAGGGGAGCTTTACCCCCGACCGTTTTAGGCACAATAATTCCCAAAAATGGCTAAAGTTTGACTCTCCTAGCTACTATTACAGGGATTTTCTTTGCGATCGGGAATTTTGATGAAAATTCTTGGCCGTTGCAGCCTAATTTAACCAAAGGTAGGCGATCGAGCCTGGAATAGAGGAGGATTGTTGCGGTTCTAATTTTATCCTCAACCGCTGGCAACAACCCTCTTTTCAAGAAGGTTAAAAGGCTGCATCTCATCTTTGCAAAAAAAACAACTGCGCTCGACTAACCACTGACACCATTTCCCAAAAGTCATGCAACAGCAGACAAAACCCAAAAACCGTCTTATCTGTTGCCTGTTGCCTGTTGCCTGTTGCCTAAAACATTGATATTTTAGACACATCTCAAATAAAACTGGTATGACAACTAACCACTGACAAAAAAAAGCGACTTTTTTTTATTTTCTTCCCCCGATGCACCCCATTTATTCGGGGTAAGAAAAAGGAAAAGTAATTGTTTCATTTTCCGAACTAACTTTACCAGTGAAATTTTGCGCGTTTCCATTCACTAATAAAGTGACTGTAAATTCTACCTCTTGGGTAGCGCTTTGACAGCGAGAGAAAAAATTAACCTTTGCTACATAATCTCCAGAAGGGGCACCCGATGTAGGCCAAAAAACATTTTCTACCGGGTTTGTAACTGTACCCTCACAGCCAGCGTTAGAATCAACATCTAATGTTCCTCCAGATGAAACCTGGGGATTGCCAAAATATGCTTCTTCGCCGCTAGGATCTACCACTGCGATATCTAGATCGTCTGTGGTAGCCCATCTTAAAGTTACCTGCACGTCTCCAGTACCTAAAACCGGTTCGCCTTCTGGTTCGGGGGGCGGCGGCGGAGTGGGACACAGATATGATAAATCCATAAAATCTTCCTCATCGTTTATCATATAGCATCCCGGATATTCTTGGGAAAATACGGAAGTTTCGCTATTTAGTAATAAAGCGATCGCTACAGAAGGAATCAAAAATTTCAAACTTTTTCGAGTTAGTTTCATCCAATCTTCTCCTTAAAATTTAGCAGTTTAGTCGATAAATAAGCAAGGTTTAAACAAACAAGTAGGCTGTAGTTTGGAGCTTATTATACTTTTCTACTGCCAGAATCGACCGGAGTTTAGATTTATTTAAGGAATGGTCCCAGCAACGGGAGGAAATGGGGAATTGTCCGTGCAACAATTCCCTATTCCCCATTAACCAATTTTAGATAATAGTAAAGTCATCACTATTGAGCGCCTCAATGCCACTGACACTTTCCAACTGAGCGATAATCTGAGAATCATCGCCGCTGGTGCTGTCGCCGTTGGCATCGTAAATCAGATAGCTGCTGCCATCGGACTCGAAGACAAACAAACCCGGTTGCCCCGCGACCAAAACGTTTTCAGAAAGATCGGTAGTTTGGACGCTGGTGGATATGCTGTCTAAAGTAGAAACTATGCCCGAAGACAACTGAATGGTATCGCCCCCTTCGCTCCCCAGTCCGCTAAAACCGACGATGCGATCGTAAATACCTGCATCAACGGCAGTACCGATAGAAGTAGTATCCGCAGCATTAAAGAGCGTCCGATCGGAATCGAGGCTATTGTAAACAAAAACATCATCGCCGTTACCGCCGCTCGTACTGTCAGCGCCCAAACCCCCGACGATGGTATCGTTGCCGTCACCGCCGCTTATAGAGTCGTTACCCGCACCACCATCTAGAGAGTCGTTGTCGTCGTTGCCCAGGAGGGAGTCGTTGCCGGCAGCCCCCGCCAGAGTGTCGTTGCCACCCGCTCCCTCAAAAACATCATTAAAGTCGCCACCGGTTAAAGAATCAGCGTCCTCGCTAACTACCAGAACCTCAATGGTTGCGATCGCCGTAGCCTCGCTCGCCCCATCGCTTATGGTATAATCCAACACTTCCGTGCCAAAAGCTCCAGTGAATACTTCATAATTAATTATGAGGCTGCTATCATCTCCAATTCGTCCCCTGGTTGGCACTTCGGTGGTGTCGACGATCGTTAGCTCGTCCCCCTCATCTACATCGCTGTCGTTAGCCAAAACATCGACAGGTATATCGCTGCCCGAAGTTACAAACACCGGTCCGTCATCCACTGCTACTGGCGGATCGTTTACGGGGGTAATGTCTAGGGTAATAGTCTGAGTGGCAGAGTTGTTTTCGTCGTTGCCGTCGGATACCGAGTAGCTGAAATCTCCCGCTGCCCCGTTCTCGTTGGCCGCGGGAACGAATTGCAGGCCGGTCAGTTGCGCTTCTGTCAATTCGACTCCAGCGGCGACGGCGCTGCCGCTTGCTAGCTGCACTTGTCCTTTTTCCGCATCGGGTATGGTGTCAACTGTAATGCTGAGAGCGTCCCCATCCGCATCTGTCGGCGCGGGAATGTCTAAGTTAGCGGTAGTGTCCTCGTCTAAGGTAATAGTTTTATCGTCCTCTACTGCTGGAGCCCGGTTCCCTTGAAGGACTTCGATGTTCAAGCTGCCAGTGGTAGTGCCGCCGTCGCCATCGCTCGCCGTAAAGCTAAAACTCTCCGTTCCTTCTTCCTCCGCAGTGTTTTCGTAAGCAAGGGCCCCGTTGTTAACATTAGCCTGGGTAAATTCATTTCCCACCGCGAGAGTTTCCCCGTTCAGTAGCAAATTCCCGCCTGCGGGCAACTCCGTCAGGGTATAGCTAAGAGAACTCGCAGCCGCATCAGACACGTCTGGGTCGCTATAACTCAGATTGCTGCTGCCAATTTCTCCCGTAGCGCCGATAAGCACGGTAAAATCGCTAGTGGTTCCCTCCGGCGGGTCGTTGACGCGGATATTAAAGGTTGCCTTAGTCGCGGCACCATCGGCATCGAATACTCGGAAGACGAAAGAATCGTCGTTCGTATTATTAGCGGTATGTTCGTAAGTCACCGAACCGCTATCGATATCTTCCTGGGTAAAGTTACTGGCCGCTTCCCCATTTAGAAGCAGTTGCCCGCTACTTGGGTCGGTGAGAACGCTATAGCTGAAAGTCTCCTCGCCGTTATCGCTGTCGGTGGTTTGCAACAGGCTTTGAGCAACCGTTCCTTCTTCCCCTTCGTTAACTACCAATTCGCTATTAGTCGTCACCTCCGGCACATCGTTAACCGTAATAGTTGCCACTCCCACATCGCTGCTAAAAGCAGTGGTGCCGCCGTTAGTAGAAGCATCCACTCCCGTAGTGCCGCTACTTTCGCCGGTGGTGGTGTCCCAGGCGCGGAAGCGAATGGTTGCATCGCCCACAAAATCTGTATTTGGGACGAAGCGGATGCGATCGCTATTGGTGGCAGTCAGGACCGTGGCGCTGTCATTAGATACGGAATCAAAATCGACCCAAGTATCGCCGCCGTCCGTGGAATATTGCCAAGTCCCGTTACCGCTAGCTACCCGAGTAACCGCTATTCCCTGGACCGCATCGGCATCGGCGTCGGTAACGGAGTCGGCGATGAGGTTAGAAACCAGAGTGCCGTTGCTGTTGGTGACGTTTTCGTTAATAGTATTGAGTTGGAACGTATCCTCGCTCAACACCGGCGCATCGTTTAATGCATCCACCGCGACACCTATAGTCGCGGACTCCGAGGCCGTATCGTCGCTTTGGCTATCCGTTACCGTTGCCGTCACCGTCAGGGTAAAACTGCTAGTGCCATCCTGACCGTCTTGAGGTGACGAAAGGGTGAGATTTTCTAACTGGGCCGCAGTCAGAGTCCAGGTGCCGTCGCCGTTATTGGTCCCCGCCGAGAAAGTTGCCGTGTCGGGTACGTCGGCTATAGTAATAGATAGAGTTTCCGACTCGTCATCCCCGGTCAAGCTCGCTTGGATGTCCAAAGCAATATCCTCATCTTCCGTTCCCGATACGCTGTCGGTCACTTCCAGAGTCGGCGGGGTGGCTATTCCTAGAACCTCAACGGTTACTGTTGCCGTATCGGTTTCGCCCCTTTCGTCTTCTACGGTGTAGGTAAAGGTGTCCTCACCGCTGAAGTTATCCGGTGGGGTGTAGATAAAGTTGTTGCCTTTTTGGCTGACGGTGCCTGTGGCATCCTCCGCAGAGAAGCTGGCAATAGAGATTTCGTCGCCTTCATCGGGATCGCTGTCGTTTTCGAGCAACTCCGAGGTGGCGATGGTTAGCTGAGTACCTTCTTCGGTCTCGAAACTGTCATCTTCTGCTGCCGGCGCTTCGTTGGGGACTTCTTCCACGCTTACGAATACTGTGGCAGTATCGGTTACGCCTTTGGTGTCTTGTATGGTGTAGGTGAAGCTATCCTGACCGGTGAAGTCCTCGGAGGGTGGGGTGTAGGTGAATTCCTCGCCGTCCCGTTCCACCGTGCCTTCGGTGTCTTCGGTGGAGAAATCGACTATAGAGATGGTGTCCCCTTCATCGGCATCGCTGTCGTTGGCCAGGAGTTCTTCGTCGGTTATTGTCAGTTGAGTTACGGAGTCGGTCTCGAAGATGTCGTCTCCGGCCACTGGTTCTTCGTTGGGCGGGGTGATATTGATGTCTAGCTGACCTGTAGTCACGCCGCCGTCGCGATCGCTTACTGAATAGGAGAATAAATCGCTGCCGGTGTCGCTGCCGGTATGAACGTAGGAGACATTCCCCTGGTTAATGTCTTGTTGAGTGAAGGTTTCTCCCACTGCCAGGTTGGTATCGTTTAGTTGCAACTTACCGCTGGTTGGTTGTTCGGTTAATTCGTAAACCAGACTGGAATCTGGGGCGTTGTTAACGTCCGGATCCGTTGCATCCAAATTGGCGCTACCAATATTATCCTCCGTACCCACTATGACGTTAAGTTGGCTGCTTTCGACTTCTGGGGGTTGGTTGATGCGGATGTCAAAGGTTTGTTGTCCGGTTTTGCCCCCATCGGCATCGGCGACTCGGAATTTAAAGGAATCTTCCGTGACGTTGCTGTTGCCTGTGAATTTGTATTCGACGTCGCCTTCGTCGATATCTTCTTGGGTAAAGCTGGTAGCAGCCTTGCCGTTTACCAACAGCTTTCCTTCTCCGGGACCGGAAGTCACGGTATAGGTAAAGGTTTCCTCGCCGTTATCGCTGTCGTTAGTTCGCAATAGAGAAGTATCTATTTCTTGGGTTAGAGTCTGGTTTGCTACTGCCAGTTCGTTGTTTTTAACTACTCGGGGCAAGTCGTTAATGAAGACATTAATACTCTCGGTGCTGGTTTGGGCCTTGCCGGGGCTGTTATTGTCGCGATCGTCTAGGGTAATGTTGATGACGTCGTCACCGGCATCATCTGCGTTATAGACTAGGTTATCGAGAACTTCGTTGATATCGTCTAAGGTTGCCCGGAACACAATTTCCCTGTCGTTTTCTCCGTCTCCTTGCAGGAAGTTCAGACCGTCGGTATCGGTGGAACCGAGGCTTAGGGTGCCTCCAGTTGTTTTTGAGTTGCTAGCTATCAGGCTAATTTCTAATTTCCTGTTACCGGCATTATCATCGCTGACGCTGATGCCACCAATTGTCGAACTGTTGCCTTCGTTAATGGTTTGGCGAGCGCTCGGAACGTTGATTTCCGGTGGATCGTTGAGGTCGTTAACGCTAATGGCAAAGGATTTTGTCAGAGTTTCGCCACCGGAGTCCGTGGTTCGGACTTCGATCGCGTATTCCTCTTGCTCTTCAAAGTCTATAGCCTGCCCGTCGGCAACTACTAATTGGTTGCCTTCGATAACGAAAGCTCCCCCCGCATCGTCTATTAATTCCAAGCGGTGAGAGTCTCCCTGGTCGGGGTCTATAGTTGTCAAGGTTCCCACAACGAAACCATCTTCGATATTTTCATCCACCTCGCTCTCAGATAGTTCTATATCTGTCGGCTCTTCGTTTAGCGGGCTCGGCGGCGGTGTCGGTCCCGGTCCTGTTGGCGGAGTTGGTTCCTTCGACAAAGGCGATGAGTTGACTTGTGAAATGCGCCTGTAAAATTAAGCCTCGAATTTCTCGAGAATAAGGGGTATTAAATTCATCTTTTG
>JAXHVR010000063.1:28827-33223 GCA_034189005.1 Cyanobacteriota bacterium | reverse complement strand
ATTCATATTTTTTGAGTTTTTATAAATTTTCTTATATTAGTAGAAAGCGATCGAAAACCAATTACAAATCCAATCATGTCCAAACCAGAAATCAGCATCAGCCTCAAACTCTTCGCCGCCTACCAAGAAGCCTACGGCCAAAACGAACTCCAACTAAGCTTACCCCCAGAAACCACCGTATCTCAACTGCGCGATCGCCTCCTCGCCGAACATCCCCAACTCGAACAGTGGCGAGACCTAACCCGTTTCGGCATCAACCTCGAATTTGTCTCACCCGAGACCGCCCTCCAAGACGGCGACGAAGTAGTCCTCATCCCGCCTGTCAGTGGAGGCTGATAATAATTAACAATTAACAGACCAAAACAGGCCATCAGTGGGACAAGTAGGGTGCGCGTCGCGCACCTTTCTTTTTAGATTTTAGATAATTTTCTGGAAAACCGCCCTTGACACCCTCCTAAAACCTCGAAACTATCATCCTACTTAAGTTTAAGTCAATCCAGACTAAAAAAGTCGGGTATGGTTGACACTACATTTTCAGCCGTGCTAGTATTCACTAAAGGTAAAAAAAGCACTGCAAAAATGTAAATAGAGGAGAAAGAAATGACCCAGGCCACTGCTACTACTCAAAGCAAGACGTCCAATAGCGCCATTGAAAAGCTCAAATGCAAAGAATGTGGCGAAGAATACCCCCTAGCAGACAAACACATTTGCGAAGATGTATGCTTTGGCCCCCTGGAAGTAAAATACGATTACGAAAAACTGCGCCAAACAGTAACTCGCGCCACCATCGAAGCCGGCCCGAATTCTATCTGGCGCTATCGTCCCTTCCTACCAGTGGCTACCGATAACGTAATCGATGTCGGCACGGGCATGACTCCTCTAGTAAAATCTCACCGTCTGGCACGCCGCCTGGGTCTAAAAAATCTCTATATTAAAAACGATGCGGTGAATATGCCGACTCTAAGCTTTAAAGATAGAGTAGTATCAGTGGCACTCAGCAGAGCAAGAGAATTAGGATTTACCACCGTATCCTGCGCAAGCACCGGCAACCTGGCCAACTCTACAGCAGCGATCGCTGCCAAAGCCGGTTTAGACTGTTGCGTATTCATCCCCGCCGACCTAGAAGCAGGCAAAGTCCTCGGCACCCTAATCTATAACCCAACCGTAATGGCAGTCAAAGGCAACTACGACCAAGTAAACCGCCTCTGCTGCGAAGTAGCCAACACCCACGGCTGGGGATTTGTCAATATCAACCTCCGTCCTTACTACTCCGAAGGTTCCAAAACTCTAGGCTTTGAAGTAGCCGAACAATTAGGCTGGAAACTGCCCGACCATATCGTAGCCCCGATCGCTTCTGGTTCCTTATTCACTAAAATACATAAAGGTTTCAAAGAGTTTGTCGATGTCGGCTTAGTTGACGAAAAGCCAGTTCGTTTCAGCGGTGCCCAAGCCGAAGGTTGCTCCCCAGTGGCGCAAGCTTTCAAGGAAGGTCGCGATTTCGTAACTCCCGTCAAGCCCAATACCATCGCTAAGTCCATAGCGATAGGCAACCCCGCCGACGGCATTTACGCCCTAGAAATTGCCCGCAAAACCAACGGCAACATAGAATCAGTCAACGACGAAGAAATTATCGAAGGCATCAAACTCCTGGCAGAAACTGAAGGCATCTTCACCGAAACCGCCGGCGGTACCACCGTTGCCGTGTTGAAAAAATTAGTAGAAGCAGGTAAAATAGACCCCGAAGAAACCACCGTTGTTTATATTACTGGCAACGGCCTCAAGACTCAAGAAGCAGTACAGGGTTACATCGGCGAACCCCTGACCATCGAGCCAAAATTAGACGCTTTCGAGACCGCTTTAGAACGGGCTCGCACTTTAGAACGCCTCGACTGGCAAGAAGTTTTAGTTTAATTTGGCTAGTAGCGATCGCTTTAAATCGCTAAAGCGATTGCTACTAACAACTAACCACTAACAACTAAGTAACAACAAAAAACTATGGCTGTAAAAGTTTTAATTCCCACTGCCCTACAAAAATTCACTGATAACCAAGCTGTGATTAATTGCGATGGTAGTAATATTTTGGAGTTAATCGATTCTCTAGAAGCTAACTGCCCGGGCATAAAAAAAAGCCTCTGCGATGACAAAGGCGAACCTCGGCGGTTTTTAAATTTATATGTTAATAGCGAAGATATTCGTTTTCTAGACGGTAGTAAAACTGCCCTCAAGGATGAGGATGAAGTGAGCATCGTTCCCGCCGTTGCTGGCGGTTAATAACCTAGAAAAAACTTTCAGAGGAGACAAGCAAAATGCCTGTCTCCTTTTTTATCTTCTAAACCAAATTTCGTAGCGATCGCTTATAGCGATTAGCATTTCAAAGAAAGCGCCTCAGAACCCAGATGATTAATAGCCACCATCCTCGCCAAAAGCAACTCCAGTCTTTAACACAAAAATTACCCATCCCCCAAGAAGCACCGATTAATTGGAACCTCCTAGACCTCGCCTTAACTCACCCCACATTCTCCAGCAGTGCCAACTACGAACAATTAGAATTTGTCGGAGATTCCGTAGTGCGACTGGCCAGTTCTCAGTTGTTATGGGAGAATTACCCAAGCCTTCATGTGGGAGAGTTTGCAGCTATTCGGTCTATTTTAGTCAGCGATCGCTCTCTAGCACAAATAGCGGACGGTTACAGTTTTAGCCGCTATCTGTTGGTAGCTAAAAGCGCAATTTCCGATAAAGCCGGCAGGGAGTCGCGGCTGGCAGATTCCTTTGAAGCAGTCTTAGGGGCTCTATATCTAAGCACTCAGAATTTAGAATTAGTTCGTCCTTGGCTGGACCCTCACTTTTTAAGAGCGATCGCCGAAATTAGAAGCGATCCCGCCCGCCAAAATTATAAAGCTGCCCTCCAAGAATGGACTCAAGGTCGTTACAAGACTTTGCCAGAGTATAAAGTCCGAGAGGCAAATCAAAATCACGGCGATCGCCAACGTTTCGTCGCGGAAGTCTGGTTTCTGGGAGAAAACTTGGGTTGCGGCAAGGGCCCGTCTATTAAAGCCGCCGAACAAGAAGCTGCCAAAGAAGCTTTGGGGCGGATAACAGGCGAGACGCCTGTTCGGAAGGGGATAACAGGCGAGACGCCTGTTCGGAAGGGGATAACAGGCGAGACGCCTGTTCGGAAGGGGATAACAGGCGAGACGCCTGTTCGGAAGGTGGCCGATAACAGGCGAGACGCCTGTTCGGAAGGTGGCCGATAACAGGCGAGACGCCTGTTCGGAAGGTGGCCGATAACAGGCGAGACGCCTGTTCGGAAGGTGGCCGATAACAGGCGAGACGCCTGTTCTACTAACAACTAACAATTAACCAATGAATATAGGAATTGCCATATTTGGAACCGGTCGTTGGGGAGTTCATTTAATCCGCAACTTCCAACAACACCCAAACTCGCGAGTCGTCGCCGTAGTCGATCCGAACGAGCGAAGATTGAAAGAGATACGAGAGCGATTTAATTTCGACTCTGATGTGCTTGTTACTAGTAATTGCTCAGAGGCAATGGAAGCCCCAGGAATAGATGCAGTAGCGATCGCTACTCCCGCATCCACCCACTACGACCTAGTTAAAGAAGCTTTAAACCGGGGATATCACGTTTTTGCAGAAAAACCATTAACCCTCAACTACAGCGAATCCCTCGAACTCAGCCAACTTGCGGAAAAACAACAGCGCCAACTGTTTGTCGATCGCACCTATTTATTCCATTCCGCAGTTGAAGGGGGCAAAAAGGTCGTCGGCAGCGGCAAACTGGGGGAGTTAAGATATGGATACGGCACCCGCACCCATCTCGAACCAGTGCGTCAAGATGTCGATGCTTTATGGGATTTAGCCATTCACGACCTTTGCATTTTTAACTCTTGGCTCGGAGAAACCCCCGATAGAGTGCAGGCTTTCGGTACTGCTTGGCTGCCTAATGGCGGACTCTCGGATCTCGTCACGGCAAAGCTCATTTATCCAAGCGGGTTTCAAGCCTTCTTGCATATGTGTTGGCTCAACCCCGACAAACAAAGACGTTTGGCAGTGGTAGGCAGCGAAGGAACCTTGATTTTTGACGAAATGTCCTCGGAAGCGCCTTTAACTTTACAGCAGGGTCATTTAGAGCGAGAGGGCGATCGCTGGAAGGCCGGTGCCGGTCAAAGTCGAGAAATTGTAGCTATAGAAAAAGCCGAACCCTTAGCAAAAGCGTGCGATCGCTTTTTAAGCTTGATTCGGGACAACACCTGTTCTTCCTTTTCTGCCGAGGCCGGAGTCGAATTAGTAAAAATCCTCTGCGGTTTGAGCGAGTCTCTCCAGCAAGGAGGAGATATCGTTCAACTGTTGTAGGGAATTATCCTAGAAAGTAGAAATA
>JAXHVR010000063.1:0-28727 GCA_034189005.1 Cyanobacteriota bacterium | reverse complement strand
TCCTTTTCTGCCGAGGCCGGAGTCGAATTAGTAAAAATCCTCTGCGGTTTGAGCGAGTCTCTCCAGCAAGGAGGAGATATCGTTCAACTGTTGTAGGGAATTATCCTAGAAAGTAGAAATAGAAGAGCGGCCATACGATCGATTTTTAAAAGCAATAGCGCAATTATTGGTACCTTATTAAAAGGCTAGTTCCCAACTGTAGATTCAACAGCCGTCTCCTTCGATACCTCCACCGCCGTGCTGTTCCCGTTGGTAGATGGTGGTAGCTGTTTGGTTGGGAGAACGAGAGTTACTTTAGTTCCTTTACCCACGCCCTCGCTATCTAAATTAATAGTACCGTTCATCATCTCCATCAGGTGTTGCGAAATAGCTAAACCCAATCCCACCCCTTCAAACTTTTTAGTTTTACCACCATCAATCAACTGGAAAGCTTCAAAGATCCTTCCCTTATTTTCTGGGGAAGTCATATCTATACCAATGCCCGTATCTTCTATTTCCACAATAACTCGATCGCTTTTACGACCGTTATTATTTTCCTGCCATTCCTTATAGGAAGCATCGGCGTAATTAGCATCGGTTTCTGGAGGAGCGACTTTTACAGAAATAGTAATACTACCTTCCTCAGTAAACTTAATTGCATTACTCAGAACCTTTGAGAAAACCTGCTTTAGTTCTCTTCTGTCTGCATACACCACGATCGCTTTTTCCATAGAAGGCTTATGTAACTTCAAACCTTTCTGGGCGATTGTTTCTTCTTCTGATGCGATCGCCTCCAATAATACCTCAGTCAAATTAGTATTTTCTAGTTGAATTGACATTTGGCCCTGCTCTATTTTGCGCAAATCTAAAATATCGTCAACGATACTAAGCAAAATCATTGCTGAATCATGGCCTTGCTGTACCCATTCCATTTCTTCTTCGCGATCGTCGCACAGATCGTCCAAAACGAATCTAAGAGAATTGAGCATCCCATTCAAAGGAGTTCTCAAATTATGGGAAATATTTTCTAAAAATTCGCTTTTTAACTCGTTTGCTATATTTGCTTCTCTCGATGCTTTCTCCAACTCTTTAGCCCATCCTTTCAACCGCTCCACCATCTTATTAAGAGCCTCTGCTAATTCTTCAAACTCGCTAATTTTAATGTTTTTGGGAGCTTGCTTTGGAGAGTTGAAATCGTTAACGCTTACCGCATAATCTCTCAATTTCTCTAAAGGATTCGCCATAGTCCTAGCCACATAAATTGCAGCAATTATGCTAGCTCCAATTAAGCCCACAATCAAATTTAAGAGAACTTGCTGAATTTCTTCAAGACCGGATAAAGCATATTCTAAAGGAGTAACCGCCAAAATCACCCATCGATTATTATTTTCTGTTCCCGTACCAATAGGATTATTAGTCGCTGCATAACCAGCTAATAACTCATTTTCTTCTGATAACTTCAGACTCAGCCCCTTTGATACATATTTTTTCAAGTTATTTAGCTTCCTTCCTATTACAGTTAAAAGGTTTTTGTTTTTCTTCTCTGCTTCCCTCTGCTCTAGCTTATTTGTTTCAATAGAAAATAATAAGTGAATAAAATTTTGGTTGCCTGCTAACGCATTTTTAATAATAGCTTCCAGTCTCGAAGCATCTTCCTCTTCCTTAATATTGCGTCCCACTTTCTGACTGTTGGGATGGGCCAAAATGGTTCTACCTTGGTCAATTACTACAGTAGAGCCTGTCAGAGAGCCTTTGATTGAATTTTTTTCTAGTGGAAACTGCCACCTTACACTCAAGGCATAGCGCAATTGCAATTCTTCTGAACTTTCACTGGCGATCGCATAAACTGGCACGCTCAAAGCCAAACTTATTTGAGTTTGAGACGAATTTTCCCCTATTCCTCCAGGCCATAAATAACTTACATCCAC
The DNA here is from genome assembly GCA_034189005.1 of Cyanobacteriota bacterium. Classification (GTDB taxonomy): domain Bacteria; phylum Cyanobacteriota; class Cyanobacteriia; order Cyanobacteriales; family Microcoleaceae; genus CALKCV01. The sequence continues at coordinate 26,820 of JAXHVR010000063.1, read as the reverse complement.
TAAGTTATCCTTTGTCAATTGCTGTTGTTTTTGAGGCCATAAGTTGGCAGCAAAGCTTTTAATAGCTTCAGCGCCGCAATTACTGGCCACAACCCTATTTGTCCGTAGATCGCTTAGTTGGACGCAATCCACCTGAGTTGACAATCGTTTGTCAAGCCCCTCAATAAATTCTTGATAATTTGAAGAATCCCCCGACCTTAAAACATAACTTTCACTGGCGATCGCCAAGCTAGATTTTATCCCTTGGAGCGAATTTTCCAGAGCCGCCGTCTGTCTGCCCGCGCTCTCAGTCAGATTTTGACGAGCAGTTTCCAGCAGACTAGAACGGGCCTTTCTATAAGTTACATATTGGCCTACTAATAAAACTGGTACCGTCAGCAGCAAAATCCGCGACAGTAGAATCCAGCGAAATGAAGATTTACCAGGCTTAATCATAGGATTTCTTGTACCTTAGCTTCTTTTCCCACTTATGGAGGGGTAAATAACTATAGCCTAACCAAAATATCTCATTATTTCACGCGCTTTTCATTCCTTGCCGGCACTACTTATTGCTACGCTTTAGTTTCTCTTGCTATAAATGCGACTTTTTGGTGGTTAGACTCGATCTAGTTACTCTATCTTAGGGATTGGAATTAATTATATTAGCATTAATTCTAGCTGATTTGGACAAGATGAGCCACCAATAACTCCAAAGCATCCACCTAAAAGATCGAGAGTGGCGGCATTGATTATCAACTGACTCGTTTTAGATTTTAGATTCATTCTGCTACTCATACTTTTTTTACTCATCCTTTACCTCCCCTTTTGTATCCGCAAAATTTGACTTCCAGTGAGATTAGCAGTTGAAAAATCGATCGTAACTTTTTTCCTAATTGTCCATTTATACCATCCAGGACTCCTCGCCATGCCCCATTTTTCCGGAACTTCACAACTTTAAAATTCTTATCTTTTAGGTTTCTTTTCCCCAAACATTCCACAGCGTTTCCACAAACAGATCGGACATTTTCCACAAATTAAACAGGTTTTTCCACAGAAACAAACCGCAACATCGACTCTTCCTATTAAACTGGGGATTTCCCAACCAGACACTTCCACTACCCCAACTAAGCTCATTTGTGTAAACTTTTGTAACAAAAAATAGCCTCAAATACTTATTCTCTCGTCAAATTTTTCTTTTTTTAAAGCTCCTTGTAACATTTCTTAACATTGACAATATAGGCGAATGGCGGCACAAAATAGGGAAGCTTGTAGTTGGAGGCAGAATCTGCCAACCCAAAAGTAAGAAAAGAAAGAATATTTAGAGTAAGACTAAAACTATGAAAACAACCCTTAGCATCCTAACCGAAGTCCCCGAGACCTTACACGAATCCTTGCAAGGCTACTTAGAAAAAAATCCCGAGTGGGACCAAGACAGGGTATTTGCGGCAGCTTTGTCCTTATTTTTGTTGCAAAACGGAGATAGTAACAGCCCAGAGTCGTCTAGGTATTATCGCCAAGCAGCTAGGGTTTATCTAGAAACCCTATTCCAGAATCCTGGATAAGTAATTAATAATTAATAATTAATAATTAATAAGTAGGGCTTTCTTCAGCAAGCCCTACTTAAGGAGATGCGTATGGTGTCTTTGGGGCGGGGGTATTTAGCCCGCAAACTCGGTTTTTATAGAACAATCGGGTTTCTTAATTCCAAAAAATAGTATGTTTATTGCTGTTGCTATTAGCCAAACCAATGACAAACATACTAGACACCCTAATCGTAGGTGCAGGAATTAGCGGCCTGAGTTTAGCCCACAACCTCCAGAAACAAACAGGCGAAGGCCCCGACGTACTAAAAATATTAGTTACCGAAAGCCAAGATCGAGTCGGCGGCAACATCACCACAGTCAAGCAAGGAGAATTTCTCTGGGAAGAAGGACCAAATAGCTTTGCCCCAGGCAAAGACTTGCTCGAACTAGCCGTAGAAGTAGGGTTAGAAAAAGAATTCGTATTCGGCGATCGCAAACTTCCCCGTTTCGTTTACTGGAAAGGTCAGTTAATACCAGTCCCCATGAGTCCCCCCGCCCTCATAAAAACTAACCTCCTGAGCTTCCCGGGGAAATTGCGGGCCTTATTCGGAGCTTTAGGGTTCGTGCCCCCGGCCATCGGCGCTGAATTATCCCAACAAGGAGGAGAAGAAACAGTCAGCCAATTTTTCCGCAGGCATCTAGGCCAAGAAGTGATGCAGCGATTGGTCGAACCCTTCGTGTCTGGAGTATATGCCGGAGATCCGAACCGACTCAGTGCGGCGGCAGCTTTTGCCAGAGTGGCTCGAATGAGCGACACCGGAGGCGGACTATTAGCGGGGGCAGTGAAATCGCGGCAAAAGCAGCCAAAAGTAAAAGAAATTATCGATCCGCGAGTGCCCCAGACTAAAACTGGAGAGTTAGGCTCCTTCAAACAAGGACTCGAAGCCTTACCAAAAGCGATCGCTGCCAAACTAGGAGAAGCACTCAAGCTAAAGTGGAGTCTGGTAAGTCTCCAACCCACAGAAAATCAGACCTACATAGCAGAATTTGCCACCCCAGAAGGCCCCCAACAAATAGAAACTCGCAGCGTCGCCCTGACAACTCCCGCCTACGTCACCGCCGAGTTATTAAAATCGTGGCAACCAGAAATTAGTAACGACTTAAAAGCCATACCCTATCCCCCAGTAGCCAGCGTCGTCCTAGCCTATCCCCTATCTTCATTCAAAGTAAATTTAAAAGGCTTCGGCAATTTAATTCCGAGGAGAGAGGGAATGCAAACTCTAGGCACCATTTGGGCATCCAGTTTGTTTCCCGGCAGGGCACCCAAAGGCTGGCAAACCTTGAGCAGCTATATTGGTGGGGCAACCAATCCAGAACTAGGTAGTTATGACGAAGACAAAATTGTAGAAACCGTCCATCAAGATATTTCTCGAATTTTGCTCGGCCCCAACCCTCCATCCCCAAAAGTCTTAGCCGTGCATTTGTGGCAGAAAGCTATTCCTCAATATAATTTAGGCCATCCAGAAATATTAGAAAGGATCGATCGCGGCTTAAAATCTGCCCCCGGTTTATATCTCTCCTGCAACTACATGGATGGAGTTGCCTTGGGAGACTGCGTGCGTCGAGGTCGGGAACGATCTGAAGAAATAACTCGATATTTGCAGCAATCTCGATCTTCTTAAACCAATAAGCCAAAGCCTCTTAAATCATTCTGGGGCTTTGACATCTTCAAATTTATAACCGACACCTCGGACTGTTGTAATAAAAGTAGTGCTTTCTGGTTTTGGTTCGATTTTTTTTCTAATTTGCCCGATGTGAACATCTACCACTCGGGCATCTCCCACATATTCATAGTCCCAAACTTCTTGGATCAATTCAGAACGTCGCCAAGCGCGACCTGGTTTGCTTGCCAAACAGTAAAGCAAATCAAATTCTAAAGCCGTTAAAGAAATTAACTCGCCTTTGAGCGTCACCTCCCGACTCGCCGGAGCGATCGCTAAATCGCCAAAAGATAGATCTTCTGGTTCCGAATGAACCACCAGTCTCGATCGCTTCAACATCGCTCTTACCCTAGCTCCGAGTTCTACCAGACCGAATGGTTTAGTGATGTAATCGTCGGCACCTTGCTTGAATGCTTTGAGTTTATCAGCTTCCCCTGCTAAACTCGTTAGCATCAGTACAAATACGTCCCTGCGACCTTGCATTTCTTTACAAAGTTGAAAGCCAGTAGTATCGGGCAAATTTACGTCCAAAACTATTAATTCGGGTTGAAATTCATCGAATGAAGCTAAAGCGCTTTTACCATCCCCTGCCGATTCTACTTGATAGTCTTGTTGACTCAAATAGCGATGAATTAATGTTCTGATAGCCGGGTCATCATCTACTACAAGAATTTTTGCTGGAGCCATAATCGCATTTTTTTTATATTGTTTATATGTAACTAGATGAGGTCCGTCTCTCTTCGTGGAAATGGGAGGATTTAATTTTTGTAAAAATACTCTTTGAAAACAGAAAATCTCTTTTCCCTGTTGGCTTTAGTAGTAGTGCCCGTTGCCTAAAAGCCTCAAATTCTTGGTTCTCTTCATTCTTGAGATGCACCCGAAGAAATCCCTAGATATTTGCTGCCGTCTCGTTTTTCTTAATCTTACCAAACTTAAGAAAAGCCTCAAAGCCTATTAATTTATTCTGGGGCTTGAACGCCTTCAAATTTATAACCGTAGCCTTGAACAGTTTTAAGAAATTTGGGATTTCCTGGTTCTGGTTCTATTTTTTTCCGAATTTTCCCTACATGAACATCTACCACCCGGGGATGGCCTATAAATTCATAATCCCAAACTTTTTGGAGCAATTCAGAACGTGAGAAAGCATGACCTGGTTTGCTGGCCAAACAATAAAATAAATTGAATTCTAAAGCCGTTAAAGAAATTAACTCGCCTTTTAGCGTCACCTCGCGACTCGCCGGAGCGATCGCTAAATCGCCAAAAGAGAGATTTTCTTGCTCCGAATTAACCACCGCTCTCGATCGCTTCAATCTCGCTCTTACTCTAGCTCCTAGTTCTACCAGACCGAATGGTTTAGTGATGTAATCGTCGGCACCTTCGTTGAATCCTTTGAGCTTATCAGCTTCCCCTGCTAAACTCGTGAGCATCAGTACAAATACGTCCCTGCTCTTTTGCATTTCTTTACAAAGTTGAAAACCAGTAGTATCGGGCAAGTTTACGTCCAAAACTATTAATTCGGGTACAAATTTATCGAATGAAGCTAAAGCGCTTTTACCATCCCCTGCTGATTCTACTTGATAGTCTTGTTGACTCAAATAGCGATGAATTAATGTTCTGATGGCCGGGTCATCATCTACTACCAGAATTTTTGGTGGAGCCATAATCGCATTTTTTTTTAATATTGTTTATCTCTAACCATATTAAGCGAAAAGCTTACCTTCCAAAAAAAAATCGAGCAAAACCTGTTTATAAGCGACGTAAAATCTCTGGTAACAAATCCCCTGGCAGCTTGGATAGGGCAAAATTTTGTCCTTCTAGCCCCCATCGATCGTAAAAGGCACGGATAGTTTTTACTATATAAGCTAATCCAGTTCCTTCGCTCTGGGATTTGGGTTTTCCCGATTGATTTTCTGGGCTTGCAAATAGCTTTTCCCATCCAGTATATGCTAACAAATGATGTTTCAGTGCTGCTTCGAGATGGCTGCGGCAGTTAGCCTCTTCCAGTAGAGAGGCTGTTTCCGTGGCTAGCTGATAGTGGGCGAGACCTAAATTGTTATTAGCGGCCAAGACATCGAAGGTTAGCTCGCCCGCTCCAAGGGGACGGGCTAGTTTGAGAGCCCTAGCGTAGGCAGCGATCGCCTCTTGTAAGTAGTTTAACTTCTGCTGTATCTGTCCCTCTGCTGCAGAGGCTAAATGCCAATAGGCAGTGCCCAAATTATTATTGGTAGCGGCACAGGCTGCTGGGACTCGATCGGGAGTTCTATATTTTAGAGCCTCGTTATAGGCTTCGATCGCTTTTAATAATAACTCAACCTTCCCCTCTATTTGAGAAAGGTTCCAGTAGGCAGTAGCCAAATTATTTTGAAGCATCCCATAATTCAAAGGTTCTTCTTCTGCTTTGGAGTACCGCAGGGCCTCGCTATAAGCTGAAATAGCTCCTAAAAGCCGCTCCCCCGCCTGACCGTACTGCGCTAAGTTCCAGTAGGCTGCCCCTAAATTATTTAATGTCGCTGCATACTGTTGGGGGTTGGCCTCCAAATTGCAGTGTAAAACTGCTTCTTGATAGGCCACGACCGACCGACAGAGGTTTTCTGCTGGTTCTTGATGCCTGGCTAAATCTCCTAATGCCATGCCTAAGTTTTTTTGCACTCTTACATAAGTCTCTGGTTGAGTTTTTTTGTCGATTTTGCTGGCTGCTATTTGATAGAGGGCGATCGCTCTTTCTAAATAAAATAAAGTCTCTATTTTACCGTCGCTTTTATTTCCCGGTTGCCGAAATAGCATCCAATAAACCGTACCCAAGTCGTTGAAAATATCTAACAGGGGAAGTCGACGATCGGCAAAGGAAATTTGAGAATTTAGAATAGAGCCTATACTCCAATTATCTCGGGATTTTTTTAATTTTTCCTCTACTTCTTTTTCTTTGCTTTTTTTAGCCCCAGGAATTATTAATTCTAATAAAAGTTCGTAAGCGTGGATGGCGATAGTAAAATTTGGGATGCTGACATTTCCTGCCGATAAGCGATCGCGATAATAATTACCTAACTTCTCAAAAGCTAAAGCTATGTTTAAAACTTCCGACTCCGCATTACCCAGCAACTGCTGGAGCTCTTGCAAAATTTCCAGATGCCAAAAATTATCCGAATTATATTCCTCGTTATCTAAATTTTCAGAAATATCAGCTAGTACCAATTCCACCAGGGAGGTGAATTTTTCCTTATCTATCTTCCACTTGCTGGTTGATAAGCTATCCTCGCTCTTTTTCGGCGATAGAACAAATTCTAAAGATGCCGATCGTTTTTCTGCTATCCGGTCTAATTCCGTAATTTTAAGAGGCAGAGGATACAAACTTGGTTCTCGGCTTTTTATAATTTTTACCGCACGGGGTGAGGGTGGCGGTGGAGGTGGGTGCAAGGGATGATTTCTATTATTAGATAACCCTCTTTTTCTACTTTTATTAATAGGTAAAGTCGGTTCGCCTTCAAATTCAAACACTTTCGTACGGCAGCGCCAAAATTCCGGGGCAGAATGCTCGATAGTGTTTAACCAAGGACGCGGTATCCACAGCAATAAACTTAAATCTAAAGCTGACAGACTAGACTCTATCTCCCGAAGATTTCTTAAAAACGACCACTGTACTTCTGGGGGCTGGCGAGTTAAGTTTTCTACTCCTAATATTTGAAATATTGGTAAAATAGCTCCTTCAGTTAGATCGGGGGTTGGATGCTTTATTAACCACTGCCCTATCTGATTTATAGGATTTGGTTCTTTAATATTTAAGTCTATGGTAACTAAAGGGGGATATGGCTCTTTTTTAGCTTTTTGGTTACTAACTTGTGAAGATAATGGAGAAACTATCTGGTTTGGTTTTTTTTTTATCGACGGGGTAAAACCTTGACCTTTCAGTGCAGTTAATTCTGCAGGTAAAATAGCTACTAAGCTATCGCGCAAACCTAAATCGTCGCATACTGCTAAAAATACCTGACGGCGTAACTGCAACCAAAGCGCCTGTTTTAAATTTTGATATATTTGTTGATTTAATTCTGAAGTTCTCGGATAACCTATATCTATTGAGGTCATATCTAGACTGCTATTTGTGGATAACAATTTCATTTATTTTAAATTATTGTGCCGTTTATTAAAAACTTTTTTATGTTTAAATAATTTTGAAATAAAGCCCAGAAACCCGGTTTTTGTAAAAAACCGGGTTTCTTAATTCTCAATTGTTCGGATGCAACGTTCATTTCTTCTGGGTTGCTTTTTCAGGTCAGGATTAATGGTGGCCGTGGTTTTCTTATTAATTATTTTATCCCAACCCAAAAAAACCTGGTTTCTCCAATTGGAGAAACCAGGTTTGAGGATAGATTATAAATTTAATGCTTAACTAGATACGGAAAAGGCCACAAACAGCACGCTGGTAACTACTACGGCAGCACCGACACCCAGTATTAAGTAGTTACGCTGTTCTGTCTTGCTGGGTGCTTCGGCCTTGTAAACTTTCGGCTCTACCGCAAAGTTATTTAGACGTCCACCTTCTTCTGTTGTATATGGCATAATTAAAAGTCCTTTTTTTTATCTTGACTTATCTTAACACAACTTTACAAAACTATGCAATTGTTTTAAAAAATATTACTACTTTTATCACTAAGATTAGTATTATGAGTATGAAAGCTTGTCAGAATGTCGCCAGATAAAAATTCAGTCAAAGGAAAAAACCCAGCTTTTCCTGGGAAAAGCCGGGTTTTTGTTTGCTCTGGAAGCGTATTAAGAGATAGTGCCAGTTAGAGGCGAAGAGGCGCTGGCATATTCCTTAATTGGTATCCGTCCCCCCAGATAGGCCAGGCGTCCGGCCACAGCAGCCATGCCCATAGCCTGGGCCATAATTGATGGGTCTTTAGCGAGGGCGATCGCCGAATTAATCAACAAAGCATCGGCCCCCATTTCCATTGCCAAGGTAGCTTCGCTGGGAGTTCCGATGCCGGCATCTACCACCACGGGAATCTTGGCATTGTCAATAATTATCTGAATATTAGCCGCATTTTTAATTCCCTGGCCGGAACCGATGGGAGAACCTAAAGGCATGACTGTAGCGCAGCCTACTTCTTCTAGCCTTTTTGCCAAAAGCGGATCGGCGTTGATATAAGGCAAAACCGCAAAACCCTCTTTTACTAATACCTCTGCTGCCTCTAAGGTGCCAATAGGATCCGGCAATAAATATTTAGTATCCGGGATGACTTCTAATTTGACAAAATTGTTATCTTCTTGCCCCAGCAGTTTTGCCATCTCTCGCCCCAGTCTGGCTACTCGCACGGCTTCTTCGGCAGTTTGGCAGCCGGCGGTGTTGGGCAGCATCCAAATTTTACTCCAGTCTATGGCCTCAGCTAGTCCTTCGTGACCGGGGGCCTTAGTTTGCACCCGTCGCACGGCTACGGTGACTATTTCGCATCCACTGGCTTCGATGCTTTGTTGCATTTTCTCTATGCTTTGATATTTGCCGGTGCCTGTCATTAACCGAGATTGAAATTCCCGCCCTGCAATTATTAAAGGTTTATCTATGGTTGTTGCTGGTTTTCTCTCTAGTGTTTGCATTAGTATCTATTTTTGTTTGGCTGTTGGTGGGGGAGTATTTCAATTATGCAAGTTTTTTATCTGGTCGGGCGCGTTGCTATTTGGAATTAAGAAACCCGGTTTTTTCAACAATACCAACGCCGGCGCATCTTGTAGGTTGGGTGGAACGTAGTGGAACCCAACATCTTCGTAGCTACAACCAACGATTTTGTTGGGTTTCGCTGTCGCTACACCCAACCTACAAGTTTTAGGGCGAAGGTATTTTTGAAAAAACCTGGTTTCTGGGCTATGGAGTGCTAATACCGAAAAAAATATTATTGCCAAAGGCCCATTAACTACTATTGCCAATTCCCCACTCCGAGAAAGAAAGAAAGAAAGAAAAAAAGAAAGGGGAGAGAGTCGCACATAAGCCGGGTTCTGTTCCCTCAACCCGGAGGTTGAAGGGGCAGTTATCTATCTGGGACGCCTGTTACCAGACGCCTCTTGCGGTACGCCTGCAACACCGCAGGTTTCCCTACGATGCTTTTCGGAAGTGGTAAAAGACCAACCGTGCTTCCTCCGACCTTGCTCCCAAACCGGGGTTTACCTAGCCAGGGCCTCGCGACCCTGCTGGTGCGCTCTTACCGCACCTTTGCACCCTTACCCCCCAAACTAATGTTGTGGGGGCGGTATTTTTCTGTGGCACTATCCTCACGATCGCTCGCACTGGGCGTTATCCAGCAGGTTCGGTCTTTCGGGAGCCCGGACTTTCCTCAGACTTTCTCAAGTCCGCAACCGCCTCGTCGGCTCTCTCCTTGGTTTTGTATTTTAGCTTAACGAAGAGGCAATTGTTAATTGTCAGTTGTCAGTTGTCAGTTGTCAGTTGTTAATTGTTAATTGTTAATTATTAATTGTTAATTGTTCTAAGGTAGTTCGTTTTTGTCGATGGTTTTGGCGAAGTTCTCGAACCAGCCTCGCTTCCAGAAGAAATAGACTAACCATGCAGCGATCGCGACAGTTATTCCCCAGAAGGCGGGATAACCATAATACCAATTTAGCTCTGGCATATTTAAGGGGGAGGAGTCTGGGTTGAAGTTCATGCCATAGACTCCGACGATGAAGGTTAGGGGTATAAAGATCGTTGAGATGATCGTGAGCAATTTCATTACTTCGTTCATTTTATTGCTCATGGATGATAGATAAATATCCATTAACCCCGAGGATAGCTCTCGATAAGTCTCTACGATGTCCCTTACTTGGATGGTGTGGTCGTAGCAGTCTTGGAGGTAAACTCTTACTTCCGGGCTTACGAAGTCGGCGGCTGTTTTGATTAAAACGTTGATGGCGTCTCGCTGGGACCAGACGGCGCGACGTAGGGTTAGTAGTTCTCGTCTGATTTTATAGATTTTTTTGAGGGTGTGAGGGCTGGGGTTGAATACGACTTCGTCTTCTAGGGTTTCTATGCGTTCGCCGTATTCTTCTAATACTGGGAAAAATCCGTCGATGATCGTGTCTAACAAGCAGTATGCGAGATAGTCAACTTGTTGTTTGCGGATGATGCCTTGGTTGTGGCGGATGCGATCGCGCACTGGTTTTAAGCAGTCTTCTCTGGGGTCTTCTTGTACTGAGATTAGATAGTGTTTCCCCATTACTATGCTAACTTGTTCTCTTCCTAGTTCTTCGGAGTCTGGCTTTAGGCTTACCATCCAGGAAACTATTACCAGTAGGTCTTCGTATTGTACTACTTTGGGCCTTTGGGGCATATTTACTAGGTCTTCAAGGGCGATCGGGTGTAGTTGAAATACTTTTGCCATTCTTTGCCAGGTATCGAGGTTGCCCAGGCCGTTGATGTTTAGCCAGGATACCGAGTCAGACTCTAGGTGCGGTATGCACTCTTCTGGGGTTTGGATTTTCAGTCGGGTGGCTTTGCTTTCTGTATAGTCGATTAAGATCATCTCTGGGGGCGGGGCGTCGGGGTCCAGGTCTAGGGTTCCCGGTAAGGTTCCCGGTTCGTCGTAGAAATAGTCTAGGTTTGATTCTTCTTCTTCTTCTTCTGGGGAGTTTCCTAATGCTTCTGTTTGTACTTCTATTAAGTTTGTCATTTTTTAGCTGTTGGTAGTTATAACAATTAACAATTCGCGAGTCGGTCGCAAGTTTGTAGTAATCGCTTTAGCGATTTATAAATATGAATCGCTAAAGCGATTACTACGAACAACTTTTCTATTGTAGGTCGGGTCGAAGCGAAACCCAACGGCTTAATTGCTCGGAACTGCCAACTTCATCCCTATCCCCTTCTACCTCGATTTTTGGATGTTGAATAAATAATCAAGCGTACGGGCGAACTCCCCCTGCGGATATTATTATAATAACAGCCCTTTTTCCTGTTGTCAACCCCTCTCAACTTATTTTTTTTGAATAAACTAGCTAGTTTTGGTCCGGTTAAAGTTTCTGGACAGGGGGTTTAACCCCTCATGTGTGGAGATAGTTGTTCCCGATCGACTTTAGATTAACAAATTGAAAAAGCTTTGTCAAGGGTTTTTCAAGGTTTTTTTATCTTTATTTTGGGCGATCGCCCTTTTTCTGTAGGCTCAATAACAATATTTATTGGTGCTGTCGGCGCTGGGATGCTCTTCTCCCCTTCGCATGGCACCTAATACTGTGGAAATAATCGCACATCTGGTCGGTAAATCTAGTGTTTGGTGTTTTAAGGTTATTCGTCCGAGGGCGCGGAGGCTGGTTTGGGTGCAGAGATCGGAGGGCTTATAAACTGGGCAGCCTTGATAGTTGAAAAGCGCTCTATACATGGGGTTGTCTCTGGAGGTGGTGACGTCGTTGGTTTCGGGGTTGACTATGAGGAGACTGGTTTCGTATCTGTCTCTGTCGTTTTTTTCGTTGTCGTCTATTTCTATTCCTGGTTCGAGGTACTCCCAGGTTGACTCGGGGAGTTTATTGGGGGCGATCGCTGCTTGATGGACGGCGTATCTAATGACGATTTGACCCTTATCGTTGGTGGTTTCTTGAAAATTTGCTTGCCAGGCGGTTTTGTCGCGGACGGCGTTGCGGCGGGCTCGGAACATGGCTTGGTAAACTCTGTCTGCGGAGCTTCGCAAGCGGTAGCGGTTGGTGAAAAAGACCCAACCGGGGGCGACGATGCCTGCCAGAATACCGATTATCAATACGACTACCATCACTTCTGTGATAGTGAAGCCTTGGTTTTGTTGGTGGTGGGAGTTGGTTGAGGGGCGATCGCTTTTTTTCATTTTTTCATTTTTAATTTCTCGTTGACTTTTTTATAGTTTTGTGGTATAGGCTAACCATCCCGTAGGTTGGGTGGAGCGCAGCGCAACCCAACAGCGCTAACTGCTAGGTACGGGACAATTGTTATCCCCCTCGGCAGTTCTCATGCTGCCAAGGAGAGTTTCAACTATTACGCAGCGTTTGAGGTTGTCGTCTTGGGTAGAAACGGTGACGACAAAAGGAACTGAGTTCTCCTCCTCATCAACTGCACCCAAATTGTTAAAGGTTATGCTTGTGGAAGTGTTGACGGTGCCGCAGGTTTCGTCGGTACACTCTCCTACTACCAACTTAACCATTCCAGGTTTTATTTCCCCGTTGGCGCTAAAGGACTCCCAGTTGTTGTCCGTATCAGCAACAAAACCACCTGTTGGTACGTTATCTGGGGAACGGACATCGACCCTTGGTGGATCGTTTGCCGTCGTATCGGATCTAAATTCTACCCTACGGCTTTCTTTATTCAACTTAGCCTCGCTTTGAGCGGACTTCAACGCTCGAAACACCCCGTCATTTACCGTGCGAGTGCGCTGTCTGCTGGTGAAGGCTAACCAACCGGGACCGGCGATCGCGCTCAATATTCCTATTATCAGCACTACTATCAAAACTTCTACTATGGTAAAACCGACATCGGAGTTAGAGTGACGAGTTGATGTTTTGGGGGATATTTGCTGTAAGAGTTTTAATAAAATTGGAGGTTTCATATTGGTTGGCTGTTTTTTTATTGTGGCATTTGTTATTTTATTCATTTTCTCCGTAGCCGCTGCGCGCTCCCACTCGGGCGGTTGCTTTGGGGCAGTAGGGAGATGTATCAGTGGCACTGCAAGTTAAATCACTAAAGTTTCCGGGTACTCGACGTTTGGCGTTGCCGATAATGGTGATTTTAGCTAGTTTGTTATTAAGCACGTCATCATCAAGAGTAATTTCTTCTATGTGGTTTACCAGTACTACTGCTTGAGCATTAGTAAGAGCTCCTGCTCCCTTGGTCAGCCTAACCGGGCTTGCTATTTTAGCTTGATTATCTGGGTTGTAACCATTGGTTGGATCTGCTGTAACATAGCTACCATCGAGCTTTTTGGGATTATCGCTGATTTCAACTCTAGCTATGCGGGAAGGACAGGGCGTTTTTTCACACCAAACAGAGCTAGGGTCGTTTTCGTCTATTTGATAGTAGGCAACCAGGGACATCACAAAAGTATCGTCGCACTGGTCGCTAGGGCAAGTTACCGTGTCGTTAATCGGTACTGCTTTTTCTTCGTACTTGCGCTTCCAGAAGACAATTTTGGGGTTTCCCAAATTGCCGTCACTCCTAATAGCAGGCTCTAAAGGGCTTCCACTCTCGTCTTCTGGATTTAAAATTAGATTTATTTCGGCAGGTGTATAAACATAAAGCGCCTGACTCATATCCTGAGCGATATAGTCCATCGCCGCCTGTAAGTCTTGTTCCGTATTAGTTTTAGCCTGTTCCTTAACGTCGCTATTTAGGATATTGACTACGAAAGCCAACATGGGCGTGATAATCAAAAAGGCTATGACCATGCCTACCAGCAGCTCTATCATCGTAAAGCCCCCAGTAGATTTGGAGGGATGTCGCCGTTGGTGGGGTTGAGTTTTTAGGAGTAGGTTTAGTAAGGTTTTCATGGCTAGATTTTTCTGTGATGGTTGGTTGGTTATTCTAGGCGATCGCGCAAATTATTAAACGAATCGTCCGTCGGGCCGATTTCTGTAATCATTTCTACCACTGGCAACCTTCTATTACCAATAGCGTTAGTAACCGCCGACTGTTGAGTCCCCGCCGCCGGGCAGTCTGCTCCTGTAGAAGGACAAAGGCTAGTTTCTTGAAAAGCATCCGCCCTGTAAACCCGCACCAGCATTTTGTAGCCCATGCCGTAGTTAGCTTCGTTTGGTGATGCTGCCCCGGTGGTTTGGTCAATTATTTCAAAACCGTCCGCGCCGTTCCAGCTCGCTGCCTGAACTATCATATCTGTGAGACTTGCTTTTTTACATACCCCATTTCCATCTCCATCGACGCAATACAAATTTTTGTTAGTAGTAGCATCGCAGTAATCCCCATCGTTGCAGTCCTCAATAATGGTGGCTGGGTCGGGGCCAGCCACATTCTCCAACTCCTCCTGTCCCGCACGCCCCGGTCCATTTGCCGGATTGCTTCGCACCGCATCGATATAACTCCTAGCGGCCTGGGCGCCCAATTCTATCCGACGTGCCTGAACCCGAGTCCCCACTGAGAAGACTATGACCGGAGCCACCGCGCTCATCAGAACGCCTACTATTATCATCGCCACCAAACCTTCGATAATGGTGTAGCCTCCCTGGGGGGAGGGGGGGCTGTTATTTTTGATTTTTTTTAGAAGTTGTTTTAGTTTCATGGTTTGTTAGCCTCCTTTCCTTTATTAGTCGTCGTAACCCTCTGCCGTGCAATCCACCGAAGACGGACGGTTAATTGCCTCCGCACTTTCGTTAAAGATATCGGCGCACAACAGACCCTTAACCCAGTCATCATCGCGGCTGACTTCTCGGAAATACTCACTCGGTTTGCTATCCGTAGGCGGCAGAGTAAACTTCTGAGCGAACAAGTCCGGTGATTGAGAGAGCAAGCCTACATCAAAACCCCATTTACGATTGGGCGGACCTTGATAGCCGTTTAAACCTTGAGCTAGATTGCCGCTTTGGTACTTGGTGGGGAAGTCCCCAAGGAAAGCGCTACTCGGTCGGGCATTATCGAAAACCTGCTGATAAGGGGCAGTCGAATATTTACTCCTCCCTAACTGAATAAACGCGCCTTTAATTTCCGCTGCCTGGGCAGGACTGCTGTATCGCCAATCTCCCTGGAAGCGAGGTAAGTTTTGCAAACCACCGTTATGCTCCCCTGTAGTTAGGTCGGTGCCATTATCCCCCGGTCGGGAAGGCAAGTCCCTCGTACCCATGACCACATTGTATTCCGTTTCCTTGGCTTGCAGTATCCATCCTTTAGGATCGTTTCCTCCAGGAGTCGAGCCAGCGCTTTTAGCATCGGGTTCGTGGATTTGCAACACAGGTACTACCACCGGTTGTGCTTGGGTGGTCATGGCGTAAACTTCGGTACTACCATTTATGCCGCTTGCGTTATTAAATCCCAGGAAGCGACCGCCCAGTATTTCAGCATTATCGTTAATAGTTACCTCGCCGCTACCATCTCCCACAAAATTACCTGCTAGCTGGGTTCCGCTATTTTGAATTATTAGATCGCCCTTTATAAACCAGAATATTTTGTTGGGATCTACACCGCCCTCTAAATCTAGTGTCACTGCACCGCTACCACCTATGTTTGTATTCCCGCTTCTCCTAATAAGAAATATGCTATTTGAGTCACCAGTAATGGTTATAGTGCCAATTGTGGGATTTGCTGTTAGATCGAAAGCAATAAGACCGTCTCCATTAGTATCAGTGGAAACTAAAGTCGAACCAGAGCCATCCTCTATAGTTGACCAGTTTGGATCGTCTATCGCAGTTACAAAATTGCTAATAGCAGTAGAGTCACAGCCTGATGTTAAGGAGCCGACACCTACATCGATATCATATCCCTCAAACCCGTCTCCTCCACTTTCACAAACTGCATAATTGTCTCCATCAGCCAAGCTATTATCGGGATCGCTAATTTGGGAAATTGTAGGAGTATTAGGTAAAAGCGGCCAATTCTCCCACTTCACCGTATTAAACTCGGGCAGATCCCATTCACCATCAAAGTTGGGCGGCAGGTAAAACAAAGGCTCTTCTTTAGCATAACTTATTCCAGAGGCAGTGCAGCCGCCGGTGCTTGCGTCAAAGCAATAAGGACGGCCATCTGTGTTCGTGGTAGTTCTGAACCAAAGGACAAAGGTTTTTTCTGCCGGTGGTACGTTTGGATATTCGTAGGCATTAATTTTCCCTTTTTTTTCCTGACTATCTGTGTAATCAACTCCCAGTGGAATAGCAGTGTATTTTCTAGGGGAAGTTGTAGCTGAATCGGTTGTACTGAGTTCCAACAGGTTATACTCGTTACGTTTAAAAGCAATTCGACGAGCAAAGCGCTGCTCCGATCGCGTCGAACGATCGTCATAACGTTCTATGCTTGGATCGTCGCTCTTTTTATTAGCCAGATCGTCGTATCTCCCGTTAAACCGACCTGTCGTACCAGCCCTAATGTAGTTCATTGTCAGCTCCGGCGTTGACGACTCTTTAAATATATCTGGATGGTTAGCTTTCAAAGTTATGTCTGAATCGTATCCCACCACCCAATCGTCCGGAGCGCAGGATGAAACAGGAACTTTCAAGCACATTTCCATCAAATATACCGGATATGTTCCCGTAATCCTACGTTGAACGGGGGTCACGAAATTGGTAAAGTAAGAACTGTCAATGCGCTCGTCGTCTATCTCGACGTATTTTTTCTCGTTAGCATCTTTAGTCTCCGTAGCAGCCTCGTCGCTACCATTAATCGTAAACTTATGACCGCTGCTCAGGCCATTGATAGCAAAATCATTTGCCATAAACCCATTAAACCTGCGAGCTTGCTTCGCCGTAATATCCTTACCCTCAGCATCCTTAGCCACAACCGCGCTATTTCCCTCATTGTTTCTCAAGTCGAAACCTCCCTCATGGCGGAAACCAGGACGGTAATTTTTCGAGAGCAAAGTCACCGAGTCAGCCAACACGTTAGCCACCCGCCACTCGTCCCCGATGCTACCGCAATTGAGCCGAGGGTCGCCCTTGCGACAAGCAAACTTGGGTTCTAAAGTGTCGCGGGTGTAAAAATTAACACTCCAATCATCTTCCAGCTCGTCCGTAAACTCTTCTAAAGGATTGACACCACCTTCAGTGCCAGTCTCTTGGTGCAAATTAAAATCGCCCTGGATGTAAACCGGCTCGTTAGAAACCAAAGTCAGCCCTTTTTCCTTAACCACATCTTCAGTCTTTACATCCGATGGTTCGGGAAAGCGGCCCAGTTTTTCCCCATTAATCAGCATAATCCCATTAGGACGTCTGGTAGGGTCTAGCTTATAGTCGCTCGCGCTCACCAACTCGCTCTCGTCGCTCGCATCTGGCAGCCCGTCGTCGCGACTGGCATAAATAATCCCGCTGTAAGGCAACAAATACTCCTTGTCGCTGCTATTTTGCGGTCCCACAATCGTCGTTTCCTTAAAAGGAACCTCTTTCTGGCGCATTTGGTTGAGATCTAACTGCGTCACCCGAATTTCCATCGGCTGCCGCTCCTCCAGAGGCAAGTCGTAATTGCCCTCTAAAGCTGCATCTCCCGTGAGGGTAAACGTTTCATCGGTATCGGTGCTAGGATCGTCGGCTTCTATAGCCTTAACCTCCCTGGCATTGAGCAAAGTTATTTCCTTTATTGTTCCATCGGGAATATAATCTGGAGCATCATCAATAGTCTCATCCAATATACCAAAAGCACACAGGGTTGTATCCACGGCAGCTTGTTCTGCCAGAGTTCTAGAAGCATCATCTTTCTTCAAGGCATTCCTCAAAGTTTCGTTAACAAACCGACCGTCAGGAAAAACCATATTAGCTTGCTCTGCCAGCAGACCTAAATCTCCCGTACCGCTAAAAAGCCCAGTCGAACTATTGTAGGTAGCAGCAGCACTCGGCCTGCTCGGCGGCGGACCGTAAACGATACCGTTATTAGAACGTGCGTTAGCAGGCACAGTTCCCGGAGTGGTAGGATCTAAATAGTCAGGACCGTTCCAACCGCTGACATCTGCCAAACCGCTCTGGTTCCTGGCAGTTTCGTTATCGCTCGGGTCGTAATAGCTGCTAATACAAGCCACTGGAGCTTGAGGATCCCCCGTTTTAGTTCCCGGATCTTGAGCGTAATGATAGACTGCCGTTGCCCGCATCCGCAAGTCGCCCTTAGCAAATTGACGAGTTTTCGGGTCGATGGTATTAGTCAGCTCTGGACTCGGAGGAGTAGGCAAAGTATTCCAGTCAGTTTCCGTCCAATCGTTGACAGTATCGACCCAAGCCCCTGCCTGATTGTCATAAACCTTCGACCTGCGCACTGGCGACATCGGCATCGTATCCTGCCAGACTACCTCATAAGCTTCCGTGTCGCTAGTATCAGGAGCGTCGTAAGTTACCGTCGTACCCGTCCGCGTACAATCCTTGCAATCAGGCGGCGGCAGGAAAGAATTCCTCCGCTCGTAAACCCCCGCTCCCGTAATTACTCGCAAACCGCCGATACCATCCAGAGGCGCTTCTGGTTCTGTAGCTGCCGCTACCTCCCAAAAGCCATCCCGATCTAAAGCGCCCACATCTGCCAGAGTTATTACTTGACTGTTGCGATAGCGCTGACCGCTGTTCTGTTGATTACCGTTCTTGTCGTACCACGATGCATCTGCATTGCCCTGGTCGTAATACTGATCCGCACTCGAAGTTAGGAACTTATCCCCTTCATCGTTCCACCATTTTTGCGGCAAATTGTTTCCCACCTTGACGCGATCGCCCAAATTGTACTCTGTTTCCTCTTCTTCAAGTTCTTCCGGGTCCGTAGCTGCCAGTTGTTTCCTTTTGATTGCCAGTTCGGCCCTACCCGCACCGCTTACATCTGCTAAGGTAGCATCAGTGGTATCCGTTTCCGTCGGCAGTATCCAATCCACAGGCGGTCTGAGGGTATCCCCGCTGCCGTACAAAAGAGTTGCCGGCAAAGTCTCAGTTTCCTCCGGTCCTACCTCAGCAAAAGTCACCTTGCGGGTACGCTCTCTAAAATACTCTTCCAGTGCTTCTTCGCGAGTTTTTCCCCCACTCATTGCAATTTGCACCGACTCCGGGTCTGTATCGGCAGCGTTGTCCAACTGTTTTGCTACCAAAGCATCTATACGCCTGCTGTAAGCCTCCGTATTGTAAGCTGCGTAGATAGCAGTTTCGTTAACCGATTGATTGCTGCTAGATATTTGTGGGGCACCGCTAGAAGGATCCGATCCCCCGAAAAGGTGTACGTTTATCGAATTGCGAACCGTATCCCCCACCATACCGTTAATGACATTACCGCCCACAACAATCTTGCTATTTTCAGCCTCATAAAAACAAGAATTAGGGCTACTAACCTGATACAGTTCAAAGTCAATGTTATTAAATGGCGACGCAATCAAGTTGCTATTAGTATGAATCCTTCCGTTGAGAGTAAAATCTTTACCTGGGGCTATCTCCAGGTCGTCTTCATAGACCACCGAATTATTAGTCAGGGGAATCCGCGTCCAATCCTGCTGATACTCTAAAGCGCTGATACCAGTTGTCCCCTTATAATTTTCATATTTGTCTGCATCCCCAGAAGGGATCAGACCGGTTTGGTCTTTATTCGTTATTGGCACCGTAGCCGTATAGACAAAAAAGCTCTTCTTCAGCTTGCCCGCCGACTGATACCACCCAGAATCTCCCACCAAACTAGAGCTAGTACCCACATTCTCGCAACCAGGAAGAGCAGAAAGTTCTACTGGCGGCATCGGAGGAGTTCTTGCATCTAAAGGACTTCTGCTTCTGCTGAAATTACCCGTAGTTTCATCTCTTTGAGGACTACGCAGAAAAATTCCATAGAGACTGAAGCTATCGTATTTGCCGTTATTATCCGTATCTACGGGAAATCTCCAAGCCGTAGTTATCACCTCGTCATTTTCCAGGATATCCGTTTCCGTATCCCCCCCATCCGGCTCTATAGAACCATCATCATCAATGTCAAAACTTATTTGGAGTCTCTTTTCGTCACCAAAAGTATAGTAATCTTCATCTCGATCCGTCGTGCCTTGTACGATCAACGCATCGTACAAAGTGTCTTCCTGGGGTGTTTCCGAGGGCAAGCTTGGATCCTCGCGCAGCAAATACTCTATTTTTGCCCTAGCGCGGTCCAATGCTGGTGTCGAAGCCGATAGGAGGGCCTGATTTACCCTAACGTTCCGCGCATCTTGAGCGCGGTCAAAAGAACGCAGACTCATTGCTATAGTCAGCAGAACTACTACCAACATTACCATCGTCACCGTTGGCAAGACAAAACCAGAGGTAGATAGGTTGCCCTTATTTTTCGCTGCTACCAAGTCTCGCAGGATAGCTTTTATTACCGACTCGGTCATTTTTCTCAAAGATTTACCGATTCGTCTTGGTAGTTTGGCCATTCTATTTTTCCTAGACTTAGGTTTGCTAGACTTACGTTTCGAGTTTGACATGAATACCTCCCCGATGCGGACATTGGACGAGTTGCCTGGTAGGCCAGATTTTTTATCCTAATTTTTTCTCTTAGGTTTTATTATTCCCAAGTGGGGCTTAAAAGTAACCATACAGTCCTTGGAGAATTAAAATATCCACCCTGTGGCATAAGTTTTCAATCGGGTGCATCGGCGGGAGCATCGGGGGAATGAATAAAGGCAAGAATTAGACGCTTTTTTTTTGCGGTCAGTTGTTAGTTGTTGGTCGTCCAACGTTCCAACTAACAACTGACCGCAAAAAAAGAGATTGGCAACGTTGCCTAGTCTTACTCTGGACCAACGGTTGGCAAAGCTTCGCGATTATTTTACACAATTAATCTTGAAAATGCTATCTTCTAAATTAATTCGACCCACTCGCTCCAGAATATATTGCCTTTCTGACTCGTCAAACAGCCTTTCAAACTTAGGAGAATTTGCCTTTTCTATTCTGCGGGATACATCTTGTTTCCAGGGTTCGTTATTCAAACTAACATTATTCGCCGTATCGCCATAATTTTCCAACATACTCTCCTCGAATTCGACACCAATAAAGTCGCAAAGTTTGGCTAACTGAGCTTGAGTATCCCCTACCAAATCTTCATATTTTACCATAATATGATTTGGCTTATCTAAATGCTTTTGGCTAGCAGCGACAGCCCTCATCCACTTATCAATACAAGCATCTACATCCGATTGAACTCCCCAAATTTTAGGATATTTTTTAGCCAATTCGTACATAGAAGCCACTACATCTCTACCGTTTCTAATAATGTGAATAAATCTAACTCCGGGGAGAAATTTTTCTATGTATTCAACATAAAAAACATGATCCGGAGTTTTCTCCAGCCAAAGGTTTTTCCGCCGTTCTTCCGTCAAAGAATCCATAATCTTCACAAACTTTTTAGCGTACTGACCCATAAACAAAGTCATCGGGGAAAACTCCGACAGAACTTCGGGACGATTTAGTTCGGTTCCCAAAAATTTATGAAGTCGCGATTTAACTCTGCGGGAAGCTATGCCTAAAAAACGCCTGTTAGGCGTTTCTGGTACTAGATAAAAAAATAAATGAGACTCGGGAAAACCTGCTATTTGAGAATGTGCTGCCAGCAAACTCTGCAACAGCGTCGTACCCGAACGAGGGCATCCGACTAAAAAAACCGGCTTTTTAGATATATGTTTCACCATCGATCTTTAACCTGCTATTATTGCTAGCAATCGAGTACAAATCAACAACCCGATTTCTTAAAAAAAGAAATCGGGTCTTTAGCTTAATTATTAGCATTAATAGCGATTTAGATCGATACCCGCTTCCTTGGCCATCGCCTGCAAGCCATTGCGTTCGAGAGTTTTAATGGCCTTAGCAGAGAGTCGCAATTTAACCCAGCGCTTACCCTGAGGCCACCAAACCCTCTTCCACTGTAAATTCGCCTGCTGTACCTTGTGGGTACGAATATGAGAGTGGGACACGGCAAAACCATTATTGGCCTTTTTACCCGTTAACTGACATTTACGGCCCATTTATTCTTCCTTGCGATTTTAACCTTTCCATTATAAGGGACAAGGATCGAGGTAATTAATAGCGTTCCCAATTAACAATGTTGCCAATTAACAATTAAAATGGTAAGTTTGGCGATCGCGAACCGGCTCCCGACACGGCACTAATTTTGCTTGTTGCCTTTTGCCTGCCCAAAAATTGAATTTATTTTGCCTACCTACTTACCCTTGAGATACCATGCCAGAAACCCAACCCCACATTGCTATGTTTATGCGCAACCTAACTGGCGGTGGAGCAGAACGAGTAATGTTAAATTTAGCCAGTATTATTGCGACCAAAGATATTAAGGTAGATTTGGTTTTGATAAAAGCAGAGGGGGCATACTTAAGCCAAGTACCCAAGGAAGTAAAAATTGTAGATCTCAAGACTTCTGACTTAGATAAAGGCAGCTCTTTCAGATTGCCAACCAGCTTTCAATCTACCAGCAGTCTTCCCAAACTGGTTCGCTACCTACGTCAAGCAAAACCTCAAGCTCTTCTTTCCGCAACTCACTACCCCAACGAAATTTCTATCTTGGCAAAATATCTAGCCCTAGTCCCCACAAAAGTAGTAGTCTCCGAACATACAACCCTGTCATTAGAGGCCAAGCGCGTAGAACAAATTTCGGCCCGTCTTGCCCCTTGGACCGCGAGACTATTCTATCCTTGGGCGAGTAAAATAGTTGCAGTTTCTCATGGGGTGGCCCAAGACTTGAAGGATTTAACTGGCCTTCCCACAGCCAAGGTGGAGGTCATTTATAATCCAGTCATCACCCCAGAACTAACAGAAAGGGCCCGAGAACCGGTAGAACACCCTTGGTTTGCTTCTGGAGAACCACCAGTAGTCCTTGGTATCGGTCGTTTTGTGGCTCAAAAAGATTTTTCGACTTTAATTAGAGCTTTTGCTAAAGTACGAGAGGTGCGTCCTGCTAGATTGATGATGTTGGGCAGCGGTCGAGAGGAGCAAAAGTTAAAGGCTTTGACCCGGGAGTTGCGTATTGAAGAGGATGTAGCTTGGGTAGGGTTTGTGGATAATCCTTTTGCATATATGAAACGCGGGGCCGCTTTTGTTTTGTCTTCTGCCTGGGAAGGTTTGCCAACTGTATTAATAGAAGCTTTGGCCGTTGGTATTCCGGTAGTTTCTACAGACTGTCCCAGCGGGCCCCAGGAGATTCTCGATCGCGGCAAATATGGCGAGTTGGTTCCAGTGGGAGATGTGGAAGCGATCGCCCAAGGAATTTTGAGGGTGTTATCGGGTAATCTTAAGTCAGTCCCTCCAGAGTGGCTGCAGCAATTTACTTGGGAAGCTGCTACGGAGAAATATCTTGAAGTTTTGGGAATCGCTCTTAATCATAGTAAAGCGGGAGAACCCTAAATATGCCGGAAAAAAGACCCGATATTGCTATTTACCTGCGCCTGCTCTACGGTGGCGGCGCGGAACGGGTGATGGTAAATTTGATGCATGGCTTCGTGGGGCAAGGGCTAAAAGTTGACTTGGTAGCAAACAAGGCCGAGGGTCCTTACATGAAGCAAGTGCCCCCAGAAGTAAGAATTGTGGACTTAAAAGCCCCTCGGATGCTCGCAGGTCTTCCCAAACTGGCAAGTTATTTGCGGCGGGAACAACCCCGGTCCCTACTATCGGGTTTGCACTATAACAACGAAATTGCTTTGTGGGCAAAACTTCTGGGTTTGAGTTCGACGCGGGTTATAGTTACCGAGCATAATACTCTTTCCATTCACGCCCAACGTCGCAGTACCGATCGCTGGTCTCCTCTTTTAGCAAAACTATTTTATCCCCTGGCAGATGGTATTGTGGCAGTTTCTGGGGGTGTAGCAAAAGACTTAGCCGATGTCACGGGTCTTCCTCCAAACCGCATCCAAGTTATTTATAACCCCATCATTTCTCCAATATCTCTGGAGAAATCTAAAGAAGAACTAGACCATCCTTGGTTCCAGACTGGGGAACCTCCAGTCATTCTGGGAGTGGGAAGATTAGAGCCGCAAAAAGACTTCTCCACTCTCATTCGCGCTTTTGCTTTGCTACGACAGAAACAAGTTGCTCGACTGGTAATTTTAGGCAGCGGTAAGGAACGAAAAAAACTCCTCGCTTTAGCCCGAGAGCTAAACCTAGAAAATGATGTCGCCATAATTAATTTTAGCCAAAATCCTTACACTTACATCGCCCGTTCTGCCGTTTATGTACTATCTTCGGCTTGGGAAGGCTTTGGTAATGTAATTGTGGAAGCCCTGAGTTTGGGAACTCCAGTAGTTTGTACTAACTGCCCCCACGGTCCGGCAGAAATCTTAGATAATGGTAAATATGGCGAATTGGTTCGGGTGGGAGATAGGGAAAAAATGGCAGAGGCGATTTTGCGGGTATTATCGGGTAATATTGAGCCAGTAGCTCCTGTTTGGTTAGAGCAGTTTACTCGGGAAAATGTGACTCAAAAATATCTTGATGTTTTGCAGGTTAATTAATCTGCAAAGGCTAGGGTAAAAAGGTTATTAGTTTGACAGCAATCAAAGAGATATCAAAAAGCAATGATGGAAATGCTATTAGGGGAAAAAGTTTTGAGAAAACTTAAGCGTTTCAGCTACATACTGAAAAAATTTCCCTATTTATTGCCTTATTATGGCATAAATACTGTTGAAGGATTAACAACGAAATGGGAACAAGGATATCTTCAATGGTACTGTGAAAAGAAGTATTCCGGTAAAGGGGAAATAGTAGATTTAGGCTGCTATTTGGGGGCATCAACTATTTCTGAAGCAAGGGGACTTGATAAAAATAACAAAGTGGAACCTAAAAAGCACCGAATCCATGCTTACGATATTTTTGTTGTGTTGACATTAGATGAAGGCCAGACTCCCTATTTCAAGAACACTAGCTTGGAGGGAAAATACCAAGAAGGAGATAGTTTTCTGGATGAGTTTCGCAAAAGAATTAATCCTTGGGCCAATCTAATTGAGGTTCATCCTGGGGATTTAACTCAAATAGGTTGGAATGGGGAAAAAGCGATCGAAGTCTTACACAATGATGCTAGTAAAAATTGGACTTTAACAAACAGTATTCTTCAGAATTTTTATCCTTCGTTAATTCCTGGGATTTCAATTATTGTGGAGCAAGATTTTGCTCACTGTGGAGTTCCTTGGTTGCATTTAATTAGGTATTATTTGAAAGATTATTTTGAGCCTCTAGGTCACTTGCCTCTTTCTGGTTCGGTTATATTTAAGTACCAGAAAGAAATTCCTAATGAGTTGTTGAGAAAATCCTATTCTTTTGATAGATTTTCTCGGGATGATATCGATCGCGCTTTCAACTATGGATCGAGTTTGGTATCCCAGGAAATGCAGTCTAATGTTTGGGCAGGAAAAGTGATGCTTTATATTAATTTAGGAGATGTAGATCGAGCTTGGCACGAGCTGTTAGAAGCTAAAAAGATGGGATTATATAGTGGGGAGATGGTTAAGGTTAAAAAACGTTATTTTGCTGAGAAAAAATTACCATAAGGTGCGCGATTATCTTCAAGATGACTTTTGAAAAAAATCGCTATCGTAAATTTATAAAGATTAATATTGAAGAGATAAACTGATTAATGAATAATAGCAAACCCAGCTCGGACGCAAAAGCAAGTAAATACCATTTTTATTTAATCTGTTTGTCAGTATTTGGGGTGAAGGGAGGAACGGAAGTTTATTCGGTTTTTCTCTTACAAGCTTTGCAAGATTTGTATGAAAAAGCTAGTTATGACGTATTTCTAAAATGCGAAAAACCCAATCCTAAGAATATTAGAAATTTACAGTTTTTACCTCAGACAAAGTTTTATTATTTCGGCGAACCTTATTACGAAACTAACCGATGGAAGCGTCGTTGGGAATATATTGCCGGGGGGGCAAAAATCGTTAAATCTCTCATCGGACAAAAACCGACAGTGGCGATCGCTACTGCTTTAAATACTTATTGCGTGGTCTTAGACCGCTTAAAACGCTTAACCGGAATGCCTTATGCAATAGTGGTACATGGGTTGGAAGCGTGGGATACTAAAAACTCATCTCATAAAAAAGCTTTACAAAATGCCAATAAGGTGATTGCTGTTAGTAACTACACTCGCGATCGCATACTCAAGGAAGGATATCTCGAACCGGAAAAAGTTTTTGTCTTACCAAACACTTTCGATGCCAGTCAGTTTGAAATAAAACCCAAACCAGATTACCTGCTAAAAAAATACGGTTTATCTCCAGAAGAACCAGTTATCCTCACGGTTACGAGATTGGGCAAGGGCTTTTCTGAATATAAAGGATACGATAAAATCATCAAAGCTCTTCCAAAAATTCGTCAGTCTATTCCCAACGTTCGTTACCTTCTCGGGGGAAAAGGGGATGATGTCTCTCGCATTGAAGCCCTCGTTAAGAGTCTGGAGTTGGAAGATTGCGTGACTTTAGCTGGATTTATTCCAGAAGAAGAACTAGCAGACCACTACAATCTTTGCGATGTCTTTGCTATGCCCAGTAAAGGAGAAGGGTTTGGTATTGTCTATCTCGAAGCAATGGCTTCTGGAAAACCGGTTTTGGGAGGCAATAAAGACGGTACGGTAGATCCGTTGGTTAATGGGGAGTTAGGCTGTTTGGTAGAGCCAGATGATGTGGAGGCGATCGCTGAGAATTTAACTTCGATTTTGCAAGGAACTTACGCCAACGAGATAATGTATCAACCGGAACAGTTGCGAGAAAAAACAATAGATTTATTTGGATACGATCGCTTTTGTCAAACTGTGGCTGAGTTAATCGAAAACCTGTAAGGCTATCGAACCAGTTATCCCTTTAAAGCGCTAAAGCGATTACTACAAACGTTCGTAGTAATCGCTTTAGCGATTTAAAAAGGCTCGATCGCTAATACTGCCTTTAAATAGCACGCTCGGTTAATTTTGTCAAGACCTGATTAGATCGCTCCACAAAGTCCTTCATCCCCTCGGCATCAAACCCCTTCTGGGCCATCAAAGCCAA
>JAXHVR010000062.1:31795-33225 GCA_034189005.1 Cyanobacteriota bacterium | reverse complement strand
CGCAAAAAAAACCACCGTTTATGCACTAAACAGCGGTTTGCAGAACTGCAGATGGAGATGCCCCCTGATGGCTTAACTCCATTTATTTAATAGTAGATGCACCTGATGAATTAACTCCTAGATGGACTAACTCCCTGAAGGTTTAACTCCCTGATGGTTCATCGTCCGTATCCCAAAACTATAGCTTTGGGCGAGAATATTAGAGAAACTACTAAAACCTCACTTCCGACGTTAAACCTCAATCAGGTTGTGCCTATGCTTTTTTTATATTGGCAAATATTTGCCGAGAAGACAAGAGGGCTATTGCAATAACCCAAATTTAACTGTTTGGAAGTGGTTAAAAGGGTTTTTCTTTGAAAATAGGGTGCATCAACTATGAAACGGACTATTCTTGCCTTGGGGCTAATTGCCTCTACCGGCTCGATCTTTTTCCTGCCTAACAAAACCATGGCAGAATCGGGGCCATCCAATCGTAACGAAACTGCTATGGCCATCCGCCATGGCCTTTCTGGGCATAATGCGGGCCAGGCTAACTACACGGCTACGGATGAAGATGGCAACCCAGAAAACGTCGAAACTGGTGAGACTCAAACGACTTCAGAATAATTTATTGCGCCTGGGTGCTTTAGAGCGCTTAAACTGGATTAAAGGGTTGCTAAAACTCTTGAGTTTCCCATCAAGTTAGGAAAACTACAATGAATCCTAATTAGGATGCAACAAAGTGCTTGCACGAGCGCAGGAATATTTCTGAATGGCAGGCGCTTCAGTGTCATAAGTACACAACTGTTAATAACTGAAGTGCCTGCTACCTACCCACTTTGGTTGCAAGAGACTTCCTTCCTGAATGTCCAACCTGCAGAAACAACCAGAATGACTACAACCACAACTTCTAGAAGAAAAAGGGTGTCAACTAAAACCCTTGAAAGGCGTCAGGCCACCCCTAAAGAAAGAGAGTTAATCCATTTACTTGCCAATTTAGGGTGTAGTTGCGCCAAATACGACTTCCGACACGCGGGCAGTAAGGGACAAATTCCGCCGGAAGACCGAAAGCATCTGGCAGAATGGCACTATTTGCGACTGCAACAAATTCGTAGAATCGAACGCAGCTTGCAGCCCGTGGCCCAATTAAAGCGAGTTTACTATAAGAGTAGCCTCAGTCCGAGAGCTTTAAAATCCTTAAAACTTTTGTGGCAAGAAGGCGACAAACAAAGAGTCAAGCGTTTGGACCCAGAATTGGACGAAATACTTAGTTATGCCCTCGATCGCGGGGATACGCTAAAACACATATTTCACACCATAGAGGCCAAACAACGACTGTTCTCCAAAACTCCCGATGGGGGAAAAGTCCCTATGTGGGTTTCGGAGTGGGAAGAGTCCGATTACGATATCAATTTTTTCCCGCCTTCGTTCCCTGCCTGGGCTAACATTAT
>JAXHVR010000062.1:22223-31695 GCA_034189005.1 Cyanobacteriota bacterium | reverse complement strand
AACGACTGTTCTCCAAAACTCCCGATGGGGGAAAAGTCCCTATGTGGGTTTCGGAGTGGGAAGAGTCCGATTACGATATCAATTTTTTCCCGCCTTCGTTCCCTGCCTGGGCTAACATTATCGATGACTGATTGGCTAAGGTCCAGTAATTTCGTCTTTCTGCCCTTAGCCTTGACTGGCTTCATATCTAAATGTTTCATCAATTAACAATTAGCTAGGACGGAACCAGACCCATTAGGTTTGGCTAGAGGTTTTTAGCGAAAAAATGCTGTTTCGATAAACCACTGCCTTCTTACTTTAAAATTAGCTCGATTTAAAAACAAGGGATTTGAGCTATTTTTTGGTTCGACGGAATAATTATTTTGGGGAAAGGAAAAAATGAAAGTCTCCTGATAGACTGCCCTCTCCCTTTTTTCCACCGACAGCATCTTAGGCCAGTGCAAACAAACTTTTTTTACCAACTCACGACTGACAACTAACTACTAACTACTAACAACTAACTACAACCAAGAAGTTGTTGCTTCGGTTTCATTGCTGAAATCAACCGTTTCTACCTATCTCCTGGGCCCAACAAGTCTCCCAGAGAGGGTAACTGTTCTTCGGAAGCATCAGAACCATCGGAGGCGGATAATAATAAAGGAACTTCAGTAACTTTATTTAATCCAGCAGATTCCAAAAGCTGTTTCCATTTAACCATCGCCAGATCGTTACGATTTCCCTGGCGAATCTCCGAGGCAAGAATAGATAGGGCATCATGCCAAATTCCATTTTGTGCGTAGATAAAAGAGCGATCGCCCGGTCTAGTTTCCCGCTCTAATTTTGCCGCTAAATCTCGATCTATTTCTCGTCTTTGAGTCCAACCATCTACTACTAATTCATCAAATCGGTTCTCCGGATCGCAAATCACCGCAAAGAACCAACGATAATTTTTATCAACTTCTAAAGGCGGTCGGTCTTCTGGCAGACT
Organism: Cyanobacteriota bacterium; assembly: GCA_034189005.1. GTDB lineage: Bacteria > Cyanobacteriota > Cyanobacteriia > Cyanobacteriales > Microcoleaceae > CALKCV01. The sequence continues at coordinate 30,728 of JAXHVR010000062.1, read as the reverse complement.
AACGCTAACTATTCCCGCTTCCCCAGAAAGGGGTACAGATGTCTGGTAAATGTCGTTGTCTTCTTCATCTTTTAAGATAAATTCTGCTGACTTGGCAGAAGTTTCGGGCACATAAACAAAAAATTCGGGATGTTCCGATACCGTTAATCCCACAGAGCCTATATTGGGAGCTAATAATGGCATTAAAGGAGTTAAAGGCGGTTGTGGGTTCGGAAGTTCCGCATCCAAAGGACACTTTGATGTTCCTCTGGTTCCTCCACCAGTAGTCGGCGGCGCTCCAATATTTCCCGGCGGTTGGTATTGGGCCATTTGGAAATTTGGTCCCAGTTTAGTTCCCCCGTTATTGGGTGCGATGGGCCTGGCCACGGCCATTGTCGGGGCTAAACTGAGGGACAAAGCAATTGAAACAGAAGCTAATAGCTTAGTCATAGGAGTCACACCTCTTTAGAAAAATAAGGTCGTCGGCAATTAGCTCTATCTTAATTTATTCGCTTCAATACCTAAGAGGATTTTTAGGGTTTTAACTGACCATTGGCTGGATTTCAATTTGGCAATTATTATTTATTCATACTCATAACGCTAACGAATTCTTAAAAAAGACGCTAAGGGACTAGCAATTTAATAACATACCGATGTTGGGTGGAGGTTCGCGTGCGCGCTACCTACAAGGGACTGGTACTTTATTTTTTTGCTACTCCCTAAGTACCCGTGCAAAATTAATTGGACATCTGGAACAGGCGCTTTGGCCTGTTCTACGGGGAAATAAAAAATCATTTTATGTAAATATTTTTGCCTACCTACTTATCGATCGCTCGAACTGCAATTAGCCACCATTAGCTATTTCCCATTCCTCATCTGTTGAAACTTGATAAATCTGTGTTGGTTGGTGGCGACCTTTGAGCAATACCGAACCGATCGCCTTGGCTGGAAACTGACCCTCAGTGTAACGTCTGGTATCCTCGCTAATCAAAATCCGACAGACGCCGCCATCGAGAGATTTATCGTAACTCTCCAAACGGGCCGCTACGTTAACCGTATCTCCAATAATGGTGTAATCTTGCCGCATGGCACCGCCTAGAGAACCGGCGACTAGCTTGCCAGTGGCAATGCCGACTCGCATGGATAAAGTTGCTCGTCCCTCTCGGGCCCAGCGAGCGTTGAGAGACTTCAATTTAGCAGCCATTTGTACGGCGCATCTTACAGCGGCCTGGGCATCGGTGGCGATCGCTTCTTCGCTGCTGGCAGAGATGGGAACGCCAAAAGCTGCCATCACGGCGTCGCCGATAAATTTGTCGATGATGCCGTCGTTGTCTAAGACTACTTGAGCCATGGCCTGCATATATTCGTTGAGGAAGGACATCAAGGTTTTTGGTTCCATTCCCTCTGCTAAAGTGGTGAAGCCTTTTAGATCTGTAAATAAAACCGTGGCTGTCATTTCTTGCCCCAGTAGTTCTCCTTCTTCGAGGAGGTCGTGACGTTCGTGCCAGATAGCCTCTGCGATCTTCGGGGTGACGTGACGCCCGAATATATCCATTACGGCTTTTCGTTCTTTTCTTTCTAAATTCACTAAATAACCGGTAATTGCTACGGCAGAACCGGTCAATCCTAATACTGGAGGGATAACTGGAATCCACCAACCTTTAATTAAGGCTGTATATCCAGTTCCATAAATAACGGCTATTCCTAACAAAACTCCACCGACAGTCCAAGGTGGAGACGGGCAAAACCTGGCTAAGATTACGCCTACCACGGAGGAACCGAAGATCCACAGCCACTCGGTGCGTTCCGACCAAGATTGAATTAAAGGTCGTTCGTCTAAGGCGGCGCTAATAATTTGACTGACTAAGTTGGCATGAACTTCTACACCGGGAGTTCCTTTGCCGGTGGTGAGGAGGCTGGTATTGTAGGGGGTGTTGAATAAGTCTGGGAGGCTGTAGGCGGTGGCACCGATTAATACTATGCGATCGCGCAGGAAATCTGGCGGGATTTTCTCCTCCATGATATCCATCATCGATAGGGTCTCGAATGTTTCTCTCGGCCCTCTATAGTTCATTAATATTTGGTAGCCGTCGGCATTAATGCCAACGTAGCTACCATCGTTCGATTTCAACCTCACAAATACGGCTTCTTCTAATTGCAAATAATCTGGATTGACTTCAGAGTTTTTCGGGATTACTCCTTCGGCATCTAAATAAATAAAAGCTAAACTCATGGCAAAACTGCTAACTACTTCTCCATTTTGAGCTTGGAGAAATAGCAGGCCCCGCCGCAGTTTGCCATCTGCATCTAAGACTAAATCAGCGGCGGCTACTTGACCTAGTTCCTCTAACTCTTGGGGGGGATTTACGGCATAGCCTAGCTCGCTATTTCCGATAGTTTTTACTCCTATTAAATAGGGGGTTGTTTGGTAAAATTCTACTAAGCGATCGTGACCTGGTTCTACTTTTAGATCGCGATAGATATCCATGCCAATAGCCCGGGGTTTTTGCGCCTTTATTTTTTCTAAAAGTTCGGCTAATTTGTCATCGGGAGCCGGCCATTGACCGATTTTTCTAATATCGGATTCGTTAATACCTACTATTACAATGCGGGGGTCTCTGGGTTCTAGGGGCCGCCAGCGAAAAAAACGATCTAAAGTATTTAATTCTATTATTTCTAAGAAGCCTGCAAACCTAACTAAAAAAATAATTCCAGTAACTAGGGGTGCTGTTACAATTAGCCCTCCGTATTCTTGAATAAATTTTTTAATTATTTTAAACTTTAATCGTTTTTTGCTAACAAGTTTTTTTAGTTTATCTCTGCCGTTTTGGGGTAAAGGTGGAAGAGATAAATTAAGGATTTGTTCTAAATTTTTCCACATTTTAACTTTATAAGTTTTTGGCAGCGATCGCCTATATGCGGGGAGCATCTCATATTTGTAAATTTACCAAAAAATCAATTCTTTTTGTCAGTTGTTAGTGGTTAGTGGTTAGTCGCCCAACTAACCACTAACAACTGACAACTAACATGCATGCGTTTAATTCTTGGCTTTCTTCAAAATTGAGATGCACCCTATATGCGTTTTTATCGTAGCATGAATTTTTGTTCGTCTAGGCGAAAAGTAATTTTCAAAAATAGCCAGCTATTTTCAGCCAAATTAATAGCGTATTTGGCAACTATTATAATAACCACTTTAACAAACAAAAAGAAAATATAAATGCACCCCAAAAATAAAGTTTGTAGTAATCGCTTTAGCGATTTAGATAGATGAATCGATCGGCACTAAGAGCGATCGCTACGAACTATTCTATTACCAATCCGACCTCAACGACAACCGGGATGAATTAAACCCGGAGCAGTAATTGTCGCTGTTGGCGCGTCGGCAACTAGAATAATTGTACCATCCTCATCGACGATCCAACCGGTAGCCTCCACCAGGGGCGGAGTATCGGTGTCTGGAAGATACTGCTTCTGGGGTTGAGACCCAGATCGCAAACTCTCTTCGGGGGATGCCCATTCTAGCAGGGGACGATGAATAGCCAGGGGCAGGGCGGGGTTTGGCGGCAAACCGCCGCGCCCGGTAACGATAAATTCGCTGTTTTGATAATCTTCGCAACTGACAGTCACTAAAGCCGATGCATCGAGGCGATCGCCTCGAAGATCGACTATTGCCTCCCCCGGGTTAGCACCAAACTGCTGTATTTTCACCGTGCCATCAACTCCTAACTGGGAACTGGCAGTAATGGCGCTACCAGGAGACAAGAACAGTCCGTTGGTGGTAATGCTAATATTACCGCCGTTACCCTCAAGGGCGTTAGCATCGATATTACTGTCGCGCAATAGTGCAATAGTTTCGGCATTAATACTCAAGTTCCCGCCGTCGCCGATGCCGCGAGCTTCGGCAGTAATGCGACTACCTCCGCGCAACTGTAGGGAAGTGGGTGCGTCCAGAGTAATATTGCCGCCCCTGCCAGAAGTGGAGGCTGCCGTAATGCTAGCGTCATTTTCCAGGAAAACTTGGGCGGCATTTATCTCCAAAGTTCCTGCATTGCCAGTGCCTTGGTGCTGGACGTTAATGCGAGCGCCGTTTCTTACCGTCAGGCGGTTGGTGTTAATGGTAAGCTGTCCGGTATTTCCTGTGGTGGTTATAGGAGTGTCGATGAAAACTTGTCGAACTTCATCATCAAAAATCAAAGCATCGGCAGTAATTTCTGCAACCAGACCGGAAACGGCATCGCTTCCCGCAACCAAAATTGACTCGGTGGCATTTATACTAATCTGGCCCGCATCTCCCCCCGCGCTGGTAAAAGAACTGACTAAGCCTCCATTTTCGACAATTAAGCGACCGACGTTAAGAACGGTATTGCCCGCATTGCCATCGCCAAAAGTTAAAGTTCCCACATTGCTCGGAGTACCAATAAAAGGGTTAACGCCACTGACAACTATGAACTCGGAAACATTGACCCTGAGATCGCCGCCGCCACCGCTACCCGCTCCCTGTAGGGCTTCCCCCATGCTGGAAAGACCCGGAATTACTGTCGATGAGAGAGTTGCTCCATCTTTCACCGTCAGCCTTCCGGCGAATATAGTGACATCGCCGCCCTTACCATCCGCAAAAGTCACGCTGCTGACACCGCTAAAATTTTCCGGTGCTTCCGGGTTGACGCCGATCGCTTCTATAGAGTCGGCAGTAACAGTGACGTCGCCTGCGTTGGCGGGGCCTGCCCCGGGTAGCGATCGTCCTGCTGTTGGTATGTTAACCAAGGAACCCACGCTCCCACCATCAGTCAATCTCAATAAGCGGGTCGATACGGCGACCGCGCCTCCATCGGAAGGTCCAAAAGCCCCGCTTGTAATACGACCGCTACTAGAAATAGAAATTAAATCTGTGCTATTAATGCTAATATCTCCTCCTTTTCCCCTTCCTTCGGTTTCGCTACCGATAAAAGCTGTTTGAAATAAACTCAATCTCGCTGTTGATAACCTCAAATCTCCCCCCCTGCCGTTTCCCTCAGTCACGCTGAAGACACCGCTACTGGGATTGAAGGGATCCTCGGCTCCCGCGCCTCTGGCTGTAATTGACTCGGCTGCGAAGAGGTTAATATTTCCGCCGTTTCCCGTAGCGGTCGGACTGACAAAGCTTCTGAGGATCCCTCCGTCTAACAAATTAAGCTGTCGAGTCGATATTGAAATATTTCCCCCGCTTCCCCCGCTATAGTTTTCGCTAACAATACCGCCGTTCAAAATTTCCCCGCCAGCGACGGCTAAACCGCCGATCGCTATGGACTCCTCCGCATTAACCTCGATATTTCCCCCATCTCCGTCGCCGAAGCTCAAACTCGAAATGCGCCCGCCATCTAAGAGTCGCAACTGGGGGGCGGTAACTATTATCGCACCGCCATTACCGCTGGAACCTTCTTCTACTTGAGAGAGAATTCCAGAAGCCACACCAATTTCTAAAGCTTCGGTTGCATTAACGAGGATATCCCCTCCCCTTTGACTGCCTTGGGCGAGGGAGGCAATTTGCGATCGCTCTTCTAAAACTACCCTCCTGCCTTGGACCTGGATGCCGCTGGTTGGGAAACTATTGGTATGACTGTTAAGATTTTGGTTCCAGATAGAAGAGCGATCGCTCAAACGAACGTCTCCAAATTCTCCAACTCTCTCGTAACCCAACCGCCAACCGACATCGACGGGAGTCAGGCTCGCTTCCCCCCTGACAGCGCTACCTATTTCGATCCTTCCCGACTCGGCAGCGATGATACCGCCCCTCATAGTTACGTCACCTCCTACCAGGGCCAAAGTCCGACCGGGGGATACTGCTAAAGCGTCTTTGGGTTGGGCTCCGCCATCGGCGCTCCCCGCAACCAGAATGTCCCCTGGGTTTGAGAGTTGCAACCCGATGGGAACGTTGACGGTTAAAAGTGGGGGCGCGTCGGGGTTGGTGGCGGAATAGAAACTGCCGCGCTCAAAAATGATGCTATTGGCAGTGGTGCCGATAAAGGAGCCGCCGATGTTTAATCTGGCATTGGGTCCGAAAATTATACCTGCGGGGTTGATTAAAAAGAGATTGGCGCTGCCGTTGGCGCGAATTAAACCGTCGATATTGGAGAGGTTGCCTCCAGTAACGCGACTGATGATGTTGCCAATGTCGGCATTGTTGTTAAAAAAAGCCGTGCTGCCGTTGCCGAGGTTAAACTCGCGAAAGCTGTGGAATAAGTTGGTGCCGTTGCGAGTGCCCCCATCTATGATAATAGTATTGCCGTTGGGGGTGGCGGTGGTGTTGTTGGGTAGGGTCGCATCGGGTATTATTTGGGCCGATGCGGATGCGATGGTTAACATCCAGAGGAGGATGCTGGCGGAAGCGGACTGCAAGTTGTTAGTCATGGTTTCCGATCTATGGTTCGATAAGTTGACAACATCTAGTTTGTAGTAATCGCTTTAGCGATTCATAAGTAGGTAGGCAAAAATATTTACATAAAATTATTTCTCCCAACCCCCGTAGAACAGGCGTCTCGCCTGTTCCAGATGTCCAATTAATTTTGCACTGGTACTTATTGATAAATCGCTAAAGCGATTACTACGAACAGAATTTGTTTTCAAGCGAATAATTAACCCAGATATCCTCTGGGAGTAATCATCCAATCCTCATAAACCCCAGTAGATTTATTGCCGATTAAAACCGCAGTCAACATATCCACTGGTACTTCTAACATTTTCTCCAAAGTCGTCAGGGTAATTTGTTCGTCATCGCGATAAACAGAACGAGCGATCGCTACTGGAGTCTCCCCGGGTCGGTGTTCCAGGAAAATCTCCCGGGCCTTAACTAAATGTTCGACGCGCTTTTGGGAGCGGGGGTTGTACAGCGCCACTACAAAATCTGCCACGGCGGCTGCTTCCAGACGCTTCTCGATAACTTCCCAGGGCGTCAATAAATCGCTCAAACTAATAGTACAAAAGTCGTGCATCAACGGCGCTCCAACTTTTGCAGCCGTTGCTTGTACGGCGCTTACTCCGGGAAAAACTTCGACTCTCGGCTTTTTACCATCCCAGTTAGTTTCCCGCAACATTTCCAAAACTAACCCCGCCATGCCGTAAATGCCGCAATCTCCAGAAGAAACTACCGCTACGCTTAAGCCCCAATTCGCCAGTTCTATGGCCCTTTCTGCTCTTTGTCGTTCTTGAGTAATAGGCATCGCTTCGATAATTTGCCCTTGGCGCAGCAGTGGGGCGAGCAGATCGATATAAAGAGAGTAACCGATGACCGCATCGGCCTGGTTGACGGCTGTTTGGGCGGCGGGCGTCATTTGTTCTAAAGTTCCAGGACCGGTGCCGATTAATAATAGTTGGCCCGCGCGTCCGGTGTATTCCGTCTGCCCCAGGGCAACGGCGACGGTGGCGGCACCTTTTTCTGCGGGCGATCGCCAGATTTGTTTGGCAACCAGCAGGTCGGCAGCGGATTTAACCGATGGGTTGTCCGTTGCTAAAATCGCCGCCGCTTCTGCCACGCTGGGAGTCCCCACCGCAGCGGCGACGACGTCGGAAGGGGTGGGGACTTCCACGGAAGCCAACTCCTCGGCAGTAAAGGTTCGCAAGGGCAAATTGCGTTCTTGGCAAAATTCGAGCAATCCCACCTCATCCGCTTTAATGGCGATTGTTGCAATGCCGGCGATCGCTCCTTCTGCCAGATGATTGGCTCGAAATACTGTTTTGATGGCAGAGGCGATCGCTCCTTTCGACGTTCCTCGTTCGCAACCAACCCCCACCCACAACACTCGCGGATGCCATTGCACCTTTGGGAAATCGGACTCTGGGGAGAATTTCCGTTGGGTAAAACTAATCCAAATCCTTCCTTTGGGAGCTAATTTGTCTTCCCCTTCCTCCAAACCAAAGCGAAAGGGATGCCCCGGCGGTAGATGCTGCTGCCAGAGAGTGGAACCAGTTTCTTGAAATACTTCTACTGGTAGGCTTTTCGCAACGGCGGCGCTGACCCCCGTCCAATCTCCCGAACCCCGAGACCAACCGAAGGGCTCTCCCAAGATATCTACGGAGGGCAATCCCAAACTGGAGGAGGCCCCAGTAATGACTGGAGTAGCGTTTAGTTGGATAGCGATCGCCTTTGCCAATTTATCGGCCCCCCCTCGATGGCCGCCGCACAAACTGATGGCAAATTTGCCTGCTTCATCCACGACGACTACGGCGGGGTCGCGGGATTTATCTTCCAGCAAGGGCGCGATTAATCGGACTGCCGCCCCGCTGGCGAGGCAGAAAACTATAGCGCTAGTGTTTTCCCACAAACTGGTTAAGTGTTGTTTGAGGGAACCTTGATAAATTTTGGTATTGACTGTCAGATTGTCAATTGTTTCCTTGCAGCTTTCTGGTATCCAGACGGTCGCCCCAGAGGAAGCAGCGAAGGGTTTTAAGAGTTTGTAGGCCGTGGGAGTAGTAGCGATCGCTGCTATTGGTTGAAATTCTTGCCAAGATAGTGTCATTTTTGTTAGTTGTTAGTTGGTAGAACAGGCGTCT
>JAXHVR010000062.1:2981-22123 GCA_034189005.1 Cyanobacteriota bacterium | reverse complement strand
CGCCTGTTAATTCGTAGAACAGGCGTCTCGCCTGTTAATTCGTAGAACAGGCGTCTCGCCTGTTAATTCGTAGAACAGGCGTCTCGCCTGTTAATTCGTAGAACAGGCGTCTCGCCTGTTAATTCGTAGAACAGGCGTCTCGCCTGTTAGTTGGTTTTTAATAAAAGCGATCGTCCATAAACTTATGCAAGACGTCTAATTAGAAAGTAGAACTGCTAACTAATTCTCTAAGCCGCTGCCACTCCGGCAACCAAGTCCAAACATCGTCTGGAGAGTTGCCGATGCCAACAAGAATTCGTTCGCGAAAAGCGGACGGCTTTCCTAAGCCAAAATCGTTTAATGCCTCTTGCATTCCGCAGAGTAAGTCTTTACCAGCAAAAAAAGTTAAATAGTTTTGATTATCAAACCTTACTCCGCCAGGACGACAGCTTGGCAAAATTTCGTCAAACTTGTTTAATACAGTTTGTTCTTTGATAATTTGCTCTTGCTGGTACTTGCTAACAATTTCACGAATTTGTTGGCGACAGTCAGTTTCAGACAAGCTTTCTGGGAAGATGATGCCCCACTGCTTTGTACCCCAATTATTGTTTAGAGGTAACAGCCTCGGCAGACGAGATAGGGATAGCGCTATTCTCGCAGCAGCGTAGTCGGCGATCGCTTCTGCCGTTTTTTTTAGGGCTTCGCAATATTCGTCTGTTGGCGGTGCTTTTTTACCAAGCGATCGCCTAACTACTTCCGGGTCGATTAAATAATTCTCGATTTCCTTTCTTTCCCAAGACCAACCTATTTGTACTCTCTCTTGATTATCCCGAAAAAACCATTCGCGAGGTCTGAATTGGGGAGGAGAATCATCAGCGTCAAAATCTCTATCTCTAAGTCCCGCAATTACGAACTCCGATTTTAACTTTCTTACCAAAATTACTCGGTTTTCAAAGCCGTATTTACTCCCCATAGTTTCAACCGTGCCAGAATTATCTTCCAGTATTTTTGAAATAACTCGAATATCGAAGCTTTTTCGTCCGCCTTCGCAATATAAAATATTTACAGACATATCGAACCTCCAGATAAACGGTAAGTTTCTGCTTCTCCCATAATATCGTTTACAGAACGAGAATGGGTAGTAAAAATAAACTGACAGCTTTGACTAATTTTAGGCAATTTATTGACCAAAGATTGGGCTGCTGGCGGATGCAGATTGAGGTCTATTTCGTCAATCAATACCACCGAATTAGCAATTTGTTCTCGAACAAAAGCATAGAGAATAGGAAAAATTGATTGCTCTCCAGCGGACATTTCTTCGATGTCATAACTGCGGTTTCCATCAGTAAGTAAAAAGTAGTAATCTTCGGGACTGGGGGAATCAGTTCCTGGCATTGGTTCTACTCCAGCAAATTTTCTAGTGGGAAAGACTTGTTGATAAAGTTTTTCTAACTCTGTCAAATAATCGACGCTATAGTTCTTCGTTAATTGTGCAAACTTCCAGCCGTTTAGATACTTTCGCAAACCAGCGACCCCTAATTCAAATAAAACTCTACTGCTATTTTCAATTATTTCCTTATTAGTTGGATTTTTCTGGGGATGAGAACCTAGATTTCTCCATTGATCGAACCAAAAAATCCCTGGAAGTTTAGAAAATTCCGACCGGATAGAAGGGTCAGTTTTTAATAGTTCTTTGGCATAATAGCGTCCTAAAAATTGAAATTTTTCCGGCCCGGTTCCAGCCAGGCACTTTTCGCCATCTAAAGTTAATCGAACTAATTTACTGCTGCCTGGTTCGGTTAATGAATTGTCGCGATCGCTCCCATCATGCCACCTTTTAAATATGGCGTGGGTGGCTTCGATTTCTTCCTCTTCAAACGAAATATCCAATTCAATATGGGGAGGCCCCCACCGCCAGTAACGACCGGGAATAAATCCTTTCCAATCAAATTCTGTTACCCGGGAAATTTGTCTGGTTGCTAATGCTAGCGGAAGAGCGATCGCCTGTAATAAAGTAGTTTTACCAGTGCCGTTATCTCCTAAGATTAAAAATCGATTGCTTACTTCATCCAAGGTTTGATTTTTAAAAGAAACTTCCAGGTTTTCAAATAATTTGAAGTTTTGAATTGAGATAGATTCTACTTTCATGGATTTTTTCCTCTAATTGTAAAGTGCCCCTTGGGCGCATCCAGTTTAATTATATGCTATGGTAAGTTGAATTTGTAGGTTAAAACTAAACTAAAATGAACAAAAAATTTTTAGTTGCATCTAACGCAATAGCAATATTTACCGGGCTTTGTCTCGGGGTGGGAATCGCTAAAACTATGATGAATGGCGGCCACGGCGGTCGCGGCGGTCACGGCGGTCACGGCGGCGGTTACGGACACAATCACAAACAATTAGAAATTCCTGCCGGTCAACCGGTTCCAGAAGTCGATTTAATCGTTGCTAAAGATTCTATGAGGGGATGGAACCTGCAAATAAAAACTTCTAATTTTACACTAACCCCGGAAAATGTCGATCGAGGTCCAAGTTTTTCTGAAGGTCACGCCCATCTTTTTATTAACGGGCAAAAGGTTACGCGACTCTATGGAAATTGGTATTATCTCGACAATTTAGAACCGGGTACTAATGAAATAACTGTTACTCTTAATGCCAACAATCACGACGATTTAGTGCATGAAGGCGAGATAATTTTGGATACAGAAATAATCGAAGTTACGGCACAATAAAAAAAATGAGGGCGCATAGACCGGGGAGTACGTCAATGCATGAAACTTTCCCAAAAACTTATCGCTTTTAGGCAACAGGCAACGGGCAACAGGCAACAGGTAATAAAGAAAGTTTTTAGGTTTTCAAAAACTCTTTTCGCTTGCGCTGACGTGCTTCCCATAAACTGCGCCCTTTATAAAACAAAAAATCATCATTTTACCAGCGGGGATTTTTCAGCCAAGCGCGAATCTTATCCCGCCATAATTTAGGACTATCTTGAGGGCGATATTTGCTGTTAAACATCGAAATAAATAGAGTTTTCCCTCCAACTTTGGCGCTAATTAATAAATGACAAGATAGGGCGATTAATGTTACGACCCAGGCTATTAAATGCAGGTAGTACCAAATATGGTTTACTTCCCCTTGTGGCAACCAGTTTTCATCTTGCATTTTGCCGGTAGCTAGGGATAAAGTTAATGCTAAAAGAATAGTTGTATTAACCAATCTTTGCAGGCGATACCACCAAACATTTTGACCTACTTTAACTTTGAGTTTGCTTAAATCTTCCGAGTTGGTTAAATAGCTTTTGCCGATTTTAATGTTCGCAACTGCAAAGGCTAAGAATACCCAAAACAGCCAAAAAGCAAAAGTACCGTGAATGTCGATTAAAGCGCGATTTTTTACGGTAAGAGAGAGTTGGCCGAAGCGACCGTCCCAACTGTCGTAAACTAAAAATCCGGTAATCAAGGAGGCGATCGCTAAAAAGGCATTTACCCCGTGAAATAACCGCAATACCAAAGGTTTATATGGTACTAATTTAGGCATTTTCTTCTTTCAAGTTATTAATTAGTAAAAAATAAACGTGCCTAAATTACGATGGTTTAGGCACGTTTATTGCTAAAGCGAAAAGCTAATTAATTTCTGGAGCATCGATATTAGAATTGTTAGCAACGGATTCTACTGGAACCAGAGGAGCGATCGAAGCTTCTAAAAGGGGTGTTTTAGTAATAGTATCGTTGGCTATGCCAATCAAAGGATTGCCCAAAACCCCTCCTAAAGATGTAGCTATAACCGAGAGAATTAACCCTACTTGCAAAGCTCGCATTCCCGGAAGATTCCAGCGAACAGGGGGGTAATTCTTAACAGCTTTCGACATTTCCTGGGGCTCTTTTACTACCATCATTTTAACTACGCGAATGTAGTAATAGATGGAAACGACGCTGGTAATCAAACCCACCAAAACTAAACCATATAATCCCGCTTGCCAACCGGCCCAGAACAGATAAATTTTACCAAAAAATCCAGCCATGGGCGGAATGCCTCCCAGGGATAGCAAACACACGCTCAGTCCTAAAGTCAGCAGGGGATCTTTTTGATACAAGCCGGCATATTCGCTAATTTGGTCCGTGCCGGTTCGCAAGGAGAAGAGAATAATGCAAGTGAAACCGCCGAGGTTCATAAATAGATAAACCAGCAGATAAAAGATCGTGCTGGAGTAACCTGCTTGGGTGCCTGCGAGCAAACCGATGATAACGAAACCGGCCTGACCGATGGAGGAGTAGGCAAGCATGCGCTTCATGCTGGTTTGGGCGAGGGCGACTACGTTACCTAAGACCATGCTGAGGATGGCGAGGGCGGTAAAGATGAAGTGCCACTGTTCGGAAACTAGGGGGAAGACGGTGAGTAATAAGCGGATGGCGAGGGCGAAACCCGCTGTTTTGGAACCGACGGAGAGGAAGGCGACTACTGGAGTCGGGGAACCTTCGTAAACGTCGGGGGTCCACTGGTGGAAGGGAACGGCGGAGATTTTGAAGGCGATACCGGCGATCGCGAAGACTAGGGCGACGATCAGGGCCAAGGGCGCTCCGCTATCTGCGATATTGGCGGCGATCGCTTCTAATCTAGTTTCTCCTCCAGAGAGCCCGTACAGCAAGGATATGCCGTATAGAAAGACTGCGGAACTGGCGGCACCGATTAAAAGATATTTTAAGGCCGCTTCGTTGGAACGGGAGTCGCGTTTAGTATAACCCGTCAGCAGGTAAGAAGAAATACTGAGAGTCTCTAGGGCGATAAAGATCGTTACCAACTCGTCGGCGCCGGAGAGGAACATTCCCCCAACGGCTGCGGTGAGTAGAAGAGAGATAAATTCTCCTAAGGCAGTGCCAGTTTGTTCTATATAGGCGATCGACATCAGGATGGTGACGATCGCAGAGAGGGCGATGATGCCCCGAAAGACGATGCTGAGGGCGTCGGCCTGAAATTCGCCTAAAAAACCGACGGTGTTGCTGGCGTCCCATTGCAAGTAGAGGGCCACTATGGCCGCCAGCAAACCTCCAATGGCAAAATAAGGCGTCCATTGCCTGGAACTGCGTCCTCCGATCAGGTCTCCCATGAGAACTGTTAGGAGGGTAATAATGACTATGCCTTCCGGCAGGATACTGCCCGCGTTTAGCTGGGCGACAAGAGTTGAGAAATCCATAGATGGGTAGATTGGGACTCGTTAATAATCCTTTACACTGCCGATTGTACAGTGTCCCACGCCGGATTTGTAGTTTTTTCTCATGGGGCCGCTTTTTTACGGGAGTTTGGTCTTTTTATTGGGGTTTGATGGCCATAGAGCGGTTTGGGCCCCACCCGCCGCCGCGAGGGGAGACGCTGGCACTGCCCCACCCGCCGCGACGCTTCTGGAAGATACTAAGTGTAATTGTCTAAATTGTTTTTGATAAGATAGAGTTTGAGATTCTTAAATTGTCAATAAATATTCAAAATTATGAGTCAATCTTTTACTAACAAAAACTCAAAAGAAGCGGCTGGAGGAATTACTAATATTTCCATCGAAGGGTTTAAATCTTTGGAGTCGGAGTGCAATATTGAAGTGCGCCCGCTGACTATTCTTGCTGGTGCGAATAGTTCGGGAAAATCGAGCGTTATTCAACCTTTGTTGTTGTTGAAGCAAACTTTGGAGGCTACTTACGATCCTGGTGCTTTGAAGTTAGACGGACCTAATGTTAAGTTTACGAATGCCAGTCAAATTTTTTCTCGGATACCGGGGAAACCAGAGGGCGATAGCTTCACGATAAAACTAACACTTGACGGCGGCATTTCTCTCGCTAATACTTATGGGAAAAGTTCGGATGACGTTCCGGAAATTTTGGAAGCAACTATTCAAGAGAATGGAGTGCCTGTTACTTTTACTAAAACTATGACTCGCGAACAAATTGGGAGTTTTTTGTCCAATTATTATGAAGAATTAGGAATAAATAATGTACTCAATATTTTTCAATTAGACAAGAGTGAATTTTTTGAAAATTTAGAATGGAGTATAAATCGCGATCGCTGTTTTCTCAATTTTCAATGCAAATATAAAAAACAATCAAAAATTGAAGAAATATCATGGGAACATTCGCTTACTTGTTATGAAAGTAACTCCAACATTAGTTTATTTGATAATGAAATTCGCAGATTAATTCACGTTCCAGGATTTAGAGGTAATCCAGAAAGACACTACGCAATAACTGGAATAGGTGCAACTTTCCCCGGTACTTTTGAACACTACGTTGCCACGATAATTAATTATTGGCAAAAAACTGAAGACTCGCGGCTAAAAGAATTATGGAAAGCAATGGAAACTCTGGGACTAACTTCAAAAGTAGTAGCGCAAAAGTTGAACGATATCGCAATAGAACTACTGGTAAGTAATTTACCAGGTAAAGGTCCAGAAAATAATCTAAGAAGTATTGCCGATGTCGGTTTTGGCTTGTCTCAAATTTTACCAGTAATTGTCGCATTAATAGCAGCGGAACCGGGGCAATTAGTTTATTTAGAACAACCAGAAATTCATCTCCACCCTCGGGCGACGGCAGCTTTAGGCGACCTTTTAGTAAAAGCAGCAAATCGCGGTGTCAAAGTAATTGTGGAAACTCATAGCGATTTGTTACTTCGGCGGGTTCAATCATTAGTTGCCGAAGGGAAAATAGAGCCAGAAAATGTTAAACTACACTGGTTCCAATTAAGCGATAATGGCGTTACAGAAATTGGTAGCGCAGATATGGATGATGCCGGGGCTTATGGAGAGGATTGGCCGGAAGATTTTTCCGACATTGCCCTAGACGAAGAAAGTCGATATCTCGATGCAGCAGAAGCTCGTTTATTGGTGCGTTAAGATGGTTAAAAAAGTTTCTAAACGTTTGGTTATTGATGCTTCGGTTGCCCGTGCGGCGGGTGACAAAGATGCACCGACTTCCCAAAACTGTCGCGATTTTCTCACAGCAGTTAAGGATATTTGTCATCAATTGGTAATGACTCCCGAAATAAAAAAGGAGTGGGATAAACATCAATCCACTTTTACTCAGAGGTGGCGTTCTTCAATGGTAGCTAAAAAAAAGTTAGTTTATCAAGATATTGCCGTCGATAATGATTTATGGAATCTAATAAAAAAATATTCTGAAACTGAAAAACAGCAAAAGGCTATGGAGAAAGATTTACTGTTAATTGAAGCGGCGATCGCTACTGACAAAATAGTAGTTTCTCTCGATGAAACGGTGAAGGAACTTTTTGCTAAAGCTACGGCAGAAATCGAAGTATTAAAACAGGTGGCATGGGTTAATCCAGATGTAGGAGAAGAGGAGGCGATCGCTTGGTTAAAAAATGGTGCCGACATCGAGTCTAAATATCTGCTTGGATGGCAAGAAGAATCGAACAATTAATTTGTGTTGTTTAAAACCATTATAGGTATTAATCAGTTGTTCCGTTGCCTTGCCCGCATCGCCAATATAGCAATCCTAAATAATTTGCGATATTTTAGAAACCCGGTTTCTTGAACAATACCTTCGCCATTTTCTTGTAGGTTGGGTGGAGTGAAACGCAACCCAACATCAACGAGCAAAATCCAACGATTTTGTTGGGTTTCGCTACGCTACACCCAACCTACGAATGGAATTTTTTCTTTTTGGCGAAGGTATTGTTGAAGAAACCGGGTTTCTTGCCTCCGCATTTTTCATAAGCTTTGCCCAACTCGCCAAGATTGTCTTTTAACTCTATAAAACAAACCATCCTTTCTTCTCCTCTGGCATAAAAAACTATGAGGTCGCAAATATTTTCGCCTTCTCTCTTTCCCCAAAGAAATTGACGGAATTTACAACCGGGGTTTGAGCGATCGTCTATGTTGAAAAATAGTATAGTTTCCCCGGGTTGCGGTTGGACTATTACCTTAGTTTTCCCTTCTTTAAAACTTGTTTGACCGGGCAGCAAACAAGACATTAACAGTAATGTGTTAAATGGCATTTTTTCTAATCTAAATCCTCAACTGTGAGTAACTGCGAATATAGCTGAGAAACATCCTCAGAAACATTGCTAAATGTCTCCCAATCTATGATTCCATTTTTGGGGAGAATGTTTTTAGTATTTCCTTCGTCAAATAAATAGACTGAAACTCGTTTTTGAGAGAGAAAAGCTTCAGAGCTTTCTAAATAAAACAATTCCTTAAATTTTTCTTTTTCTTCATGCTTTTCGGCTTTCATCAGATTAACTAACTGGTCAACTATGTAAGGACTGTGGGTGGTAATTAAAACCTTAAGATTGGCATTAACTAACATTCCTAAAAATTCTACTATTTCGACTTGGACGGCGGGATGCAAATTCATTTCCGGTTCGTCGATTATTAGCAGGTCGTTTGGTTTTGCTAAATAACGCAAATACAGAACTAAGGGAGCAAGTTCTTTTACCATTGAAGAAACAACGGGCATTCCTAATTTAACATTCCCCTCTGTTGGTTGAAATAATAGTTCCTTCTTGATGGAGGTTTCAAAGTCTAACTTGCCCAGAAGGATGTCTGATTCTAAAAAGTCGGCTAGTTTCAGATATTCGCCTATTTGAGGATTCTCTTTAATTTGCTCTTTTCGTTCGTAGAAACTTTTTTGGTAAGCCGCCGACATACTTCCTAATAACTGTTTTACTGGTTCGATGAAAGGTTCTGTTATCTCCCCCCCGTTAAATTCTTTTTCTATACTCCCACCAAAAGGAAGAGTTATAATAGTGGTTCTTTCTGGCGATAAAAAATAACTACTCGCAAAGAAAGCCGTATGGATTATCTGGAAAACTTCTTTACAGACAAACTCTTTTACCGATCGCTCCGGCAATTTATCCCGAAATTCTCCCGAGGAATAAAAATATAAAATTGCTTCGCGGGATTCTTTAACGGCGTTCAGTAAAGCGGTTTTGGTTTGGGGATTAAAAGAGATTTTTCTATCCACCAAAGCTGCTTTAATTTTTGCGATTAATTCAGTTTTCGATTCTCCTAAATTGAAGCGCATTTGTAAATCGGGGAAAGTCAGGCGATCGCTTTTCATAAAACTACCCATCAATTGAGGAGCAAAACGCGCTACATCATTGAAATAATTTTCCGCGCAGTCGCTAGCAAATTTAACTACATCTATTTTTGCGTTCCCTTCTTCGAGAAACTGCTCAATGGCATCATCTACAGGGGGATATTTTTGTTGAGTTTTTCCCTTCAGATATGCTCGGAGGTATTCGGGAAAGCTGTAGCCTCCAAGAATAGCGGCGATCGCGTAAGCACTCCAGCTTTTTCCCTCTCCATTTTGACCGATAAAAACTGTTAAAGGTTTGAGGTCTATTTCCGCTTTTTTAACCGGACCTAAATTGCTGATTTCTACTTTCATAAAAATTGTCTCCTTCTGTAGTAATATCAATTAATAATTAATAATTAACAATTAACAATTGGGTCTTTGAGCTATAATCCTTGCTCTGAGTGGAGCGGCAACGCAACCCAACATTAGGAGTGTACGCGAGCGCGCTACCTACAAAAAAAATGGCTCCAAATTCCCCTTTTTTAGGGGGATAATGGTGGATAGTAAATGGGAGCATCTCATCGAAGCAAAAACGCAATATTCCTATTACCTATTACCTATTACCCATTACCAAAAAGCGTTGAATTCTTGGCTTTCTTCAAAATTGAGATGCACCCTAGTAAATCTATTTCATCCCCTACTTTTGCAGAACTTCTTTAAGTCCCCTTAAAAAACTAGCAAACTTTGCTTTGTCGCCTTCGCCGTCTAACATCTTCTCCGACACTTCCCCAATTTTCCCATCGTCCAAGTCCGAATAACCCGCAGACTCGGAAGATGAATAGGCCGGCCTCCAGATAAGCTGCCGATCGCTAAACAAAATACCATCTTTCGCATCGTGAAAGCCGCTGGTATCTATTAAACCCAAAACCTTTTCGCCGACGCCAATATCGCCGTACTTAGACAAAGCATTGGCAAGCTTATCCGCCGGAATTTCGGGGGCTAGATAAGCGTTTTCGCTATTGGGAAAATTAGCTAAAATGAAGCTAACTGCCCGCTCGCCACTCGGTTCCGTCAAAGTATAAGAACGACACTCAAACTCCTTCAACATATCTTGCCGCGACTTTTTGCCCTTGAGAACCGACCAGACGGCGAACCCGGTACCGAGGGCAACCAAAGCAGCACCGCCAGTCATAACTCCCAACCCGCCTAAAGCAGCGATCGTCGAGCTAATAGCAGCCGCCCCAGTCAGAGAACCGGCCACGCCCAAAGCGCCGGCCCCAGTCCAAACAGCAAGAGCCACAGTGGCGCTGGTTAAAACTCCCATAGTGCCAGCAATTCCCAAATTGAGATAATCTCCCCGGTCCATTTGGGTCAGGAGAGCCACCGACAGCAACCCGGCAGCACCAATTAAAGCGGCCCCACCGGTAACGACCGCCAAACCGCCCAACATTCCCAAACCGCCGGCAGTCACCGAAGCGCTCCCCGCAGCAGCCAAACTAGCAGTGGTAGCGGCCGCGCCGTTTAATAAAGTACCGATCGCAAGACCGGTTCCCGCTTCCGTTCCCAAAGCCTTCAAAGCGCTAGTGGCCGCCGGCACTAATGCAGCCGCTGCGGCCTGCAGTCCGTTGAACTCTTTACCTTCCGCAACGTACCCCACCAGGGCGGCACCGGCGTATTTGTAGGTTTTGGGAACCTCGGCTTTATTAATAAACCATTCCAACAATCTCGCGGCCACCAGTCGAGCGTATCCAGCAAATTCCTTCTCCTCCGCTTTCCCATCCGCTTCGCTCAATTCGCCGTGGAACTTCGCTACGGCGTATTCGATAACTTCCTTCTCCGCTTGTTCGTCTGCTTCGCCCTTCATAGCCAGACTGCGGGCGAGGGCATACATATTTTTTTCCTCGCTGGTGAGTTTGTTGCTTTGCTCGATCGCCTCCAGAAGCGGATCCTTTTGCGTCTCGGCTTTTTCTCCCAAAACTCGCGCTACTAAATAAAGGGTTTTACTCGTTTCTGATACCTCGGAATTTTCGATAAAGGCATCTAAGGATTTTAAAGTTTCTTCTTCCTCCTGGGATATTTCCTCCCCGTCGCGGACTTTCTGGTAAACGGATAAGTATGCCTCCTTTTGGGCGCCGTCGAGTTTTCGTTCGATCGCTTCTACGATCAGAAAGTCAACGGTGAGGGCTTTTGATTTAGCGCTGGCCATTAAGTAGGTTTGTTTGAGCCCTTCGCTAAGATCGGAGGCGACGACGATCGCGTTACAATCGGTCAGGGCGGTAAAATCTGGTACGGGCTCCACATCGCGGACGCGGGCGTAGGTTCCTTTTATTAGTTTTTGGCGTTCCTCGTCTAATTGAGATTTTTCCAAACCAGCGGCGATGGCGTTTTCTATTCCCGTTAAGCGGGAGTTGTTGCTGGCGATGGAGTAGCGATCGCGTATTTTTTCGTCTAGTTTTGACGACGCTACTACATAATCGAGCAAATCTAACCCTGTTAAATCTCCAACAAATTTACCATCTTCCAATGATTCGTAAATTCCTTTACACCGATCTTTTGTCAGTTCGTCCATGACGAATTTAGTTTCGTCGATTTCCGTATAAATTTTGTCACCAATTCTTTCAGTGGTATCGTAGAGAGCGTGACAAATTACGGTAATGTCGTTACCTTGCAAGCCTACTCCTTTAACTGTTAATTGGGAGTTTTCTTGCAGCCGACTGGGAATATGAAATTGAATAGTATCCCCCGATCGCAAAGTTAGAGTTTGACTCCCACCCCACCGGGCGGCGCGCAACGGTACGAAGATTTGATATTTTTCTTCGATGCGATCGGCGTTTGTTTCTGCGTTTGACATGGTTCCTCCAGAGTTAGTTTTTCTGTTATTTTAGCTCGAAAGCAACTTTCGAGCTATTCCTCTGGTTAGAACTTTGTTTGGGTTGATACTAGGATTTTTACTTTCAGTGTTACCGGAGCGAGTTGCGTTTAACCGTGGCGATCGCTCCAGCTGAGTTTATTGACAAAAAGCGATCGCATTTACGACGTTGTCGATTTAAAGTTACTGATGCGCTCGATCGCTGGGGCTGCTGCTGAAAAGCGGAGTTTGACGAGGCGCTGTCTCGGGCGCAAGAGGAACAGATACGTTGGTAAGATGCTGGGGGTGGGGCGATATCGTTGCTCCCCCTAAACCTAGAAACCCGGTATGCATGAAGAAAAAACCGGGTTTCTTAATCTCAAGTTTAAGCTGCAAGAGCCCCCAGATAGCGTTTAACTCTCAAACAGAAACAGTTGAGGCGGGATATTTTTCCTGCTTCAATTGCTGTTTTTCGGGGAAGAAAGATAAGGGATGGTATTCGGGAAACGATTCCTTTTGAATAAAGGATACCGCCCAATGATGGATTAATATCGACCATGCGCCCCAACCGTAATCTCGATATTGGGATTGAATGACTTGTTGTCTTTCGGTTTCATCCAAACGAAATACTTCTGGGGGGATAATAGGGCGATCGATCCAGATTTTTGCGGCTTGAAATTCGTAGTTTTTGGCGGCGGTATTGATTACCAATTTTCCGACTTTTTCCCATTCTTTTTCTTCGTTAAAGTCAAAAGATTCGACTAGGTATTCTACGATGAAATTATCTTGTTCGAGCTTGTTAATTCTCAGGTGAGCGAAACTCATATTATTCTCTCCAATTATAAGGAAACAATTCTGGATACTGGCGAATAACGTCGGGATGAAATAAATCCCTTTCGGTAACTCCTCTGAACTGCAGCGCTTCTTGATGGGCATTTTTTAAGTCGCCCGTTCGTCGAAACTTTGCTGCTTCTATTAGTTCGTGGAGATAGAACTCGATATCTTGTCTGGTGGTACTGCCAGAGCGCAGTCGAGCTAGCATGGCTCTTTCCCCTGCTTGCATTAGCAGGGGAAGAGCTTGTTGCTCTAGTATAGCATCAAGATGTTCTTCGACGCGATTGAGTAATTCTTCGGTTATGCGCGGACTGGACACTAGGTTATTTTTGAACTTTTTGTCTGTGTTATTTATTCTAAACGATTGGGCGTCTTTTTGCTATAACAGTTTTGACTCTATAATTTTATGGATAAAACAACCTAATTATTTAGCACGTTGCTAGGATTGGCGACAATTGAAAAGACAAATCTTTAGAAAGGTTCCAATTTTCTACTTTCGTCTCTTCGATGCCTCTTCTGCTTAATGCTTGTAGCTTGCATTTTGTTTAGCGCTGCCGATACGGCTTTAGCATCGATAACTACTGTTGAGATAGAAGTTCAGCACGCTAAAGCTAATGACAAACCTTGGTAAATCTTGAATGGAGCGCCCGATATAGGAGTTTGCTTGGCAAATGTAACTTACGGAACTGTATGTTTTCCCGATGGTTCTACCACGGACGGTATTAACGAGGCAGGGTGTTCCGATTCTTATAAGTGCAGGTTTAGCGTTGATGTGCCAGATGATGCAGATTTTAAAATTTCTGTTGTAGATGTAGTGTCCAACGATCCTATTGGAACGGGCTTATGTCACACGGGTATGACTTGCGATCTCGGACAAGCTAAGGTTACAATTCTAGAGCCTAAAAAATCTAATGGATGGTGGTGGAATTGAAGTAAGACCAAAAGATTAATAGGTAAGGGAAACCCCACCGCACCCAGAAACCCGGTTTTTTAATCTCAAGGTGCGATGTTGCATCCGCAACGCTTCGCGATCGCGCTCCTCAAACCTTTACTAACAGAAACCACGCAGATACATTCGTGTCGATCCTTAATTGCCGACGCCCGTAACGGCAGTCACCCCCGCAAAAGAGATAAAATTTAAAAGTCCCAGAAATAAACGGCCAAAACCCCGGTTAAAAATTCCCATTGCTTTTTGCTGTATATAGAGAAGAACTAGGAATTGCTCCTCCAACCAATGGCCACAACCTAGTTAGAGCGATCGTCCAAGTAGAAAAAAACTTAAAATAGGTATTGACATAAAAAGCCGTTTATGATAGCAAAACTTGAAAGATAGCAAAATAACTTGCTAAAGGCAAAATCCTCAGCCCTGGATCTGAAGCAAGGACAAAAAATATTTTGCTAATTAATAAAGAATATAGATGGAAATAGTTAGCGGCCTTGGCAATGCCAGTTGGGCCAGGTAAAACGAAACCAAAATCCTCCCCAAAACAAAAAGGACGACAGTCCGCCGTCCAACAAATCCCAGTTCCCTCAATCCCACACAGAAAATCCCATGTCAACCCTTGTCATAGTAGAATCCCCAACCAAAGCCCGCACCATTAGCGGCTTCCTGCCCAAAGACTATCGAGTAGAAGCCTCAATGGGCCACGTTCGCGACCTACCCCCCTCCTCCGACGAAATACCCGAAAAATATAAAGGGGAGAAATGGGCCAACTTAGGCGTAAACGTCGAATCCGAATTCGAGCCCATCTACGTCGTCCCCAAAGACAAAAAGAAAAAAGTCAAAGAACTAAAAGACGCCCTCAAAGGAGCCAACGAATTAATCCTGGCCACAGACGAAGACCGAGAAGGAGAAAGCATCAGTTGGCATCTATTACAAATACTCAAACCCAAAGTGCCAATAAAAAGGATGGTCTTCCACGAAATAACCCCCGAAGCCATCAAAGAAGCGATCGCCAACTGTCGCGACGTCGACGAAAAACTCGTCCGAGCCCAAGAAACCCGAAGGATCCTAGACCGCCTCTACGGCTACACCCTCTCCCCCCTCCTCTGGAAAAAAATCGCCCGAGGTCTCTCCGCCGGCAGAGTCCAGTCAATAGCAGTGCGACTATTAGTCCAGCGAGAACGCCAACGTCGGGCCTTCCGCCAAGGAGGCTACTGGGATCTAAAAGCAGCCCTAGAAAAAGACAACACCCCCTTTGAAGCCAAACTCTACAGCCTCGGCGGCACCAGAGTCGCCACCGGCAGCGACTTCGACCAAAACACCGGCCAAATAGCCGCAGGTCGAAAGGTAGTATTGCTAGACGAAGCCCAAGCAGACGCCCTCAAACAACGACTGCTAAACCAACCCTGGGCCGTAAGCAACATCGACCGACGCACCGTCACCCGCAAACCGGCCCCACCCTTCACCACCTCCACCTTGCAGCAAGAAGGCAACCGGAAACTCGGCATGGGCTCTCGCGAAACCATGAAAGTTGCCCAAGGTCTCTACGAACGCGGCTTCATAACCTATATGCGGACCGACTCCGTACATCTCTCCGACCAAGCGATCGCCGCCGCCCGCGCCTGCGTCGAGCAAATGTACGGCAAAGAATACCTAAGCCCCGGCCCCCGCCAATACACCACCAAAAGCAAAGGAGCCCAAGAAGCCCACGAAGCCATCCGTCCCGCCGGCAGCAGTTTCCGCACCCCCAAAGAAACCGGCCTCAGCGGTTCCGACCTCCGACTCTACGACCTCATCTGGAAGCGCACCGTCGCCTCCCAAATGGCAGACTCCCGCCAAACTCACATCACCGTAGAGTCCCAAGTCCAAGACGCAGCCTTCCGTTCCTACGGCAAACGCATCGACTTCCCCGGCTTCCTCCGGGCCTACGTCGAAGGTTCCGACGACCCGAACGCAGCCCTCGAAGACCGCGAAAACCCCTTGCCAGAGCTAGCAGTCGGCGACAGCCCCAACTGTCAAGGCATCGAAGCCGTCGGACACGAAACCCAGCCCCCCGCCCGCTATACCGAAGCCTCTCTGGTAAAAACCCTAGAAAGCGAAGGGGTAGGTCGTCCCAGTACCTACGCCAGCATCATCGGCACCATCATAGATCGCGGCTACGCCCAACTAAAAGGCAACGCCCTAGTTCCCAGCTTTACCGCCTTTGCCGTCGCCACTCTCCTAGAAAAACACTTTCCCGAATACGTCGATACCAGTTTCACAGCGAAAATGGAACAAACCCTCGACGAGATTTCCACCGGCGAAGCTAAATGGTTGCCCTATTTGGAAGAATTTTATAAAGGAGAAAGAGGACTCGAACCCCTAGTTCGCGAACAGGAAAACGAAATAGACCCCAAAGAGGCGCGGACTATCGATCTCGAAAATCTCAAAGGCGACGAAAATACAACCTATCGAGTTTGCATAGGCCGGTTTGGTCCTTACATCGAGGCCGAAAACGGTACTGGTACTGTTACCGCTTCCATTCCCGAAGACTTGATGCCGGCAGATTTGGACCCAGAACAAATCGAGACTATCCTGCGGCAAAAAACCGAAGGTCCGAAGGAATTGGGAGAGCATCCAGAAACAAAGGAACCGATTTTATTAATGATGGGTCGCTTCGGTCCTTACGTTCAGATAGGGGAAGACCCCGAGCCTACTAAGGGCAAGGGCAAGAAGAAGCCGCCGAAACCAAAACGCGCTTCCGTGCCGAAAGGAACGAACATGGAAGACGTGACCTTAGATCTGGCTCTCAAGTGGCTGTCTTTACCGCGAGATTTAGGCATTCACCCCACCACTGGGGGGAAGGTGCAGAGCAATGCGGGTAGGTACGGTCCTTATGTAGTGGACGATCGCGGCGACGATGGTAAAGATTATCGCTCGCTCAAAAAGACCGACGACGTCTATACCATCACCTTAGAGCGCGCTTTGGAACTTTTAGCCGAACCGAAGAAGGGTCGTCGCGGCGGTACCACCAAGACGGCAAAACCCCTGCGCGAACTCGGCGCCCATCCAGAAGACAACGAACCGATTAATATATATGACGGTCGCTACGGTCCTTATGTGAAGCATGGCAAGGTCAATGCTACGATACCGAAGGATTTGGCGGTGGAAGACGTGACTCTGGAGAAAGCGGTAGAAATGATTAAAGAGAAGGCCGCTTCTAAGGGTAAAGGTAAAGGTAGAAAACGGAAAAAGTCCTAGTTGTAGTTCCCTGTAGTCCCCTGTAGGTTGGGTGGAGCGCCCCGCGCAACCCAACAAGATCGTATTCTCAGGAACCATGTTTTTTCCTATCTCAGAAACCCGGTTTTTTGGAAAAACCGGGTTTCGATTTGCCGCAGATAGGAGAAAGCAGGCTAAATAATAGTTAGCAGCAAGTCTTAATCTTTTGGAACACTATAGAGTAGAGAATTCATGCGTATCCTCATTGTCAACCCACCGCACCCAGCTATTGGTAGCCGTATTCCACAAGAGCATCTCCCTCCTCTGGGGCTTTTGTCTGTTGGTGGGCCATTGTTGGATGCAGGCCACGATGTGACTCTCCTTGATGCAGAACTAGGACCGCTCTCATACGATGAAATTGTTCGACAAGTTGTCACCCATCGCCCACAGGTACTTCTTATTGGCCACTCAGGCTCCACCTCAGCACATCCAATTGTTGTGGAACTAACTTGCCGATTCCGTAAAGAGTTGCCGGGGCTCAAAATTATCTATGGTGGAGTCTTCCCTACATACCATTTTCAAAACATTCTCACACAGGAAGCTCAGATTGATGCGATCGTTCGCGGCGAAGGTGAAGACACTGTTCTTAAACTGATAGCAGCTATTGAAGCTAATGACGATCTTTCTATGGTAGAAGGTATTGCCTTCCGCAGTGGCGGCCGGATTATTGAAACCCCTCCAGCCCCTACGATCCACGACCTCGATGCTTATCGAGTTGGCTGGGAACTTGTTGACCTGAAGAAATATAGCTATTACGGCGGTAAACAGGCTGTTGTTATCCAGTTATCCCGAGGATGTCCGCACCTTTGTAATTATTGCGGACAACGTGGATTCTGGGCTCGTTGGCGACATCGAAATCCAAGGAAGCTTGCTAAGGAAATTGCCTGGCTACATCGTACTCATGGCGTTGAGCTATTCAACCTAGCCGATGAAAATCCAACAGTAAACAAGGCAATTTGGCGCGAATTTTGTGAGGCAATTATTGCCGAAAATATACAAGTGACCATCATTGGTTCAACTCGTGCAGACGATATTGTAAGGGATGCAGACATCTTACATTTGTACCGAAAGGCTGGAGTCGAGCGGTTTCTGCTAGGGATGGAGAATACGGATGAGAGCACGCTTAAGAAAATCCGCAAGGGAAGTGCAACAAGCACTGACCGTGAGGCCATTCGTCTCCTGCGTCTTCATGGCATTCTTTCTCTAGCTACATGGGTGACTGACTTTGAAGAGGTGAGCGATCGTGACTTTATTCGTTCTCTTAAACAATTACTCTGGTACGATCCCGACCAAATTATGTCGCTATATGTTACACCTCATCGCTGGACTGGATATTACCGGATTGCCTCTGAGAGACGTGTTATCCAACTTGACCAAAGTAAGTGGGACTACAAACATCAAGTACTCGAAGCAAAGTATATGCCTCCCTGGCGTATCTTTTTATGGGTAAAATGCATAGAGCTTATTTTGCAAGTTCGTCCCAGGGCACTATGGCGGTCATTTTTCCAATCTGACCAGGCTTCAAGGCATGGTATGAATTGGTATATTCGTATGGGGCGTCGCGTCATAGCGCATGAATTGTGGAATTTCCTCTTGCACGATTTTCGGGTCAGTAACGGGCCAACATTAAGAGAATTTTGGGGTATATCGCAAGATTACCAAGAGATCCCGCTCCGCATATCCCGTCAGGCGATCGAACATGTGCAGGCTAATGAAAATAAGCCCTGAGGTGCTAATGGAATTTCATCCTCAGAATCGTAGTAAGGTTCGCTATCAGGAGACCAAAGATCGTACAGCGCTCCTCCTGGCAAATAGTCGGGAAGTGCCTCTTTAGCGGCTTCCTCTAATTCCCGTTGTTGTTCTGCCTTCAATTTTGCCTTTTCCTCAGCCTCTTCTCGAATTAAACGGGCCGCAGTTTCAATAATAACTATCCGTTCTTCCCCTTTCATATCTTTGAGGGCCGCTAAAATTTCCTCTAAGGTCATTGCTACCTCCGTTCAATACTACTCCCTAGATTATAGCTAGAGGATTAACAATACCTTCGCCAAAAAGAAAAAATGCCATTCGTAGGTTGGGTGTAGCGTAGCGAAACCCAACAAAATCGTTGGATTTTGCTAGTTGATGTTGGGTTGCGTTTCACTCCACCCAACCTACAAGAAAGTGGCGAAGGTATTGATTAAGAAACCGGGTTTTTGGCAAAAACCCGGTTTCTGGCGCGCGATCGATTCTCCGATCGCCTCTGGAATAATGAAAGAGCTACTGG
>JAXHVR010000062.1:0-2881 GCA_034189005.1 Cyanobacteriota bacterium | reverse complement strand
CACCCAACCTACAAGAAAGTGGCGAAGGTATTGATTAAGAAACCGGGTTTTTGGCAAAAACCCGGTTTCTGGCGCGCGATCGATTCTCCGATCGCCTCTGGAATAATGAAAGAGCTACTGGAGCATTTATCTTGACACTGCTTGCTTCAAAGATACCTGCACCCACACCAACCAAGAATGGTGAGATATGCCATAAACTGTGGGATTGTAGCAACACTTTAACTCCGACTCAAACAGCTTTTTTAATTGCTTTGGTTCGAGGTTGAGGGAAAGTAAGCGATCTATCTCCTCAATGGTTTTTAGAATTTGGGAGATTGGCTCTCCCTTGAGGTAGTTGCGGATGACTCCTAAAGCGTCGGGTGCTTCATAATCCCAATTTTGATGGAAGTAAGCGCCGCACAACCCTGTGAGGGCGGGTAGTTCTAGTTGTTCTTTAGTCATGGTTCTAGACTTGCTATCGCAATCCGTTGGTATAAAGCAAAGATCGCGAAACCCGATTTTTAATACCAATACCTTCGCCTTTTTAGGAAAAATACCATTCGTAGGTTGGGTGGAGCGATAGCGCAACCCAACATTAGGAGTGTTCGTTTCGCGCTCGCGCGCGCGCTACCTACAAAAAAATGGCCAAGGTATTGTAATACAATACCTTAGCCATTTTAGGAAGAATACTATTTGTAGGTTGTGCGGACCTCCGTGGAACCCTATGAAGATGTTGGGTTTCGCTCCGCTAGACCCAACCTACGAATAGTATTTTTTCTAAAATGGCCAAGGTTTTCCCAAACCAGGTTTCTTATTTCCTACTTTTCAACTGAAATGCGTTCCTGGATAAGTTGACAGCAATCATCCACGGATTGTTTTTCTTTCATCGCTTCTACTAAAGCTTCGTAAGCGGATTTATTAGTTTCAATTAAATTCTGGGCTTGCAGAAACCCCCAACTTTGTTTTAACTTAGATTCCGATAAAGGCCGTTTCATTTGTAATAACAAAGCACTAATTTTCGTCCGGTCTTCAGCCCCACCCTCCGCATTACCATAAGAGAAATTCTCCGCCGCAATACCGGCCATCCAAACCGTACAATATCGGTCTAATAAAACAGAAGAAATACTGCCTTTTTCCAATTGGCTTGCTAATTCTAAATCGTTAAATCTCACACCCCCTTGGGCCGATTGTCCCTGGCGAAAAGCCTCCCAAGCATTGAGGGCGTAACCGCTAATCGGAATATCGAGCAGGTAAGCTACTAGGAAATGTCCCGCTTCGTGATGGATGATGCGATCGCGCGCTTCCTCAGACACAAATAAATCTATCAATATTTGGCTTCCTTGACCCTGCCATTGAAAGTTATCTATAGTTGCAAGTCCCAACAGGCAAGCAGTAGCGATCGCCGGCACTGCTGGAGACAAATTCAATAGCGGTCCCAGCAAAACCGATAAAGTCATCGCAAACACTCCCACGGCAATTAAATTTAGGGAAATCTCTTTCATCTTAATTGTTAATTGTTAATTGTTAATTGTCAGTTGTTCTTGCCTTATAAAAAGTTTCTAAACTGTGGCGATCGCCCACAAACCTCCAATGCCAAGGTTCGTAACTAATACCTTGAGGATTATCTCTAGGAAAAGACAGCTCGAAACTATAATAAGCCGCGTTAGCTTCCAGCCATCTAAAAGTTTCTGTATTCTCAAAACTTTCGCTTACATCAGTTTCCGGTCTGGTCCGGTCGCCTATATCGATTGCATAACCGGTGTGATGCTCGCTGTAACCTGGAGGAGCGCTTACCTCCGCCCTCTGGGAAGCCACCTGCCCCCTTTGAGCTTTCACATCAAAAAATAAATATTCTTGATCTTCGATATTTCTAAATCCCGACAGGGGCACTAACTCTATGCCATCCCGCCAGGCAGCATCGCTCATCGCATTAAACTTAGCAGCAGCAGCCGATCGCAATTTCACATTACTATTACCGATAACCGGTTTTAGCGCCGACACCGACGCCTGTTCGTAAGGCAAATGTCCGAGAATATTTTCTGGAACTTCTTCTGCCACCGCCTCGACAGAAGGAGATGGAGACTCAGAAGCAGAAGGTTCCACTGCTTCTACCGCTGCATTCTCTTTCTCCATACCGACAGTAATCTTTACTGGGGATAGAGCAAATTGAAAATGTAACCCCACGCTAGCAACCAGAGCGATCGCTCCCAAACCTACTAACTTCCAAACCAGCGATTTTCTTTTCTTCGGTTCGCTAGTTGGTGGTTCTTCATAAGTTTCTCTTATAGCTTCGGGAATCTCATCCGCAGGCATTGCGGAGGCATTGAGGGATTTTTTTCTATATACGCTGGGCCTATTCAAGGGTTTTACTCCTAAACTTCAACTTAACCCCTTACGCGCCCAAGCTACTTGGGTCAGTTTTTTAAGAGGCAATTGTCAAGAGCGATCGAAGCTCTTTCTTTGAATTTCAACATCAAACTCGTCCCAAGTTTATCAGAAATTTTTAGACTTCTTCCAGAAGTAGGCAACAGGCAACAGGCAACAGGCAACAGGGGAAGAGATTTTAAGGAAAAAAGAGCTAAAAAAGATTTTACAAGCGACTTTTGCAAGAGGTCTTTTGCCTATAGTTATCTCCTGGCCCTATCCCTTAAGCTGCCATTTATTGGCTAGAGGGCCAATCGAAAAACCGGGTTTCTGCGAAAACCACAACCAAATATCGGCGTTTTTCCCATCAGAAACCCGGTTTGCTGAGAATGCAATTTGCGGCTCTCTAGAATATTCCTTTTAAGTAGTCGTGCAAAAATATTTGCACAAAAATTTTTGGATGCCAACTGGCCTGTGTTAACGGCAATTAACCGTTTATGGCCCATGGATACTCAATTGTTAATTGTTAATTATTAAT
>JAXHVR010000061.1:30852-33318 GCA_034189005.1 Cyanobacteriota bacterium | reverse complement strand
CCCAACTCTTTTAACTTGTTTTGAAGTTGGGTTACTTCGCTGCCTCGGTTGCCTTCGCGGATGACCGATAGCGATGGCATTGCGGCGGCTAAAACCCAGAGGGCGATCGCTACTGGCATCAGACACGGTACCACTCGCCCCCAGAATTTACCCTTGTTTGTTTTTTGAGTAGATTTTTGGTTTTTCATCGTCTCTATTTACTGGTTTTTTTCGTTTGTTAGTTGCTAATTGCTATAACAACTAACAACTAACAACTAACAATTAACAATTAACAATTACCCTTTATTCTTGATAGAAATGACATCAATAATTTTATCTACCATTTCTTCAGAAATTTTTAAGGCAGTGTAGAGTTCTTCCAAAAGTTGCTCTTCTTCTTCTGCCAAATCTCCATCTGTTAATACCAAATCCGTAGTAACAGCAAAAAGTGTCTCCCTCAAATCTTTTGGCACTGCCGCCACCGCAGCGTCAAACAAAGGTTTAATATCTTTGTTTTTAATAATGCCAAGCAGTTTATCTGTCATTTTTCTCAAATCATCTTCGGAATACTTATTAAAAAGTTCCATTCGAGCGAACAGAGTAGTAAGACCTTGAGATTCGCTAGTAGTAATTATGTCGTCGGCAGCTACGGCAATTAAGGCGATCGCTGCAAAGGCTTCAGCGCCATCTAGTTTAATATCGCTGGCTTTGAGTTGACCGGTACCTTGTTCGAATAAACTCATGTTTAGTCCCCTAAATTAGAGAGTGTTTTTACCTAGACCATAATGGCACTATCCGCCGATTTTTTCCAACCTATTTGTCACCAATTTTTAACTCGGCCTTGAGAAAATCAACAAACTGCCGCGCCGTCCGTCCAGAACGCCCGTTATGGCGGGTGGCCCATAGCAAGGCCCGAGATTCTAAATCCTTGGCCTTGATTTTAATTTTGGCTTGTTTTGCCCGGTGGCGGACGATGTTTAAATAAGTGTTTTGGTCGGCGGGCTCGAAGGTTAAAGTTAAGCCAAAGCGATCGCTAAAAGACAATTTCTCCTGCACTGTATCCCAGGTATGAACTTCATCGCTATCTCTGGGGCGGGGGCGGTCTTCAAAAAATTCTCGAACCAAATGCCGCCTGTTGGAGGTAGCATAAACTACGACATTTTCCGGGCGGGCAATGGCGCTACCTTCTAGAACGGCTTTGAGTGCCTTAAAAGCATCGTTATCCTCCTCAAAGGAAAGGTCATCCACGAAGATAATAAATTTCTGAGGCACTCCTCGCAACCTCTCCACTATTAAAGGCAAATCGTTTAAATCGGATTTAGCTACTTCTATTAAACGCAAATTGCGTTTTTGATACCGATCTAATAATGCCTTAACCAAAGATGATTTACCGCTACCGCGACTGCCATAAAGCAAGACGTGGAGTGCGGGATAACCGGCTAAGAGAAACTCGGTATTTTTGACCAAAGTTTCTTTCTGGGACTCGTACTCGACCAATTCCGACAACTTCACCGGATCGGGGTAAGGGATGGCGACTAATTCCCCTCCCCGCCACTGCATGGCGGGATATTGGGCAAACAAACCGGTCCCAAATTTGCGATAGTAATTGGCTAAGTCCTCCACGGCATCGCCCCAGTCGGGTTGTTCCCGCAGCTTCCCGTAGATAGACTTGAGATTGGAGGCCATTTCTGCCTCGGGGTCTCCATGCCAGACCACGGGGGGTTCTTGTAATTGGCCTGCAACGCGCAACCAATTGCTCAACCGGTCTTCGCTGCATTCATAAATAATTTGTAGCCCTTGGAGGTCGTGTTTTGCCGCTGCTACCAAAGCAGGGGGCAAATTGGCAAAGTCGGTTTGTTGGGCCTGTTGGCTAAAGGGGTTTTCATCCGCGAGGATTTCACCTATCAGGTAGTTTTGCCAGTTGTTATTTTCCGCAGCAATGGCTTTAAACCATTGACCGTAGGCCCTGAGAGATTTGATGCCGCCGATGTCGTTATGGTGGAGGGACTCTAGGAGGTCGAGAAAGGTTTGACCCACGGAACTTTCTAGGACCGATTGATATAGCAACAGGGATGCTGCTTGCCTTTCTATGGTTTTGATTTGGGCGATCGCTCGGGAGTTTAAATATGACATTTTGCCGTCTTTATATATGGGAGAACGCCCCCATCTTCTCAAATTTTTAGACTTTTTTAATGTTAAGTTTTAATAATTCCAGCGATTAATCTGGTATGGCGCGCGCCGCGCACCATACGATGGTAGGGTAGCGCACCATTTATTAATTGTAGGAGAATAAGTAATGAACATCGGAATAATAGCAGCGATCGCCTACGGTATTTTAGCGGTAGGCGGGGGTATTATGGGCTACCTCAAAGCCAAAAGTAAAATTTCTTTATTTGCCGGAGTAAGCTGCGGTATTTTACTAATTATTGCCGGCATTCTCCCGCTGATGGGAATAGATTGGGGGTTGATTTTAGCAACGGTCATAGC
>JAXHVR010000061.1:21534-30752 GCA_034189005.1 Cyanobacteriota bacterium | reverse complement strand
TCAAAGCCAAAAGTAAAATTTCTTTATTTGCCGGAGTAAGCTGCGGTATTTTACTAATTATTGCCGGCATTCTCCCGCTGATGGGAATAGATTGGGGGTTGATTTTAGCAACGGTCATAGCGACATTTTTGGTAATTACATTTATCTCCAGGCTGATAAAAACCCGTAAGTTAATGCCAGCTGCTTTAATGATTGCTGCGGGGGTTGTTTCTGTGGGAATTATGGTTTATCAAATGGCTTTTGCCGTTGCGTAGGATACCAGAGTTCGTAGTAATCGCTTTAGCGATTCATAGATATCAATCGCTAAAGCGATTACTACAAGCAAGAAGTAGCGATCGCCCCACGCCTGTTGTTAACATAATGCAAACAGGCAAGTTATTTAAGAGTGTCTGTTTTTTTTAATATTTAGGACCATTACTATGACTCAAGCCATATCCAAAACGGAATTAATGACCCTAGACGAATTTCTGGACTGGTATCCAGAAGACGGGAAGATTTACGAACTACATAAAGGAGTTATTTTCAAAATGCAACCCACCGGAACTCACCAACAAATTGCAGGAGAACTTGCCGGGGAATTATTCGTAGAAATTCGGCGATTAAATCTTCCTTACACTGTTCCGAGTCAATGCATCATCAAGTCAATTAATACAGACAATTCTGGATTTAGTCCCGACGTAACAATTCTCGATAAAAAGGCTTTGGAAAACGAGCCGATGTGGAGAAAGCGAT
Source organism: Cyanobacteriota bacterium (assembly GCA_034189005.1). Classification (GTDB taxonomy): domain Bacteria; phylum Cyanobacteriota; class Cyanobacteriia; order Cyanobacteriales; family Microcoleaceae; genus CALKCV01. The sequence goes on along the minus strand of JAXHVR010000061.1, from coordinate 30,020 downwards.
CGACTATTACTAATGGCGAAACAGTCAAGCTAGCAGTTGAAGTAGTCAGTACCAATTGGCAAGATGATTATGCTATGAAAGTTGTTGAATATGAAAATCTGGGAATAACTGAATATTGGATAGTTGACTATTTAGGGTTAGGTGGAAGGCGATTTATAGGCAAGCCCAAACGGCCGACTATTTCTGTTTATAAAATGGTTGACGGCGAATACGAAGTGAAAATGTTTCGTGGTAGCGATAGAATCGAATCTTCAATTTTTCCAGAATTAAATTTAACTGCGGAACAGGTGTTTGAAGCGGGGGGATGAAACGGATTAATTTATATTTTGAAAAAATCCCAAAATTAAGCTTTTTCGTAGGGTTCGCATCGCGCACCAGCATAAAGGTGCTATGATTTAAAAGACATTCCATCTCATGGCGAATACTATGAATTCACTAAAAGAAATTAAAACGGCGATCGCTGTTTTATCTGAGACAGAAATGCGCCTACTTTCCCATTGGTTGCAAACTCATCTTAGCGATCGCTGGGACCAACAAATAGCAGCGGATGTGAGTTCGGGAAAATTTGACCGACTGTTGCAAAAAGTAAACGCAGATATTGAAGCAAATCGCATTAAACCTCTGGATGAAATCTTTCACGACTCCTGATTTTTGGCATTCCTACTCTAGCTTGCCTCCTAATATTAAACAACAGGCAAGAAAAGCTTATCGCCTTTGGGCGAACGATAACTTCCATCCATCGTTACACTTTAAGAAAGTAGGTAACGATCTATGGTCGGCGCGGATTAATTATGATTATCGCGCTTTAGCTTTGAAAAAAGGAGAGGATTATTACTGGTTTTGGATTGGTTCTCATAGCGATTATGAGAGTTTTATTTAAGGAAATATCGCTTTTTTCAGCCCGTCGCGCACCGGCATAATTCTTCAGAGTAAGAACTAGAAATTTTGTCCTGGCAAATTAGATAGCCGATGCGCTATTTAATAGTTCAAAGCGATCGTTCGTAGTAATCGCTTTAGCGATTCATATAGATAAATCGCTAAAGCGATTACTACAAACTAGCTCTTTTCTCTACCACCAACCCCCGACGTTAAGTTCTCTGGGTCCGTTGTTAACTAACTTTTTTATCGCTAAAGCGATTACTACAAACTAGCTTTCATTGCCCGTTACCCTCAGAATCTTGCTCGGGCAAATTAGAATTAATCAAACCCCGGGCAGTGCCAAATAAATTAATCGGACTCTTACCATCAGTAATTAACACGCTCTCAATACCCAACCCCTCCAAAAGTCGCGCCTGCATCTCTGGGCCGGCCTGAGCGATCGCCGTAATAGTCTCCGCACCCAAAGCCTCAACCTTCTCCCGAAACTCGGCCCCATTCATCTGCGCCAGGCGGTTTGCTTTCTCTAACTCCAAGCGATCGAAAGCCTCCTGGTACTCTATCTGCGCTTCCTGACGGGCCCTTTCAATAGCTGACTCCGCCTCGAAACGGATCCTCGCCGCCTCCGCTTCCTGTTGGGCTAGGGTAATGGCTGCCTCCCCCTCAATTCTTGCCATTTCCACCTTCGCCCTCGACTCCGCGCTCGCCCTTCCAGTCGCTTCAACGGCGGCGTTTTCCGCTTGCAACTCCAGCAAACCTCTGCGCTCGGTTTCTGCCGCGCTTTCGTCCACTATTCCCTGCCTTTCCAATCGCGCTTTTGCCTCTTGTTCGATTCTCTTGGCATCGTTTCTCGCAGCGGCTTCTTGAGCGTCGGTGGTTATCTTTATCGCTAACTGTACCGATTTTTGCAAGCTCTTTAAAGTCTCCTCATCCACTGGTTCCACCGATTGAATATCGACGTTGGTAATGACCAGATTATTGGCGCTAAAACGAAATTCTTCCCGCAAACTTCCCGCTTCGTCCAAGCCGAATACCGCTTCCCTGATAATTTGCGCCGACTGGCGGTGGAATTGCTCGAAACTGACGCCTGCCACTGCCCCCCGGACTTGAGAAGCGATCGCTTTACAAGCGGTATTGACAAAATCTGGAACCTGAAATAGCTTCGCCGCTTCTGCTTCGTCGTCGCGATCGACGTCGAAATACCAATTATAAGACAACCGCAACTGCAACCGGGCGTGGTCTAAAGTCTCCACCGCAAACATATCCGTCATAAAATCCGGCCCCAATAACAAAGCTAAAGCCTTAATAACATGAGGTCTTTTCGGTACCGAACCGGACAAACTCAACACGGTTACTTCCTCTTGGGGCTCCAACATTACCAAGTCGGGACCGAAGACAATGCGCGCGGTTCTCTCTTTATAATTATGAACCTGTACCGCTCCGTTTTGGGGAACTTGAAAGACAACGGCCTTAGTTTTATCCCGCATCTGGGTTTGAATTTCCTCGGGAGGGTTGTGTCCTCCTCGGTAGCGTCCCCTGTCCGCTTGGGGGTCGAGTTTTTTCGTCAATATTTTTTCTACCGTCTGGGGAATCTCCTTTTCCCAAAGTTCCTGGTAAGGAGTTAATAAATATGCTTGCGGCCCTCTGATTAAACTTAATTCTCCCGTCTGGATGTTGCGTACATAAATTCCTTCGTTTCGGTCTAAGGAAATGGCTTCGCGTTTTTCTACAACTTCTACCTCCAGGGGCGGCACATAATCCCTCGGACCGTAGATCGTCCACATATCCCCCGGTTGTCGGGTTACTGCTGCCGCACCTTCAGTTTCCGTTAATCTCTCTTTGGCCCGCAGCAATAGGGCTTCGCGCTCTCCTAAAATATAGATATCTCGAATGCCGCTTCGATCGCTCTCCCCTTCAAGTTCCAGTAGCTCTTTTAAATCGAGGTCTTCGTCTTTTTCGATATACTCTCCTGGATGCAAGAAAAATGAAGTTCGACCTTGACGAATTTCTCGCCTTCCCAGTTGGGGCTTGCCATTTTCGTCGATGGGGTTGACGATAATGCACCACTGCCTCTCGTTCAACGTCGTTACTTCTACTTCTGCGATCGCTTCTTCGTAAACGTCGGGAATATGAGTTTCCGCATCCTCGTAAGTAACCAACCACTCGTCACCGGCTTTGCGATCGCGACCGAAAACATCGCTAAAGGTTCGTTTGGCCTGTAGGTACAGCGCTTTATGTTCCGTTAGAACGTAAGCTTCCACTATTGCCCCAACTTCCTCATCAACTCCAGGCAAATACGCTCCCGCTTCTCTCACCAACCATTTCTCTCCAGCGATGCGGGGGTTGCCCTGACGGTCTATACAATCTTGACGGGCCCGCAAGCATAATGCCTGGTTCGGCTTAATAATAGTTGCGTCAACTATTTCTAAGATTTCCACTTCGATCCTCGGGGTATAAGTCCCCGGTCCCTCAAACAACCATTCATCTCCCGCCAAGCGTTCGATACTTTGAGGTTCGATAGTTTCCATCCCTGCCGTCGTTCTCGCCACTGTAGTGGTTCCTGTAAAGTCGCGAATTGCCTGCAAGCGCAGGGCTTGATTTCTCTTCACTACTAGGAGTTCTTTAATATTTCCTAATAGTTCTTCCCCCGGATATAGGGGGAAAGGTTCTTGCTCGAAACGATATTCGCGATCGCCATAACGCAACCTCACTTGACCGTAGCGATCGGCGATCGCCACGGACTCACTATCCCGCATCACCGGGTTAGCAATTAAGCAATAATGCCTCGGTGGAACTATTATCATCGGTTGAGGTTTTAAAACCAAACGTTCCCCCTCACCCAAAGTTATAGTTTGCGGGCCAACTTCCAGTCTCGTTACCCCACTATTATTATCTAAAATGTGAATATATTGTTGGGGCTTTAGTCTAATTACCCCACCAGTTTCCAATACTTCCTGACTTTTCTCTTTGCTCATCACTATGACTCCAATTGTTAGTTGTTAGTTGTTAGTTGTTAGTTGTTAGTTGTTAGTTGTTAATTGTTAATTGTTAATTACTGCCTCCACAACCTAATAGAATTATCCTTACTGCCGCTAGCAATAGTCTTACCGTCGGGACTGAAAGCCACGCTATAAACCTCATCCGTATGTTCGTCTAAAGTAATTAATAACTCTCCCGTTTCAAAATCCCAAATTTTCACCGTCTTATCCTTACTGCCGCTAGCAATAAACTGACCGTCCGGGCTAATAGCCACAGAAATTATATCATTAGAATGCCCGTTTAAAGTATTAATTAACTCTCCAGTTTCTAAGTTCCAAATTTTAATAGTATCGTCATAACTGCCGCTGACCAATTTAGTAGAATCTGGACTAATAGCCAAAGTTCTGACCCCCTCCGTATGACCATCTAAAGAATGAATTAAATAACTCGTTTGTAAATCCACAACTTTAATAGTAGTATCCTCGCTGCCAGTAGCAAAAGTTTTACCGTCTGGAGCGATCGCCACCGCATAAATTATATCAAAATGATAATAAAGAGCGTCAATCAGAATACCGCTGTCTGTATCCCAAATTCTTACTATAGTATCCCCGCTACCCGTGACCGTAGTTTTCCCATCCGGGCTAATAGCCACGGACCAAACTTTACCGTAATTATTTAAAGAAAACAAAAACTCTTCCGTTTCTAAATCCCATAGAATTAGCCGCCAATCAGAAGTACCCGCAACAAGTTTTTCCCCATCGTTAAAGTTAACATCAAAAGACCAAATAGGAGACGAATCGCCTACAAAAGTTTCCCTCGCCTTACCGTCAGGCAATTCCAAAACTTCAATCGTATTATCTTGACCGCTGCTAATAATTACTTCTCCTTGAGGATTAAAAGCCACTTTTCTGACTATTCCATAATTGTCGCTTAATTCTTGAACGCTTGCATTTTTCCAATTTAGAGCTTCCTCGCAATCTTGCAATAAGTCTTGAGTTTCGACAAATTTACTCGATGTTTCCGGGACTTCTGATGCTGTTTCGATGCAGCGATCGTAATTTCTATTAGTATAAAAATCGTCAATTTCAGCCAACTCTCTGGCATCTTTAGCTAATCGATCTTCCTGTTGTTTTTCGAGGCGGACTCTTTCTTGTAAATTTTGCCATTGAAAGTAAGCATAAACGGCAGCTATTGAAGCTAAAAGTAAGCCAATACTTACCCCCAGCAACGACCACTGCAAAGAGCGAATATTTCTTCGCCGCCGCGACCTGCGAGAATTATTATAAATATTAATCGGTAGCAATTGCGACGGGGATTTTATAATAGCAAGTTCGTTATTTTTAGTCGTTTGCAAGTTTGAAACAAACTGAGACTCCTTAAATTTTTCAACTATCTTCTTTACTTTTACATCTAAAGATTTAGGAGCCAATCGCTCTTCTATTAAAACGCTATCCTCATCGGAAACTCCGAGAAGTTGCTGCAAGCGAATTAATTCTTCGCGAGTTTCTTTACTAAAAGGATATCCATCCTTCTTAATAGCTTCCAATAAAGTTTGTTCGTATCGTTCCCCTTTTTCTTTATATTTTCGATAAGGATTTAAAACCTCATCTTCGATATCGTCTGCCTCCTCTTTATCCATTTCTAAACTATCTCGCAGCGCGTCCAATATTTCTCTACCCACCACCGAAATATCTCCTCGGTGAGAAGAAAGACGCACTAATTCTTGTCGATAAGTCATTCTTTTATCGATCGCTAATTTAGGAGAATCTTTTAATGTTTTTAGATCCGCTAAAACTTCAGCAGCAGACTGGTAGCGGTCTTGATAAGAGTAGCAGACCATCTTATCTAAAATCTCTGCTAACCCCGGAGAACACATCGTTAAATGACGCCAAATAATCTCTCGCTTGCCCCCTTTTGTAATTTCTTTAAGTTTTGATAAGTCCTCGGGGGGCGAACCAGTTAGTGCCTGAATAGCAATCATCCCTAAAGCATAAATATCGCTGTTGAATTGGGGGTTATATTCAAACTGTTCGATCGGCATATATTCCATAGTGCCAATTCTCACCGTTCGCGGACTTTTACCTTGACGACCGTTGAGATCTTTAACCGCACCAAAATCGATTAACACTAACTTTCCATCGGTGTCGCGCCGGATTAAATTGCTGGGTTTGAGGTCTCGATGAATTACGTCATTTCCATGAACGAAAACTAAAACTTCTAAAACTTCATTTAAGATCTCGATTACTTTTTCTTCCGGCAAGGGTTTACCGGCGACTATCTCCTTGTCTAATGAAGTTCCAGTAATATAAGATTCTACTAAATAAAATTCCTTATTTTCTTCAAAATAAGCGTAAAGTACGGGAATTCGATCGTGTTGAGAAAGCTTGTCTAAAGCCTTGGCTTCCTTTTGAAATCGGCTGCGAGTTCCCTTAATTAAACCAGGATCTAAATTTCCCGGTTGCAGGTGTTTTACAAAACATCGCGGCTCTCCTGGGAGGCGAGTATCTTTAGCCAGATAAGTTCTGCCAAATTCTGCTGATTCTATGACTTCAAGGATCTGATAACGTCCGTCTAAAAGTCTGCTAACCATATTTCTAATTGAGCCTCTTTACGATTGATGCTTTCCTCAAAGCTTTGTTATTTTCAATAGCTAGTTTTTAGAAGTTTTTATTAGCTAGCTAACCAGCAGAAAGACACCCCAATATTAGAGTTATTAATTGTCAATTGTCAATTTTCAATTGTTATATAGCAATCCCTGCGGGGGCAAAGAAAAGTTCGGGGTCCAGAAACCCGGTTTCTCAAACAATACTTTCGCCATTTTTGCGGAACAACGATAATTCGCCCGCCAGAAACCGGGTTTTTTCAACAATACCTTCGCCCTGCATCTCGTAGGTTGGGTGGAGCGATAGCGCAACCCAACATCAACGGGAGCACAATCCAACGATTTTGTTGGGTTACGCGGGGCGCAGAGCCCAACCTACGAATGGTATTTTTCTTTTTAAGGGGGGAGCCGGAAAATGTCAAAGTCCTCTCCATTCAATAATTGCTATAATCCTCAATTGTTAATTGGGAAAATGTTAATTGGGAAAATGTTAATTACCTCTGAGACGGTTTTTCAGTAATTAAAAGAGCGCCGCCGTCTCGGGTAAAATAACTCCAGGCCCACTGAATCATCACGATTAATTTATTATCAAACTCGATGACGTAGTAGATGTGGACAAATACCCAAGCTATCCAAGCCAAAAAACCAGAAAAACGCCAGAACTTTAAATCAACCACGGCTCGATTGCGACCGATGACGGCTAAACTGCCATAGTCAATATACTTGAAAGCGGGCAGAGTTTTATTTTTAAGTCGCTTTTTGATGGCGTTGGCCGCATAGCACCCTTGTTGCATTGCCACGGGGGCTACTCCTGGCAGGGGTTTTTCTCCCTGGTGGGGGTAATTTGCTAAATCTCCGATGACGAAAATATTTGGATGACCTGGGACGCTCAAATCCTTCTCTACCACAACTCGTCCTGCCCGGTCAACTGAAGCCCCCGTCCGAGAGGCGATCGCCTTTCCCATCCCCGAGGCCTTCACTCCAGCAGCCCATAAGACCGTCTCAGCTTCTATTTCCTCAGTCTCGTCCCCACTCCGGACAGTCACCTTACCATCTTCTATATTTGTCACTAAACTCTTGGTCCGTACCGTTACCCCCAACTCCCTCAAACCCGTTTCTGCTTTGGCGGATAATTCTGGGGCGAAAGGTGGCAAGACTCTTTCCATTCCTTCTACTAAAAAAATTCTGGTCTCGCCAGTATCGAAATTCCTAAAATCTCGCTTGAATTTTTTATAAGCTAACTCCGCCAAAGCGCCCGCTAACTCCACTCCAGTGGGCCCGCCTCCGACGATAACAAATGTCAGCAAAGCCCGTCGTTTTTCAGGATCGCTTTCTTTTTCCGCTTGTTCGTAAGCTTCTAAAATTCGCCTGCGCATTTCCAAGGCATTTTCTACAGTTTTTAAAGGCGGTGCTTTTTCTTCCCACTCGTCCCTGCCGAAGTAAAAATCTTTGACTCCCGTAGCGACTATTAAGCTGTCGTAAGTTAACTCGCGATCGCGCAATACTAACTTATTTTCCTCCGGCTTAAGATCTATGGCTTCCCCAAGCAAAACCGTCACATTTTTATTATTTTTCAAAACTCCCCGCAAAGGCGAAGCAATATCCCCCGGCGACAAACTCCCCGTCGCCACCTGATAAAGCAATGGTTGAAACAAATGGAAATTTCTTTTATCAATTAAAGTCACCTTAACATCCGATCTTCCCAATTCTTTCGCCGCATAAAGTCCCCCAAATCCGCCGCCGATTATTACTGCATGATGGGGGGATTTGTTATTATTTGTTTCTTCGGTTTTCATAAGATTATTTTTGAGCTTAATTATTTAACTTGTCAGATAGTTTACGTCTTGGATATTCGTCGGTATCCCAGAAACCCGGTTTGTGGAAAAAACCGGGTCTCTTACTTCGTAGGCTAGCTTGTAGTAATCGCTTTAGCGATTTATCAATATGAATCGCTAAAGCGATTACTACGAACGCTGCAAAAATTCATTCCCTACCCGGACTTGTATTAGCGCTAATAAGCCATTCATAC
>JAXHVR010000061.1:19056-21434 GCA_034189005.1 Cyanobacteriota bacterium | reverse complement strand
AATTATTAATTACTTAGGATAAATTTAACCCACAGCTATTAACTGCTTTTTACCATCCTTAGAATCCATCGGCGCCCTCAAAGCATCGTCCAGGTCGGAGCGACCCAAACGCTCTTCTAAAATCGCCATTACTTCGCGACCGAAATCATTAGGATTTCGCCCCCAAGCCTCCAAACAAACTTCTCCAAAAAAGGCCCCCAAAGGCTCGGGATTCCAAAGTAACTTCCTCGCAGTCCAAGGCATCAAACTCATGGGATCGTATCCCGGTTTTAAGATATTTTCTTTAAAGGCATATTCCTCCAAATGAGTGTGAGGCTGCAACCCGATAAAGAAAATCGCCGGCTCTACCTTATCCGCCCCAAAAATATTCTCCAATTCTCGGTGATAAGCAATGGTTTGGCGAATAGTTTCGTGAGTTTCGTCGATGACATTAAAGGAATAATTAACCGAGACCAAATCGTTAAAACCGGCAGCCTTTAAATCCCGGCAATTTTCCAAAACAACCCGCAAATTATAACCCATCCGCATCTTGCGAACCAGTTCTTGGGAACCGCTGGTAATGCCTATTTCAAAATAATTCATGCCAGTTTTCACCATCAGATCGCATAACTCGGGAGTTAAATTATCTGCCCGAATATATGCCGCCCAGTTAATATCATCCATCCCCGCATCCAGGATCTTTTGCAGCAACTCCACCGCATCATTGATATATTTCCGGGCAGGAATAAATTGAGCGTCGGTAAACCAGAAATTACGAATGCCCCGCTTATAAAGCTGTTGCATTTCTGCTACTACTTCATCTGCGGGATTTATTCGTACTTGTTTGCCTTCGATGACAGTGTAGATGCAATAGCAGCAGTTGTGGGGGCAGCCTCGTTTTGTTTGCACGCCCACATAGAAATCCTGGTCTTGTAAGTAGTATTGGAAAGCGGGCCAGATGTTTTCTATGTAGTCGTAATTGCAAGCGGTTTTTTCGATGGCAATGGGCTTTTCGTGAATCAGGCCTTCGCGGGGTTCCGTTTCTCCGACTACATAACAGCGATCGTCTGCCAAATCTTCTCCTCGCAACAACTTCTCTAAAAGCCCTTCCCCTTCTCCCACGGAGACAATCGTTCCCAAGGAAAGGCTCCGGCCTAACTGTTCGTAAAATACGCTCACGGCCCCGCCCCCTACTACTGCCCTAGTTTCTGGGCGATAAGCTCGGGCCCGTTTTAGTCCCCGCTCTATTAATCCTATGTTGCGCCACAGTTCCGAATAATAGGACGCAGCCAACCGCAGCCCGCCGAAGGCACCCCGCAATTTTATTAAAGGATTTTTCGCGTAATAGAACTCGAATGCGTTTTGCAGCGGGTTGCCCCCCCGTCCTCCTACTGGAGCATAAATTTGAATGTCCCGCCAGGAGTAAATTAACAGGTTTGGCTGGAATTCATCGATGCAGGCATCTAGGGCCGATTTGTAATCTAGGGGCGGCACTGCTCCGAGATCGAAAATTCGCTGTTCTACGGATGGGAAGAGTTTATGGACGTGGTCTGCCAGATAGACGACCCCGATGGGAAATATGGGATTGCACGGCAGCCGGACGTAAAGGATTTTATGTTCCATCATATTTTTCTTTGCTTTACCACTATTTGAACTTTTTGTCAATGATTTGTTAAGGTAAATTTACTAATCGTTGCATATCTTTTATTTTATTTATTTTAGCGATCGTAAGTTGAGCGGGCGCTTACATGGCGCTCTAAAATTCAAAATTGTAGTTCTAAAGTCTAAATAAAAAAATATTGTGTATTTTAACACAAATCTAAAATCTATTGCTCTGTCTTTAGAAATATTTAAGATTGTAATCTTAAATACTTATCATTAATAAAAAAAAATTTACAAATTGGTATTAGAAATTACAGCAATGTAGCAAAGCTAATGTTATATTAATAAACATAACTAAATGTTTTAAAAGGAAATTCGTTAGGAAGTTCATATCATGGCACAAATTCTCGATCCCCTACCCTCTAACAGCGAAGGCCAAATACTTTGCTGCTACGTCAACGCCACCAGTCAAATTCAGGTTGCTAGAATTACCAATATTTCTAACTGGTATTTTGAGCGGGTTGTTTTTCCAGGACAGCGTTTAGTCTTTGAAGCTCTACCCGAAGCTTTACTGGAAATTCATACGGGGATGATGGCAAGTTCGGTATTATCAGATACAATACCTAGCGATCGCTTGCAAATGAATCAAGGCCCTTTCTCGACAATATGCGGGACTCAAAACCTTAAACGAGCCTCAGCATCTAAATCTAAGCCTGAAACAGAAAAGAAAGTCGAACCTGCTATGAGTGCCGCTGATTAATATCTGCTTTTTTGCCCTTTAAGCTTTTTGAAGTTTT
>JAXHVR010000061.1:12254-18956 GCA_034189005.1 Cyanobacteriota bacterium | reverse complement strand
AATCTGTTTAAGAAAATAGAAAAAGAATTAACCATGAACGAGAAAAAACAGCCCCCACCAACTAAATTCCGCCTTTCTCCTCTAATTAGAATTACCCTTCTGAGCTTATATTTTGCCTTAACCTTACCATTACCTTTCTTATCCCAAGCAACCAAGGCCCCAATATCTCCAGCGATCCTTGCCGTAGGATTGGTTTTAGGAGCGATCGCCCTTTATGCGGCCCTCGCAGAAAGGGTAATTTTGGACGAGGAGAAAATTCAGGTTTGCTATCCCGAGTGGATACCTGCTTTCTTTCGCAAAGGTTGGTCCTTACCTTGGGCAGAAGTAAAAGCTTTAAAACCTCGAACCACCGGGCAAGGTGGAATAGTTTATTATTTCCTCAGCAATTCCGGCAATGGTTATTTATTACCGATGCGAGTCTCGGGGTTTGCGAAATTAGTCAAAATTGTGGAAGAAAAAACCGGTATCGACACTACCGATGTCCGCCCTCTCTCCCAACCGTGGATGTATTTTATTTTGTTGGGGCTGACTTTGTTTTTATTATTAATAGATGCTTGGACTATTGGTGCGGCGATATGGAGTAATTAAGTACCAGTGCAACATTAATTAGAGATCTGGAACAGGCGCTTTGGCCTGTTCTACGGGGAAATCAAGAATAATTTTATGTAAATATTTTTGCATAACTACTTAATTGCCAGCGGGAATCTGAATTATAAACTCAGTTCCCGCCCCCGGTTCGGAGACGCATTCAAGATTTCCCCGATGCCTTTCCACGACAATTTGGTAGCTGATAGACAAACCCAAACCAGTACCTTTACCCACAGGTTTCGTAGTAAAGAACGGGTCGAACAACCTTTGCCGAATATCCTCTGGAATGCCAGGTCCGTTATCGGCAATTTTAATCAGTACGAACCGACCGTTAGTTAGTTCCCCGTTAGAAAGAGAAGAACCCTGCTTTAGTTCCGTGGAAATTTTAATAGTCGGCAAATGGCAAGTCGGGGAAATAGAATTATCTCCACCGGCTAAATTGCCAGCGATCGCCCCTTCTTCCAAAGCATCGAGAGCATTACTAATAAGATTCATAAACACTTGATTCAACTGACCTGGATAGCAATCTATGGGTGGCAACTCTCCATATTCTTTAATAATTTCCACCCTGGGATTTTTTCCATTTTCTTTAAAGCGATGCTGCAAAATCAACAACGTACTTTCAATACCATCGTGAAGATTAACCCGCTTTTGTTCCGCTTCATCCAGGCGGGAAAAACTGCGGAGGGAGATTACGATTTCCCGTATTCTGTCAGCCCCCATCTTCATTGACTTAATAACTTTTGGTAAATCTTTTAAGATAAAATCCAGTTCGATCGCCTCTATTTCCTCTTCAATAAGTGGAGTTGGTTCTGGATATTCTTCCTGGTAAATTTCTATGAGTCCTAGCAAATCTTCGATATACTCATTCGCGTGGCTAATATTACCGGAAATAAAACCTACTGGATTATTAATTTCGTGAGCCACACCGGCCACAAGCTGTCCCAAACTAGCCATTTTTTCATTTTGAACCATTAAAAGTTGAGTTTGTTTTAACTCCTGTAACGTCTTGGCTAAGTCTTGATTTTTACTTCTTAATTGATCGGAAGTTTTATGTAACTCATCCACCGTCAACTGCAATGCCTCTTCCGCTTCCTTTCTTGCAGTAATGTCCCTTTTAATCGCTACATATTTATAAGGTTTACCTTCGTCGTTTAAAAAAGGTACGATGGTAGTGTAAACCCAGTAAATTTTGCCATCTTTACCGCGATTTTTTACCTCTCCAGTCCAAACCTTTCCTTCGCTAATAGTTAACCAGAGGTTTTTAAAAAACTCTGGGGAATGATAGCCAGAGTTAACCATTTTATGAGTCTCGCCAATTATTTCTTCCCGGGAATATTTAGAAAGCTCGCAAAATTTGTCGTTTACATAAGTAATAACGCCATCTTCGTCAGTTATTGCTACTATAGAAGAGCGGTCTAGGGCAAACTTTTGAAACTCTAATTCTTTGAGAGTTTTTTGTAATTCTGCTTCGGCAGATTTGCGATCGCTAATATCAGTAATCATCCGCAAAACCCCGGAAAATTCCCCATTAGAATCGCAAATTGGCGTTGCGGAAACAATAGCCCAGAGGTCCGAACCGTCTTTACGTTTAAACTTAAAATCGTGGCGGTCTTGGTAGCCTTGACGGCGACGTTCCACATATAATTGTGCTTTTTTTACATTTTCGGCATCCATAAATTCAAAGAGCGATCGCCCCACCACTTCTTTAACCTTATAACCGAGTATTTCTGCCATTCTACTGTTAGCAAAAGTCGTCTTGCTATTGGAGTCAAACATCCAAATACCCTCGGAAGCAGTCTCCACAATATAACGATAATGACTCTCGCTATTTCTCAAAGCCTCCTCTGTTCTTTTCCGTTCCGTCACGTCGCTTTCAATAGCAATAAATCCCTGCAAATCTCCCGTTTTATTGTCGTAAATCGGCGCGATAGACAAAGATAACCAATAGCCATTTCCATCCTTTTTATAATTATAGATTTCCACATCAAACTCTTCTCGCGCGTCCAGAGCTTTTCTAATTTTTGCCACAGTTTCTGGATTAGTTTTAGGGCCCTGAAGAAAAGAACCAGGTTTTCGCCCCAATACGAATTCTAATTGATAACCCGTAATTCTGCAAAAGGCTTCGTTAGTCCATTGAATTAAACCGTCTGGATTGGTAATAATTACCGCATTTTGAGTTTTTTGAGCTACCAGGGCCAAGCGAGACAACTCTAACTCAGTTTGCTTTATCTCTGTAATATCTTGAGAAATTCTTAATACATACCTACAAATTCCTTCATCCTCAAACAAAGGCACTTTTTTGGTATGGAGAAAGCGCCTTCCTTGATGAGGAGTTTCGATCGCTTCTGGGAGACGTTCCACCGTTTCTCCTCTAGCAAGCATTTCCCATTCTTGCTTGCTAGTTTTGTTAGCGGGCAAAACCTCGTCGCACCTTTTACCTATTGCCTCTTCGGAACTATAACCAAACAGTTCCTCGCTAGCTTCATTCCAATAAATAAAACGCCTATCTAGGGCATCTTTAATAACAACGCTAACTGGGAGATTGTCTAAGACAGCATTGAGAAAATTCGTAGTATTTCTGAGGTTGATTTCGGTGTTTTTCCGCTCGGTAATATCTAGAATAACCCCATCTAAGTACGCAAGCTCTGCCGTGTTATTCTCCCCTTCTCGATATATCCCTTGACCTCTTTCGTAAACCCATTTAACCCTTCCATCCGCTGCCAAAATCCGATATTCTATGAGATATGGCTGACGATTTTCTAAACTTTGGGCAACTTCAATTTCAACCTTATTTCGGTCTTGGGGGAGAATAATACTGGCGAAAGAACGGACCTGATTGTTGATAAAATCTGAAGGTGGATAAGCGGCGATCTCCTCAATAGAATCGCTGATAAATTCTATAGTCCAATTAACATCGCAGGCACAGCGATAGACAGCACCCGGAATATTAGCAACTAAGGTTTTGTATTGTTCTTCAATAGTATAGGACAATCCCTTTTTCTGCACCCGGTTAAGTTTCTCTCGGTTGGAGTAAGAAGAGTTTGAGGATATCTGCATGGTTTTTATCTTGTAAGTTTTGGACTGCTACCGATGTTTTAGCGACTCTTAATAGCGCTTTTATCAACTATTGTATTAATTTTAAAAGAAGTTGTATTAACTTTTGTAAAGTAAGCTCGGATAAATATGAACAAACAAGGTCATCAACTGCGATTGGAAAAGGTAAACCAGACGACAAGACTCGGTACCGATTTACTAACCGATGTGTCTTTTGCCGTCGATCGCGGAGAAAAGGTTGCCATTATCGGGCCATCTGGAGCGGGGAAAAGTTCTTTATTAAGAGTGTTAAATAGATTAAGTTCTCCAAGCAGTGGTTCTATTTATCTGGAAAAACGGGATTATCGGGAAATATCGGTGTTGGAGTGGCGCAGAGATGTGACCTTAGTGCTTCAGGAGTCGAAATTGTTGGGGATGTCTGTAGGGGAGGCGATCGCCTATCCTCTCCAGTTGCGCGGTTTAAGGCAAGCAGAAATTTCGGAACGTATTTCCTACTGGATGGAAAAATTGCACGTTCCTCAAGATTGGTTATCGCGGACGGAGTTGCAGCTTTCCGTGGGGCAGCGACAGTTAGTGGCGATCGCTAGGGCAGCGGCGATCGAGCCGAAAGTCTTATTATTAGACGAGCCAACTTCTGCCCTCGATAGCGGTAAAGGGGCTCGATTATTAAAAGCGCTCCAGTTATTAGCAGACAAAGGCACAACAATATTGATGGCCAACCATCAATTAGAGATTGCCCGGGATTTTTGCACCCGAGTCCTCCAGTTGCAGTCGGGGAAACTTGTAGCGGACGTTCCCTCCAAGGAAGTTGACTGGGGCAGGTTGCGGGAAAGTTTAATTGCCGCAGAAGTGCGGGAAACGGAGGAATGGAATTGAGCTTAGAAACCCGGTTTTCTGAAAAAACCGGGTTTCTAAATTCAATACCTTCGCCATTTTCTTGTCGGTTGGGTGGAACGAACGCTCCTAATGTTGGGTTGCGCTGCGCTCCACCCAACCTACGGGGAATGTTGCTGGAGCCATAAGCCTAAAATAGTGGGTAAAGCAAAAGTTCGTAGTAATCGCTTTAGCGATTCATAGATAATAAATCGCTAAAGCGATTACTACAAGCAAGCCTGGGAAGTTTACCCACTATTTTAGCTGTGTTGCGCACCCTACTTAACTACTCCAACCGTCACTGGTTGGTTTTTTTGCGAATTTATCGACGGCCCGCCATCAACTTTTTCTTTATTGAAGCGATAGCCAACGCTGCGGACGGTCTCAATTAAACTAGGTTCGCCGGGGTTTCTGTCTATTTTTTTGCGTAGGGAGAGAACGTGGGTGTCGATGGTGCGGGGGTTGTCGATGGCATCGGGCCAGGCTCGCTGTAATAGTTCGGAACGACTTAGAGGTATGCCCTCAGCTTGAGCTAAGACGTAGAGCAGACTAAACTCCTGGGGCGTTAAATCGATAAACGAATTTTTTAACCTAACGCGACGGCATACCAAGTCTATGGTTAGGTCGCCATAATCGAGGTTCAAAAGTGGGATTATTTTTCTTTGGCGTCGCAATAGGGCTTCGACTCGGGCCAAAAATTCGAGAACGCCGAAGGGTTTGGCTAGGCAATCATCAGCCCCCGCCCTCAAACTGGCGACTATATCTGCTTCGGTATTGCCTGCCGACAAGATGAAAATGAGACTTTGTTCGTGTTGTTGAAGCCACTGACAAAATTCGAGACTATTTCCACTAGGGGGCTGGACTCCGAGAATTATGAGGCTGGGCTGAATTTGATGCAATTTGTCTTTGGCGCTGCGGATATCCTCTGATTGGGATGTCAAATAGCCCTCTTGCTGTAGATGCCAGCCTAAGAGCGATCGCAAATGTGGATTTTCTTCTATTATTAAAATCCGAGAAGATTTCACTGTTTAACCTTTACCAAAAAGTTATGATTGGTTCTCAATTAGTTTAACAAAAGTTGGTTCCGGTTTTTGTAACATCTACTACTGTAGCTTTTCTATCGCTAGATCCAGGCTGTTAATTTATGCCTGTTTAAATAACATTTAATCTGTTTTAAGTCAAGATATTGATAATTTTCGTTATAAAAAGAAATAAAAAGAGTTAAAAATTTGGTAAAGTAGGGGTAGTTGGGCGGTGGAGACACCGATCGCCTTTGATAAATTGTTTTAAAATGTTAAGTAGGCGGTCGTGGCCTAGATTTAATTAGATGTAGAAAAAGTTGCTGACCCCAGGAATGTTCTCAACGGACAGACTGGAGCGGCGGGCTGAGATACTATCAAGCAAATTTGCTAATGTCACGATCCCCAACCCAATCCACTGTAATTAAAATTAGCTAAAAGTTAAAAAGAGGCCATAATGCTTACCGACACTCAAACAATCCGCCACTACCAAAAGTTAACCGATTCTTTAGTGGAAATGTGGAACCGGGGCTATCGCTATGATGACTTGCGGCTGTTTTTAGATGGTTATCTCGCAGCGCTAAGGCATAGCAATAGCTTAGAACCTTATCATATTCACCGGTTAGAGGAAGAAACAACTCGCTACATTTACGACCCGTCTAATTTTGAAATGCCCCAGCCCCAAGTCCAGGTTGATTATTATTAACCTTGCTGGGGCGATTTATTTATGTCCCAGATGAAAGTCCCATTGTAATTGATGGCAGCTTAGAGACTGGGTGCAGTTAGTTTTCTCTAGGGTTGTGCTTCTGGATGCCTTCGCCAAATAAGTTATTAACCCCAGAGACGACGTTGCGGCGATCGCTATGAATGATGAAAGTAGCGATCGCCGACTATTACATAATTGGCAGACCTACTTTTTATGGGATATTTTCCGCCGAATTATCGCGATAAATTCCAGGACTATTATTAAAGCGATCGCTCTTTTCTTCAGACCCAAACTCAGCCACTCGCCACAATAATAAATACTGCGATCGCTCAAAGTTTATATAAATCAATATCTCTGCTTTTAACTAAATATCTATGCCCGTAAGCTTTGCCCCTACTCCGATCGAGGCAAAGGAGTTAAGAGCCTTAATTTTTTAATAACATTAACTGTTAATTCCGT
>JAXHVR010000061.1:0-12154 GCA_034189005.1 Cyanobacteriota bacterium | reverse complement strand
ATATAAATCAATATCTCTGCTTTTAACTAAATATCTATGCCCGTAAGCTTTGCCCCTACTCCGATCGAGGCAAAGGAGTTAAGAGCCTTAATTTTTTAATAACATTAACTGTTAATTCCGTTTTTGTTAGTAGTCAGTTGTTAGTTGTTAGTTGGGCAACTGACTACTAACAACTAACAATTAACAAAATTTATTAATCTTTTGGTTTTTTTACAAATATGAGATGATCCAGGGGAGCATTGAGATGCTCCCGATAATATCTCCCTGTTTGGGAATATATGGCACAAAATTACCAGAGTTCGCCACCAACTGAGCCTCCAAAATCAATTTCTTCGTGAATGTTTTCGGGAGTAACTTTTGCTAATAGTTCGTCTAGTTCCCGTACTTGTTTGGCAATTACGGGCAGACTGCTTCTCACGCAACCTAATATTAAAGATTCTACAGTTTGGTCCGTGGCATCTGCCAGTTCTTCTAAGTTTTGAAGCAAAGATTCCGATACTTCTAAAGTCAGCTTTCTACTTGTTAGTTTTTGAGTTTGCATATCTCACCGACGTTAATTTTTTCTGGCGCATGCTTGTCAGATTTTCACATAATAACACATCAAACTAGGGGCCAAACAAAAGTATTAATCTCTTTATCGTTTGCCCCCATTAAAACCTACCTACTCGCCAAAACTTCCTCTGGTAAACCGACTAATATTACCCAATCTTTGCTCTTTAACTTAAAAGATTTGTTAGAGCAGCAATTACATCATCTACTATCTCTGATGGAAGTTTACACATTAACTCTGCTTTTCTTCCATCCCAGTCAAAAGATTTCACTCGATCTGCCAATATTACTCCCGAAACTCCTAAACCTTCTGGAATAGGAATTTCCATTGGATACCCTTTAACTTTGTTAGTAATAAAACATACTAAAGCCAATCCTACCTTACCATTATAACCCCTACCAGATATAACAATAGCTGGACGCCGACCTGCTTGTTCCCGTCCGACTTGAGGCATAAAATCTATCCAAACAACATCCCCTCGTTCGGGAATGTAGGAAGCATATTTAGTGGAGAACTTCACCATTTACCACCTCTTCCTCAAAACCAATTTCACCATGCAAATTTTCCGGTGTTATTCCATCTAGCATTTCCTTGACTGTATGTACTTTCTCAACCAAAGGAGGGAGACTGCCAGCAATACATTTTAGCGCGAGTGATTCTACAGAGCGATCTTGGAAATCGGCAACTTCACTCAACTGCTGAAAGACTGATTCTGGAACTTCTAATGTCAGTTTTTTTGCTACCATATTTCACTAGATATTTATGGATGATGGACTTGGGAAATTTCTTCTTTCTAGTTTTTGGGTTTACATCTGTCACCAAAGTTAATTTACTCTAGCCCATGCTTGTCAGATTTTAACATAATAACACATCAGACTAGGGGCAAAACAAAAGTATTAATCTGGGAGCGCGTCATCTTTGCAAAAATACTTTAAAATTTTGCTAACCTGTTGCCTGTTGCCTGTTGCCTGTTGCCTAAAAGCGGTAGGTTCTTGGTTCGCTTCAAAGGTGACGTACTCCCATTAATCTCTTTATCGTTTGCCCCCATTAAAACCTACCTACTCGCCAAAACTTCCTCTGGTAAAACTCGATTCAACTTGCCGCTGCGATACCCTTCTAAATCCAAAGTCACATAGACAAAACCAAACCCTTGAAACTCCTCCACCAACTCAGGCAAATTAACCTGCAATACAAACTCTTTAATCTCCTCTGGTGGTAACTCTATTCTGGCAGTATCTTTTTCGGACCGCACCCGCAGATTCTTCCATCCCATCTCTCGCAAAAGTCTTTCTCCCCTGCCGACTCTTTGCAATTTCTCTACAGTAATTTCCTCCCCATAAGGAAATCTCGAACTCAAACAAGGTTGGGCAGGTTTATCCCACCAGGGCAAACCTAATTCTTTAGCTAATTGTCGGACTTCAATTTTACTAACTCCTGCCTCCGCTAAAGGCGATCGCGCCCCTCTTTCTTTCGCTGCTTGAATGCCGGGGCGATAGTCTCGCAAATCGTCGGCATTCACTCCATCCACTACATAAGGATAACCCCTTTTTAAGGCCAAAGGTTTTAAAGTATCGTGCAATTCGCTTTTGCAAAAATAGCACCGATTTACAGGATTAGAAGTGTAATTAGGATCGGTCATTTCGTGAGTTTCTACTTCCTCGTGACAAATCCCAATAGTTGCTGCTTGGATGCGGGCATCTTCTAAATCTTCGGGCAATAAAGAAGGAGAAACGGCGGTGACGGCTAGGGCGCGATCGCTCAAAACATCGTAAGCTATTTTCGCCACTAACGTACTATCAATCCCTCCCGAATAGGCAATTAACGCCTTATCCATTTCGGCAAATAAACCTTTGAGTAGTTCCAGTTTTTCTGTTATCATAATATTTGTTTGTCAGTAGTT
Organism: Cyanobacteriota bacterium; assembly: GCA_034189005.1. Lineage (GTDB taxonomy): Bacteria > Cyanobacteriota > Cyanobacteriia > Cyanobacteriales > Microcoleaceae > CALKCV01. The sequence continues at coordinate 9,704 of JAXHVR010000061.1, read as the reverse complement.
CGTAGTAATCGCTTTAGCGATTTATATTGATAAATCGCTAAAGCGATTACTACAAACGAGTAGTTCGCTTTAGCGATTCGTTGGGTTTCCTTTCACCTCCACCCAACCTAGAATTATAGACGGAAGGGGGGTCGCTTCAAAACTCCCGCCGGGAAAAAACGCCGATCGCGATCGACAGCAACACCACGATATAAAGCAAAGCATAAACAGCATTAGCCGCCAAAGTACCCGCTGCGGGAATTTGTCCGTAAATGGCATCGTTTTTAAAATCCAACCTCGCCAAATCTGGCAACACCACATAAAGCGCCTTCATAAAGTTTTCTATTCCCGCATTTTCGCTCAATTTTCCTAACTCTACTAAATCCCTACTTAAATTCCCCATCAAATAAATGCCAAAAGTCAACAAAGTAGCGAGTAAAGAACTTGTAAAAACCCCAAAAACAATCCCCACCGCCGTCAGCAAAGAGAATTGGAAAAAGAGGAAAACGGCAGCGATCGCGATGCTGCCCGGAGGATAAGAAATTTGGCTAAAACTGAGAATGGCAAAATAAATTACTGTCATCGCCGCCACTAAGACAGCGAGGACTGCGGATAAACCGATGTGTTTGCCAATAATTAATTCCGTCCGACTCAGGGGTTTGGCAATTAAGATATAAACCGTTCGTTTTTCTAATTCCTTATTTACTAAACCGGTGCTGATAAAAACTGTCACCACTAAAGCTAAGATGGCGATCGCTGCCAAACCCACATCTAAAATAATTTGTCTTTCTGTTTGGGCGGCGAGTTCGGGAATTAAACGCACTGCTGCTGCCATTAATAAAGCAAATAAACCGATTAAATAAAGGACGCGATCGCGAATTACTTCCCAAAATACGTTAGTGGCGATCGTCCAAATTCTGCCTAAGTTCATATTTCGACCCCCTGAATTTGTAACCGATTATAAGATAGCTTTTTATGTTAGCGCTTTCCGTTGCACCCCTCCGCATTCTACTCTATTAACTATTCGCGGTAACTCTTGGCTAGTTTCTGTGCCGTTCGGCCTCTCCCCACTTTCTGGTAGGGAAACCTCTCGTCGAATTTGACAGTTTTTGCTTAGATAATAACTTTCTGTTCCCGCAGTCGGTCCTTCCCAAATCAATTGCAATTCTATGTTATATCCCGAATTAGTCGCAATTATTGGTGTTTCCAACAACCAGTATTTATTCTCTTTCGCCGGCCGCAATTCTTCCAAAGCTTTAAATTTCAAAGTTACTAGCTTCATCTTCATTTTTTCCACCGACATTTCCAACTGGCTATCTGTGATTTCCTCTATCATTTTTTGCTCTATTAAATTCAAGATTCTTGCTCCCCTAGAGCCATCGATAGAACCCGGTTTGATTTTGGCTATAAAAGCACTGTTGCCCACATTGTCTTCTAATAAACTTGGATATTCTCTTATCCAATTTTCAACGAAGAAATGAAAGGCTAACCAAGAAGTCAGCAGCAAATTAATTAACAAAATAAAACTAAAACGTTTTCTTATTAAACTCGGAGATTTGTCTAAAGTTGCCCCATTCCGAAAGAATATAGTTAATTCCTCAATAGAGAAGGATATTAACGGCCACATAAGTATCATGAAGGATTTAAGCTCCTCGGCAACATTTTCGTAGAAAAAAGCGGTTAGTAACGCTCCCGTAATCCAAGAACTGGGGTTAAAATTACCGATAAATAAATGTTTCCATGTCAGGCGACCAATACCAATAGTTAAAAACAACCAACTCAATCTTCCGAAAATTGCGCTTATTCGGCGATCGTTCTCTCCACCCATATTTAGTAATATAGAACCGAGCCAAAGCAGCAAAGCTACTAATAGGAATGTTTGCCATTGCAGAGGCTTAGTCGGAATTATAACTTCTTCCAGTTGTTTTAATTTTTCTTTGAAAAAATTCATAGTTCGTTTGTTTGAATTAACCAAATTAAGACAATTAATAAATGACTTATAATATGGGCTACCATCGCAATAGTCGATTGGCTATTTTTAAAAGATGGCATTTCCAAGTTAAATTTGAAAGAATCTTTGACTGGCTTTTTAAACCAGAAAAATTCTAATAATTGCATTCCTATTAGTTTCAAGAGTAAAGAAATTAGAAAAAACAGCAAAAACGCGACTCCTTGCGTCCAAGATAGTCCGGTGTCGTAACCCAATATAATGAAAGTCATTAGCCGGTCTAGAAGGATATCTGGCAATACGCTTAAAAGCGATAAAAAGATACCCCATCCCACGCAAGCAGAAAAAAGATTTATAAAGGTGGCATATTCAACAGCAGTTTTGTGAGGCAGTTTGAGTCGGAATTTAAAAATTGAAGCTTCGGTGGCGATCGCCACCAATAAAATCAAAGCTTGAAAGGTGACAATCTTTAGGGGGAGAATACTTAAATCCATTGCTTTTTTTTCTCCAAAAAATTAAATAATAGTCTTTGAAATTGCCTTGGAGATAGGCAACTAAAATAAGATATAATTGCGATCGAAATAGCCAACAATTTCGCTGAAACAATTATGAATAGAAACGGCATCGGCATCCGCACGGCCCAACAAATGTCAGAGCGCATCGTCGGTCAAATACACGTTTACGATGGCAGCAGCAAAGGCAAGTCCCAGGCAGCACTGGGGGTAGTCTTGCGCTCCATCGGCCTTGGCATCCATTCTGACTGCCCAACCAGAGTTTTATTGCTCCGATTTCTCAAAGGCCCTGGACGCTCTTACGACGAAGATGCCGCCATTGAGGCACTGCAAAAGGCTTTTCCTCATTTAATCGACCAAGTTAGAACCGGTCGGGCCGAATATTTCGGCCCCGATGAGGTCGTTCCCTTCGACAAAATGGAAGCCCAACGGGGTTGGGACGTGGCCAAAGGAGCGATCGCTTCTGGTCTCTATTCCGTTGTGGTCTTGGACGAACTCAACCCGGTATTAGATTTAGGTCTTTTGCCAGTGGATGAGGTCGTCCGTACTATTAAGAATAAACCAGAACACTTAGAAATTATCGCCACCGGTCGCGCGGCCCCACCGGCATTATTGGATATTGCCGACCTTCATTCGGAAATGAAACCCCAGAAGCACTCCACTGCGGAAGAATACGGGATTACGGGTATAGAGATTTATACTGGGGCGGGCAAGGGTAAATCTACCAGCGCTTTGGGCAAGGCTTTGCAGGCCATCGGTCGGGGCATCGGTCGGGACCAATCCCATCGGGTTTTAATTTTACAATGGCTTAAAGGCGGTATGGGTTATACGGAAGATGCGGCCATCGCTGCCCTCCGACAAAGTTATCCTCATTTAGTGGATCATCAACGTTGCGGCGGGGATGCTATTGTCTGGCGCGGGCAACAGAAAGAAATCGATTATGTGGAAGCAGAAAGAGGCTGGGAAATAGCGCAAGTGGCGATCGCTTCTGGTCTCTATAAAACTATTATTTTGGACGAATTAAATCCTACGGTAGATCTAGAATTGTTACCAGTAGAACCAATCGTCGAAGCATTATTAAGAAAGCCGAAAGATACAGAAATAATTATTACCGGACGCTGTTTAAATCCGCCGGCTTATTTCGATATAGCTAGCGTTCATTCGGAGGTTTTTTGTCACAAACATTATGCCAACCACGGCGTAGAATTAAAACGCGGTGTCGATTTTTAGTAACGGATTTCTTACGCCGCGTTCGTAGTAATCGCTTTAGCGATTGATATAGATAAATCGCTAAAGCGATTACTACTTATTTTTGGCGAAGGTATTGAATTAAGAAACCCGGTTTTTCCAAAAAACCGGGTTTCTGGAGCGCAAGTAGGGTGTTTCCTGGCACCTAACTTTATCCAACAATTCCCAATTACCAATTCCCCATTCCCCATTCCATGTGGAACTATCCCCCAAAACAACTAACATTATCCGATCGCGATATTCACGTCTGGCGCGCTGACTTAAATTTGCCCCCAGAAGAAATAGAAACTTTGGCAACAACTCTATCTGCCGACGAGAGCGATCGCGCCAACCGCTTTCACTTCGAGAAGGATCGAAAACACTTTATCGCCGCCCGGGGAATATTGCGATCGCTCCTCGGCACTTATCTCAATTTACCCCCCTCTCAACTGGAGTTTGCTTACGGCGATCGGGGCAAACCTTCTCTTTCTGTCGATATTCCTGCTAGTCTTTCTTTTAATTTATCTCACTCCAACGGGCTCGCTTTGTATGCCGTAACTAGCACTTCTTCTATTGGTATAGACGTAGAATATTTGCGTCCCATGTCCGATGCCCTACAACTGGCAAAACGGTTTTTTGCCCCCAGAGAATATGAGGTTATAAATTGCCTTTCTCCCCCAGAACAACAGCAGGCATTTTTTAAAGCTTGGACTGCGAAAGAAGCTTATCTCAAAGCAACTGGAGTAGGGCTGTCTGGCGGTCTGGAAAAGGTGGAAGTTTCTCTCGATTCCAGAGAGGCTCTAAAGCTATTGAGTATTGATGGAGATGGCGGCAGGGCAGGAAGTTGGAGCCTCTATTCCGTTCGGCTCGATCCAGATTATTTGGCTGCTTTAGCTGTGGAAAATAATAGTTGGAATTTGAGTTATTGGGATGTTTCTGCTCAAATACTGCAATTTTCTTAAAAAACTGCCTTTATACGGATTCAAAAAAGCTCCGAGCGAGGGTGCATTTTGAAGCTAAATTTAATATTTATGAAACTGAAAAACGGCAGAGAAATTTAATTCTCTGCCGTTTTTCGTAGTGGTAAAGATGTAGCGTTCGTTCGTAGTAATCGCTTTAGCGATTCTAATATATTAATCGCTAAAGCGATTACTACGAACGCAGCTTTCTTAATTCTGTGGAGTGGTGCGCGGTGCGCACCCTACTAGCGGGTTTCAGTTAAAGTAGTAGGTAAATTTTAACGCTGTTGGCTCGCTTGTAGTAATCGCTTTAGCGATTTATAGATATAAATCGCTAAAGCGATTACTACGAACGCGGCTTTCTTAATTCTGTGGAGTGGTGCGCGGTGCGCACCCTACTAGCGGGTTTCAGTTAAAGTAGTAGGTAAATTTTAACGCTGTTGGCTCGCTTGTAGTAATCGCTTTAGCGATTCTAATATATTAATCGCTAAAGCGATTACTACGAACGCGGTTGGTGCGCGCGCTACTACTTATTCTGCACCTTGGGGCAATAGCTCTCGCTTCTTGCCAGGAGCAACTTTAACCTTGCCTTCCTCATCCACATCCACTAAGGCAATATCTCCTTCCTTAATGCGACCGGAGAGCATTTCTTCGGCGAGACTATCCTCCAGCAAGCGCATAATTGCCCGACGTAAAGGCCGCGCCCCGTAACTGGGGTTGTAACCTTCTTCGACCAGACGCTCTTTGAACTTCTCGGTAACATCCAAGGTAATGCCCTTCTCTGCCAAACGGGCGAATACTTCGTTGAGCAGAATCACCGCAATTTCCTTCACCTCGTCCTTAGTTAGCTGACGGAAGACGATAATCTCATCGAGACGGTTGAGGAATTCTGGGCGGAAGTATTGCTTCAATTCCTCGTTGACCAAATTGCGGATCCGGTTGTATTGAGCGTCGGACTCGTCTGCTTCGAGCTCGAAACCGAGACCGCCGCCACCTTTTTCGATGACTTTGGAACCGATGTTGGAGGTCATAATAATTAAGGTGTTTTTGAAATCAACGGTGCGACCTTTCGCATCGGTTAGGCGTCCGTCTTCGAGGATTTGCAGGAGCATATTGAAGACGTCGGGGTGAGCTTTTTCGATTTCGTCGAACAGTACCACCGTGTAAGGACGGCGACGAACTGCTTCGGTTAGCTGACCGCCTTCGTTATAACCGACGTAACCGGGTGGAGAACCGATTAACTTCGAGACCGTGTGACGTTCCATGAATTCGGACATATCTAAGCGAATCATGGCATCTTCGGAACCGAAGAAATAAGCTGCTAAGGCTTTTGTAAGTTCCGTCTTACCGACTCCAGTGGGGCCGGAGAAGACAAAGCTGGCGATGGGGCGGTTGGGATTTTTCAGACCCACTCGCGCCCGACGGATGGCGCGGGATACTGCTTTTACTGCTTCGTCTTGACCGATGAGACGCTGATGGAGGGTGTCTTCCATGTGCAGCAGTTTCTCGGACTCGGACTCGGTGAGTTTGTTTACTGGTACTCCCGTCCAGCTTGCGACGATATGGGCGATATCCTCTTCGGTGACTGGGGGGGAGTCGTTTTCGGTGCGGTTTTCTGCTTTTTTGTTTTGAACGATCGCCCGTATTTCCCCTTTGATTTCCATTTCGCGATCGCGCAATTCCCCTGCTTTATCGAAGTCTTGGGAACGAACTGCTTCGTCTTTTTCTTTGAGGACTTTGCGCAATTCTTTATCTAATTCTTTAGCCGCCGGCGGCATTTGGGAATTGATCAGGCGAACCCGAGAACCGGCTTCGTCGATGAGGTCGATGGCTTTATCGGGTAAGTAGCGATCGCTGATGTAGCGATCGGATAGTTTCGCCGCAGCTTCCAGGGCTATATCCAAGATTTTCAGTTTGTGGTGTTGCTCGTAACGTTCGCGCAAACCGAATAAAATTTCTATAGTTTCCTCCACCGAAGGTTCGCCGACCATCACTGGTTGGAAGCGACGTTCGAGGGCTGCATCCCGTTCGATATGTTTGCGATACTCGTCGAGGGTCGTCGCACCGATGCACTGTAATTCTCCCCTGGCCAAGGCTGGCTTGAGGATATTAGCCGCATCGATGGCCCCTTCGGCGGCTCCTGCCCCGATTAAGGTATGGACTTCATCTATTACTAGAATGACATTACCCGCAGAGCGGATTTCGTCCATAATTTTCTTAAGGCGTTCTTCAAATTCCCCCCGGTATTTAGTTCCAGCGACTAATAAACCGATGTCGAGAGTTACTACTCGTTTCTCTTCGAGGATATCTGGGATATCGTCATTAGCGATGCGTTGGGCGAGACCTTCGGCGATCGCTGTTTTTCCTACCCCCGGTTCGCCGATTAACACTGGATTGTTTTTCGTGCGGCGGCCGAGTATTTGAATCACTCGTTCGATTTCTTTCTGCCGTCCCACTACTGGGTCGAGTTTACCTTCCGCTGCCATTTGGGTCAGATTTGACCCAAATTCGTCCAGGGTTGGTGTCTTGGTGCGTCCGCCGCCGCCTCCTACTGCGGCTACCTCTGCCGTTTCGCCCAACATCCGAATAACTTGGGTGCGGACTTTCGAGAGATCGACTCCTAGATTTTCTAGGACTCTGGCGGCGACTCCTTCTCCTTCGCGGATCAGACCCAACAGCAAGTGTTCGGTGCCGATGTAGTTATGGCCCAGTTGGCGAGCTTCCTCTAAGGATAGTTCTAATACTCGCTTGGCCCTAGGAGTGAAGGGAATTTCGACGGCCACGAATCCCGAACCTCGACCGATTATTTTTTCTACCTCGATCCGAGCATCTTTGAGGTTGACACCCATGGATTTCAGGACTTTGGCAGCAACTCCGGTTCCTTCTCCGATCAAACCCAGGAGGATTTGTTCGGTGCCGACGAAGTTATGTCCCAAGCGGCGAGCTTCCTCTTGGGCCAACATTATCACTTTTATGGCTTTTTCTGTGAAGCGTTCAAACATGGCTAATTCCCTATATGTTGAAAGATGCCCTTTGGCTTATTCTAGCGTGACATTTAGTTGACGATACTTTTTTGAGATGGTTGGCCTGGAAAAGGGTGCGGTTTTCCCTCCGGGTTAGTCTCTGGGAAACCAGGGACTAAACAGGAGGGTAAGCCAGCTTAGTCGTTTTTGGTTCCGATTACTGTAAAGGTCATTACTTTTTCCGAGGGCAGATGTTTGGTATTGCATTTATCGCGATCGGTGAAGTACATCGAGCGATCCTGAACCAGCCCCCCTTGAAAAGCTATGCCTTACTCACATAATTCTTTACAATCTTGAAAGCCTTATGGTGCAAAAGTTTCTAGCTTTTGCTGACTCTTGGAGCTTGACAATTGCAGCAATTTATGCTGCCCCTCCTTTACCTCCTCTCCCCGCGTCTGTGCGTCCCCGCGTCTGTGCGTCTCAAATGCTCGCGAAATATGTGAGTAATGATAAGCTTGAAAAGGGGGGAGCCAGATTGTGTTCAAAGTCCCCCTTAAAAAGGGGGACCAACGGGGGATCGATCGGGTCTGTCTCACCGATTCAATAATCGCTATAAATATTTCTTCTTAATTTATTATTGAGCGCCCCATGGACTTTTTATATTCAGCGGCAGCGGTTATCGTTCGCTCGTTAGGTTTGGGAGGATTTAGCAGAGATTGGGCAAAAGCTAAACTTTCTTTGAAGTTAAGTTTAATCTGGGGATTTTCTTCGAGGGCCCGCCGTGCTATCTCCCGAGCGCTTCTAATGCTAAAATCAATTAAAGTTATCCCCTCAATTTCCGCTGCTCGTTCCAGTAACTCCTTGTCTTCGACAGTTAAATATCCTTCCAATAGCTCTTTTTTGGCAAGTTTATCTATTTTTGTATTTTACTGGGATGCGTTAATCATAACAACAGCTTTGCTAGTTTCTTTTAGTTTAAAGCAAATGTTATTAACGATCTACCAGATTTATTACTATTGTCTTAACATAACACCATTTGTAATCGAGCGCTGCTAAAAAAAATCTATGTCTGCTTATTCTTTAAAACTACCTTCCCAGTTGCGCGAAGCAGCAACCAAACGTGCCTCCCTACAAGGAATTTCCTTAGAGCAGTTTATTCTAAATGCTATTTCTGACAAACTGGCTGCCGAGGAGGAGTTTTTTAACCAACCTAACTTTCCCGAGATTATTTATATTCGTGGAACTAGCGGTTTTATGGTTCCCGTATTGAAAGGAACTCGGATAAGAATTCAAACTTTAGCTATTGCTAAAAAACGCTGGAATTTGTCTGAGGAACAAATCGCCGAGGAATACAATTTGAGTCTCGATCGAGTACGTCAAGCCCTTCTTTTTTATTCTGAATTTAGAGAAGAAATAGAAGAAGCGATCGCTAACGAACAAACCATAGAGCGTGCTAATGTCTAAATTAAAATTGCATTTAGATGCGGATGCTTCGATGAAATCGTTGCAGGCTGCCCTTCTTAAAAAAAAACACGATGTTACTCGTACTCCTTGCGAATGGATGCCATTAGATGCTAAGGATGAAACTCAATTGTTAGAAGCAACAAGTCGAGGTAGATGTATTTTTACTTTTAATATTCGCGATTTTATGGTGTTAGCATCTCACTATCCACAACACCAAGGCATTATTTTGGCAGCTCAAAATAGCTGGACTTTATCGAATTTAATTGCTAGTCTCGATCGCGCTTTATCTGAAACTGATGCTAAAGATTTAATCGGTCAAGTGCGCTGGTTAAATCAGTGGCGCGATTAAACTTTACAAAAGTTCGATCGGGAGCATCTCATATTTGTAAAAATAAAATATTCCTATTACCTATTACCTATTACCCATTACCAAAAATCGTTCGGCTTTTGGGTTTCTACATTCTTGAGATGCTCCCGTTCGATCGCCCACCACGCAAAATTGCGGCAGATTGGCATTACCATACTAACCGCTTTTTAGAAAGCCTCACGCTAACCCTTTCTTCCCAAAGTTTCAAATCTTTCTCAAACTCGGCATTTTGCAAACCTCCCCGCCAGAAAATCAAACCATCCTCCCCCGTCTTCTGGTAGTAAC
>JAXHVR010000060.1:30875-33732 GCA_034189005.1 Cyanobacteriota bacterium | reverse complement strand
GCGATTTATAAATATGAATCGCTAAAGCGATTACTACGAACAATTGCGATTTATAAATATGAATCGCTAAAGCGATTACTACGAACAATTGCGATTTATAAATATGAATCGCTAAAGCGATTACTACGAACAATTGCGATTAATATTTATTATTAAAAAAGGTCGGTCCCGAATTATCGTAAAAGATAAGGCGGACCGACCTTTTTATTAAATATTAAGAATTGAGAATTAAAAGTAGGAAAATTTATGAAATAGAATAGGCAGTTTGAAGGGCCCAGACGATCAGGAAGGCGATCGCCCCCAAGACTAGGATGGCAGAGATAGCGATCGCTACCGGGCTATCGGCCCCTTTAAATTTCATAATTCCACGGTTTAGGTCTGACATGGCTCGTTTCTCCTTGAAAAAAAAATCTCCATCCGATTGTAGCGAAAGAAATTGGTTTCTGTCCGTTGCGGCGATCGCTGCGGGCCAGAAAGAATTATAAGTAGTCGCGGCCGACGGAATTTAAACAAAAATTTGGTCGGGTACGGGGGCTGTATTAACGGTAATTCGGCACTCAGAGGATGAATGTCCAACAATTATTATAGCAATTATTGAATCGGTGAAGTACATCTTCGATCCCCCCCAGCCCCCCTTGAAAAGGGGGGAGCCGGAACAATTCAAAGTCCCCCTTTTTAAGGGGGATTTAGGGGGATCGATCCGGGTGTACCTCACCGATTCAATAATCGTTATAATTATTAGACCTCTTGCAAAAGTAAAAATAAAATCGTTTTTCGTTACTTTTTCCTTAAAAACTCTTCCCTGTTGCCTGTTGCCTGTTGCCTGTTGCCTACAACTGCCACGAAGTCTATTAATTATTAATTATTAATTACTTAAGACTGGGGCAGAGGGTTAGTGGCAGAAATTTTGCTTTTTGCTATGCTACAGATATTCAAAAAGCGCTAAGGGGAAAAATCAAGATGGCAGGGGTATGCAAACTGGACATCAACGAGACTGCCGAAGAACTAAAAAAGCTATTAACCCACCAAAAAACAGCGGGCGGTTTTCAAAAAATCCAAGCCCTGTATTTGTTAAAAATAGCTCAGGTAAAAACGGTCAAGGAATTGGCTGTTACCTTGGGAGTGAACCGGATAACGGTCCAACGTTGGTTGAAACAATACCGGGCCGATGGAATACCGGGACTTTTGAAGGCCAAGCAAGGCGGGGGACGCAAACCGGCCATTCCTCCAGAGGTGCAGGAGAGCTTGCAAAAGCAACTCGACGACCCGAATAATAGCTTTAATACCTACGGAGATATTCAAAAGTGGTTGCTCGACGAGTACAATCTTAACGTATCTTACAAAGCTGTTTACTCTACAGTGCGATATAATCTCAAAGGCAAGCCGAAAAAAAAGAAATAAACCAGACGGGAAAGCATCTATCGTTTTAATAAATAAAAATAAGCGTGACAGTTAATTAACGGTAACGTTAGGAAAATCGAAACTATGCTACCAATACCATCTCATTTCGATGGGAAAAAAGTAGGATCCGTTTGGCGAGTGCCTTACCAACAAAGGGCGACGGAAGCCGAAACCTGGGCAAAACAACAGGATATCTCCCCTTCCTCAACGGATAAAACTCGTATTTGCCTGCTAATAATCGACGCCCAGAACACTTTCTGCATTCCAGAATTTGAACTGTTCGTTGGCGGTCGGTCGGGCGCTGGGGCGGTGGAGGATAACCTTCGACTTTGCGAATTTATCTATAAAAATATGGGTGTAATTACCGCGATCGCTCCTACGATGGACACCCACACGGCCATGCAAATCTTCCATCCGATTTTCTGGATAAACGACAGCGGCGAACATCCGCCAAGCGCAAGTCAGATCCCTTTCGAGGAGGTGGAAAAAGGCCGGTGGAAAGTTAACCCGGCAGTGGCGGATAGTATTGCCGGGGGCGATCGCGAGTTGCTGCAACAACACGCTTTGTATTACGCCGGCAAGCTAACTGAAGACGGCAAATATCCTCTAACGGTTTGGCCCTATCATTCGATGTTGGGCGGTATCGGTCATGCCTTGGTATCTGCATTGGAGGAGGCGGTCTTTTTCCACAGCATCGCCAGAAGCAGTCAGACCATGTTCGAGATTAAAGGCGATAACCCTTTAACGGAGAATTATTCGGTGTTGCGACCAGAAGTGTTGGATAGCTACGACGGCAGGCAAATTGCGAGCCCAAATCAGAATTTAATCGAAAAATTGCTCGCTTTTGACGCGGTAATTATTGCCGGGCAAGCGAAGAGTCATTGCGTGGCGTGGACTATTGAGGATTTGCTCCAGTTTTGTAGGCAACGAGATCCCAGTTTGACGCGGAAAATATATTTGCTGGAAGATTGCACCTCGGCGGTGGTGGTGCCGGGGGTTGTTGATTTCACGGAACCGGCGGATGCTGCTTTCCGACGGTTTGCCGAGGCGGGGATGCATTTAGTGAAATCTACCGAGGCGATCGCCAACTGGATAGATTTATAGTTAAGTCGGTAGGCAAAAATATTTAGACCCCAGATTTCCCCGTAGAACAGGCGTCTCGCCTGTTCCAGATATCTAATTAATTTGGCACGGGTACTCAATTTTGTTGTTGGTTTTGCTGAGTTAAGATTTTGAGGATTTCGACAATATCGGCTTGTTGGCGATCGAATCGGTCTTGTCGCTCGTCCGCTTCCTCTAAGCGTTTGTAGAAACTAGCTTGAGCTTGGTAGAAGTTAGCTTGAGAGCTTGCCAAATCGGCCATCGTTTGATATAGCCGAGAGCGGTCCAACTCCCACTGTTTGCGCAGGTCTAAAAATTCTTGACGAGAGGCTTCAATGGCCCGGGCGTTGGACTC
>JAXHVR010000060.1:3514-30775 GCA_034189005.1 Cyanobacteriota bacterium | reverse complement strand
TGAACGCTTTTTCTACTACCTTTTTCGGTCGAGGCATGAAAGCAACTTCTGAGGAATCTTGCTGCTTTTGCTTCGGTGCTACTGGCGGGGCGAGAACGGTTAAAGCACCAGGAAGGCACTCGATTTCCAGGGTTGGAGTGGGGCCGATAATTTCCCCATCAATTACAACCTTTTGCGGGGGGTTAGTTGTTACTTTCACCCGTGCTGCTCGCAAACCCATGAGGTCTTCTCGCTTGCTGGGGCTTTTGAGTATAGCTGCGCCTAACATACCGATCATGGCAGCGATCGCTTGACGTTTGTTGCTAGAAGTGAGGATGATTACTTCTAATAAACCGTCGTTGAAACTGGGCTCTCCCATGCCTTGAGCTAAGATCGATGTCGGGGGGGCTGCGTTGACGATGGTAATTGCTCCCGCCTGAAACTCTTTAATAGTGCCGTCGATGTCGATTTCGACCTCGAAAAGCTGCTGTTCTTCTAGTTGCTGCCAGCCGGCCATGATGTAGGCTAAAGCGCCCCAACGGCTTTTTGCTTCTCGGTCGGCTTTCTCCACGGTTTCTGCTTCGTAACCGATGCCTGCGAGCAAAACCATCGGGCGATCGCCGCAACGGGCGGCATCCACTAAGCGAGTTTTCCCGGCTAGAATTATTTCGCAAGCGGTTCTGATCGGGGTAATCGTCAGGCCAATTCCGAGGGCCGCACCGAAAGCGTTGGCGGTACCGCGAGGGATGATGCCGAGGGGTATCTCTGTATTTACGACCGCTTCGGCAACTGCGGAGACCGTGCCATCGCCCCCAGAAGCAATTATTAGGTCTGGGTTTTTGCCGATCGCCTCTTTTGCCAACTGTTGGGCGCTAGTTTCTGGGGTAGTGAGATGGACGTGCAAGTCCATTTGAGAGGACAAAATAGATTGGATTAATTCTAGGTCTTCTTCGCTGTTGCCTTGACCGGAAACGGGGTTAAAGATCAGATGGGCGACGGTAGATCGGGCTAAATTGGCAGCGATCGCTTCGGCGGTGGCGAGGTTCGTTGCCAGGGGAATGTTGTAAAGAAAGCAGAGGCGCAATATTGGTTGTAACCGGGGCTCGTCCGGTCTGGCGTAGATAGGGTCTATCGGGAAAAAGACTGCCAGCACGTTCCCAGTTAGCAGGCGATCGGCTATTTGAGCGTCGCCTCCTACGGTGCCGGGTAACATTTTTTCTACATTTAAGCCGGTTATTTGTTCGATGCGATCGCCGGTGTTTTCGGTAGCGATGAGATGATAGCGAGAAAACACGTTTTTATAGCTATTTACTAGGTTCGCCAGATCGTTTTTTTGATTGTCGTGGGCGATGAATGCTATGGTTGCTGACATAATAATTAATCGATAATTGCTAATGGTTAATTGCTAATTTTCGCTGCGAAAACCCCCGACTTTGCCAAATTAGTAGAAGTTAGTTTATTCTAACTCGAAAGAATCAAAAAAAGCTAATACCGAGCGGGATAATTCTGCGGATATAGGTTGACTCGCTCCTAAGACATAGAGGCGTCGTTCTGCCAAGTATATTCTGAAGGATATTTTTTCTTCCGTACTTTGTAAAACTAATTGTCTGCCGGGGTAATCTTTTAAGTTAAAAGAGCGATCGCTTATTAATTCAAATCCTTCTGCTTTTATGAGCCGATCGCTTACTTTTGCTAAAATGTCTTGCGGGTTTTCTAGCTCCTCTGGAGGCAGGTCTTCCGAGTAGGCGATGGTAAATCTGGCATCGGGAGGATGGGTTGCGAATACCTTGAATTCAAGGTTGCCAAAAGTAGTTTCTACAACCTCCCTTTCCTCCGTAATGGTTCCCTGGGGCATCCAGATAGTAAATCCCCCTTCTCTAAAGATAAAATTTTGCCATTTTAGGTCTGGTGTCTCGATAGTTAATATTGAATCGGGGCGTTTTTTTTCTAGTCTTTGGATTTCTTCCTCAAACTGTTCCCTTCCTTCTCCAAAAAAATCTGGGCGATCGCGCAAAGCTTGAGCTATTTCTAGCCTCGGTAAATTATTAGGAATAATTATAGCTTGAGTTATTTTCGGAGTTACCACAATCGTAGTTATTAGCAATAATGCGGGATTAATTATTTGAAATTTCATGTTTTTACGGCTTACAAAGTATGCTTAAATAGATGGTTAAAATTAGCCTAAAGTTCCGTCCAAATATATTTTTCCGGGGTTAGAGCGAACGGCGATCGCCTTAATTGTCCCCGGACAGACGGCGCTCTGGGGCGGACTACAAACATCTTTATTTTAATTGTACCTTGTCTTTGCCCCAGACATTAGCTCGAAGGAAAAATTTTAAACTAGCTCGGACTTTTAGGGTCGATTTCAGGGTATGATTTTGGATTAGTGGAATTAAAAAGCTCATCCCAGAAAGGCCCTGCCGTTAATTTGCTCGTCGAGTCCCTCTTGGGACTAGCTAAAGCTCTGGGGGCCCCTAAATGTATTTTGATGGTATAATCGAAGGATATCGAAAAATGAATAGGGTTTTTACTGTTACTAAAGGAGAAGATTATGAAGGTTTTTAGAAATATGATTCTCGAAGGCTCGCAGGATAATTTGGAAAAGGTTTTGGAAAGGGTTATTGAGGCGATCGCCAACAATCCAGATGACGGTTGGCGTCGAAATAAAGAGACAGAAACAAAAATAAATTCAGTGCCAAAATTTGACTCAAAATTGTATTGCTTTAGCTGTTCGGAATCAGAAAAGCGTCGGGAAAGTAATTTGTGGTTGTCTCATGCTTTCAAGGAAAATCGTTTATCAGTTTCTAATATTGTTCCTAAGAAAATTCGAGAACTTTCCTACGACGAGTACAACTACATTTTGGAAGAATTTGGCGATCTGTTTCTAGTTCCAGCTACTCAAAACTTGGAAGTAGAAGTAACATTAACTGAGGCAGAAATAGACCTAAACAAATTAATAAAACCAGAAACAGTAGAGTTTTTACACAAATTTTCTGAAGAGGGTAATAGATTTGATAAACGGTATTTACCTTTTAGTAGAAAAGATTGGTATCTCTTCCTAGTTGAAGCTCATAAAAATCGCGCATCACTTAATTCTGAAATCCTAGAACGTTGGCTCAAGGAAGAAGAAGGTTGGTCCGAAGATATTGCTTCTAATTTAATAGAAGAATATCAGTTTGCAAGAACTCTATTAGATTATTATGAGCAATACCAATAAAACTCCCGTAACAATTCTCAACGCCGTAAACTCTATAACTGCTTCTGCAGCGCCTGTTTTATTTCTCGATACTTGCGCGATACTAGATGTGATTAGAACGCCTAAACGAGAATCTATTCAAAATGCAGTTGTTTCTGTGACAAATGAGATTGTTTTTAAAGGAGCGACAGAACCAAAACAACTCTGGATAGTAGCGACAACTCTGGTGATAGATGAGTTTAATGAAAAGTTAGAAACAGTGGAAGACGATCTAGTTCAGCACGTTAAGAAAGTAGATAGAGATTTAGAAAACTTGCGAATAGCGGCGAATAGTCTCTTTTCTACTCCTGAAATTAAGCCTTTGAAGTTTGGAGAAATGAAAATACCCCATACCCTACGGAAGATAGCGGATGATTTGCTAGAAACTGCTCTTTTAATTGCTAGAGAAAACGATTGTAAATTACGCGCGGGAGATAGAGTTGCAGATGGAAAAAGACCGTCTCAAAAAGGCAAAGAAGAATACAAGGATTGCGAAATTATAGAACACTACTTAGAAGTTTCCAGGCAATTGCGCAATAAAGGCTTCAAAGAAAAATGCGTCTTTGTTTCATCTAACAAAAAAGACTTTTGCGAGAAAAATACAACCAAGGTTCATCCTGACTTAGATTCAGACTTCAAAGAAGTTGGACTTCAATATGCTGGAGATATTGCTTGGGCTAATTATTTGATTTTTCCCAAACCCACTTTGACTCAATAATAAAACCAAGCTGGAAGCATATTAATTGTGTAGGGGCAAAGCATTTGGAAGTAAATACTTCGGATATGGCAAAAATATTAATTCCCAAATGCTTTGCCTCTACTCTTAATTTATCTAAATCCATTTACCGCAATAATCCTCGTGCAACCAAACCTAAAAAAAACGAAAAATCCATTCCTGCGCTTGCTTAAATACGGACGTAAATATCGCCGTCTAATTTGGCAGGCAACCGCCTGTTCCGTATTAAACAAAATCTTCGATTTAGCGCCGCCGGCATTAATCGGTGCCGCTGTTGATATCGTGGTACAAAAAGAAGATTCCCTCATCGCTAGCTGGGGAGTAAAAGATATTTTTTCCCAACTGCTGTTACTGTCTTTTATCAGTTTAATTGTCTGGGGCCTGGAGTCTATTTTTGAATATGCTTTTCAGCGACTTTGGCGCAATATTGCCCAGAATATTCAACACGATTTGCGCGTGGATGCCTACAGCCATTTACAAGAACTAGAATTAGCCTACTTTGAAGACCGCAGCAGCGGCGGTTTGCTTTCTATTCTTAATGACGATATCAATCAATTAGAAAGGTTTCTCGATGTAGGGGCAAATCAAGTTATCCAAGTAACTACAACTGTAATTATTGTTGGCGGCGCTTTCTTTATTTTAGCTCCAGAGGTAGCTTGGCTAGCAATGCTGCCCATGCCATTTATTATTTGGGGCTCGATTTTGTTTCAAAATATCCTCGCTCCTCGTTATGCGGAAGTTCGAGAAAAAGTCAGCTTGCTAAACGGACAATTAGCAAACAATCTCTCGGGAATTACTACTATTAAAAGCTTTACTGCTGAGAAATACGAAGTAAAAAGAATCGAAGGGGAAAGCTTGGCTTATAGCAAAAGCAACCAACGAGCGATCGCTCTCTCTGCTGCCTTCGTTCCTTTGATTAGAATCCTCATTTTCATCGGCTTTATCGCTCTTCTATTACTAGGAGGCTTACAAACTGTCGAGGGTAAATTAGCCGTCGGTACTTACAGCGTTTTAGTCTTCTCCACTCAACGCTTGTTATGGCCTCTAACTCGTTTGGGAGAAACTCTGGACCTGTATCAACGGGCGATGGCTTCTACTAATCGAGCCCTTAATTTATTAGATACTCCCATCGCAATTCACCCAGGAAATATCCCTTTGCCTCTGGAGAAAGTTCGCGGGGAATTAATCTTAGAAAATGTCAGCTTTGCTTACGATAACGGTTTCCCAATAATAGAAAATATCTCCCTCGAAATTCCTGCCGGTCAAACCATCGCCATTGTCGGTTCCACTGGTTCGGGAAAAAGCACTTTGGTCAAGTTATTATTGCGCTTTTACGAAACTCACCAAGGCACCATAACTTTAGATGGAATAGAACTGCACGAACTGAATTTTATAGATTTGCGGCGGGCAATTGGTTTGGTCAGTCAGGACGTATTTTTATTTCATGGAACCGTTGCGGAAAATATCGCTTATGGAACTTTCGATGCGAGTTTGCCAGAGATTATTGCGGCGGCAAAAGTGGCAGAAGCGGATGATTTTATTAACAAATTGCCCGCCGGTTACGATACCATTGTTGGGGAAAGGGGGCAGAAATTATCCGGGGGGCAAAGGCAGCGAATTGCTATTGCTAGGGCGGTGTTAAAAGACCCTCCTATTTTAATACTGGACGAGGCAACTTCGGCGGTGGATAACGAAACCGAGGCGGCTATTCAAAGGTCGTTAGAAATTATTACGAAAAATCGGACGACTGTAGCGATCGCCCACCGCCTCTCTACTATCCGCAATGCCGATTGTATTTATGTGATGGAACGGGGTAAGATCGTCGAAGCGGGACGCCACGAAGAGTTATTAGAGAAAGCAGGTATTTATGCCGCTTTCTGGCGGGTGCAATCTGGGTTAAGATGATATCTGGAGGGCATTTCGATAGGATTGGTGTTTGGAGAATATCTAGCATAACTCAATAAATTACCAGAATTGAGACGAACAGGGATGTAGATGTAGTAGCGCATAAGGGCTAAAATGGTGGGCAGACGCACAGACGCACAGACGCACAGACGCGGGGACACTGGAATGCGTCTCCCCTTCGACCTGTCTCCCCTTCGACCTGTCTCCGCGTCAATTTTACCCACAATTTTAACTGTGCTGCGCTAGTAGGTCGGGCTCCGTGCAACGAAACCCAACATTCACCAGATAGAGAAAAAAACAAAACCATGAAAACATTAACGAACAACGAACCATTAGACCAACGAAACGACTGGCGAACCCAGTTAGATAAATTCGTGCGAGACAACCAACCAGAATTAGCCGCTTTAGCTTGGGGGTTGAATTTAGAAAAAGGAGAAAGCAACGATACTTTGGGGATAAATGTAACGCCAACTCCCCATTTCGTTTATTGTTCCCGGGAGGCGATAGACAAATTAAACCGTCAAGTTGAAGGCAAAATAAACGAAATTTTGGGGATTATAAACGGTTATAAACCCGAAGAAGAAGTCTTAGCGATCGCTATAGGCCAACATCAAATTAAATTGGTTTATTTCAAACCAGAAATACCGCCCCCAGATTGTTTTGAAAAAGCGGGCGAAGACGTAGATAGTTTGTTACGGAAATTGGAAGAAAGGATGGCAGAAAAAATTAAATTGGAAGATTGAGATATCCCCTAATTGGGTAGGCGGCGATCGCTTTGAGAGTTGAAGCGATCGCCGCCTTTTTCTAAGTTATAATCAAATAATCTCTCCTTTTTATCCCGAGGTTATGCGATGGTAACTCTTACCGGCTACGAAAACTTAATCCCAATCCACGAAAGCGCGAACTCCCTAGTTTATCGCGCCCGAAAGGCCGATAATAACCAACCCGTCATTCTGAAATTTCTCAACCGCGACTATCCCACCACCGAGCAAATTCGACGTTACAAACAAGAATATAGGCTTACTTCCCAGTTAAATTATCCCGGTATCGTCAAAGCATATAGCCTCGAAGGATGGCAAAGAAGTTATGCAATTGTTCTGGAAGACTTTGGCGGATTTTCTCTTAAAAAATTGCTCCAAGATCGCGAAAAAGTTTCCTTGGAAGAATTTTTATTTTTCGCGATCGCCATTACCGAGAGCCTCCAAGAAATACACGCTCAAAATATTATTCACAAAGATATCAATCCCGCCAATATTGTTTTAAACCCCGAAACCAAAGAACTAAAAATAATTGACTTCGGCATCTCCACCCAACTGAGTCGAGAAAATCCAACCCTCAAAAATCCCAATATTTTAGAAGGCACTCTGGCTTATATTTCCCCAGAACAAACCGGGAGAATGAACCGCAGTTTAGACTATCGTACCGATTTTTATTCTTTGGGAGTAACCTTCTACGAACTCTTAACCAAACAACTGCCCTTTGCCACATTTGATGCGCTAGAATTAGTTCACTCTCATCTGGCAAAAACACCTATTCCCCCCTCAGAAATTGACCCATCAATTCCTACTATAATCTCAGAGATAGTAAGGAAATTAATGGCAAAAAATGCGGTAGACCGCTATCAAAGTTCCTGGGGCTTAAAAGCGGACCTAGAAACTTGTTTGCGGCAATTAAAATTAACAGGAAATATTGAACTTTTCCCTTTAGCAAATAGAGACATTTCAGACCGCTTCTCTATTCCCCAAAAACTCTACGGAAGAGAAAAAGAAATCGCAACTTTACTAGCAGCCTTTGAGAGAGTAGCAGAGACGGGAAAAGTAGAATTAATGATGGTAGCGGGTTATTCCGGCATCGGCAAATCATCTCTCGTCCTCGAACTTTATAAACCCATTACCGCCCGTCGGGGTTATTTTATTTCCGGGAAATTCGACCAATTCCAACGCAATATTCCCTATTCGGCTATTGTTTCTGCTTTTGGAGGATTAATCGGGCAATTATTGGGAGAAAATGAAGCCGAGTTAGAAGTCTGGCGAGAAAAGTTATTAAAGGCATTGGGTTCTAACGGACAAATTATTATAGATGTCATCCCCGAACTGGAACTGATTATCGGCAAACAACCGAGGGTTCCTGCATTAGGAGGTAACGAAGGTCAAAATCGTTTTAACTTAGTTTTCGCTAACTTTCTCCATGCTTTTTGCGATAAAGAGCATCCCTTAACCTTATTTATAGACGATTTGCAGTGGGCTGATTTGGCTACTTTGCAACTAATGGAGCGGATGTTAGTCGAAGGGCAAACAGAATATTTATTGCTGTTGGGAGCTTATCGGGATAACGAAGTTTCGGCCAGTCATCCATTGGCAATTTCTCTCGAAAAACTCCGCCAAGAGCGCGACGCTATTAATCAAATTACTTTAAACCCTTTACCTTTTGAAGAAATTGCTTATTTAATCGGCGATACGTTCGATTGCGCTCCAGAAAGAGCCAGCAACTTTGCTAAATTAGTCTTGCAAAAGACAGGGGGCAATCCTTTTTTTATTAATGAATTTTTACAAGTATTGTATGGGGAACAATTGCTGCATTTTAATCGTCAACAGAGAAACTGGCAATGGGATTTAGAAGCGATCGAAGCAAGGGAATTCACAGATAATGTAGTAGAATTGATGGTA
The DNA here is from genome assembly GCA_034189005.1 of Cyanobacteriota bacterium. Classification (GTDB taxonomy): domain Bacteria; phylum Cyanobacteriota; class Cyanobacteriia; order Cyanobacteriales; family Microcoleaceae; genus CALKCV01. The sequence continues at coordinate 22,254 of JAXHVR010000060.1, read as the reverse complement.
CGCGAGCTGCAAAAACTCCCCCTCGCCACCCAATATATTTTATCCATTGCCGCTTGCTGCGGGGCAGAATTTGACTTAAAACTAATGAGCTTTGTAGGAGAGAAATCTCCGCAAGAAATCTGTCAATTATTAAAAATAGCGCTCGATCGCGACTTAGTTGTCCCCCTATCCGAAGCGGATGAAAACCTACTGATTCAGTCATATAAATTTGCTCACGATCGCATCCAACAAGCAGCCTATAACTCGATCGCGGATGAAGAGAAAACTGCCATCCACTACCAAGTCGGTCAGAGCCTGCTTTCTAAGCTCTCTTCTAGGGAACTGGAGGAACGCCTTTTCGATATTGTCAATCATCTCAATGCCGCGATCGCCCTCGTTACCGACCCAGGGGAGCGCCAACATCTGAGCCGTCTAAATCTACAAGCCGGTCAAAAAGCCAAAACCGCCATCGCTTACCAAGCCGCCAGCAACTACCACGACAACGCTCGGGCCCTCCTCGACGATAAGACCTGGCAGAGCAACTATGCGACCCATCTGGAGGTTTACCTCGCATCAGTAGAAACGGCCTTTTTGTGCGGGGACTTTGAGAAAATGGAGGACTTGGCTCAAGTCGTTCTCGAAGAAGTCCAAGCGCTCATCGATGGAGTCAAAGTCTATGAAATTAAACTTCAAGCCCTGATAGCCCAAAACAAATTACACGAAGCTATCGAACTGGGGCTAGATTTTCTAAGCTTGCTAGACATTCCCTTGCCACAACAGGTGACGAAAAAGGCGATCGCCGCCGCCTTTGCTGAAAATGATGCTTTGTTAGAGACGATCGCCATTGAAGACGTAGCGTATTTCGAGCGCGCGAGCGACCCTTACAAAGAAGCAGCGGTGCGAACCATAACCATTGTGGGACTGGCGATGTATGTAGCCAACCCGCAACTATTGATGTTGGCGGTGGCCCGGCAAGTAAACCTGTGCCTTCGGTATGGTAATACCTCTACCTCTGCTGATGCCTATGCGACATACGGTATTTTCCTCTGCGGCGAAATGGGCGATATTCCCAAGGGCTATGAGTTTGGGAAACTCGCAGTTGAGGTACTAGAAATCCTCCAAAGCGTGGAAATAAAATCCTTAGTATATATGCTTTTTAACGGCTTCATTAAGCATTGGCAAGCACCTTGCCGAGAAACCCTCGCTGATTTGCAAAATGCCTATTATTGGGGTCTGGAAATGGGCGACTTCCAAAATGCCGCCCTCTCTGCCTACTGCTACTGTACCCATCAATTTTTGTGCGGGGTAAATCTCCAGGACAGTCTCAGGGATATCGATCGCTACAGTAGTGCGGTGGAGTCGCTCCAACAGTTAGGGATAGGAGGCTGGATCGACCGATTTGCCAGGTTAATTCGGAAGTTGAGCGAACCCTCCTGGGAGCCGCTACTATTGTTGTCGTCGGTGGCTGCTGAAGTGGAGGCCCTTGACGCCGATCGCCTGGCTGGCGATCGCAGTCAAATCTTTATCTTTGCCTTCTGCAAGCTCCTTTTAGCCTACCTTTGGGAGGATGGCGATGGAGCGATCGCTTACAGCAAGCTCGCCAGAGAACACCTGGATGGGATAACGGGTATGGCTCTAGTTCCTTGTTTCTATTTCTATGATGCTTTAATCCAGTTAGGTCAAGCCAGGCCAGAAACAGCCCCACTTTCTCCAGAAGCCGCTGCCGTGGTGCAAGAAAGTCGCGGCAAACTCCAACAACTCTCAGAGTACAGCCGAGAAAAACAGCATAAGTACCAACTGATCGAGGCTGAATATCACCGAGTGCAGGGCGATCGCCTTTCAGCGATCGAGAGCTACGAAAGGGCGATCGCCGGAGCGAAGAAAAACGAATATATCCAAGACGAAGCCCTCGCCAACGAACTGGCAGCCAAATTTTATCTCGACTGGGACCGAGAAAAAGTTGCCCGGGTTTACATGACGGATGCCCGTTACTGCTATTCTCGCTGGGGCGCAACGGCAAAAGTCAAGCACCTGGAAGACAAGTATCCGCAATTGTGTGGCTCCCCCGATACCCAAACTTCTGCTTCTAAAAGCTTGGATACCCGCATGACCAGCGAGTCCACTGATGGTGCAGTTTTAGATTTAGCTACGGTAATCAAATCCACCAATGCCATTTCCAGCGAAATTGTTTTGGAAAATTTGCTGGCAACTTTAATGGATATTCTGGTAGAAAACGCCGGTGCCCGACGGGGAATCTTGATTCTACCTCGCGGCGAAGGTTTATTCGTCGAAGCTACTAAAGAAGCAGACGATCGTCAAGTTTGCCTCTTGCAACCTCTTCCACTCGATAAGTTTGCCCAACTCTCCTTAAAGATCGTGCGCTATGTCGCCCGCACTCGGGAAACTGTCGTCCTCGGCGATGCCGCGACGGAAGGTAACTTCACTGACGATGCCTACATCCTGCAGCATCGATGTAAGTCCGTGGCCTGCACTCCTCTAATCAATCAAAATAAACTCCAAGGCATTATCTATCTCGAAAACAATCTCAGCGCTGGAGCCTTTACTCAAGAACGCTTGGCACTGTTACGAACTCTAGGCGCCCAAGGGGCAATTTCTTTAGAAAACGCTCGACTTTATAAAGCTTCCAAGCGTTTCGTACCCGAGCAGTTTCTCAGCTTTTTGGAGAAAAAGAGTATTGTCGATGTGGAATTGGGCGATCGCGTGGAACGGGAAATGACGGTTTTATTCTCCGACATCCGCGACTTTACTACCATGTCCGAAAAGATGAGCCCAGAGGAAAATTTCGCTTTCATCAACGAGTATCTCGGTTACATGGAGCCCCAGATTCAAAAATACGGCGGGTTCGTCGATAAATATATCGGCGATGCGATTATGGCCCTGTTTCCTAATTCCACCGACGATGCGGTTAAAGGAGCGATCGCTATGTTGGAAGAGTTGAAAACATACAACCGAGTTCGAGAGCAAAGGAATCTAAAACCCATTCGCATCGGTATCGGTTTGCATACGGGAAAGTTAATGTTAGGAACCGTCGGCGGTTTCGGACGGATGGACGGAACCGTCATCGGCGATGCGGTGAACCTCTCTTCGCGGGTGGAAGGGTTGACCAAAACTTATGGGGTTTCGCTTTTAATTACCCATGAAACTTGGCTGTGTTTAAATAATCCCCTAGAATACGATTTTCGATTTATCGGACAAGTCAAAGCTAAAGGCAAAGCTAAAGCGGTTGGTTTGTTTGAAGTGTTTTCCGCCGATGCGCCATCGTTGCGAGAAGCTAAAATTGCTACCAAAGAGAAGTTTGAACAGGCAGTGCTGTTATATCATCGTTCGTCTTTCCCTGAAGCGGCGCGTTTGTTTGACCAGTGCCTTGAATTTTGCTGTCTCGATCGCGCCGCACGGACTTATCAAATAAGGTGCGAAGGTCGGAATTCTTAGGATTTTATAGCGTATATTAAATAGTATTGACACGCCCTCGATTCTTATGTTATAATCCCAAAACCGCCCTCTTTTAGGCAACAGGCAACAGTAACGAATAGGAAAGAGGGAAAAGTCAGTAAAAACATAACTTTTTTTATTTTTTTCTACTTTTTGATTTTTGACAAACCATTTAGAATTGCTCTATAGCAAGCCGTAGATCGTTCGCGATCTTTTAGAAACCCGGTTTCTTGAACAATATCTTCGCCAAAATCAAAAATAGCATCTTGTAGGTTGGGTGTAGCGGAGCGAAACCCAACAAAATCGTTGGATTTTGCTCCCGTTGATGTTGGGTTGCGCTATCGCTCCACCCAACCTACAAGATGCTACAAAGAAAATGGCGAAGGTATTGTTCAAGAAACCCGGTTTCTTGCCCCCTAATTTTTCATAATCCATTTAGGATTGCTATATCTCAATTAAAGAGCGATCGCCCTCTAAATTATCCAACTAATTTACCAATAAACAATGAAAAACTTTACCATCAGTTTCTATTTTTATCACCTCTGCCAAACCCTCACCGATGCCCCGGGGAAACTATCGGTGGATGACGATAAAATCTGGAACAATTTAGATTTATTTTGCGAAAAAAATTGGCTTCTTCCAGAAGGACAAAACCTCCGTTCCTATCTCAATTATGACGAGAAAACCAAAGCTTTAAAAACCACGGGCAAAAGTGGATGGTTAACCAAAACTTCATCCCCTATCGATTTTGAAAAAAGCGATGTGGTAGAAGACTGGCATCGGGAAGGCAATCTTTTACCTTTTCGCCTCCAGGATACCTATTTTGCAGACCTGACTTACTCCGCGCAACCGTCAGATATAGACTTGCAACCTTCCCAGCTTCAACAATTTCCTATAGACCAGTTATTGTCGGATAATATTAATCCTTCTCTGGGGCAAACTATCGGGATTTATGGGGAAGTGGAGAAGGGCGATCGCTACTGTCAAGAAATAGCAGACGAATACGTTGCAGCGGTTTTAGAAAATAGCAAGCATGCAGAACCAATTCTACTTAATTGTGGTAGTTTATTCGGCAGTTTGTTATATGAATACGAAGCGGCACATCGAGAATATCCCAACAAAACAGCGAAAAAATGCCATCTATTAGTATTAATAAATAACGGAGAAGCAAACACCGTAGAATTAGCACAAAAATCCTACGAATGGTTGCGAGACTTGCTCTGCTGCCGCCATAAAATCTCGTTAGTCTATCAGCAATCCCGCGAAACGTACCTCCAATGCCGAAAGCTTTACGGGGAATTAGAGAAAGAAATAGGGAATTTTTCTAAAAAAGTATCCACCCCAGAAGGTCGCCTCGAATATTTAAAAGAATTGCTGAAAGACTCGCCCCTAAAATACTTAAACTACACCAGTTGCTTGCGAGATTTAAAAGCGCACCAAACGGCAATAGAAACTAATACTAAAAATTACCAAATTTGCCTAGAAAAAATGGCAGAAATAGGAGAAATCCCCGAATCTTGGCAAGAATTTATCGATCGCTGCGAACTGTGGCAAACTCAAATAAAAACCGACCTCAATTATCTTTCACCAGGTCAAGATTTATTCGATCGAGTGGTAAATACCGCCAGAAGCATGGCGGAAATAGATCGAGCAGAAAGCGATCGGTCTTTGGAGCGAACCATACAAATGTTAGGCGCGGGATTAGGTTCGGGAGCGATCGCCGCTTCTGCCATAGCAAGTCACGTTCAAACACCGGTAACATTAAAACCAGGCTATCCCATCCACCCCGCAGCCAGCACTTTATTATGGAGCATCTTTTTTGGTCTTTTCGGTTGGGGAATTGCCTGGTTATGTATTGGTGGATGGAGTAGTTTAAAAAACAAGTAAGTCGATCGGCTTGTTGGCGATCGCTCATAGCGATTAAAAAATAAGCAACCGACTATAGCAATCCTAAATGGATTATGAAAAATTTGGGGGCCAGAAACCCGGTTTCTTCAAGAAACCGGGTTTCTAAAAGATCGCGAACGATCTACGGCTTGCTATATAGCATTTTTCTGTATTATGAGGTACAAACAAATATTCGCTCCCCCCCTGCCCCCCTTCTCAAGGGGGGCCCGGGGAAAGGGAGACGCGGAGACGCGGAGACGCGGAGAGGGGATGTCCCCGTGTCACCGTGTCCCCGTGTCACCGTGTCCCCCCTTCCCCCAGCGACCCGTCCTACTTAGCAGTCAACAACTCCGCAGGCAAGCGCTTAAACGACAAGCGCTCGTTTTCCACATCCACAAAAATCGTATCCCCATCGGTAAATTCGCCGCGCAAAATACTCTTAGCAATCTGCGTTTCCAACTCCCGCTGGATAGCCCGCTTGAGAGGACGCGCCCCATAAACCGGGTCGTATCCAACCTCCACCAAAAAGTCTATCGCCGCATCGGACAGCTTCAACGACATTTTCCGCTCCGCCAAGCGCTGTTCCAAGCGCTGAACTTGCAGCCTTACAATTTCGCCCAACTCCTCTTTCTGCAAAGCCTTAAAAATAATCGTCTCATCAATGCGGTTGAGAAACTCCGGTCGGAAACTAGAGCGCAAAGCATCCATTACCCGACTTTGAATCTCCTCGCGATCGCCATTAACATCCAACAAATACTGCGAACCAATATTGCTAGTCATAATAATCACAGCATTCTTGAAATCCACCCGATGACCTTGGGAGTCCGTAAGGCGACCGTCATCTAATATTTGCAACATAATATTAAACACGTCTGGATGAGCCTTTTCGATTTCGTCGAACAAAATCACCGAATACGGACGGCGGCGAATAGTTTCCGTAAGCTGCCCCCCCTCGTCGTAGCCGACGTAACCCGGTGGGGCGCCGATCAAACGAGAAACCGCGTGTTTCTCCATATATTCCGACATATCGACCCGCACCATCGCGTCCTCCGTATCGAACAAATACGCAGCCAGCGCCTTGCCCAACTCAGTCTTACCGACACCAGTGGGGCCGAGGAAAATAAAACTAGCGATCGGTCGATTGGGGTCCGCCAAACCGGCACGCGATCGCTGAATGGCATCAGCCACCGCAGTCACCGCCTCATCTTGTCCGATTACCCGTTGGTGCAGTTCCTCTTCCAAATGCAAAAGCTTCTCCTTCTCCGACTCAACCAACTTGCTTATCGGAATCCCCGTCCACTTAGAAATAATCTCCGCAATATCCGATTCCGTCACCTCCTCCCGCAGCAAAGTTTGACCGCTAGTTTGAGTCGCCTCTAATTTATCCTCCGCAGCTTGGAGTTGTTTTTGTAATTGAATCAACTTGCCATACTTTAACTCCGCAGCGCGGTTGAGGTCGTAATTGCGTTCCGCCTGCTGAATCTCAATATTAACCTTATCAATATCTTCCTTGAGAGACTGAATCGTGCCGATAACACCCTTTTCCGCCTCCCACTGAGTGTTGAGAGCCCGTTGGTCTTCCTTGAGATTTGCCAAGTCTTTCTCCAATTTTTCCAACCGTTCCACCGAAGCAGTATCGCTTTCCTTTTGCAAAGACAAGCGTTCCATTTCTAATTGAAGAATTTTGCGGTCTATTTCGTCCAATTCCTCCGGTTTGGAAGTAATCTCCATTTTCAATTTAGCCGCCGACTCGTCCACCAAATCGATGGCCTTATCCGGCAAAAAGCGATCCGTAATATATCGATTAGACAAAGCCGCCGCCGCAACCAAAGCGCTATCGGCAATTTTCACCCCGTGATGCACCTCGTAGCGTTCTTTCAAACCGCGCAAAATCGAAACCGTATCCTCAACGTTCGGTTGGTCCACATAGACTTGCTGGAACCGACGCTCCAAAGCAGCATCCTTTTCTATATACTTGCGGTATTCATCCAGAGTAGTGGCCCCAATGCAGCGCAGTTCGCCCCTGGCGAGCATGGGTTTGAGCAGATTCCCCGCGTCCATGGCTCCTTGGGTCGCGCCGGCACCGACTACGGTATGAATTTCGTCAATAAAGAGGATGACTTTGCCCTCGGAGTCGGTAACTTCCTTGAGGACTGCTTTGAGGCGTTCTTCAAATTCTCCTCGGAACTTCGCCCCAGCAATCAAGGCACCCATATCTAGGGCGATTAATTGACGTTCTTTGAGAGATTGGGGAACGTCTCCAGCGATGATGCGTTGGGCGAGACCTTCTGCGATCGCCGTTTTACCGACTCCTGGTTCTCCTATTAATACCGGGTTATTTTTCGTCCGGCGGCTCAAAATTTGAATCGTGCGACGGATCTCGTCATCGCGGCCGATGACCGGGTCCAGTTTGCCTTCCCGCGCAAATTCTGTCAGGTCGCGCCCGTATTTTTCTAATGCTTGATATTTTCCTTCTGGGTTTTGGTCTGTCACTTTTTGATTGCCCCTTACTTGGGTTATAATTTCTTTTAGTTTATTTTCGTCGAGCTTAAATTCTCGGTAGAAGCCTTTACCGAAGCGATCGTCTTTAAAATAGGCCAGAACTAGATGCTCGATAGACACATATTCATCTTTATATTCTTTTCTATAAGCGTCTGCGTTGTCTAATAAAGTATCTAAACTCCGTCCTAGATAGACATTAGTATCGCTGTTTTTTATTTTCGGTTGGCGATTGATAAATGCTTCCGTCCGCTCCCGCATTGACGGTAAAGACGCTCCTGCTTTATTGAAGAGACTGGTTGCCAGTCCTTCTTTTTCTAGGAGAGCTTTCATCAAGTGTTCGCTTTCTAGTTGTTGGTGTTGGTAGCTTTTTACTATGTCTGGAGTGCGAGCGATCGCTTCCCAGGCTTTTTCTGTAAATTGGTTTGGATTGTTTGGTTGCACGAGCTTTTCTTTCCTTATTATTTCATCTTTAATTTGCGGTTTCTTGCCTAGTTATGGCTAAAACCTTCTTTAAAAATACAATACCTTCGCCAAAATAAAAAATACCATTTGTAGTGTAGCGTAGCGAAACCCAACAAAATCGTTGGATTGTGCTACGAAGATGTTGGGTTGCGCTATCGCTCCACCCAACCTACGAAAAAATGGCTAAAACCTTCTTTAAAAATAGTAACCCGCTTCAAAAATATTTGTTGTAGAAGAAACCGATTTTTTTTTGCGGTTTTCAGAACTTCCCCCCCTCATACTCTCATTAAGAACCAGCAATAGAGCCCTATCTCGATTTGCGGTTCGGTTCCCTCCACCCAACCCTTCGAGGAACTCCTATCACCTAAATTGGAAGTTAATTGTTAATTGTTAATTGTTAATTGTTAATTGTTAATTGGTCTTACATCGATACTTGTTCTGGGAAACGAACCGTGAAAGTCGAACCTTCTCCGATTTTGCTATCCACCGAAATTTCAGCACCCATTCTTTCGCACAGACGCTGACAAATTGCCAATCCCAACCCCGTACCTCCATATCTGCGAGTAGTGGAGTTATCTGCTTGCGTGAAGGGTTTAAATATGCGTTCTAGTTGCTCTTCGGTCATGCCAATGCCCGTGTCGCTGACCCGGAAAATCAAATAGTGAGAGTTGTTCAATCTTCTCGGCAAACGTTTTTTTTCTTGTTTTCCTGTTACCTCCTCTGTTGGGACTCTGGCAACGCTTAGAGTTATGTTACCATTTTCGGTAAATTTGGTAGCATTTCCGAGGAGGTTGAGGAGGATTTGTCGAATTTTCGGAAGATCCGCGTACATATTACCCAGGTTATTTTCCAATTCTACCTTTAAAGTGTTGTGGTTTTTCTCTGCTAGAGGTTTGGCGGTACTGACTACATCATCCACCATTTGAGCGACATCAATGCTTTCTAGGTATAAAGTTACTTGACCTGCTTCTATTTTGGAGATATCGAGGATGTCGCCGATCATTTCTAATAGGTGTTTGCCGGCGCTCTTAATTCTGTCCAAATCTTCCTGAAAAGTCTCCAACTCTAAATCGGTGGCTTCATCGTGAAGGATTTCGCTGTAGCCGATGATAGCATTAAGGGGGGTCCGCAGTTCGTGACTCATGGCAGCGAGGAAGGAACTTTTAGAACGGTTTGCGCCTTCCGCTTTTAGTTTGGCCTCTTGTAATTCTTCCGTGTAGTCTGCAACTTTTTCGATCAGGTGATTGAGGGACATTGCTAGCTGTCCGATTTCATCGTTGGTGGTTACTGGTACTTTGAGTTCGAAGTCTTGCTCTTCGGTAACTTGTTGGGCGATTTTAGTAGTAGCTTCTAGAGGCATAGCGATCGCTTTACTGGTATAGGTTGCTATGACAGCCGCGATCGCTGCTGCTATTAGCAGGCTCATAATCAGTATTTGGGCCCCTAAAATTTCTGCTTCTTGATATGCATTAAATCCTGTTTCCGCCCTTTCGCTAAATTTAGTTGCCAGTTCCGCTGAATCTTGGGATATTTCATCTAGCTTTATGGTAGCTTCCTCTAGGGAAAATTTATTGATAGATTGTTTGGTCGTATTTCTAGCCGACGGGGTCGATAAAGACGGCTCGATCTCCCGGGCGATCGTTTCTAATTGCTGGGTATATTTTTCTAATTCTTCCTCATAATTAACGGCAAATTCTTGTAATTCCCTTTCATCTCCAGAACCGATGCTTTCGGTACTTTCTGGCATAGCTTTAATTCGGTCTATCAAATCGTTAACTTTGAAAGATCGCGCCAGCTCTTCGGATATTTTTGCGGAAAATTTTTCGGGTTCTTCTACTAAAATAGGCAGTTCTTTTTTACCAATTCTCATGCTCAATACAGCATGAGTTAAATTAGTCAAAAGATTAGCTTTTTCTCGGTCGGTCGCTAGCTGTTCTTTGACTCTATCTTTGTATTTTAATTCAAACCCACGTCCCGTCAATGCCCCTAGCATCGCAATACTAATTGCTAAAGCATAGCCAAAACCTATTTTATGTCTGATTCCCCAGCTATTAAAAACGTTTTTAAATTTGCCTTTAGCTCCTGCCATAGATTTATTTTTAGATTTAGATTTCAAAGGCACTGCGACAGCAATCCTTTGCTTTATGGTTATATAGCAAGCCGTAGATCGTTCGTGATATTGAAGACAAACCCGGTAACTTCTGCGAAACCGGGTTTCTGGCCCCAAAATTTTCATAATCCATTTAGGATTGCTATAGTACAGAGTTTTTTGAATCTCTTAAGCCCTCGGAATCCCCCTCCCAAAAAGTCCTCAGCCAGGCCAGTGCCACGGATAGTCTCGATCGGCTGCATCTAATATTTGTAAAAAGACTGGGTTAGCTGCTGCAAATATTCGTCTTTTGGCATCCTACAAATATGCAATGCTTCCCTTCGAGAGATGCTTCCTTTTAAGAACAGACAATTGTACCACAAACTTGTTTTTTTTTGCAAATTACTTAAATTTTTTTGTGGCTGCGAGGGAGAATTTTGAGCCGTTAGAGGTTTTGTAGGTTAGCAAGGCTACCTCCAACGAGGGAGCGATCGGGCCCTTGCCTTTCTTTAAGATGCACTAGGGCCCGCCCGCAATTTTATTCAAGGGAGAAGTCTTTCACCCGGACTTACTCCCTATCCTAAAAAACTACTGCGCTAATTTTCTTCCTGGCACAATTGAAATAAATACAAATCTTCGGGGATTTTAGCAGCAGTTTGAACCTCAGCATCTTTGGGAACCAGTACCAGCATTCCAAATTCGCAATTTTCATTAGTACATCCATCGGGTCTTGCTGTTATTTGATAGTCCGTGCTAGACGGAGGAGTGAAAGAAATAATAGGCACTCCATCTTCTTTTTCATCAACAGCAATTCTCTCGCCATTAGTATTATTGAGAGTCAGATTTAAGCCATTGCAATTATCATCGCAAACCCCAATAATAGTGTATTTAGTCTCAGCAGCTAATTTCGCGGTGAATGGTGCTTCTACTCCTTCCCTAACTTTGCCTAATAATGGTAAAAAAAACATTTTTTTACCGTCTCTATCTTGCCGTTCGACCGTATCTTTTAACTGACAAATAACCCCTTCTTGCTCTTCGCTGAGTTCGGCGCTCCACGCAGCAGTGGCAGCGATCGCTGCCCCGAGGATAACAGTTATCCCACCTAAAACTAGATTTTTGATTCCCATAGCTCTACCTAAAAAGTATTTGTTGCCTAATTATAGTTTAGCCCGTAGGGTGCGCCGCAGCGCACCTTTTTCGACTACGGTTATTTCCCTTGAATATCGCGGTGCGCGATATTCAAGGATGAGAGACCGCGTTCGTAGTAATCGCTTTAGCGATTCATCTATATAAATCGCTAAAGCGATTACTACAAGCTAGCCTACGAAGTTTGCCCAGAATTAATGCCTGTCAACCGGTTATTTCGCCTCCATCCAATTTTCCCCTGCGTGAATATCTACCACTAAAGGTACTGTTAATTCTACCGCATTTTCCATCGCCGACTTAATTAAAGGTTGCAACTCCTCCCACTCTTCTGGCGGTACTTCAAATACTAATTCATCGTGAACTTGTAACAACATTCGGGCTTGATAATTTGACAAAACTTCGTGCATTTTTACCATCGCTTTCTTAATAATATCGGCGCTGGAACCTTGAATTGGCGCGTTTGCTGCGGCCCTCAAACTTTGGGCATCGTTAAAGTTTAAACGATTCAAATCGTCTAAATCTATATCTTCGGTGTTCTTGCCTTTTAACTGCTGCAAACTATCGCCTTGAAACTGAAAATATCTGCGCCTTCCTAAGATTGTTTGGACATAACCGCGAGCGATCGCCTCCCTTTTCAAACCATCCAAACAGTCAAACACTTTAGAATATTGCTCCTTGTACCTTTCTAAAAACTCTTTGCTTTCAGCCCCGCTTAACCCCACGGACCTGCCAAACTTTAGCGCCCCCATACCATAAATTACTCCAAAATTAATCGTCTTGCCCATACGCCGTTCCTCTGGAGTTATTTTTTCTTTGTCAAACAACAATTGCGCGGTCACTGTATGAACGTCGCTATTATTTTGATAAGCCTCCATTAAGACCGGTTCTTGACTCAAATGAGCTAATATTCTTAACTCAATTTGCGAATAATCTGCCGATGCCAGCAACCAACCTTCTTCGGGTAAAAAAGCCTTTCTAATTTGGCGGGAAAATTCCGTTCTAATCGGAATATTTTGTAAGTTAGGACTCGAAGAAGAAAGTCGCCCGGTCGCAGTGACCGTTTGATTAAAATCCGTATGTATTCTCTCGGAATCTTCGCGGACTAACTGCGGCAGGGCATCCACATAAGTCGATTTTAATTTAGCCAAGGTGCGATGTTCTAGAACGCTATCTATAACTGGATGGTCGCCCTGTAATTTCTCTAAAACTGCCGCATTTGTAGAATAACCGGTCTTAGTTTTGCGGGACTTTTTCTTGCTGAGATTCAGCTTCTCAAATAACAACTCGCTCAACTGTTTCGGCGAAGCTAAATTAAACTTTTCTCCCGCTTCTTCATAAGCTTTATTTTCAATATCTTCTAACTGGGTTCCCAATTCTTCTGACAAGGTTTGCAGGTAGTCGCTGTCGATGCGAATTCCTACATATTCCATCTCGGCTAAAACCGGTTCTAATGGCAATTCTACTTCCATCAATAATCGACGCAAAGACTTTTCTTCCGGCTGTCCTTCATCCTTTTGGGCTAATACCTTTCCTAATTTATCTACCAAATGAAAAGTAGCGTAAACTTGAGAGCCGCAATAATAAGCAACTTTGGCAATATCTAAATCCGCAATAGTTTTATTTTTCGGCACTAAATCTTTATAACTAGGAGAAGTGATGCCCAAATCTGGCAAATATTTATAAGCTAAATTGCCGAGATTATGAATGCCTTCCGGTTCTAATACATAACTCGCCAGCATGGTATCAAAAACTACTCCCCTCAGAGTAATTCCCTGACAGCGGAAAATCGAGCGATCGAACTTAGCATTTTGAAACACTTTCGGATAATCCGTACTTTCTAATATTTCCCGCAACTCTCCTAATACTAATTCTTTATCCAAATTTTTACCGATATTATGTCCGGTAGGAATATAGGCGACATCTTCCTCGTTGGTTCCCCAACAACAGCCGATACCTACTAACTCCGCATCTCGCGGTTCTAAAGCCGTGGTTTCCGTATCCCAAGCCACCGGTTTGTCGGGATTTTTGTGCTTTTTCAGCAGTTTAATTAATTTTTTGAGTTTGGCTGGGGTGTCGATAATTTGCGCTTTAATTCCTACGGTGGTTTGTTGTTTCGCTGCTGCCGTATCTTCCGCGCTAAAAAACCATAAGTCTTCATCTTCTGTTTCTTCGGCAACACCCACTTCCCCCGTGCCGCCAAATTGCTTTTGTATTTTAGTTATTTGGTCGATGAAGGATTGCAATTCTAATTTCCGCAAAATTGGTTCTATTTTTTTGAGCGGAAATCCTTCTAATTTACAATCTTCTAAGTCTATTTCTAAAGGTACGTTTTGCTCGATTTTAGCCAAAAATTGAGAATGTTCTGCATCGGCTTTTCCCGCTTCTAATTTTTTACGATTGGCACCCTTAATGTTATCTATTCCTTGATAAATTCCCTCCAGAGAGTCAAATTCTTTGAGTAATTTAACCGCTGTTTTTTCGCCGATGCCCCTGATGCCCGGGATGCAGTCAGATTTATCGCCGCAGAGGGCTTTGTAATCTACAATTTGCTCTGGGGTAACGCCTAGTTTTTCGATGACTTCTTCGGTAAAAAATTCTGTGGGGGTGCTGCCTTTTCCTGGAGATAAATGCAGGACGCTAATCTTTTTTTCTTCGTCTATTAATTGAAATAAATCTCGATCGCCCGAGAGAATTTTCACCCGAGCTCCCGCCTTTTTCGCTTTTGCTGCTAAAGTTCCTAAAATATCGTCCGCTTCGTAACCTGGGGCGGTAATAACTGGGATGTTGCAAGCGTTGAGAAGTTCTTTAAGATTTTCAACATCTACCAGTAAGTCGGCCGGGGTTTCGCTGCGATTGCTTTTATAATTTTCGTCCGCTTCGTGGCGGAAGGTGGGCTCTGCCAAATCGAAGGCGATCGCTAAATATTCCGGCTTTTGGCTGGCCATCACGTCCAGCAGGGATTTGAAAAAACCAAAACAAACGCTGGTGGGAATGCCGGTAGAGGTTTTTAGACCGCCGTTGCGGCTTTTGTCAAAGGCGTAATAAGACCGAAAGGCGAGGGAATGGCCATCGACAAAGATCGACGTTGAAGAATTGAGGGACATTTTTTAGACCGATTGGATTGGAGATATTTCTCTATTTTATCGGGTGGGGCAGCGATCGCGATCGCAATTCACCCCAAAAGTTCGTCCACCCCAACGCTGAAACCAGTTAAAACCTTTTGAGTGCTAGCGTTTTCCCCAGAAATAAAAATTTGTCGCGATTCTTTAGTCACTATAATAATCCACCGACTCTCGGGAAACACCAACCAAACCTCCTCCCCCCCAGACTCCAAATATTCCCCTGCTTTAGCAATGACATCCTCTGCCAGATCCGTTGGCGAGACAATTTCCGCACTTAAAGGAAAACTCTGAGGCAGCACTTTCCCATCGCCATATCGGGCAACTAAGTCCGGTGGGAGATAGGCAAGATCCGGGCGGCGACCTTGTTTTTCCGTCCGACAGGGCACATCTGTATAAACTTCGCCTCCTTGTCCGGTGGACTCTTTATAATTTCTCCAGTAAGTCCCTAGTTTCAATTGAATGCGAGCGTGTTTGAGTGTCATGCTACTTTTTTCTAATAATTGACCGTCTATCCATTCTTGACCTTCCGGTGGATTTTCCATCCAATCTTCCAGAGAGAAGATAGTCGGAGTTTTTGAGATAACTGCGGTTGTAGTCATAGTCTAGTTTTTTATTTAGTAGAATAGAAACCCGGTTTTTTGGAAAAACCGGGTTTCTTGGTTTCTTTATTTGTAGCATCTCGAACGATTGTGCAAAAGTTCGTAGTAATCGCTTTAGCGATTCATAGATATCAATCGCTAAAGCGATTACTACGAGCTAGCCTACGAAGTTTACCCACTATTTTAGCTGTGTTGCCCTAGTGTTGTTAATTTGTAGCCGTTTCTCAATTTTGCCCCGAATTAAAGGGCCATCATTATTGTGGGCCAAGCATGGATTTGGTTTTCCGGCTGAGATAGGTCAAAATGGAAACAAGAGTCGAACCCTCGAAAAATGGCCCTGCGGCCCGCGAGGGGAAGACAGCAGTAAAACCCTTGATAATTAGAGAGTGAGCGACTTCAACCGATATTATGAAATTCTGGAATTAGAACCCGGTGCCTCCCTCAAGGAAGTAAAAGAGGCTTACCGGGACATGGCCTTCGTCTGGCATCCCGATCGCTTTTCCCAAAACCCCCGCCTCCGAGCAAAGGCTCAAGTTCGTCTGGTAGAGATTAACGAAGCATATCGCCAGTTGCGATCGCTCCTCAAAAATAATCCTCAAGGTTTGCCAGCCCCACCAACTCCTACTGCGAAAACCGCACCGCCACCAGCGCCACCACCGCCGTCTAGTTACCGCAGCGATCGCTCCTGGGTCGGTCAACCCCACAGAAAGGCGACACCCCCCCCTTCGCCAACTAAGAAATATATCCCCTGGGGTTGGTCGATCGGAACTTTCCTCTGTTATGGCGGCACCGGTTGGGTGTTAGTTGTAGCCGACGTTCCTTATTGGACGTGGGCTTTAGTAGAGGGTGTAGCTTGTTTGGGACTCACCGTGTTGAGTATCGATGGAGGCGGTTCTCAACGTTCCTGGGCGATCGCTCTATTGGTCGGTGGCGGTGTCGCCGGTTGGATCGCCGGTGACGCGGTCGGCGGAGTACCGACGGCCGTAGCATGGGCTGTGGTTGGTTCTTTGTTGGGAGCGATCGCCGCTTTTGAGCCTAGAATTAGGATTATGACAGTGGTGGTAACGGTGGCAGGAGCGATCGCTATGGTAGGATTTATTGCCGGTTTCGGCACTACTAATATAGTTCGAGTAATTCTGGGTTCTATTATTTGGGCAGCGGCGGGATATGTGTTCGGCACTATCGTCGATGCCCTAGTCGCTTCTAAAACTCCCAACGGCGTCGGCAGCATCATGGGTTTTTGGTTGGGCGGCTGGTGGGGGGCTTGGAGTGGTGCTTGGAGTGCCGCTCAGTCTAACAACATAGCCGTGGCAATGGCTAATTCTGGACCCGCTCTCATAGTCGGGGCTTGGGGCGCGATCGCTCTAGTATCTGCGGTTGTAGCTCAAATGGTAGCAGGCGAGAGGTTAATTGAGTTGTGTAATGGTTTTATTACTTTTATTATTTTAGCTGCCATTTCTGGTTTGGGTCTCTGGTTCGGCGGCTGGTTGGCTAATTCCATACTTTAACAATTAATAATTAATAATTAATATAGCGATTATTGAATCGGTGAGGTACACCCCGAACGATCCCCCCCAGCCCCCCTTGAAAAGGGGGGAGCCGGAAAATCTCAAAGTCCCCCTTTTTCAGGGGGATTTAGGGGGATCGAAAATGTACTTCACCGATTCGACAAATGCTATAATTAACAATTAACATTTTCCCCCTGCACGTTCCATCCACCTCATATTTTCTTGTGGTTTTCAAAAATTTTTAGACAATACCTTCGCCATTTTTTCAAACGGTTGTGAAGTATAAGAAACCCGGTTTCTTAAAGAAACCGGGTTTCTGGCGGGCGAGTTAGCCTTGAATAAAATGGCGAAGGTATTGTATTAAAAACCGCGCCTTCTGGGTGAGAGAAAAATTCCAGGTCTCTAGGGGTATTTTGTCATTTGGATTTTAAACACGTTCTCGATAGTCTTACCCGCCGTCTTTTCCTCCCAGTCAATGGAAGATAGAAACGCTTCTGGCGATAAAGTTTCCACAGCATCGACGCCCCACTCGCCCGTTTGGAGAGTCTCTGGAGAATTGTTAACAGGGGGAGTCTTTTTCACTCCCGCTAAAATCAAGACATGGCGAGGGGGGGTATCCTTTTCAGCGTCGCGTCTTTCGAGCAGGGAATTAGCACAGATTTCACCAACTTGAAATGGCGAAAAATCTTTACTCGGAAAGAGGATCTCTACCATCCAGTGTGGATGGTTTAGCGGGCGGCATTTTATCTCGGGGTATTCCCTCACTCCTCCCGCAAAAATTTCGGCAAATTCTTCCCGGCTGAATTTAGCAAAAGTATCCTCCGGTAGCTCGAAGTTGTGGGAAAGTAGCATCCTCGTGGTTCCAGGTTCGCTCATAATTTGTTTCCTTTGTCAGTATGTATGATGGGTTAACTTTTTCTGGTTCCGATCTTACCAGAAAAGGCGATCGCTAAATATAGCAATTATCGAAACTATGAGGTACATTGAGCGATCCCCCCCAGCCCCCCTTGAGAAGGGGGGAGCCGGAACAATTCAAAGTAAAGTCCCCCGGACAGTAAAAACTTGTTCGTCTGGCCTCCCCCTTCTCAAGGGGGACGGGAGGGGGATCTACCGGGGGACCAACGGGGTAGCCGTCAATGTACTTCACCGATTAAAGAAATGCTATAATTACTTAATGTCTCCTTCCCCAGAGAGCGATCGCGCGTCCTCATCCAAATAAATCCCCCTAATATCCTCTGGCAGATCCATTTCTAAATGTTTGTATCCTTCTTGCAGCAAAGACTTAATCTCCTGGGGAGAAATAGCCTCTCCCTCAGCCTGGAGATAAGCAGCAATGCGCGTTTCGCTCCAATGGAAAGTCTCAGCCATCAACACGACCGACCTCAGAAGCGGTTCCAACTGGTCTAGAACCTGTCCCGTATAGCACCACAACGGCGGCGGGGAAACTTCCAAAGAATAATGAATAGACTCCACTGGAGGCAATTCTGCCTCGTTAATACTAACTGCAGCAATATTAATCAGCCAGTTTTGGAGAGTAAGATTTTCCCCATCCGCGCCGTCAGCTTCGCGCAAATTCAGACCTCGCAATTCGTAGAAGATATGCTGCCAAGTTTTAGCAAATAAATAATCGGCCCGAACCGGCGATCGCACGGAATGTTCGATCAGAGTTTTAAGGATCGCCCCATAGCGACAATAGATACCCGTGAAATATCTACCGCGATCGGGATAGTTTTGAAACAGAGTCAATAACTCGCGATCGCTATGATGAAAAAGCGATTTAACCAAAGGATGATTTGATTCAGGAAATTGAGCGGTTTGCATGGCGGTTGGAACGTCGTTAGTTATGGGAAACGTAGAACAGGCATCCTGCCTGTTATGGGAAACGTAGAACAGGCATCCTGCCTGTTATGGGAAACGTAGAACAGGCATCCTGCCTGTTATGGGAAACGTAGAACAGGCATCCTGCCTGTTATGGGAAACGTAGAACAGGCAT
>JAXHVR010000060.1:0-3414 GCA_034189005.1 Cyanobacteriota bacterium | reverse complement strand
CCTGCCTGTTATCCGCTTAATTATTAATTATTAATTATTAATTATTAATTATTAGCAATCGTCTTTTGGCGGCACCGGATCGTAACCTCCTGGATGAAAAGGATGGCAGCGCAAAACCCGCATAATAGCCATCCATCCACCCCGAAAAACCCCAAATCTTTCGATCGCCTCCATCCCGTATTCAGAACAAGTAGGCTGAAACCGACAAGCAGGAGGCAGCAGGGGAGAAATTAAGATTTTGTAGCCTCGAATTAATCCAATTAGCAATCTTTTCATAGTTCGGTAATAGGTAATGGTCAATCAATAATTAGAGACAGCACCGGCAACCTTAAAATCGCTTAAATTTCCATCCTCAACTTTCATCCTCAGCTATAACAATTAAAGCATCATTCTTAGTCAAATTAAAATTGCTATCCAGACGGGGAATTAACTCAATACCAAAGCCTTCCTCTTGTTCCTGAGATAAAGCATCAATTCTCAGACCGATACATATTTCATCTCGCTTTTGAGCCGCCAAGACGCAATCAGCAAAAGTCAAATCTTGAAACATCAGAGTTTCCTGCGGGAAATAAAGCCCTATAGGTTTGAGATGCACTTCGCAACCATCAGTCGAAAATAACTCCCGATAAATTAACATCACATCCGGGGCTTGGGAGACCTGAGCCAAAATTTTCGACACGAACTTATTAGACAATAAAAAATCTTTAACCCCAGCTTTCAGCACCAGTTCCGTATCGTCAGAATTAACTATTTCTGCAATCAAATCAGTCTCAACCTTCCTTCCCGTTTCTAAACTGTATTCCGTGAAAATTTGCCTATGTTCCAGTAAAATAGTCAGAGTTTTTGCATCAATTTCTTCTGAATTTCTACCGATACCTGCTAAAATAGAAATGCTGTTATATTCATAAGGCTTTAAGCCTTTTAACTCTTCATAGGAGTTAACATTCATTTGCCAGGCATTCATTTGTATCTCTGGGAAATTATTTGAAATTTCGGCAAATTTATCTTTAATTTCAGGAGTCAAGTTTTCTACTACCAAGTTAACCTCCGAACCTTCCCCTAAATTATTAGCATATTCTTGAAGGGCGATCGGCGCTTTGGGGTTCCAATTAATAATTAGATGCTTTTCAGTTTCTCCTCCAGAAAATACTTGGCGATCGCCATGGATGACAGCTTTAGATTCTGCTACTGCTTCTGGCTTAAACTCGATCGTAGAGTCATCTTCTGCCAAAACAATAAGTTCGTCATCCTCAGCAAACTTGTAATCAAAATTAGGTTTTATTGTCACAATACCATTATATCGACGCACCCCTATGGGTCTGCTTTTAATAAACCGAAATAGTAACTGACCAAAAGTTAGACCCCGCCAACCAAACTCCGGGCGATAAAAATAAAATTCGTTATTTTCAAACCCCACTAAATCTAAATAGACTGTTGCTAGCCCGATATTGCGGGAAGTCTGAACTAAAATTAAGCCCAAAATTTCAGCTTCATTTAGAGTAGTAACTGCTTCTGGGGCGATGCTTTTAGCCAGTCTTCGATATTGCTCCGAGTGTAATTCCGCAACTATTGGCTGCAAGTCTTTATCTTTCTTTTTATCCTTCTTTTCATCCTCCTCTTTCTCTAGATATCTGTATTTATTTTTCAATCTTTTTTTATATTTATTGTCATCTCGCTCTTTCTTATTCTCTTTCTCTTTCTCCTTATTTTTAGATTTTTCTTTTTCCTCATTAGCTGCTACTACCGCTAGAATTGCCTTAACCACTCGGGCATCAGCTAAATTTTTTACCTCTTCGAGATCGGAACCTTGAGCGTCGTTCAATATAGCAATAGTTTTAGCAACTTTAACCCCCACCTTATCCAGATTTTTTAAATTAGTAATCTCTCCATTGCGCGTCACAATTCTAGTCTTTTTAAGCTTTCCTAAATTATTACGAATAAAGTCATCCATCTCCTCTTTATCCGTTTGCGAGAGAATCACAATAACAGCATCCTTTTCCGATTCGTTGGCAACCACTAACTCGCTAATAATATCTGCTATTCTGTCATTGAATCCCAGAATTAGAGTATGATTTTTTTCTAAAACCAAACTTTTTCCCTTACGCAGCAATTCGATTCGCGCCTCAAATTCCTGAGTAATAAAAGCTACTAAACTAGAGAACAGGACTAAACCTATCAAAATGGTTATTACGCCCACAATTCTAGCCGCCAAATTGGCATCGTCTCCCGTATCTCTTAACCCGATAAGTTGAACGAAAATTTCCCACGGCAAATCAGAAGGATTTTCTACATAGTCATTGGGAAAATATTTTTCGGCAAATCCCCTAACGCCTGACAACAGCAAAAAAGAGGCAAAGAAAGCCGAGAGCAACGCTAAAAAGATGGAAAAACCCCCCCTCGACATAAAATTGTCAAATTTGTACTGGAGGAGCTTTTGCCACGAAAATTTTTCTTGAGAATTCATAATAATGTCAACAGTTGCCCAATAACGATCTAAAACGAAACTAATAATTTATTATATAATTAATTTGTTTCTTGGAATCCTTCTAAGGTTATGGCATAAATTAACCTTAGCGTCCCATCTAAAAAAACGCTAGGACTGATTTTTCCCTTGTCCGGTGGCCATCCCTAGATAATAACTCAATTTTGCCTTTGAGCAAATCTAGCTTAGGGAGTAGCAATAAATCGCAATACCGGTGTTGGGTGTAGGTTCGCTCGGCCCGACCTACAAGGGCTTCCCAGCTAAAATGGTGAGTAAAGCAAAAGTTCGTAGTAATCGCTTTAGCGATTTATCAATATGAATCGCTAAAGCGATTACTACAAGCGAGCCAACAGCGTTAAAATTTACCTACCATTTTAGCTGTGTTGCACTACTACAAGGGACTACAGAGGAGACTTGCCAAAGGGCGATCGCTACTTTGGCCCTCTCCCGCAGATGGACTGCTAACCTCAAAATTTCGGCCCAACTATAGCGATTATTGAATCGGTGAGGTACACCCCGATCGATCCCCCTAAATCCCCCTTAAAAAGGGGGACTTTGAAAATTTCCGGCTCCCCCCTTCTCAAGGGGGGCTGGGGGGGATCTAAAATGTACTTCACCGAGCGCGATAATTGCTATATAGCAAAAATCCTTCTTACTCCATAATTATTGTCTGTTTTTCTTCTGTTGTAAAACATAAGGCTATTCCCTTTTCATAATAGGCAGCCTCGTTAATAAATACAGGAAAAACTGGAGTTTCTTCCTCATAATAAATAGTTCTACCGTCAAAGGTTAAAAACATCGGTTCTCCTTGACTCAATTGTTGATAATCTCTCCCCTCCAACTGAGGATGAATCGTACCATCTAATTCTCCACGTTCGTTCTTAGGAAAATCTACAGTTTTTAAATGTCGATAAATAGTCAGTGGTAAAGAG
>JAXHVR010000006.1:0-98826 GCA_034189005.1 Cyanobacteriota bacterium | reverse complement strand
CCGATCGATCCCCCTAAATCCCCCTTAAAAAGGGGGACTTTGAAAATTTCCGGCTCCCCCCTTCTCAAGGGGGGCTGGGGGGGATCTAAAATGTACTTCACCGAGCGCGATAATTGCTATAATTGGTAATTGCTCTCCACTAGCTGATGCCGATTTTGGATGGCAATTGAGATTATAACATCAGTTGGTTATCCTAAGTATTTTTACCCAGCGTTCCGGCTGAAGATGATGGGCCAATGGTTTTTTGTGTGATTTAGATCGCTTTTTGTTGGTGGGTTGGCTATGAGCGGTGGAGCGATCGAGAACACAATTGATTAGGAGGGCGATCGCTGCCAACTTGGGTATTATATGAAAGGATAGAAAATAGGTTATCAAAAGGAGTGCATTTGATGAGCGTTAAAATTTGTGAAAAACCAGTGCAAACTAATCCATTTCTGAGCTATCGCGATCCGAAAACTGGCAGATGGGTTACGGTCAAGCAGTCTTCACAACCCAAAAATAAAAAATTGGCTTGACTCTACTTTTTAATAAAATATTGTTTTTTAATAAAAAATCAGTTTTCTACTAAAAGCAGCCTTTCGCGGGCTGCTAATTTTTTGTGGTTTTTAACTGTTCTGCAAATAAATAATTTCTCCGTTAGTAGTAGGGTGCGCGCCGCGCACCAGCATAATTATTCAGTTAGTTTAGTAAGGTGCCGCGTTAGAACGTAATCGCAAAGCACGATTGATATAGATAAATCGTGCTTTGCGATTACTACGAACTTTCGCAAAGAGCGGTCTGGGATATTAATCCTCTCTCCAGAAACCCGGTTTCTCAATCTTTAATTGCAGCGTACCAGAGGCGAAGAATGCTAGTACAATTGCTACGGTGTGAAACTTAAAAATAAAAAGAGGTTCCAGATGACAATTTTTGAGTTAATTTCCAGCGCAAAACTCTCAATTTGCCTAACAGTTGCGGGGGCAATTATCGCTTCTATCGCTAGCATCAGCGCTTTGCTGATGGCTCAGAAAACCTTTAGTTTTCTGCGAGACGTTTCTCCAAGAGAAGTAGAGGAGGCAGTCAAAAAAGCTGGGTGCATCTCAAGAATGAAGAAAACCAAAAATTTAACGCTTTTAGGCAACAGGCAACAGGCACTCGCGCACAGAGAAAAGAGGTTTGGCTGTAAAAAAAGTGTTTTTGCAAATATGAGATGCTCCCAAAAAGCTCCTCTTCCCGAGACTGCTTTAGCGCCAATTATAAGCATTCTCAAACCTCTAAAGGGTTTGGATAGCGAGTTGGCGCTAAATCTGGAATATTTCCTCAATTTGGAGGGGGTTAGTTACGAAGTATTAATAGGTATCGCCGATCGCGCGGATCCGGCCGTTTCTCTAGTAGAAGATTTCCTCGCAAAGCATCCAGAAGCGCCGATGCGGTTAATTATTGTCGGCGCCCCGGGCAACCTACAACCAAAAATGGCTTCCCTCGCCGGTCTGGAGGCAGAAGCGCGAGGGAAGATTTTTTTGGTCAGCGACGGCAACACTCGCCCCCATCCGAAAAGTCTGCTGCCGATCGTTGCTGTTTTTGAGGATGCCGCCGTTGGTGTCGCTAGCGCCCCCTTTTTCGTCAGGCAACCGGAGAGTCTGGGGGCGAGGTTGCGGGGGTTGCGTATCGGGACTTTGATTCTTACTTCTATTTGCGGGGTTTACTGCCTGACGAAAGTTCCAGTCGTCGTCGGCAAGTGGATGGCGGTGAGGAAAGAGGCGATCGCTGACTTGGGAGGTTTTGCTGTTTTGGGGGAGGTGATGTGCGCCGACGGTTTAATTGCTGCTAAATTGCGGGAGTTGGGTTGGCAGGGGGCCATAATTCCCGATTTAATCGATGTCTATTTGGGCGAGTGGAACTTCCAGCAAGCTTATGCCCAACAGTTGCGCTGGTCCCGGCACATCCGCTTTGTCGAACCCCTCGAACCAGTGGCGGAACTTTTCTGGAACGGAACTTTTTTGTTATTAATTGGGGCTGTTTTTTGGGTTTTGGGCTCGAATTTGGGAGGGATTTTTGTGGGAGTTGCTGCTTTTTTTGTTTGGGGCATTTACGCAGTTGTTTATTTGCGCTTTGGCGGCTGTTGGCGGGATTTGTTGTTACTGCCGCTGCAAGATTTAATGATGCTACCCATTACTTTTTGGTGTTATCTCGGCAACGAGGTTGTCTGGCGAGGTCAGCGTTTTCGAGTTGGCAAAGGGGGAGTGTTGGAAGAAGTAGTCAAATAATAGATATTTGAGAATAGATCGAACTTCCAGTTGGGCATCAATGTGGGGTTGAACTATTCTTTCGTGGGCGGCGGGTAATAGGGTCCAGTGCAAGGTGGGGCGCAAATGGTGGATGGTATGATAGCCGTTATTGAATAACAACCAATTGCCGAGGGGACTGGTAAAGTTGCGGGAATTTTGATAGCGAGATTTGGGCTGACAACCTTCGTGTTGCAGGAGGTTTATTCCTAATAAACTAGCTATGCCAACTGCCCAAGGAATGAGGGTGAATATTAGAAATTTCCAACCGCTAAGAATAATAAGGATGAGAATAAAAAGCCGCAAGGTTAGTTTTTCTCTTTGCAGGCTTTGTTGTTCGTCATCTGGTAAGGTTTGCGGGGAGCATCTCATATTTGCAAAAACATTTTTTTGCGCTGAAAACCTCTTTTCCCTGTTGCCTGTTGCCTGTTGCCTGTTGCCTAAAAGCGTCAAATTATTGGTTTTATTCAAAATTGAGATGCACTCGGTTTGCGCTTCGGAAGTGCGCTTTCTTTTGGCGATATTTATTAGGCTTTGGACGATGTATCGGGGCAGCCGAATTATGCCGAGGCCGGTGCCGGCTAATTGGGGATTTATCCAATCGTTTTCGCTGCCGCGATAAAGGTGATGGTTGTAGTTATGGGGGACGACTATTTCTGTTGCGCTTCGCCCCAGACAGAGGGTGAGGATGATATTAAAAAGGTGGTTGATTTTGGGGTTTTCAAATATGGGTAAGTGTTTGTGGTTGTGGTTGATGGCGCCGCCGATGAAGCAAAGGAAACTGCTGGCGGTTATCCAAATTAAGGTTAGGTAATTGGGGATGGGGTGAAGTAGGGGGAAGAAGAGGAGGAAGTAGGCGATCGCGACAAAGATTAAACTCCGGAGGTCGGCTGGGTATTTAAGTTGTGGTAGCATGATTTTTGCTTTAGTAATTTTTTTATTTTGGGAGCAAAAAGGCTGTGTCTGCTAATTATAACGAATTGGAAAAAAGGCTTTGGGAGGCTGCGGATAACCTGCGGGCTAATTCTAAGCTGAAGCCTTCTGAATATTCGGTGCCAGTTTTGGGCTTGATTTTTATACAGAATTTTTCTGAGATTGCGGGTTCTATAAACCTAGTTTATGGGATAAGATTCCTATAGATCGTAAAGAGTTTTAAACCAATTAATAAATATCTCAGCTTTTGGATGTTTTGGGTCGAGAATGCGCTCCATAATAGCATTATGTAGTTGTCTTCCGGGCGGGTCTTGCCAGGATAACCAGGAATGAATTTTAGCTTTATCCTTATGGTTTTCTTTTAAAGTTGCCCCTCGATTTTTAGCTTCTATAATTACATCAGCAGCATAATCCCAAAGGCGATCGCCACCACTGGGAATCATATAAGCCAAAAAGGTCTCTAACATCCCGGACATTTTATTATCTGGCATCATCCAGACCCCAAATTTTACGCCAAAATTTGTCTGATGAATTAAACCCTCTTCTGGCAGATTTTCTGGCAAATTAGAAATCCTTGGCAAACATACATTTCTAACTTGTTGCCATCTAGCAGTTGGGTTGTCGTCAGCATCTACGATTAATCCTAAAGCAGTTAATCCAGAGGTTCCTAATTCAGCAGAAATTTTGTAGGTATTGAGCAGTTTTTCAATCCCATGATAAGCTTTGATATCGACTATAGCTTCTTCCTTGGTTTCCCCCCAAGGAATGCCATTTGCTTCGATTAAGTATGGGATAACTCGCTTATCTTCGTCACCCTCTACTAAAAGCCTTTTTCCGTGCCAAGTTTTTGTCATTTAACGTACCTCAATTTCTTCTCTAGAAGCAATAACAATTTCCGGTTCAATAAATACAACAGATAGATTTTTACTTCGTTCTATGCGGTGGATTCTAATTTCATTACTGCCATTTTCTCCTGTTAGCTTTTCTTCCCGAATAACATCTGCCAAACTCCTCCAGCAATCGTTACTGTGGGTAGTAGCAAATACTTGAACGTTCAGTGTTTTCGCTATTTTCCAGATAAGTTGCCACATTTCTGACATCGCAGTATGGTGCAAACCGCTGTCAATTTCATCCACTAGAAAAACTCCATCTTTGCAAGAAATTATTGCTAATATTATTGCTAAAAGCCGCCAGATTCCATCTCCTAGATTACCAATAGGAATAGGTCTGTCTTTATCGGAAAATTTTACCATAAATCCGCCTTTTTGTCCCAGACTTGTAGAACTTTCGCCGTACTTATCGGGACCAACTGAAGCAATACGCTCTATTTTAGGTTCGATAATTTGAAGTGCCTCTAATACCAGATTTTCCTCTGGAGTTAAAACAATCTTATCAAATAACGATGTTAGTTGACTTATATTGAGCGAAAGTGGCGTAACAAATTGCGTTTTTATTCCGGCTTTGCCATTGGTTCTGCGTCGTCGTAAATAGTCAGTTGATAGACCTCCCGCAGTCGATAAAGGAACTTTAAATTTTTCCTCTTTTTGTCCGGTAAAATGCAAAAACAAATCTAGTCTTCCTAGTTCGATACTATTATCATCAAATTCTTCTGACAAATCGAAATTACTTTCTGATTCTAAGACAGATAAAGTTAAATTTTCTTTAGTTTTTTCGTTGGCTGCCTCTATTTTTAATTGAGTTTTAGTTTCGATTTCATATCCGTAAAAAAGATTGCTAATGTCTAGCTCGCGTTCGAGTTCTCTCCTTCGAGCGGATTTGTTACGCTCGTACTCTCCTCGGGGAATCATTAATTCTTGAAGCGAATTAAGATTGCCTCCAGAACACAGTAATTGAATGGCTTCTAAAAGAGAAGTTTTGCCGCTATTGTTGGCACCAACTAACAGGTTTATTCGGCCTAATTCCTGGAGTTCAAAAGATTGAAAACAGCGAAAATTATTTACTTTTAAAGATGTAAACATATCGTTAATGGATAATGTTAAATTGGTCGTTATTGCTGGGAGGCGATCGCTCCCGCAAGAAACATTGCAACTCGATTATAACAAAGAAACCCGGTTTTTTGAAAAAACCGGGTTTCTGGGGCAATTAAACGGTGGATCGGGGCAAAGCATTCGGAGATAAATATCTACGATTTTCAACAAAACTTACCGCCCGAATGCTTTGCCCCTACAGCGCTTTTTTTCGTAACATTATTATTGAACCACTCGATAATACCTATTCGGCATTAAACTCATAACTTCAGCTTCCCCATCGCCACACCAATTAATAGTAACTTCCACCTCCCCGCTATCGTTCCCAAAACCAAATAATAACCGCTTGTCGCCCTGGGCAGAAAAACCGTTAGAAGCGCTAACTTCCCTTAACTGTTTGCCGCTTTTCGACTCAACAATAACCCGACTCCCCAGAGCATCAACGTTGCAAGTTTTACCGTTGCCAACTAACTCCAAACCAAGCCAACTTTTCGGCGCAGAATCGTTGCGGTAAATTGACACTGGGGCGAATTGATGGGTTACTAAAGCATCCAAATCTCCATCGTTATCTAAATCCGCTAAAGCAATACCTCGGGAGTTAGTTTTTTCCGTCCAACCGACCTGGTTCGCTACGTCGATAAACCGCTTTTCTCCGTTTAGATAAACCCGGTTTTGTTCGTAGGGAAAAATGCAGCGCCCCTGCAAGTCCGCCCACCTGTCGGCGTAACCGTGAACGTCGGGATTTGTGAGGGCAATTTGCGCGTTCCAATACCAATAGTCGGGGCAGGTATTTTCTGATGTTAATTCGCTGAATTGGGGGGCCGGCAAAATGGCGTTTGGTTTAAACATATTTTCGCTTCTTAAGTGGCGATCGTAACTGTCGTCAACCATGCCGTTTGCTTGGACGATATCTAATTTTCCATCCCGGTCTAAATCTCCCATGGCCCCTCCCCAACCAAAGCGGTCTTCGTTTAAAACGTTTAATTTCATGGCTTCGTCTTCAAAGGCTTTCGCACCGACTTTATCGACGTTTCCTTTATTTATCCATAACAAACTGCCTTCTGCTTGCAATTTATGATGAACGTTGGAGACGTAAATATCCAGGGTTCCATTATTATCAATATCCCCCAAGGAAGCGTTCATTCCTTTATAAGTATCGCGACTTAAATCTCCTACTAAAGCACCTTTAATTAACTCGAACTTCTCCCCTTTTTGGTTGATAAATAATTCGTCCGGTCCGAAGTCGCTGGCTAAATATAAATCCGTCCAACTATCGCCGTTAAAGTCTCCGGTTCCGATATCCAAAGTCCAGCGATGCTCGCTAATTCCCAGGGCGGTAATATCTTGTTTTTCAAAGCTATTTCCGACCTTGCTATTTCCTGTGTTTAAGTAAAACAGATTTTGACCGCCGTTATTGGCATCGTACCAGCTACGATGCATGAAATCAAACATTCGCCGATCGCCCTCATATTCCGCTGCTGGCAAGTTAAAAATATTAAACTCCGTCGGTTTTTCGTAATCGTTGAGATAGGGACTCATGGCATTACCGATTAATAAATCTAACTTGCCGTCGCGGTTCATATCGAAAGCATTGGCGGTCAAACTAATGGTATATTCATCAATGCCTAAATCTTTGCCGATATCGACAAAATCTAACTCGCCTTTTTCCCTTAAAAGATTTTGCAGCAGTCGAGTTTTCCCGTATCCAATTGTTACTAATAAATCCTCATCGCCGTCGTTATCGCTGTCGAACCAGAGGGCACCGGAAGGCAGTCCTTCTGTAGTAGGATTTGCCGTTAATGTTCCTAAAGCGGGGAGGGGGAAACGGCTAAATTGAAAGTTGCCTTGGTTGAGATAGAGAGAGGCGCGATCGCTCTTATCTTTCAGCGGATAAGTTAAGAAAACATCCAACAATCCATCGTTATTAGCATCAGCAACTGCTACCGCATCTCCCACGGACAAAAGCCATTTGCCGACATTCTTAACTCTGGGGTCAACTCGTTCTAAAATGTCGCTTGGTTTGGCAGACATTCCGGCAGATTCTGCCGTTATTTCTACAAACTTAAAATCTGGTTTTACTGTATCTTTAGCGGAGATGAAATTCTGATAAACAAAGATGCCGCTAACTGCTATTAAACCAATTACTCCCCAACGATAGATTCCTTGGAATAAACCGGAGATAACTTCAGGGTAATTTCGCCCTTTGTCTTTGACTAAAGTTTGCCAAGTTTCAGCGACAAAAATCCAAACAAACCGACCAGCAAAATAAATAAAACCGGCGTAAAAGAAAGTTGACAAAGTTTCGTATTTATGCAGCAATAAATCGATGACGACGATAATAAACGACATCCAAACTTGCCCTTTTACGCTGGGGGGCGATGTAGCCGGATCCGTAATCATAAAGAAGGTAAAAAGATAAAAAGCCGGCGCGGTAATTGCCCCCATAATTAGGGTTTGCGGCGGCACGATATCTTGCATTAAATAGGCGCGAAGTCCTAATTGGATGGCATAAAATCCGAGGAAAGAAATAATTAAAGCATTGCGCTTTATTTTGAGAACAAATAATAATAAAGCCGCAGTGACGACAAACATTACCATCGCTAGAGAACCGCCCCACTGGTAAGCGGGAGATGCGCTAATGGCGTCATTAGCAAATAGCAAACTCATGGCTATGCCAAAGAGGGCGGGATTGAAAACGTGACGGTTTTTAAAGGTAATGAGATATTTAGAGGAAATGGCAAAAAAGACGGGAATTATTAACAGCCAACTTCCATGGGCGAAGTTAGTTAAAATGCTGAGGGAACATCCAGTTATGGCGCCGCTTAGAGGGAGTAATAAAGTCCGCCGGCGGAACAGCCAGTGGTAGAGCATATCTAAGGCGCTGGCGGAACTAATTATTAATAATATTTGAGCGGGGGAACGGTTGAATCCCAGGACGGTTATTCCTAAGATTAAATAGGTAGCTAATATTCCTAATACCGCTAATCTTGGATCCGATAATTTGGGGATGCGTTCCCACTGCCAGAGTTGAGGATTAAGCAGGGTTGATTTGGGGATTGTTAGTTCTTGAGTTGTCATTTTTTTTGTTATTTTTGCGTTGGCTGTAGAACGGGCATCTTGCCTGTTCTACGGGGGAATAATTAACAGGCAAGATGCCTGTTCTACGGGGGATGGAAAACAGGCAAGATGCCTGTTCTACGGGGGAATAATAAACAGGAAAGAAACAGGCAAGATGCCTGTTCTACGGTGGATGGAAAAGTTTAAAAGTCATTTCTCTTCCTCAATTCTCGTAACATTTTACTGGTGCCCGTCTCGATCGCCTCTACCACCAATTCGGGAATCAAAGTAATTATAGGTATGTCAGGAAAAATGGAACTGGTGGCAGTTTCCCGATATTCGTTCCCGGCAAATAGATAAATCTTTAATCGCTGCTTGCTATAGATCAAAACTTCGGGAACGCCGATGGCAGTATAAGCATCTAAAACAGTTTTAGAGGTTACGTCAGACTCGATCGCAAGGTCTGGGGGCGGGTCGATGTCTAAATCTAGATTCGTACAACCGCGAACCTGTTGCGTATTCTGGATGTAAAGACCGGTATCGGGTTCGACTCCTGCCACTGGGGGACGCTTCAAGGTGGTAGAACCAAAGTCCTCCCAGTCGCGACCTTGGCGATCGAGTATGGTTTTGACGATATCGGCAATAATGCGATGGGGGCGTTCGTGTAAGGCGAGGGGAGACATTATTTCTAGTTTTCCTCCATAGTAGGTCGCGCGCGATCGAGGAGATTCCCCTAACTCGGCGAGAATCTCCTCGAAATCTTGCCAAGAGATATTATGAATATTGATGGTACTGCCGGGCAGCAGTTCGATCGCTTTTACTGGGATGGTTGTAGTCATATCAATTTTTAGGTTATGAGGTTTAGTTAGGACAGGCATATTATATTCGAGTGCCTGTCCTACGACGATTATGGGTTTATTCGCTATCGGGGTCTATACCTAGTTCCCGCAACCGTTCGGCCAAGCGATCCGCGCGATCGCGTTCTTCCTGGGCCAGTTCCCGCTCCCGCTGGGCCTGCAATTGTGCCTGTTGGGCCTGCAATTGAGCCTGTTGGGCCTGCGATTGTGCCTGTTGGGCCTGCAATTGTTCCTGTATGGCCGCTTCCTGGGGAGTGGGTATCAGTTGACCGTTGGCGGTAAAGTAGCGGAGTTGCTCTGCATCTACTCCCAAATATAACTCTAATTCCTCGCTCCAGCGCCAACCTCGGTTATTCGGTTGAATTTCTCGGTATTGATTATTTTCTAATCTCCATCCTTGAAATTCCAGACTTTCGGGGTCGAACCAGAAATATTCTGGGGTGCGGAAGTTGTTCTGGTACAACTCTTTTTTCAACTTGCGATCGACCCTCGCGGTGGAGTCGGATAGCAATTCGATAATTACATTTGGATACTTGCCATCTTCCTCCCAAACGACCCAAGACTTCCGAGGTCGCTTCTGAGTTTGCTTCACTAGAAAAAAGTCGGGACCGCGAAAGTCGCGAGTTTTCAACTGCTGGCGACTGTAATAAATGGTCAAGTTTGCACCGATAAAATAATCGTTTCTATTGCGCCACCACCATTCCAGACAACTCACCAACAACATCAGTTGCATATAGTGTTCTGAGCTTTCCATTTCTGGTTCCTCGCTTTCTAGTTGAGTGGCATCCGGCATTATTGCCTCTAATTGTCGGGCAGTTAAAACCATTGGACCTCACCTTCGTTAATTAATAAATATGGTTTGCATTATAACATGGGCTTTAAGTAATTAATAATTAATAATTAATAATTAATAATTATTGAATTCCGCATAGTTACAAATAATGTCAAGTATGTCGCTATAGAAGTCAGTTTTCAAGTGACTACTAATATAGCAAGCCGTAGATCGTTCGCGATATTTTAGAAACCGGGTTTCTTTGAGAAACCCGGTTTCTGACCCCCTAATTTTTCATCATCCATTTGGGATTGCTATAGCGTTATTGAGAGAAAAGGAGGACAAGCTAAAGCTCGTTACGAACAAATTGAAGCTGTCGGTCATAAAATAGCATACGTTTTAGATGGCTCGAAAAATTTTGAAAGGCGCTCGGCATTAGAAACAATTTGCTCCCACAGCCATTGTACTGTAGCATTTTCCAGGAGCGATCTTGCCGTTCTTTGCATTTTTTTGAGAGATTACTTTCAAGGTAATGATTAGAGTAATTGTTTGCTTGAAAATGTTAATATAATAAAATAAGGAAAAGTTGAAAATGAAAAAAATACGCATTGTCGATTTATTTGCCGGCATCGGCGGCATGAGGTTAGGCGTGGAAACGGCAGCCAAAACACTAAACATCAAAACTCAATGCGTTTTCAGCAGCGAAATTAATAGCGACTCCCGCTTAGTTTACCACCAAAACTTCGGCCAATCTCCCCAAGGCGACATCCGCGAAATAGAAAAACTCCCTCCTCACGATATTTTACTGGCAGGTTTTCCCTGTCAGTCTTTTTCTTATGCGGGTAAAAAAGCTGGTTTTGGCGACACTAGAGGAACTCTCTTTTTTGAAATAACTAGATTAATCGACACCTACAAACCTCAAGCTTTTATCTTTGAAAACGTTCGGGGTCTCTTAACTAACGATAAAGGCAAAACTATAGAAACCATTAAAGGCGAAATTAAAAAAAGAGGCTACAGTTTCGATGCCTTTTTGCTCAACAGCGCTAATTTTGAACTGCCACAAAATCGCTTGCGGGTTTATCTGGTAGGTATTTTAAATGCTTCCCCGAAATTTAACTTAATTTCCGACCGAGGACCGAAGGATTCTCATTCTTATAATCCCCAACAGCTTTCTCTATTTTATCCAGCTAAAAAAAACGTAACCGTGGCAGATATTTTAGAAGACGACCCAGAGGAAAAATATGATTGTTCCCCAGGATTTGTTAAAGCTTTAAAGAAAAGATTGGACGGCGACTTGAATAGATTGCACGGCATCCGCTTAATCGACTATCGCGGCGGCAATTCCATTCACTCTTGGGAGTTGAGTTTGCGAGGAGAATGCAGCGCGGAAGAAATAGAATTAATGAATAATTTCATCCTCAAGCGCCGCAATAGCGAATTTGGCAAAGAGCGAGATGGTAAATTATTGACTAAAGAGCAGATAGCGACTTTTTTTAATTCTCCAAATTTAGAGATGATTTTAGATTCTTTGGTCGCTAAGAATTATCTAAAAATTGTCGGCGGCAAATATAAGCCAGTGGCGGGTAATTTTTCCTTTGAAGTTTACAAATTTTTAGACCCCAATAAAATAGCCGTAACTTTAGTTGCCAGCGATAGTAATAGATTGGGAATTTATCATAATGGCAGGGTTAGAAAAATTACTCCCAGAGAAGCGGCGAGGTTGCAAGGTTTCCCCGATCGCTTCCTCCTCCATCCCAAGAGCGATCTTGCTCACCGTCAATTAGGCAATTCCGTTAGTATCAACGTAGTCGAAGCGGTGGCGCGAGAAGTTCTTCTTCAATTAATAATTAATAATTAATAATTAACAATTGGGTTATGGCAATCCTTGCGGGGGTTGCGATACGGTGTTGCGCCAGAAACAGGGTAATTTCTGCAAAACCTGGTTTCTAAAATAGGGAGCATCTCATCGAAGTAAAAATAGTTTTTTGACAGCCAAACCTCTTTTCCCTGTTGCCTCTTGCCTGTTGCCTGTTGCCTAAAAGCGTTAAGTTCTTAGCTTTCTTCATTGCCCCGATGCACCCCTAAAATATCCCTTGTCAATTTCCAAAACAGTTATGCTAGAATAAAGCAAAACAACAAAAATAAGGAGAATAGAAGAGAAAAAGTATTTATTCCCCCACCAACAACCCCCGACGTTTCATCCCCGTTCAATACCACTACATTCCCAACCTTCCACCTCCGCTTAATTATTAATTACTCCAAATGATTCCCAAATACCTAACTCTCAAAAACTTCCTCAGCTATCGGGAAGCATCTATAGACTTTACCGGTCTCCACACTGCCTGTATCTGCGGTCCCAACGGCGCCGGAAAAACTTCCCTCCTAGAAGCGATCGCCTGGTCTATCTGGGGCAACTCTCGCGCCAGTACGGAAGAAGACATCATCCACGTCGGCGAAAAAGAAGTCCGAGTCGATTTTACCTTCAGCTTCCACGGCAATACCTACCGAGTCATCAGGAGTCGCCGCCGGGGGCAGTCCCCTTCCCTAGAATTTCAGGTCGCCAGCGGCGATGGGTTTATCGCTTTAACGGAAAAAGGCGTCCGGGCAACCCAACAAAAAATCCTCGAACACGTCAAACTAGACTACGATACCTTCGTCAACTCCGCCTATCTCCGCCAGGGCAGGGCAGATGAATTCATGCTCAAACGCGCCACCGAACGCAAAGACCTCCTAGCTAACCTCCTAAAACTCGAAAAATACGACCTTCTGGCAGACCGCGCCAAAGAACGAACTAGGGAATTAAAAGCCAAAGTGGAACTCTTAGAGCAAAACCTGGAGTCCGTCCGGGGGCAACTCGAAGAAAAAGAGGCGATCGCCACCAAACAAACCGACCTCCAAACCGCCCTCGCCCAACTCCAACAACAACAAGAGGGCGACAAACAGCAACTCCAACAATTCCAAACCCAACAACACCACCGCCAAACCTGGGAAAAACTCCTCCAAGGGCAGCAACAACAGCGCGGCAACCTCGCCCGAGAATATCGCCGCCTGGAACGAGAACTAGCCAGCACCCAACACCAACAAAACGAACTCGCCGCCCTCACCGAACAAGAGGCAGAAATAAACGCCGGCTATGCCAACTTCCACAACCTCCAAGCCACCGAGGAAACCCTATCCGCCAAATTCCAAAGCCACCAAAGCGCCACCCTACGCCGCAGGCAACTCGCCGAACAACAGCGCCAGCAACTCTACGGACTCGAAAAACAACTTCAACAGTCCCAGGCGAGACTAGATTCCTTGCAGCAACAGGAGAAGGAAACTCAAGACCTCCTCAACAAGCGAGGGGACATCGAGGCAGGTTTGGCCCAACTCGAAGCAGCGAGAAACCGACTCAGCGAACTAGATCGCCTCCATCTCGAAGCGGCCCCACTCTTGCAGCAGCGGCAAAAGTTGCAACTGGAACTGGAACGGGCGGACGCTCGTTTGGGTGCCCGTTTAAACGAATTAAACTCTTCCGTGCGTCAGTTGCGACAAACCCAACAGCAGCAGCAGCCGAAATTAAAGAAGGAACTGGAATTCGCCATCGAACGGATCGCCGAACTAGATAACAAGCGGGTTTACCAAAACCGAGTCCGGGAAAAAGGTCAGGAAAGGCATCGCTTTATAGAAAGTTTGGCAAGCAACCAGAGAGAGTACGAAGCGAAACTCAAAGAGTTAGACCAAAAAATGCACCTGCTAAACCAGGGCATCGAGGACGAAACCGAAGAATATCCCCCTTGTCCCCTGTGCGATCGCCCCCTGGACGAACACCACTGGCATCTGGTGGTGGATAAGCATCAAAGCCAACAAAAGGAATTGAGGGATCTATTATGGGTAGCGCGGGAACAGTTGACCATTTCCGAACGAGAAATCGAGGTTTTGCGCGACGAGTACCGCCAAATACAGCGAGAAGTCTGCCAGTACGACGAACTGCGGGAACGCCGGGGGCGCTTGCAGGCCCAGTTGGATGCCATGGATAAAGATGAAGAACGGGTGCGAGAGTTAGTATTAGAAGCAGACGAGATAGAGCGATCGCTCCACACCGGAGACTATGCCGCCGATCTTTATGTGGAAATTAACAATATCGATCGCCAACTTCAAGAGTTAAATTACGACGAACAAGACCGCGCTTTAGCCCGCAACGAGGAGAAACGCTGGCGCTGGGCGGAAATTAAAAAGGGGGAAATTAAAAGCGCGGAAAATCGCATGGCAAAAATTAACCTCCAGCGCCCCGAACTGGAGCAGCAAATAGCTATTTTGCAGCAGCAGTTTGACGACGAGCAAACCAACTCCGAGCTCCAGCGGCAAATTGTAGCGATCGATAACGACTTGGCAGAGATTAACTACAGTTTAGAAGAGCATAACAACGTCAGGAGCGAATTGAGAAAATCCCAATTTTGGCTGACTCGCAACGAAAAATTGCAACAAGCCAAACAGCAGTATCCTCAAATTTCAGAAAAAATTAACGCCCTCCAAATTTCTCTAGACAAAATGCGCCAAGACTTAGGAGAAATTGACGCTCAGATTTCCCTATTACAAAAACAACTTGCAGAAGCCCCCGATGCCTCTGGAGAAATAGAAATATTGGAAAGGAAAATGCAACAACGCCGCCGGGAGTTAGACGATCGCCTCGGCAGTTTGGGCCGGCTCCAGCAGCAATTACAACATTTAGAGATTTTAGAAAAACAAAGCCAACAACAGCGCAAAGACTTGCAAGCAGCCCGGCGCAAATACCGAGTTTATAGCGAATTAAGCGTTGCTTTTGGTAAAAAAGGCATCCAAGCTTTAACCATCGAAAACCTTTTACCGCAACTAGAAGCAGAAACCAATCAAATATTATCGCGGTTGAGCGCCAACCAATTACACGTTCAATTCGTCACCCAGAAGCCAACGAAGAAGAGCAAATCTTCTAAGAAAAAGACAGTTAAAACCATCGAAACCCTGGATATTTTAATAGCCGATTCCCGAGGAACTCGACCTTACGAAACTTATTCCGGCGGCGAGGGTTTTCGAGTCAACTTCGCCATCCGTCTAGCTCTGTCGAAATTGTTAGCGCAAAGGGCTGGTACTGCTTTGCAAATGTTAATTATTGACGAAGGTTTTGGAACCCAAGATGTCGAGGGATGCGACAGGTTAATTGCTGCTATTAACGCTATATCCTCCGATTTTTCCTGCATTTTAACGGTTACTCACATGGCACATTTACGAGAAGCCTTCCAAGCTAGAATAGAAGTTACTAAAAATGCCGAAGGTTCCCAATTGAATTTGTTTATGTAAGGAAAAGTTCCGTAGAACAGGCATCTTGCCTGTTCGCTAAAGAATGTCGAGAACAGGCAAGATGCCTGTTCTACAAACAACGGAAATAACGAGAAAAAAAATCATGTCTTACAGCGAATTTACCATTGACGAACTAAAAAGCGAGTTCGCTCTTACCCTAGAAGTTTCAGAAGAATTATTTGCTAATGTTACCCCCGTAAAACCTAGCGAAACCTTGAAAGAAATATTAGCCGAAAATATTCCTCTAGCTTTACAAATAGATACGGAAAAAGCCCGATCTGAAATGATAATAGCTCCCATTCTAATTGAATTGCGAAAATATTTCAAGCGTCAAATCAGCCTATTTTCCGGTACAGACTTTACCGTCGATCGCTCAAAAAAACTAAACGGCAGATGCGACTTTATCATCAGTCTTTCTGCCGAACAATTATCCGTAACCGCCCCAGTGGTGACTATGGTAGAAGCCAAGAACGATAAGATTAAATCAGGTATCGCCCAGTGCGTGGCAGAAATGGTCGCCGCTCAAATTTTTAACGCCCAAAAAAATAATAAAATTTCTTCAGTTTATGGAGTAGTGACAACCGCTAGCGTTTGGAAGTTTTTAAAGTTAGTAGGAAATACTGTTTATCTTGAATCTGGAGAACGTTATTTGGGAGATTTAGAAGAAATTATGGGGATATTTGCCTGGATAATTAATAGCGCGCGTTCGTAGTAATCGCTTTAGCGATTTAGATATGACTGGTTTTGAATCGCTAAAGCGATCGCTACGAACTAAGGGGAAAAATCGCTAAAGCGATTACTACGAACTAAGCCATTTTCTCGTAGGTTGGGTGGAGCGACAGCGCAACCCAACATCAACGGGAGCAAAATCCAACGATTTTGTTGGGCCCTGCGAAGCTACACCCAACCTACTAATGGTATTTTTTATTTTGGCGAAGGTATTGTCAAAGAAACCGGGTTTGTCTTCGATGTCACGATGACTAACGGATTGCTATATAGAAAACTTTCCATCGATAAAATCACTCAATAAATCATACTCATAACGAATATTCAAAAAAACTTCCAGACTCTTAACAAGAAAATCAGCCCAGAAGCACCAAGAGTCGCTAGGATCGAAAAAGTAAACCCGAATACAGACCGAGGAGAACGCTTAATGAATCTAATCGAACTCGAAGGCAAATTGGACAACATATCCTTTGCCGTCCTCTTTGCCACCATGCTCGTCTATTGGGTAGGGGCAGCATTTCCCAATGTCCGCTACCTGCCCGCCCTCGGAACCGCAGGAATGGCGATCGCCAACCTCACCGTGGCCGGACTATTAGGGGCCAGGTGGCTAGAAGCAGGTTACTTCCCCATCAGCAACCTTTACGAATCCCTATTTTTTCTCGCATGGGGCATCACCGCCATGCATCTCATCGCCGAAAAAATGAGCGATTCTCGTTTAGTGGGAGTATGCACCACCCCAGTAGCGATGGGCATCGCCGCCTTTGCCGCCCTAACCCTGCCCGACGGCATGCAGCTTTCCGAACCCTTAGTCCCCGCCCTCAAGTCCAACTGGCTGATGATGCACGTCAGCGTAATGATGTTGAGCTACGCCACCTTAATGGTCGGCTCGTTATTGGCAGTCGGCTTCCTCGTCGTCACCCGGGGCCAAAAAATCGAACTCAGCGGCAGTTCCTTCGGCAACAACGCCAATCGAACCAAGAACTACCGCATCAAAGGCCCCGAAGACTTAAAAGTCCAACCGGAGACAACATTAGCCGACAATCTCGACAACGGCAGCAAAGGGCCAATCCTCTCCGGCAGCAACAGTCAGGGCAATACAGCAGTTTTAGAAGCGATCGCCCCTCCGTCCGCAACTCCCCAAGTCGAAGCCAAACCCCTCTCCCCCCAGCGTCTGAGTCTGGCCGAGACCCTAGACAACATCAGTTACCGTATTATTGGCTTAGGATTCCCCCTCCTAACCATCGGCATCATCGCCGGTGCAGTCTGGGCCAACGAAGCCTGGGGTTCCTACTGGAGTTGGGACCCGAAAGAAACCTGGGCCTTAATCGTCTGGTTAGTCTTTGCGGCCTATCTCCACGCCCGCATCACCAGGGGATGGCAAGGACGGCGACCTGCTATATTAGCAGCCACCGGATTTGTTGTAGTCTGGGTTTGTTATTTAGGAGTTAATCTGTTAGGCAAAGGATTGCATTCTTACGGCTGGTTTTTCTAGTCGCAAATATTGGCAAGTCCGGGCCCCAACAGCAAAAAACCCCAAACAAGACAAGACCCAACCAACCATCTTTGACAACACCGATCTGACAGCATCGCTTTTCTGCGAGCTTAAATCTGTGTTGTCACCAACCTAAAAACCGAGAAATAACCAAGGAAATAGAGATGTCTAATAAAGTCTATGTACTCAAAAACGATGATGTTGTTTGCACGAGTTCTAGCTCTTTAATGTATCAATGTACGTTTAAAGTCAGCGAATATTTAGCCATTATCCAAACAAAATTAGAAGCAGAACAATTATTAGAAGAAGGCTTAGAATGCGAAATATTAAGACCTTCAAAACCCTGGATTAAAGGAAAAATTAAACTGCGTTTAGAATTCGAGATCGATGAGGCGGAAACAGAGGATTTAGATGAGGGAAAAGGTGTAGATAACAACCTGGAAAACAATGGAACTGATACCACTACACCGGTGACTACAGTTCCGGCAGTTACCGACCAAAATCAAGCCGAGCAAGACGATTTAGAAAACTTCCCCAGAGCAGAAGGAATGTGGAGCTAAAAGCTCGATTA
Organism: Cyanobacteriota bacterium; assembly: GCA_034189005.1. Classification (GTDB taxonomy): domain Bacteria; phylum Cyanobacteriota; class Cyanobacteriia; order Cyanobacteriales; family Microcoleaceae; genus CALKCV01. Next base: position 80,850 of record JAXHVR010000006.1, on the reverse strand, counting down.
ATTGGGGTGCATTTCCCAATCGACCTGTACCCCAATTAAAGAATTAAACTACAAATTTTTTATGCAAACGTTCCCAAAAGCAGTTTTTTTTTGGTTTGCTTCAAAGTTAACCTCCACAAAAAAAATTAAACGGTAGTGCTAAAGATGCAGTCAAGGTTCGTAGTAATCGCTTTAGCGATTCATCTATCTAAATCGCTAAAGCGATTACTACAAACTAGATTGGGAGACCCAAACACTACTTTCGGCCCGCTACTAAGGAAAGAAAACCTGCCCGAAAATACAGGAAACATGAACTATGAAAATAGTATTCAAGAACAGTATTTCCAACTAATCCTCTACTTCGCAAAGAGAATTAGCGATTTTAACATCCCCGCCAATTTAAAATTAGAATCGGAACTGCCACCGGAAATTAAAAGAGAGCTTAAAAGCTGTTTTTGCACCTACAAAAAAGCTTGCGAAACTGCCAACGAGTTCTTTATTACCATGCAAAAACCGGGGGAAGTTTTGAACTGCTGCCTAGAGAGTAAAATAGGTAAAAAACTTCCCACCGCCCTTTACGTTCATGCTTCCGCCCTGGAGCAACTTCATCCACTGCTGAGACTCTACGAAAGTTTTGCCAACCGCTTAATAATCTCCAATAAAGAAGAAGGGCTAAAGCTAGTTTACCCCCCAGAATTAGCCACCATCGTTAAATTTCACCTCGACAAACCCAAAATTTCTTATCTCTACTATCCAGACTTCGACAAAGAAGCTCATCCCGCTTTACACGCAAGCATCCAGATCGATATCCACTCTGGAGAAGTTAACAGTCGAGATTACACAAAAAACCAAAATCCTCCCATTCTCCACCGCAAAGAAACTTTTGTTAATCCTAACTATCCCCACTACGATAAATTCGTCGAATTAACTCGCCAAGAAGAAACTACAGGACTTCTGAAAAATACCCGTGGCATCGGTACTCTCCAAGGATGGTTAAAAAAGTTAGAACGCTACAGCGTTAAAATCTTAGACCATCGGCTTATTAAAGTTAAAGAAGAAGAAAATAAAGGCAGCATTGAAGAAGGAAACACTGCCCTTAGGGAGGGGAAAAAAACTAAACCAAAAATAGAGCGCCACAAAGCAGCAATTAGGCGGAAAGAACTTTCCAAACCAGTACGTCTAGCTTTAGAAGCAAATCTCTTTCCCTCCACAGAAACTACCTTTTTTGATTGCGGTTGCGGTCATGGGGGAGATTTTCAGCGGATGGCAGATAAGGGCTATCAAAGCACCGGTTGGGATCCTTATTATTGCCAAAATAATGCAATTAATTATGCCGATATTGTTAATCTGGGGTATGTAATTAATGTCATAGAGTCTCTATCCGAACGCAGAGAAGCATTGATTAAAGCTTGGAAATTGACGAAAAAAGTGTTGATCGTCTCGGCGCAAGTTGTGATTTACGATCGCCAATCTCAAGGCAAGCTACTCTACGGCGACGGCATTATTACCGCTAGGAACACTTTCCAGAAATATTACGAACAAGAAGAGTTAAAATTTTATATAGACCAAGTTTTAAATGTTAATTCTATTCCGGTCGCCTTGGGAATTTACTTTGTTTTCCGAGACGAAACCGAAGCAGAACATTTTCGGGCATCTCGCTTTAGAAGCAGGCTGAATACTCCTAGAGTTAGCTCTCGACATAAGCGGTTTGAAGATTATCAAGAACAACTGGCGCCCTTAATGGCATTTTTCAGCGATCGCGGCCGTCTTCCCCTCAAAAACGAACTGCCAGAAGAAGGAGATTTAATCGCAGAATTTGGCAATCTCCGCCGCGCTTTCCAAGTTATTCTCCAAGCAACAGATACCAGAGAATGGGATAAAATAGCCGACAAACGCCGCCAAGATTTATTAGTTTATATAGCCCTAACTCTCTTTGGCGATCGCCCCAAAATATCCCAATTTCCCCTAACAGTACAAAACGACATCAAAGGTTTATTTAGCAGCTATAAAAAAGCTTGCAGTCTGGCAGATTTAATGCTATTTAGCCTGGGGAAACCAGACGTTATCGCTAAATGTTGCGCCCAGAGTTCCGTCGGCTTAAAACTGTCTAACTCTCTAGTGGTGCATATTTCTGCCCTCTCAGAATTAGACTCTTTATTGCGACTTTATGAAGGCTGCGCCAGTCGTACCATAGGTCGGCTAGAAGACGCAACAGCAATCAAATTTTACACCAAAAAGCCTAAAATTGCTTATCTATTTTATCCCGATTTCGACACCGCAGCCCATCCAGTTTTACAAGCCGCGATGGAAATAGATTTGCGGGATTTAAGAGTTAGTTATTACGATTATGCCGACGATTATAATCCGCCTATTTTGCACAGAAAAGATAGTTTAGTGCTGCCAGATTATCCCCTTTACGATAAATTTGCTACCCTGACGCGCCAAGAAGAAGATAGGGGATTATTAGACGACTGGCAGGCTATTAAATATTATCGCGGTTGGCTTAATTGTTTGGAAGAGCATTGTACGGAAGTTAAAGGTCATCGTCTTTTTTGGCGCAAGGATGCCGACCCCTATCGACTTAAAGTTTTGAAATCCGCCGTTTCTTCTAGGAAGAGAAAAAGAACTGGTTTGTAGCTTAGGGAGTAGCTTACTCAATACCTCCGCCGTAGCGCTTAAGAGCTAAAATGGTGGGTAAAGCAACAGTTCGTAGCGATCGCTTTAGCGATTTCCATAGTTCGTAGTAATCGCTTTAGCGATTTCCATAGTTCGTAGCGATCGCTTTAGCGATTTCCGTAGTTCGTAGTAATCGCTTTAGCGATTTCCATAGTTCGTAGTAATCCCTTTAGCGATTTCCATAGTTCGTAGTAATCCCTTTAGCGATTTCCATAGTTCGTAGTAATCCCTTTAGCGATTTCCATAGTTCGTAGTAATCCCTTTAGCGATTTCCATAGTTCGTAGTAATCGCTTTAGCGATTTCCGTAGTTCGTAGTAATCGCTTTAGCGATTGATATCTATGAATCGCTAAAGCGATTACTACAAGCTAGCCTGCGAAGTCTGCCCACAATTTTAGGCTTTATGGCGCTAGTAGGTTGGGTTGAGCGAAGCTACACCCAACCTACAAGAAAATGCTTAAAAAGGCGAAGGTATTGTTACTACAAACTGGTTTTAACGCAGCCACTTTTCGATACCTTTTTTAGTAGGTTGACCCCCAGGGGTGAAAGTCCAAATATCCCGCTTGTGTTGGGGTCCGTAACTAATATGAATCGGTCGCTCTTCACCGTAAAAATAAAGAGAATCGAAAGGTAATTTCTGAGATAAAATCCATTCCACCAAGCGATCGCTCCCCAAATCCACGATCGAAAAATCGCTCGCAGCCCCCAATCTTTCGCAATAATATTTACCGCTTTTTTTAACTTCCAAAGCTATATGTTGGTCGATATCTGGAGCAACCCGACCGTTTTTAATTCCAGTAATCGGGTCTTTTTTTGCCAGAAACTTCTTTAAATCTGGAGAACAAAAACCATAAGTAAGCTTAAATCTATCTCGACCAAAAAAGTCAATTACCGGGTCGATTATCCTCTGGTTCAATTCGCAGATAGCTTTAATACTATCCTCGTTTTGAGGAAAAGGATTAATTAGACCGGGATATTTTTTATAAGTCTGGGTACAAGTACAAAACTCTTCAAGGCTCAGGTATTTTCCAATTGTGACTTCCATCATCTCAGCAGTGGCGATCTTTGAAGTATTATAGAAGCAAGAGTCAGCCATCAATGCTAAATAGCCGAGCCGTTGACTGCTTTTCAAGCTCCATCCAACCAAGAATAAATATGAAGAACAAACTCAAAGCGATCGCCCAAAATCTAGCCGCGCAAATTGCCATTTTAACTACTCTAGTTGCCCTGCTTTGGACTATAGAAGCGATCGACTGGCTCCTTCCCCTGCCACTGGATATCTTCGGCATTATTCCCCGCACCGAGATGGGACTGCGGGGTATTTTCCTCGCTCCTTTTCTCCACGGTAACTTTGCTCATCTAGCTGCTAATACCGCTCCTTTAATAGTTTTTGGTTGGCTCATCCTCTTGGCAGGGGCGAGCGACTTTTTTTTAGTAAGTGGGATAGCGATGGTAGCGAGCGGTTTGGGCACTTGGCTGATAGGGGCACCCAATTCCGTTCATATTGGCGCTAGCGGAGTGATTTTTGGCTATTTTGGATTTTTGCTACTTCGAGGACTCTTCGAGCGCAGCCCCATGTCTATCGTTTTGTCCCTAATTGTAGGCTTCGTTTATGGCGGTTTCATCTGGGGCGTCTTGCCCAACCAACCCGGTATTTCCTGGGAGGGACATTTATTTGGCTTCTTAGGCGGGGTAGTAGCCGCTCAAATTTTAGGAAATCGGCGACGCCAAAGCCAAGGGTAATTATACTGATACCGGGGGGATATACCAACCAGGGGGATAAGGGTGCAACAAGACCGGGAAAAATACTCGATTAGTTGCTCCCACAGGCCCAAAAAAAGAGTAAAATTTCCCCGATTTGTCGATCGCTCTTGGAAGAAACGACTAGAGGGGAACTTTTTTAACCAGTGAAAGACCCAGGAGGGTTCGTCTCCATTAGCTCTAAGTTTTTTTAACAAAAATTAATCTCCTAAAAGACGATTAATTATTAATTAAATCGTTTAAATAAGAACTGCTTTTCAAAAACAATTAATAACAACAGAATAAATAGAGGGGGGAAAAATATGTACGAAGGAATAACACTAAAAGAACGCTATAAAATTATCAAAGATTTGAGAAGAGGAGCATTCGGGAAGACATATCTTGCAAAAGATAGACTCGCAGAAGATAACCCTTTCTGCGTAGTCAAAAAGCTCCAACCAAGTACCCACAATCCTTCGATTTTAGAGGAAGCTCGAAACAGATTCGAGCTAGAGGCGATCGCCCTGGAAAAGCTAGGAATCCACAATCGGATTCCTAGACTTTTAGACCGCTTTGAGGAAGATCGAGAATTTTATTTAGTTCAAGAATTTATAGACGGCCAAGATTTGACCCAAGAAATCAAAGAAGGTAAGCGATTAAATGAAGCCCAGGCCATCGCCCTTTTATACCACACCCTCGAAGTCTTGGAATACATCCACGAACACGGCGTCATCCACCGGGATATCAAACCCTCAAACTTAATCAGACGTAAATCCGACCATAAGATTGTCGTCGTTGACTTTGGTGCCGTTAAAGAAATCGAAACTTTAGTGCTTTCTAGGGAAGGGCGACCCAGCGGATCCGTAGTGGGTACCCCCGGCTATATGCCCATCGAACACCTTGGGGGCAGACCTCGGGCCAATAGCGATATTTATGGCTTGGGCATGACCGTTATCCAGGCTTTAACAGGCATGGCCCCATTAGACTTGCCCCCCCATCCCCAAACCGATGAAGTAATTTGGCGGAATTTGGTGGCAGTCAGCGATGAGTTGGCCAATATCGTCGATAAAATGGTGCGATCGCAATACAGACAGCGCTACCAATCGGCCAGGGAAGTGTTAAACGAGCTGCAGCCCCTCTATTACGAACTCCAGGGCACCCAAAGAATCGGACAAATGCTCAACAAACGCTACAAAGTCATTCGCCTTTTGGCAGAAGGACAGCACGGTCAAACCTATTTAGCTATCGACGAGCAAAAGGCGGACAAACCTAAGTGCGTTATCAAACAAATCAAACTTCAATCTCAAGACCCTTTAGTTTGGGAAGAAGCAAAAAGGTTATTTGAAGCCGAAGTACAAGTTCTTTATAATTTAGGAACAAATTATCAACTTCCCGAAATTTTAGGTGAATTTGAAGAAGATAGAGAATTTTATTTAGTTCAAGAATTTATTGACGGGGAAAATATCGCTCAAGAAATTACCAGGAATAAATTTAATGAAGCCAAAGCCAGGGAATTATTAAAAGATGTTTTAGATAGCTTGCAATTGGTTCACAAACAAACCTTCCACTTCGATATTAAACCTTCCAATTTAATCCGACGTACCAGAGACGGGAAAATCGTATTAATCGGTTTCGGCTCCATCGAACAAATTAGCTCTTTAGTAATGAGCGATCGCGGCGAATTTAGTTACAGCAAGCCGGTGGGGACTCCAGGTTATATGCCCGGCGAACAAAACAACAGAGAACCTGACCCCAGTCACGATCTTTATGCTTTGGGCATGACTATTATTCATGCCTTAACCGGAATCTTTCCTACAGAATTAGGAACGGACCCCAACACGGGGGAAATAGGCTGGCGAAATCATACCCAAGTAAGCGGGCATTTCGCGGCAATAATTGATAAAATGGTTCATTCTTATTTCCGCTCTCGCTACCATTCTGTGGAGGATATTTTCCAAGATTTACATAAAATCTATTCTCAAAATAATTTATTGCTAGAGTCAGAAACTAACGAAATTCAAGACTCAGCAACTCCTTCGTCGATAAACGCAGAAACGGACTCTATCTCAGGGACGTTTTGCGATCTTCCTAGCTTCCCTGAAAGCACCAACGGCAAAAATGGAAGGGCGGCAGATGCCGAACAAGAAACCGTAATAGAAGTAGAGAAAGATTCCGATATAACTCCTCCATCTCCTCCCCAGACAGTTCCCAAAACGAAGTTAAAAAAACAGAGTTCTTCTCGTCTTTTACCTTTTTCTTTAGGGTTTATGGCCTTAACTATGGCGATAATGAGTATCTTTTTATGGTCGGAAATTCAGTTTAAGTATTTTGTCCGTCGCTGCAATAATTTAATCGAAGCCGAACAACCAGAAGAAGCAGAATTGGCTTGCGAAAAGGCAAGGGAAATTAAACCAGACAATCCTCAAGCCTTGAAAAACGAAGCAGATGCACTATTTGACTTAGAGCGTTACCAGGCAGCGAAGGTAACTTACGACAAAGCATTGGAGGCGAAATCGGATTTTTATGAAGCTTGGAACGCTCGGGGTAAGGTGCTTTATCAATTGCAGCGTTTTGATGAAGCCCTAGAGTCTCATAATAAGGCGATCGCTCTGGAACCTTTGAACCCTGAAGGTTTTAACGGTCGAGGAATTGTTCTCGTTGGTAGCGGTAAATTTGAAGAAGCTCTCGCAGCTTTTGAGAAGGCTATTTCTCTAGAACCAGAGGAATCGCAATCTTGGGAAAATAAAGCCTTGGCTTTAGAATATTTGAAGCGACCTCGCGAAGCTAGGGCAGCTTATGAGGAAGCGATCGCCGTAATGGACAAACACCTCGACGAAAATCCTCAAGATTTGAGCGCTTGGGTCGATCGAGGCCGCATTTTAGTTAAATTACAACGTCACCAAGAGGCGCTAGATTCTTATAACCAAGCTCTTAACATTAAAGACGATTTTTATCGAGCCTGGATCGGTAAAGGTATTACCTTATTTTTCTTGCAGCGTTTTGATGAAGCTCTGGAGGCATACGATCGCGCTGTAGAAAGCCGACCTAAATACTATTTACCCTGGCACAACCGAGGTTCTTTATTAGCTGATGGTTTGCAACGATACGAAGAAGCAATTGAGTCTTATCAAAAAGCGATCGAACTCAATCGAGACTTTTATGTAGCTCACAGGGATAATGGTCTGGCTTTAATGCGATTAGATAGAAATGAAGAAGCTCTCGCTGCTTTTAATAATGCCATAAAAATTAATAATAAAGACTTCCCCTCTTGGGGCAGTCGTGCCATTGCTCTGACTAAATTAAAGCGCTATGACGAAGCTTTGGCAAGTTTTGATAAAACTCTTTCTCTTAACCCCAACGACCCTATAGCTTGGGCAAATAAGGGTTGGGCCCTTAAAGAAATGCAGCGATATGAAGAAGCCCTCGATGCTTATAATAAAGCTATTGAAATTAAGCCAGACCTTCAATCGGCGATCGCCGAACGCAAGCAAGTTTTGGAGCGCTTAAGAAGATACTAATATCAATTAATAATTAATAATTAATAATTAATAATTAATAATTCGGTTATTATAGCATTTATCGAATTGGTGAAGTACATCTTCGATCCCCCCCTGCCCCCCTTAAAAAGGGGGGAGCCGGAACAGTTCAAAGTCCCCCGGACATTAAAAACTTCTTCTTCTGGCCTCCCCCTTTTTAAGGGGGACGGGAGGGGGATCGACAGGGGGACCAACGGGGTAGCCGTCTTGCTGTACTTCACCGATTCAATAATCGCTATAGCGTAGAGTCATTAATTTGAGATGCATTGCCACCCGGCATCTCTTTTTGTTATTAAGTAGTCGCAGTTTCGCGGAATTTAAACAAAAATTGGGTCGCGGACTGGTCGGGTATTAACGCTCGATCGCCACCCCGAGAATTAATGTCAAACAATTATTAATTATTAATTATTAATTATTAATTACTTACGGTCGTTTAATGGGACTCGATATAAGATAGATTAACATTTTCATGGGTTAACAATTAAAAAACCCGGTGTTTTAGTAACCGGGTTTCGCAGGGATTGGAAGTTATTTTAATTAACCTTAATTTAGCTCCATATCCGGTGGCAAAAGTACGCGGTCGATGGAAACCATAACTCCATTTTTTGCCCGTTGGGAAGAAAGGACGCTGACATCTTCATTCAACGCGATCTTATCTCCAGTCGCATTGAGCTCGATGTTCACCGGACTGCCCGCAACAGTCTCGATCGCTCCTCCTGCGATATCTTCATCAGAGACCATGCCCTGCACCAGGTGATAATTGAGAACCATCATTAACTTATCCCTGTTTTCCGGCTCAAACAACTTTTCGCGGATATCTGTAGGCAAAGCCTCGAAAGCTTCATCCGTAGGCACAAAAACTGTAAACAGCACCTTATCGGGGTCGTTAGAATCTTTAGCTCTCAAACTTTCTGCCAACCCTGCCTCTTTAACTACCTCAGCGAAAGTTTGGTACTCTCCATAATACTTGATAGCGGCATCAAGTTCTCCTGCAATAGTGCCATCCACGCTGCGACTGGTGGAAGTACTAGAAGGACTGAAAATACTAGCGGAGTAATAACTCTGGGCCCAGACCGGCAAACCTACGGGGAGGCTGATGCCCATGGCAATTACCGTTCCTGTTAACTTATTAATCCAATGGGGACGATTTTTATTATTCATATTTATTGCCTTCGCAAACTACAGCTTGATTGGGGTTTGTGGTATCTCCTTTACATCTCAAAAATGGGACTAAGCGATCCCGTCTAACCTAGACCAGAAGCAAGATGCGACTACTTGCCAGATTTCTAGGTTTTCAGGGACAAACCCGAATTTTAGTCCCACTTACTGCCTGCTAATTTAGGCAGGGCTAATTTTAAGGGGTCATGGCCAGGATGGGCTTTGACCTTTCTACTCATCTTAACTTATTAATGGCTAAAGCCCGTAAGGGGTCAAACCCTCTATTTGCGTATTATTTTGAGGGGTACAATACAAAAAGGGTCTAACCCCTTAATTAAGGAGAAAAAAAGGTGAAAGTGGCCTACGTTGTTAGAAATGGAAGGCTAATTATGGAGTGAAAATAGCGATCGCCCGCTGCTAAAAAAAAGTCTAAAGCTGCTACTGTATAAAGAAAGACTAGCTCAAGCTAACCTCAGTCTTTTACCAGGGAGAAATAAAAAGATGCAATTAACCACAAAAAAAACCAACCAATCCAAAAGCAAACTCTCCAAGACAAAAGTTAACATTTCCTCAGCAAATTCACCTAATAATCGAATTGCTAGTTCAGGGCAATCTTACATAGAACAAGGTCGGGATAGGGAAAAAAGCGATCGTAAACTATCCTTTCCCGTGCAGCGATTGTTTTTAGAAACCTTAGCAAATCGCATCTCTCCTTTTAGTTACTTAGCCTATTTAATCTGGCCTGCAGTAGCGAAAGCTCAACCAATAATTTCCGCAGACGACAGTACCAATACTGCAGTTACCAGACAAGACAATCGCTTCAATATTCAAGGTGGTAAATTGTCCGCCGACGGCAGCAATTTATTCCACAGCTTTAGCGAATTTAACCTCCAAAAAGGTCAAACAGCTAGCTTTTCCTCAACGGAAATTATTAAAAATATTTTAACAAGAGTGACCGGCGGCAACCAGTCATTTATCAACGGCACCATACAAGTCGTCGGCGGCAACGCTAATTTATACATAATGAACCCGGCAGGCATTGCCTTCGGTGCCAGCGCCCAACTCAACGTACCCGCCTCCTTCACCGCCACCACCGCAAGTGGCATCAGATTTAACCAAGCTTGGTTTAGCGCTACTGGTACTAATAACTACGAACAACTGGTTGGAACTCCCAGCGCTTTTGCCTTCCCCAGACAACCGACTGCCGTATTCAACGCGGCAGACTTAGAAGTTAAACCGGGGCAGGATTTAACTTTGATGGGTGGCAGCGTCATCAATACCGGTACCCTCAGCGCCCCCGGCGGTAACATCACGATCGCCGCCATACCAGAACAAGGCTTGGTCAGAGTAAGCCAAGAAGGTCATTTATTGAGTTTAGAACTGCCTTCTAAAAACTCCCCGGAAAATAATATCGATCCTCTCTCCATCCCAGAAATGCTGACCGATGGCAGCAGTCCCGCTCGCACTCATGCTACTGGGGTTACTATTAACAAGAACGGACAATTGGTGCTGACTGGAGACGAGACTGGTTCGCCGTCTCCGGGTAGCGTAGTTGTCACCGGTAATATTGACGCATCGAGTCCGGTGGAGATCGGCAAGCGTTCCTTAGCTCCATTACCGACGGAGGGAGGAAGGGTGCAAATTTTCGGTTCTAATATCGACCTCAGTAACGCCCAAATTGATGTCTCTGGAGAGACTGGCGGGGGTACGGTTACTATTGCTAACGCTATAACTAACGCCAATTCCAATATTCCAGTCATCTACCAGTGGGAAAATCCAAGCAACCTTCGCATCAGTCGCGATACTACCATCTCTGCCCGCGCCCGAGGGGACGGCAGGGGCGGAAATGTGACCGTCTCCGGCGATGGCTTAGATGTCTCGGGACATATAGACGCGACGGGTGCCGGTTCTGGCGGCGGCGGTTCTGTAGAAGTTTCTGGTGAGGGCAGTTTTCAGGGCAGCGTCGATCTCAGTGCAGATAATGGCAATCTCGGCAGGGTGCTACTAACAGGGGAAAATATTGCCATTAATTCTTCGGAGGCGGATAATTCATCTGCTACTAATTCCCAGCTAACAGTTCCCGAAACTACAGTAGAGAACTTGACAACTCATGCCGAGGTAATTATGGAAGCTAATAACGATATTGCGATCGAGAATTTATCTGACGATCGCCTCAGTTTTAATAATAATAATAACAATAATAATAACAACAATAATAACAACAATAACTACCGCTACCGTTCCGCTTTGCCACCGGGTTCGGTGACTTTTGTCGCGGATGCCGATGGCAATAATTCGGGGTCGTTTTCGACGACAAATCGCACGGCTCTTTTTACTCAAGGAGGCAACGTCACTATCTCTGGCGAAAATTTAAGAGTTGGCAGAGTTGATGCCGGTGGCGGCGAAATTAATTTAACGGGCAATAATATAGATTTAACTGGTGGAAATAGTTCTATTAGTAGCAGTGGCGCGACTATTAATATTCAACCGCGATCGCCTAATCGAAATATTGTTATCGGCTCTCCTGTCGGTTCTCCAGCAGATATTATTTCTCCCGATGTTTTGAATCTTTCTGGGGAAGATTTCGCGGCTTTAGCGGATGGTTTTTCATCGATTAATATCGGTCGCTTGGATGGAATTGGTACGATTAGCATCGATAATTTGCAGGTTAGCGACGCGATTAATTTTCAATCTCCAGGGGGCACTATAGAAATCCGGGGTGAAATTACTGGGAGGGATAATGCAGCCATCGCTCTAAACGCTAAAGTCACGATTAATAATACGGAAATAACTAGCGACAATGGAGATTTTAGTTTTAACAGCGATATTAATATTCGCGGAAATATAGGCAAAATTAATAACAACATAAATGCGGCTACCGCCAGCAACAATTCTGCAATTTCCCCTAGAGCGATCGAGCTTCTTAGAAGTCAGGAATTAATGGCTAATTCGGAACTCAATACCAATGGGGAAGTATTGAGCGATCGCGACATTCAGGAATCCTTAAATCAAATTGCTCGGGAAACAGGAAAAACACCGGCTGCAATTTATGTTGTTTCCCGCGCCGATCGATTAGAACTAATATTAGTCACTCCCAACAAAGCGCCGATTTTTAAAAGCATTGAAACAGCGGACGAAGATTCTTTGCGGCAACAAATGCGCAAATTTATTGGTGGAGTCAGTCGCCCAACTCCAAGCAACCCGGATAGATATTTAAGCGCCGCCCAAGAGTTATATCAATGGTTAATCGCGCCTTTAGAATCGGAATTAGAGGAACAACAAATAGATACGTTAATGTTTTCCCTCGACCCGGGAATGCGAAGTTTGCCCCTGGCGGCCCTCCACGATGGCGAACAATTTTTAGTAGAAAAGTACAGTTTGGGATTAGTTCCTAGTATCAATTTAACGGATAGGAATTATAGAAATCTGAAAAATTCATCGATTTTAGCAATGGGAGCATCTCAATTTAATAATCCCAATGTCGTACCTTTGCCTGCCGTGCCGATGGAGTTACGAACAATTACCGACGACTGGCAGGGAGAAGCTTTTATTAACCAGTCTTTTACTCTGGAGAATTTAAAGAAACAACGGGTAAAAGCCGGGGCACAAATCGTACATTTAGCAACTCATGGAACTTTCGATCCGGGAAATCCTAACGATTCTTATATTCAGTTATGGAACGATAAATTGAAGTTCGAGCAATTGCGCCAGCTAACCGCAGATGGAGAGCAGATAGAGTTGTTAGTTTTGAGCGCTTGCGAGACTGCTTTTGGTAGCGTGGATGCGGAGTTGGGTTTTGCCGGGTTGGCGGTGCGATCGGGCGTGAAATCTGTTTTGGCGAGTTTGTGGCAGGTTGACGATGCCGGCACTTTAGGATTGATGAGCGAATTTTACCGCCAGTTGAACCAGCAGGAGTTGACGGTAAAAGCGGAAGCCTTGCGCCAGGCACAAATTTCTATGATAGATGGGGATCTGCGGGTTCAAGGGGGTCAATTGCGCAGTCGCAGTCGCGGCGGCGGGCTACCTTTGCCGGAAGGCGAGGACCATGAGGAGTTGAGTTTATCCCATCCTTATTATTGGGCTTCCTTTACGATGGTTGGCAGTCCGTGGTAAGTAATTATACTCCAAGCGGCAAAGAGTTGCGCTTTTGGGAGGGTGGTCCGTGTGGTCCGTGTGGTCCGTGTGGGGTTCACACGGGTAGGTTTTTAACAATGACTATCTTTGAGGGAGTGTGGTCCGTGTGGTCCGTGTGGTCCGTGTGGTCCGAAAACCCCAAAAAGTTAAATTCCCATGGAGAAAGTTTTCAGTGTAGCCCCTTCTTCCCAGACTCCCCCATCCTCCCACACTCCCCCATCCCGGCATTGTAGTGTTTGGCAAAAAACCTACCCCTGTAAAGGAGGGTGGTCCGGGTGGAGAGAAAACCAAAAGTTAGTTCAATTCAACCAATCAGTTTCTCCTGAGACTCTGCTTTCAAAGCGCATTTTTTACCCGTGGCGAGTATAGCACTGCACAGCTAAAATTGTGGGTGGGCTTCCGCGCTTCCGCGCTTCCGTGTCAATGTTACCCACTATTTTAGCTGTGTTGCGCTACTACTAAACTTCGCCGCGATGATAATGGCTCATCTAAAAACCAAGGCCACAACTGGCGATATGGAACAACGGTGGCAGTGGAAATGCAGGTTAGTTCGCGGTCTTTACGAGCGAGGCTATAATAAGGAAGGAGTCTTGGAACTTTTCCGGTTAGTTGACTCGATGATGACTTTGCCAGAAGAGTTGCAAGTTGAGTTTACTGAAGTTGTTGTTATTCTGGTAGCATTGGGAATTAAGAAACCGGATTTTTTCAAAAAACCCGGTTTCTAGGCAGACGATGAGTCGCCCCCATTCGATCGCCTAGATACGCTTGGGAATTAATCCAATTGAAATTTACTTAAAAACATGGTAAACAATCTCTCAGTTGCCGATACCAAACCCGAAGAATTAGCCCCGCCCCACCGACTCAATATTGCCCTGACCTTTATAATTATTGGTGGAGGGTTGTTTTTGCAATGGGAGGCGGCGCATCTTTCTAGTTGGCAGGGAATCGTAATAGTAGCGATCGCCTTTTCCTTCCTCTTTTTACCCCTCTATTCCTTATTACACGAAGCCGAACATCGCCTCTTCCATCCCAACCCCACCATCAACGATATTTTTGGTTTCATCTTAGCAGCATTCTTCCCCGGTTCCTTCACCTTTTTACGCGCCTGCCACCTGGGGCACCACCGCCGAAATCGTAGCGACCACGAAATGTTCGACCTCTATTATCCCACGGATAATTTATTACTCAAGCGCATTTATTTTTATGCCTTGTATTTAGGAATGTTTTGGCTGGCAGTCCCAGTGGCGACTCTAATCTTATTAGTTTCTCCGTGGTTGCTGAAAGCGCAATTATTAAAAGATACTCCGTCGGTTTCGGCAATGGTTGGCGGCATTCAGCCTTGGTATGTTATCCGCATTCGTTTGGAAAGTTTGGCAGTAGTCTTAATCCAGTTAGGGATATTTTTTGCCCTAGATTTAAACTGGAAAACTTACTTATTAATGTATGGATTTTCTGCCATTAATTGGTCTTCGCAACAATACATTCCCCACGCAGACTCTCCCAGGGAAGTAATGAATGGGGCGCACAATTTAGTAGCAAATCCTTTTTATAGCGCTCTGTTGCTGAATTTTAATTGGCATTTAGCCCACCATCAATATCCCAATATTCCCTGGATTCATCTACCAAAATTTAACGATGAAACTCGGGTAAGACCGGGTTATTTAAAAGCATTTATTCGCTTTTGGCGCGGCCCGCAACCCTTGCCGTAGAACAGGCATCTTGCCTGTTCTGCTCCAAAATGCCTGTTCTGCTCCAAGATGTCTGTTCTACAACAGGCATTCCGGTCTGTTCTACAACAGGCAAGATGCCTGTTCTACTCCTCCAGAGGCAGAGTGGGAGGAGGAGGAGGAACGACGAGGCGATCGATACTGGTCTTATGACTCTCGCGGTTAGTTTGCATTTCCCGAGCGATCGCCTCGAAGCGAACCTCCAAACAGCCAAAAGGCACCTTCATCTCCACCGTCGCCTCCAATTGGTCGAAGCCATTGAGAGAAAAATCAGTTACCCACCGGGGATGGTCAACGATAGTCTGAGTCTGGCGATCGCTTATCCACAACTTCACATAAATTCGCGGCAACAAGTCCGGCAACAGCACCCGAACCTGAACCCGTCGCCCGGCAATAACCTCCGATGCCAAAACCTCTACTACCGGAACCGGCACAGGCTCCTCTGGCGGCAAAATATAACCCGGCATTTCATCTGAGGAGTCGGAGCGATCGCTTGCCCGGACCAGTTCCCCCCTACCGGTCAGCCTCGCCAAATTCCCTCCACTCAACCCCTGCGAAGCTCCCGGCAGGGCAGCAGGTGGCGAAGGCTCGTCATCCACCACAACCTCCATCGCTTCCCAATCAATTTCGCCCCGCGCTTCATTGCTGGAAGTTTCATCTGTTGCCTCCGCCGCCTCCAAAGCCCCAGGCTCAGTTTCCACTGGGGCAGTCTCGGCGGGGGTTTCGCTCAAATCGATCTTCATCCATTCCAACAATTCCGAATCTCCGACCATAGAATTCAACCGCGACAAAAACCGATTGTCGCTTTTCCCGCTTTGAAAAGAAGGAACCAGAGGGGAAGAGAGGCGATCGCTCCTTGAGTCTTCTGGTTCTTTCATTTTGTCCCCGAGTTCTTCCACCGTTGCCGGGAAATCTTCCACCTCATCCGTTTCATCCCTTGCCGCTTCTGGCTCCAATTCCTCATCCGCAGTTTCCCCGCTGCCCCAGAGGTCCGCAGCCAAACTATCAATTTCTGTTTCCTCCCCCGCATCTGCCGTTGGTTCTTGCGAAGGGCGCTGCTGTGCCAACAACTCCATCAGATTAACCCCATCCACCGGGAGTTGCTCCGGCATCGAGTTACCAAAAGCCGGCAGTTCTAGGGAAGGAGCCTCCGCTGGCTCGGGGGAGTTAGGCAGTTTCGCCTCCAACAACTCCCCGGGAACAGCAGGAGCGATCGCTCCACCGACGTTGAGGAAAGGGGGAAAGTCTATTATTTGCTGCTTCGGAGTTGCTTCTGGAGGCAAAGCTTGATGCTCGTCCTCCGAGAAGTTGCGATCGAGAGCCTCCAGCCATTGCTCCAGAGGCGCAGTAATGGTAAAAGATTGACTAGCAATAGTTCCCGTAGAGTCAGTCAGAGCGATTTGTCCCAAAACCAGACGAGTCTTGACCTTTTCTGGGATGGCGATCGTGCAGCCGAAGATAATCGGAGGCACTTGTTCTGGGAGAGGTTCTTCGATTTCTGCCAAAATTTCCGACGTCTCCGGGTTTCGCAGGCAAATTTGCAAAGCACCACCTACCAGGGGAGTCGGATTTTCTACCGAGTCAGAAGTTACCGTTCCCGACAAGAGCATAATGTCGCCTAGTTTAGCTATATAAGAATCTCGCTCTAAAATTAGTTGCCACTTTACAGGAGTTACATCCGCCGCAATCTCATTTTCTATATAATTTGCCTCTATTTCCGAAGGTTGGTTCCTTTCGATAATCAGTTCCGTTATCTCGTCTGGTTGTGGTTCTATATAATTTGCCTCAACAAGCGGTTCTGTTGTCTCTGATTCTTCTGGCAGTTGCTCCGTTTTTGGGAGCGGTTTTATTAATGGTTTGGGGGGGAGGTCTTTTGGGATAGAGATTCTTTGGTTCTCGATTTTTGGCAGTCGCCCTCTTGCCCCATCGGGAATTTGCGAGAAGTTTTCCTCTGGGGTAGCGAAAAAAACGGCAGTTTCCGACTCATCCGCAGACCCAGAAAAATCTAGGGGGTCAGACTCGCAGGGTAATACTTGCAGGCTGATGGCCTGGGGGTTAGCTTCCGGCAAAAGGCCAGACATCGGTGCTGATTCGCAGGAGATTTCCCACAGCCCCGGTTTGAACTTAGTGTAGGGGACGAGGGCTATTAATCCTTCTTTATTAGTACGAGCATTTCGCGTTTGGACCCTTCGCACTGGCGGGTCTTCTTCTATGGATTCGTGGAGGACTCTAATTTGGACCTCGGCCTCGGGGAACTGAGAGCGGGCCACAATGCGATAGCGGCCTTCCAGAATTTCCACATCGGTAGATTCGAGGGGGAGCCAGGAGCGATCGCCTTCTTTCTGTAAGAGAAATTCCCAGTCAGACATTGGTGGCTATGGATGTAAGCGTGACTTTACCTGGGAGCACGTCACCTTTGAGGCGAACCAAGAACTTATCGCTTTTAGGCAACAGGCAACAGGCAACAGGCAATAGGGTAGCAGAGTTTTAAAGTATTTTTGCAAAGATGACGTGCTTCCCTTTACCTTACTATAGCTGTTGTCGATTTGACAGTGCTTTTTTCGGCCCGGATAGTAATTGATGGAACTCGATTTTTTCACCTTTTCTGCACGAACCAATCCATTACCATAAAGCTAATAAATTGTCAACCTCCTATTTTTAATTACCGGACGCTCTGGTAAGATTGCTAATTGCCCCCATTTACCATTTTCCAATAAATAAGGAGTTTAAAAAAATGCCAGACATTGTAGATATAGCAGTTAGCGCCGGTTCCTTTGAAACATTAGTAACCGCAGTAAAGGCAGCAGGTTTAGCAGACACCCTCAAAAGCCCGGGACCGTTCACAGTATTCGCCCCCACAGACGATGCCTTCGCCAAGTTACCGCCGGGAACGATCCAGACTTTAGTACAAAACACGCCTCAACTAGCAAGAATACTCACTTATCATGTAGTAGCGGGGAAATTAAAGCAAGAAGATTTAGCCAAAGTGGATGCAGTGACATCGGTGGAAGGTGCGCCGATAAGGATAGATTGTTCCGAGGCTTTCGAGGTAAAAAATGCCACAGTGTTGCAAGCGGACATCGAAGCGGATAACGGCATCATCCACGTCATCGACAACGTAATTTTAATGGGTTAATTCCCGATTCCGTAGAACAGGCCGGAATGCCTGTTCTACAGTTCGTAGTAATCGCTTCAGCGATTTATCTATATCAATCGCTAAAGCGATTACTACGAACTAGATTTATGGTTCTAGAACGCTACTTGCGATCCACTACCAAAAATCATTGTATCTTCCGACCGATGTAACCGACAATTATCCTTCCCGGTCCTAATTCTACAAAATGAAGCCGCCAAGGTCCAGGCGTCATCCGAAGGTGCCAACTAAACAAACGGTTTTCGCCGTCGGGACATCTAATATTGAATCGATCTGCAAACTGCTGAAGTCTTGACTCGCTCTCTGGGGTGACTTTACTTGGGAGAGCGTCTTTATTAAAAGGTCCAGTTGTCCAAGTCAGACAATATTCCTGAAGTTCAAACAGTCGTTTCGCTACTTGTCGAAACATGGGGTTAGCGGCCTTGAGGCTTTCTACTTGCGGGCGAACAGACTCGCAAAATTCGAGATTGGGAAATAACTCACTTCTGCGCTGCCAAAGTTGTATGCCGTCGCGTGCTGTTATGCGGATACGTTTTTTCATCCAGTCGCCGCATTCCCCCAGATGAACGCTGCGACTGGCATGAACGATTTCTACTGGTTCTTCGATTAATTCTTCGCGATCGTCAAGGTGTCTCAGTTGCAATTCCAAACGACTGCAATCCCATTTCGATTCCGAAAGCAAACTAACAGCAAGTGCATCGCTAACTAAAGCAAACGTCAATCCCATTGCTGACTCTCCCTGGTACAAAACTTCCGACAGATCGAACTCATGTTTAATTTCCTCAGCAGCATCTTTCCAGAAAGGTTTGGTGGTCAGAGTTAGAAAAAATCTAATTTCCTCTCGACTTACATCCTTATCGTTACACCAACGCGCTATAGGATAACCTGGAGCAAGTTCTACGGAGTAAAGCTCTTCCTGAGTACGAAGTTTCCGCTTGACACCAGTTTCTATTGCTTTTAGCAAAGTTCGAATTAATTCAGACATTAATTGTCTGGCTGTTGGAACATCAGCAGCAGGAGTTTTTAAGGAAAGTTCGTTTAGCACCATATCTAAATCCATATCTTATTCTCCTGCGGGTTTTAACAAAGCTTCTAAACTCTTCTCCCACTCATCAAAAAAGCCGTCGGGCCATTCATCTATACGACCATAATGATTAATCCGTGGCGAGATGATTTCGGTGACAAAATCCGTTCCTTCTTTGCGTCTTTGGCAGTAATGCAACTGAACGTTTTCCGGGTCAACTTTGTCGAGATAAACTGCCAAACGAATCCCATTTAGAACGTGGTCGCTGTGAGTTTCTATTACTACCTGAACTCCACAATTAGCTGCCAGCGCTAATAATCTTCCCATTTGAGATTGCCCTTTAGGATGGAGATGGGCTTCTGGATTTTCTATTAAGATTAAAGTTCCTGGTTGCGATGCTAAAATTGCGACAAGAATTGGTAAAGTGTAACTAACGCCAAAGCCAACATTAGTAGGACGGTAGAGATTGCTATCTCCATAAGAATATTGAATTGTCATTAAATCTACATCCAATTTTTGCTCGATTTTGAGTCGGGTTCCAGGGCTAATTTCTCCCATCCAAGCTTCCACTTGATCTATTAAATTGGCAGATTTTGCCTCTGGATGTTTGAGTGCTTTATTTGGTATAATTTCTCGTTCTTTTAAAAAGAGAAAATGGGCCACATATTCGCCTTGCATTCCAAGCTGCCCTAACTGTCCCACTTGGAAATCAGACATTTCCAAAAATGGACGCGGACCGATACGTTCTGCTTGAAGGTAGTGGAAGTCTTTGTTAAAAAGACTCGATTTATAGACTTCATCTGCCACCGGGGGAGAAGTAAGATTTAAGACATCAGCAGGGCGATCGTAATCAAAATTCCAGACTCCCATAATGCCATCTTCCCAACTAATTTCAAAACCGATGCAATCTTCTTTTGCTCCTTCAAAAAGCGCATCTTTAGCAGTACCAATAGAAACCAAATCTCCATTTAAGGCTAAACCTTTATTTGGCAACAAACCCTGTTGGTACGACTGACGTAATAATAGCAAGGCTTGTAGCACAGAAGATTTGCCAGTGCTGTTGAGACCAGACAGTAAAGTAAGCGGTTTAAATGCTAGGGATTGGTCTGGAAAAGGTTTAAAGTTTTTTAACCGCAGTAAATTAATCATTAAGCACTTCCTCGATTATTTTTTCAATTGTCGTAAATCGGTACTCTATCTTTTCGGAAGCTTGAGATATAGACTTGAAAAAGTCTGAGTCGCTGTCTGCATATTCAGCAAACTTCTCGATTAATTCTTCTTTTTTAAGTTTCAATCTTTCAATTTGCTCGTCGTTAAGTTGACTGATGTTAAAAGACCAAGCTTCAAATAAAGCTTTATTAACTGGAAGTTTTCTGCTTTTTTTAGGTTTCCTAAAAGCATCATCGCCAAAGATTTCACCGCAAGAATTCATAGTCTTCTTAAACTTATTTTCTATTTCTTTAAGTTCGCGATCTGATAAGTCATTTATTTTTTTCATCGCATAATCTAAAAACTCCTCTCTTCCCTTTTCTTCATAATCCTGGTAAGAGGTAACCATTACTGCTATAGCTCCCAAAACAAACTCGCGATCGTCCATACGTTTTATGCGTTGCGAACCCAACTTAACAAGATTAGTAAATTCGTAACTTTTAGCAAGTTGTGCTAATAATGCGAGAGCAGGACCGGGGTTAAGAGCGTGACGCATTTCTTGAGGTACAAGACGTTCTCCACCCGTGTTAATACGCTTGAAAATATTGTATTTAACTTCAAATGGCGTGCCTTTTTCAATCAGATAGACTGTTACCTGAGTTTCTTCGATTCTACGTTGATATTTGCGGTCTAGTTCGTCGTAAGTTTTGCCCTCCAATTCTTTTAAATATTCTAGTCCAATTAGTTTCAGTCTTTTATCGCTTTTATCGCTAACAAATTGTCTTAGTGCAGATAGCCTTTGTAGCCCATCCACAACTAACCAACTATCCTCATCTGTAGCGTCAATATAGAATGCTGGTAATGGAATTCTAATGACGATAGACTCAATTAGACGACTTTTAACGTCATCTTTCCATAAATTCGCCTCGCGTTGAAAGTCGGGGGCTAAATCGAGAGCTTTTTCATTAATCCTTCTGAGTAATTGCTCGATAGTCGGTTCCCTTGTATTAATATTAATTTTAGTAGGGTCATATACTAGATTCTGCTTTTCATCTTCTTGTTCTTCCTCGTTTTCTTCTTCTTGTTTATTTAGTATTGGTTTATCTACCATAGAATTAACTCCGTTAATGTTAATTAAGCAAGAGAGGCTGAGACTAAATTGAATTCTCAATGTTTGCACTGATTGTTCAGTATATATTAAAGAAATCCACGAGACAATAAATTTTGTAAATTAGGTGAAATGAAACGAAACCAAAGCGTAGTTTTGGGTTGCAAGTAAAGCCTTGGGGGCAGAAGCTAGCAAGAAGCGGGTACTATTTTTGGCCTTATTCCGATGGCCCCCCGCTCTTGCTTTACCAGGACTTACGCATGAGGAACGAAATTTCGACGTTTGAGATTGCTTCGCTATCGCTCGCAATGACAGAAATGGGCTTTTCTGCGTAAGTCCTAATTCCTATAATTCTGCATTCATTTAACCGCCTATCCATCGTTTGAATCGTAATTTTTCAGAGTCGCGCTTAACAAACCAAAAAGCTTATCCACAGAACTTAGATAAACTTCCTTTAAGTCAACGATCGCCACATTATTTTCTAACTTTAAAAACCGCCAAACGCTGCCGGTAGTCACAACCCCAAATATCGATTTAATTCCATTACCTTTCCTTTGATTAAATATTTGTGCCGCCACCATTTCCGCCAGACATTGGGGCGTAGCTTTATTTAAGTTTTCTTTCTTAGCTTCAACTAACAAAACTACTGGTGCTTCGATACTTAGTTGTTCCGCAGATTTGCTTATTAAAAAATCGCAATGCCCGTTAAGTCCTTTGGCGAAATCGACATTAAATTCCGTTCCAGAAAATAAACTAATATCGGGATGCATTTCTTTTAACTCGCCTAAAATCGGAGCGATGATAAATTCGGAACGAGCTTTTTCTGTATTAATAACACCTGCAAGAGGCGTAAAACGTCTTAAAGTTTCATCCAGCCAACTGCTAGGAGTAACTAATTCGCTTTTGATAATATCATTTTGTTCAATAATGGTGAGGTTAAATTCTGTTTTTAATTTATCGATGGTAAAGTCGCTGTATTCCATGATTTTTGTCTCCTTACTTGGGAGAGCGAGTATTCAATCGCTAATCATTATAGCAGTTAATTACCGTAGGTTGGGTGAAACGAGACGAAACCTAATTAATAGTTAAGGAAAATAACGGTAGATTTCTTTTCGGTGTAGCACCCGGCTGAAAATAATCGTTTCTTCCTCAAAGAAAAAACCAATCCGATAATCTCCTACGCGAATGCGATAGGCACTCTCAAAGTTTTTTAATCGCTTGAGGTTTTTGATATTTTTTAAGTCTGGCAAATTAGGAATTTCCTCAAAAACTAATGCCTTTATGCACTCGAAATAAGGGGTACTTTTAAGTGCTTTTAGGTCTTTGATAAAACTACGTTGATATTCAGTATTCATTCGCGTTCGAGTTCTGCTAATGCGGTTTCGATATCCAGAGAAGTCTCGTCTTTAACTTCCATCATGGCGCGAGAAAGCGCTTCATCTTCCATCGCTTCTAATAAAAGCTGATAGTCGCTGAAGTCGAGAACCACTTGAGAGATTTTTCCCGCCCCATCAAATATAAATTCTTTGGCAAAAGGATATTCTTTAGTTTTCATATTTCTGGGAGTAATGGTATTTAGTTGTTGGTTAATTCAATACCTTCGCCAAAAGAAAAAATACTATTCGTAGGTTGGGTCAAGGGCAGCGCAACCCAACATTAACGGGAGCAAAACCCAACTTTCGATGTTGGGTTTCGCTACGCTACACCCAACCTACAAGAAAGTGGCGAAGGTATTGTTAATTATAACAGTTTTTTTATTTGTAGCTTGGGCGATCGCGACAGCGGAAACCAACCTACTAAAAAAGAAACCCGGTTTTTTGAAAAAACCGGGTTTCTAGGCTGTCGAATACCTTAACGATAATCTTGCCGTTGAATGTCGCGCAAGCGGGCCTCGGGACGCTTAAAGCGATCCATCTGCCCCTCGAAAAAGGCGCGGTTTGCCGCCAAATGCTTGGGGTTCGGGTCGTCTAACGGATACAACAGCGCCGCCCGCAAAGCTTGGATCACCGCCGAAGTCACGCAATACATCGATCGCTGGAAAGTAACCCCCAACTGAATCAACATATCGTCTTCCCCCCGACAATGCTTGCCGTAATATTCCACCAAATAGGGCGGCAAAAAATGTAACATATCCTGCATCAACAATGTCGGTGGAATGCCGGCAGTCCCCACCGGGAAGACGTCGGCGTATAAAATCCCGTAATGAAAATCCTTCTGGTCTTCTGGGATCTGTTTCGCCTGGGCGTTATAAGACTTCGTACCCCGGAAAGGCGAAGTCCGATAAAACACCGCTTCCACATAAGGCAAGGCCGCTTCGTACAACCACATAAACCCGCAAGATTTGGGGATAATCTCGTGTACTTCGCCGTTAATATGGGCGTGATGGTAAATGGGACGGCCGGCGATGGCGAAAATTCCGTTAACTAAGAAGTTCATCGCTTCTGGGACGCTAGTAATCTTCCCCTCGTCGTAAAGGTCGGACATTTCAAAAAACACCGGCGCCATCACTTCCCAGAACAAACCGAGGTTGCTGTAATAAGAAAGCTGCCGAACCTGTTCCACAAACATTTCTGGGAACATTTTGTAGAGTCCCAGCATTACCGGGTTATTTTTGAAATAAGCTTTAATTGCTTTATCCGCAGCGGTTTTATATTCGGGAGTATCCAAATAAGGATCGAACCTGCCCCCCATCTCCCGATGCCAGAACATCCCCCGCATGCAAGCTTCGGCAAATTCCATATTGATGCGATCGTGCCAGAGGTGATGCAACAACTTCGGCATTTTGCCGGTTTCTCCCTTTTCGATAAATTCCAAAAGTTCCGGGTGGGCGCCTCCTCCACCGCGCCAAATTCGCAAGTCGGCGTCGTCGCCGGCGTAATGGTTGTTCAGTTCGAGATATTCTTTGGGGAGGAAGTATTTAAAGAAGGGGAGGGGATTTAAAAATACCTTTTCGGCAATGTACAGCAAGTTGCGCCAGTAGAAATCCATCGGCACGGCGTAGGCTTTATAAATGCCGATAATTTGCATCAAGTTTTCTGGGGTGTCCGGCAACATCGCCCCACCAGCTTCGAGGCGGTGGATGATGTCGGCATATTGGTGTTGGGAGGGTGGTAATTTTGTTAGTGTTTGTGTCATTTTGGTAATAGGTAATAGGGTAGTAGCTAATTGCGTTCCCATCCGATCAATTCCAGAATAAGAAGACGCAAATAATCCAACATCGAAGCATATAATTTCAGTTGTTGGTAATCGTCGTCGGAATTAAAATACCATTGAGCGATGCTGGAAATTGCAAAAATTCTTTTGCTTTCTAGTATTTTAATTGCTTCCTCTTCGTTTTTTATCCTACCGTAAATTTTGATTTGACTGGCATATCCTCTGATTTCTGTGGTCAACAGTTCTATTTCTTCTAAAACTGTAAAATCATCGGAGTCATTAGGCAAAGTCTGAGCTAAATTTTTCCTATCGGCTTTGGCATTTTTTTCGTAAATTATTAAGCGATCGAGAAGTTCCCCGATCCGATTCTCGATTAATTCAGTTCCAGTAGTCGCGATCGCTATTTTATTCATCATTGACTCCGTAGGTGACATTTTTTTCTGTTCCAAAAGCATCTGGTTTAACTATCAAGTATTCTTCACCCTTTCTATAGACAGCGGAATCATCGCTGCGATATCCTCCTTTAGGAAATCTTGCTGCTCGTCTCTTATTAAAATTATGGGCTTTTCTGAGGTATTTTAAAGGATCGAAATCTTTTCTCAAAGCGTGTTCCCAAATGTTATGAGCTACGCTAGTATATGTGGAAGGTGTCCAGTAGGTCATATACTGCCGCATTTCGGCTATTTCTGCCTCAGTACGTCCTTTAAATAGTTCCTCCTCGTAAGGGTCTATTGGTGGATTTTGCAGTTTATTCTCCTCATTGATATTTTGAAGGTCAATTTCTATTATAGTGGACCGTAGCGCACTATCAATTATTGGTCAGTTGTTGGATCGACAAATACTCCTTAATTTACATTCGTGTTTCTTCACAGTTTCATCGTTCCAGTCGATAGGATCGAAAGTGGATACTCCTCTTTGACCTAAAGGATGTCTCCGGTCGAACAGTTCTTCGGAAATTTCTATGGTTTTCCACACTTTTTCATCAAGCAATAATTCCGCTTTACAGGGTTGAATTAAACCTTCGTAACCTTCTATGAAGCCTGCGAAAGCCGTTCTATCTAAAAGGTGGAAAATAGCTTCGATCGTCATTTCAAAACTAATTGGTTGTGCCATTTTGGAAAACGCTTTTGGATCGTGGTTGGGTGCGCGGCGCGCACCCTCAACCATTGGCAAACAACATCTACGACGGAGGTAACGGGGGAAGTTTCCGTTCGTTCGGCAAATCTAGCCGGTGCGCCGCAGCGCACCATGCAACTACGACGGAGGTTGAGATTTCGGTAACAGGCGAGACGCCTGTTCTACGGCAACGGGGACGTTGGTTAGGGCGATCGAGGTTGCTTCGCTCCACTGGACTAACCAACCTGGTCGTACCCCCAGAACGAAGATTATGACTGCTAGGGCTAAAGCTGGCACTCTTTCCGACCAAACGACTTTTGGATAATAGGCCGTTTGGCTGTCTAACCGACCGAAACAGGTGCGGTTGAGCAGGATGACAAAATATACGGCAGTCAGTCCGCTAGCAATGATGCACGCCACGGTTTCTATGGGAAAGACAGAGAAACTGCCCTGGAAGACTATAAATTCGGCGGCAAATCCGACCATGCCCGGAATGCCGGCGCTTGCCATGCCTCCGAGAATTAAGAGGGCGCTGATGAGGGGCAAACCGCGAACCGGACTCATTAAACCGTTGAGGACCGATAGTTCCCTGGTGCCGACTTTCGCTTCGACGACTCCTACCAGATGGAAGAGGATGGCTAAAATTAATCCGTGGGCTACCATTTGCGCGATCGCTCCCACCACGCTCAAAGGCGTTCCCGCAGCCCCGGCCACGATGATATAACCCATGTGACCGATGGAACTGTAGGCCACCATCCGTTTGATATCTTGTTGGGCGATCGCGCTCAATGCCCCGTACATTACGCTAATGGTCCCGATGATTGCCAGTCCCGGACCGATAAGCTGCCAGGTCTCGGGGAAGAGCCCCAAACCAAAACGCAACAATCCGTAGGTTCCCAATTTTGCTAAAACTCCTCCCAGAAGTATAGTTACTGGTGGGGAAGCTTCGACGTAGGCATCGGGCAACCAGGTGTGCAAAGGAACTAGGGGCACTTTGATGCCAAAGCCTATTAAGAGGATACTCAGGAGAACGAGTTTGGTTGTTAGAGGTAGAGTTTCGGGGGCGAGGACGCCGTAATCGAAACTGGTGGAGTTGCTCAACCAGGTTATCCCCAGAAATGCTGCTAAAATTAGAATTCCCGAAAGTGCGGTGTACAGCAGAAATTTAGTTGCTGCATAACCCCGTTTGTCGCTGCCCCAAATTGCGATTAATAGATAGAGGGGAATTAATTCTAGTTCGTAAAAAAGAACGAACAGCAACAGATTTTCCGACATAAACGCCCCCGCCACTCCAGCATTTACCAGTAACATCATGGAGTAGTAAAGTCTGGGGCGGTCTATTTTATCGCCGTAACCGTAAACTGCTACTAAAGTTAAGACCGAGTTTAGGGCTATCAGCGGGAAGGATAAACCGTCAATTGCTAGGTTATAACTCAAACCTAATTGAGGTATCCAGGAGAAATATTCTTGCAATTGCCACCCGGAAATATTTAAGTCAAATTTGGTGGCTATTACTATGGTCCATACTAAGATAGAGAGAGCGATCGCCAAAGTTATTTTCCTGAGTTTATCGCTGCCGATATTCCCCGGAAAAAACCCAACTAAAGCTGCACCCAAAATTGGAATCGCTATTAAAACACTAAGCATTTTTTATTATTAAACTTGTTTTCAAAAAGCAGTTCGTAGTAATCGCTAAAGCGATTTTCCGTTCGTAGTAATCGCTAAAGCGATTTTCCGTTCGTAGCAATCGCTTTAGCGATTGTCCGTTCGTAGTAATCGCTTTAGCGATTTTCCGTTCGTAGTAATCGCTTTAGCGATTGTCCGTTCGTAGTAATCGCTTTAGCGATTTTCCGTTCGTAGCAATCGCTTTAGCGATTTTCCGTTCGTAGCAATCGCTTTAGCGATTGTCCGTTCGTAGTAATCGCTTTAGCGATTGTCCGTTCGTAGTAATCGCTTTAGCGATTTTCCGTTCGTAGCAATCGCTTTAGCGATTGTCCGTTCGTAGCAATCGCTTTAGCGATTTTCTAAAAGTCCTATAAAAATCGCTAAAGCGATTACTACAAACGAGCTACCGACTGCTCAACTGACCAAACTAACCTCAGCAGTATCCAAGTCGTAATAACCACCGACAACGGTTAATTTACCTTCCTCTATTAACTCAGTAATAACTGGAGAACCTTTCAACCGTTCCATTTGCAGCAAAACATTAGCTTTAATTGCATTTTCCAACTCATCTCCCGGTTGTCCTTTTGCCCTCTCCACCGCAGGTTTAATCGCCTCAACGATACTGCCAATTTGACCGGGAACCGGTTTACCAGCAACAGCCGCAGTCACAGCCCCGCAGCGTTCGTGACCTAAGACCATCAGCACCTTTGAACCTAAAACCAAAGTGCCATATTCTAGGCTGCCAATTTCTTCTGGGGTAGCGATATTGCCTGCATCGCGGACTACGAATAAATCCCCCAAGCCCCGGTCGAAAAGAATCTCCACTGGAACCCGAGAATCGGCACAAGCGAGAATGGAAGCAAAGGGACTTTGACCTTCTGCAACTTCCGTTAAACGTGCCGCATCCAAGTTAGGATTTTCGCGTTTGTTTTCGACAAAGCGCTTATTTCCTGCCATTAAAGCTTCCAGAACTTCCTCTGGTGACGAGTCGGGGGAAATATCGTTTTGAGCTACTTTTTGAGGTGTGTTTGTTGTCTGACTAACGGCGGCTTTGCCCATGCCAGCAGTTAAAGCTCCACTGGCTACAGTTAAAGCGCCATAGTTTAGCAAACGGCGGCGAGAAATATTAAGGCTCTTTTTGTTTTCTGTCATTGGATTTTTTTCCACAATAATTTACTTTTCAAGTACATTGAGAACAAGGATAGGCTAACCTAGTAAAAGGTTAGTTTGTTCGGTTTCACTGCGTTACACCCAACCTACAAAACTAAGATGCTAGTCAATTAATAATTAACAATCAATGAATATAGCAGACGAACATTTACAGTAAATTGTTCCACCATAAAGCCAATTATTAATTGTTAATTATTAATTATTAATTGCTAAAACAATCCTACAGCAAACCAGCCCAAAAATAAAGTAACGCCGATAATAATTGTTAGCACATAAAACTGGGACTGACCGGAAACGTTGTATTTCAAGCCTTCGCCGCCCAATACAGTTGCTAAACCTACAAAATTAACTACTCCATCGATGATATAACGGTCGAACCAGGAGATGATTTTGGAAACCAAACCGACGGCAAAAACAATAGTTACCCGGTAAAGTTTGGCGGTGTAAAAGTCGTAGGCAAAAAAGTCCTGTAAGGCTTGGGGACCGAATTTAACCGGCTTGGACCACTTGTCGTTTATATAAATCAGTCCGCCCAGACCAAAGCCCGTCGCGCTGGATAAGATTAACAAACCGGCAACGGTTTTATTAATAGTCGCTAAATCTGGTAATAGCTGCCATTCCAGCAAAAACAAAGGCAGGTGTAAGGTGACACCGGTTAACAGCATCATGGGCAAAATTAACGGCCACAAACCTTCGGGCGATCGCGCCGTCATCTGGGTAGGTTTGCCGCAGAAGATAAGACCAAACTCGCGGATAATGCCAAAGGCAGTAAAGGCATTAACGAGCAACAACACGACTACCAACAAAGGTCGAGTCGTCCAGAGATTTTCGCTCAATTGCAACAGAGCCCAAAAACCTCCCAGGGGCGGAAATGCTACCAACCCGGCGGCCCCCACTAGAAAGGCAATGCCGGATATGGGACGGCGAGACCACAAACCGCCGTATTGAGTGAGGTCTTGGGTGATGTTGTTTAAAACTACGCCGCCGGTACTCATTACTAATAGTGCCATGGCGCAGGCGTAGGTCAGGAGTAGGATCAGTGCAATTTGTTCTTGGTTCGTGCCTACGGCGATGAAGACTAAACCCATGTAGGTACTGACGGAGTAGGAAAGCGATCGCTTGAGGTCAATTTGAGCGATCGCGATTAAAGATGCCCCAACCGCAGTGGCCGCACCGATAGCGATCGTTACCGTCGATGCCACCGGGGACAGCGCTAAGACCGGTTGCAATTTTATCAATACCCAAGCGCCAGTAGCTACCACCACGGAGTTCCGCAAAATGGTACTGGGTAACGGTCCTTCCATGGCTTCGTCCAACCATAAATGCAGGGGAAATTGAGCGCATTTACCCAAGGGACCGGCGATAAGTGCCAAGCTTAAGAGGGTTGCAACCCAAGGTTCTATAGTTGCGGTTTCCGCCCAGGTCGCTAATTCCGAATAGTTCCAAGTCCCCGCCAGAGGCAACAGCGCAACTACTCCCATTAATAAGAAGAGGTCTCCTACCCGTTTGGTAAGGAATGCGTCTCTCGCCCCGCTGACTACTAGAGGCTGACTGAACCAGGTTCCTACTAATAAATAGGTTCCCAGAGTGAGGATCTCTAGGATGATGTAACTGAAGAAGAGAGAGTCGCAGAGAACCAGGGCGCACATTCCCGCTTCAAATAGTGCTAGGAGGGAGTAGAACCTGGCCCATCCCCAGTCCATTTCCATGTAGGCGATCGCGTATATTTGCGCTAACAGGTTCAGACCTGATATCAGCATCGTCGCCCCTACGGTGGTGCTAGAGAGGTTTATGGAAAGCGTCAGGTCTAAGCCCGCTACCTGCAACCAGGGAATAAATAACTCTGTCGGCGGTTGGTTCCAGCTTGCCAGCAGGGCGATCGAACCGTGCAAAAAAGCTACCAAGGTCATCAGTAAGTTAATGTAACCCGATGGCCTCGGACCCGTTCGCCTGATGATGCCTGGAGACCAAGGTACGGCCAACAGGGCCCCGATGAGGGCGTAACAGGGTATTAACCAAGCTGTTTCTAAGAAATAATTGGCCAGCATTTATCCGTTTTTTGTTAAAACAACTGTTTGACTCTGGCTGGTTTCCCGTTAATCCAGGCCAAATATTAAATCGATTGTTTTATTTTATTTTAATAATTGTCATAAATCTTAACCTCGGAGCTAAAAGGGTTAATTTAATTTTTTTATGGAAAAGATAGGCGATTTAATGGCCCATAGAAGGTAAAATCTAAAATCTAAATAATAGCCCGGCCCGCAAGCAGTAAAATAACATTGAAGTATTGAGAGGTTGAAAAACCGATTATGCAAAGTTTTTTATTGACCTGGTTGTTGGCGACTATCTCTCTGTTGATTACTGGTTTTTTAGTGCCGGGACTGATAATCTCTAGCATACCGGCGGCCGCTGTGGCTGCGATCGTTCTGGGAGCGATAAATGCTTTCGTGCGACCAATTATTACTCTTCTCACCTTGCCTCTGACAATCCTAACTTTAGGACTGTTTTTGTTAGTAGTTAATGGCATCTCCCTCTCTCTGGTGGGATTTTTCACTCCTGGGGTAACGGTAGAAGGTTTTTGGCCGGCAGTTATTGGGGCGATCGTGCTTTCTTTCGTTTCCGGTTTCGTCGGCAAGTTCGCTAACCAAGAAAGCGAAGTTGCCGATAGCTAATATCAATTAATAATTGAGATCGTAGCGATCGCTTTAGCGATTTCAAAAAACATCGATCTAAATCGCTAAAGCGATTACTACGAACGAGCTTATTGCGATATTAAGAAACCCGGTTTTTTGGAAAAACCGGGTTTCTGGGCGATAGATCTTAATTATTAATTATTAATTATTAATTATTAATTATTCGTTGAGAGACCAATCGTAATTGGAGTATTTAACGTCGTAACCGCCTTGCATTAAATATTGTCGCTCTTCAGGACTTAGATATTGATTGACGTAATTAATTACCGCCGTTTCTTTGTTATTTAACCCGGGTATATTCTCGGATTGACCGTAAGTTGGTTCAAAATCTTCGCCAAACCATTTAAAAATAGAAGATAAATAAACCCTGTTGTTAGGACGGTCTATTCGGAAGTTGTTAGTTTGAGCTAAAAAAGTTTGACTTTGGTCGTCTAATTGTGCTTCGAGTTTTTCTGCTGTAAAAGGTTCTCTTCTGAGGAAAGGACAACTATTTGCAGCACAAACTAATGCTACATGAATTTTGGGTTGGTCGAATTCTTTGCGCAGTATTTGATGTTCGATGTGGTCTAATGTAATTTGTTGTCCGGCGACATTAAACTTGCGAATTTTCCAAACTCCGGGAATATTTCTAATACTTTTTGTCGGGTAATTATCGATTATCGATTCGAGAGTTAAAGAATTGTAGGCGTTTATTAAAAATGCTATTTTGGCGTTATCCGTCCAAGATTGATAAGCTGCGGGAGAAACTGCTCCAATAGCTGCATTAAATTCATCGAGGTTCTGTCGGTTTTGCTTTAATTCTGCGTAATTAACTAATCCCCTGTCGTTAACGTATTGGCTTAAAACAATGGCATATTTGTCGTAGTTAAAGGGGGCGAAATTTTGGGCAATGTTTGAAGTGGATGTAGTTTTAGTGGCTGCCCGGGCGCTAGTAGAAGAATTAGATACTTCTAGGGAAGCTCCCAATAACGCAAGTAAGGGGAAAAAAAACAGAAAGTTTTTCAGATAATTGACTTTCATAATTGAAGCTAGGAAAAAAATATTTTACTTTTTCTCCTATTTAAAAATCGCTCCATTAAGGGGCGATGAAGCTGGTATTAAATTTAGCTGAAAAATGATGGGATAAATGATGGGAAATGAGAGGCGATCGCCCCTTGTTCGGGAAAAATCACAAAGGAGCGATCGCCTCGCTTCAAATCCCATAGGCTCTTGGAAACTCTTCCTCTGGGTTAGTCCACCCGTTCCAACTGCCAGAGAATTTGGTTGCCTTCGCGACGGACTCTGGAGACGACCCAATTGCGCCAAACCCAGTTGTCCCCCCTGCTGGTAACGGCGCTGGCATTGATGTCCATCAGGTCGGCTAGTTCAGAACTAGCGATGAGATAGCCTTTCGTGGCCACTTCATCAGCGATATGCAAGGTTTCGATCAGAGATCGGAGTTGATTTACCCGAACTTCTCGGGGCAAATTCTCCGGGGAATCGTTAGTAATGTCGTTCATCTTAGAATCAGATATGGGATTGTCAACTGCTATGAATTTGGATTGTATCGTTTTGTTCGCGATCTTGGTGGTTTATTTGAACATTCTGGCACTAAACCTGAGTCCGGCGGTCCTTTTCGGGGCCCTGGGACATCTCTTTGGCAGACAAAGTTAGGCCAGGTCTCTTCTTGCCAGGCATAGTAGTTGCTGGTACAGCTTACCATACCTAAACCGAGATATTGGCCAGGTTGGAAAAACCCGTCAATCTTTTATTTTTTATCATATTTTCTGATAATTGTCAATGGTGGATTTTGCTTGGCGCGTTAAAATACTACAAATTAATAACAAAGATTAAATTAAAAAGGAAAATTTAAGAATTGTTTGGCCATGCAATTTTTTCTGATTTAACTAAAGCATTAAATCAAAGATAAGAGATGAAATCTGCTAAGATAGCCAGAGGCAAAATGCCTAAAAATGACAGTTTAGGGAAACGTCGGTGAAAGTCCGGGGCTGTGCGGCAGCTGTAAATCGAAGAAAAACTTCTGCTAAAATCGATGAGCCAGAACGCCTGGCTGTTATTTGTAAACCTCTATTTCCTGCCAAGCACGGGAAAGGAACTTAAATGAAATTAGAAACAAAAAAAAACGAATCAATTAAGGGCGAAAATTTGTCGCCCCTGCCTTTAAAACGACCTTTATTAATTATCGGTCATGGAACCAGAAATGCAGAGGGACGGCAAACTTTTTTAGACTTTGTCGATGCCTATCAAGCATTAGATAAATCTCGACCGGTAGAAGCGGGTTTTCTGGAATTGACCGGTCCGACAATTCAGGAAGCTGTGGATAAATGCGTGGAAAAAGGCTATAGGGAATTGTCGGCAGTGCCGCTTTTGTTATTTGCTGCGCGACACAATAAGTTTGATATTACTAATGAATTAGACAGGGCAAAAGAACGGCATCCGGGGATAAAGTTTCATTACGGACGGCATTTTGGGATTGCCCCGGGGATTTTAGATTTGTGGCGATCGCGCCTGGCGCAGTTGGATAGGGATGAGTTTAAGCGATCGGAAACGGTGTTGTTGTTCGTGGGGCGAGGTTCCAGCGACCCGGATGCCAACGGCGATGTTTCTAAACTGGCCCGAATGGTGTGGGAGGGTAGCGGTTATAACACGGTTGAAACTTGTTTTATCGGCATTACTCATCCCCGTCTGGAGGAAGGTTTTCGCCGGGCGATGCTTTATCGACCGAAACGAATTATCGTTCTGCCTTACTTCTTGTTTACGGGAGTTTTGGTTAAGAAAATCTTCGACGTCACGGCGCAACAACAGGAAATGCATCCCGATATTTCTATTAGTTGTCTGCCGGAAATGGGGGTGCATGGGAAGTTGTTGGAATTGATGCGGGAGAGGGAGATCGAAACTCAGTTAGGGGAAGTTAAGATGAATTGCGAAACCTGTAAGTTTCGTTTGGTTGCTTCGGCGGGTTCTAACGGTCATCATCATCACCACCACCACGACCATCACCACGGTCACGGTCACGGTCACGATCGTTCTCATGCTGCGGCGGACCCTTATGCGGATCCGGAGGCGTACCACCAGCGTATTTGGCGGACTCCTTAATTTTTGGGGAATCTTCCTTTTTATGCCTCCGCCGATCGAGAAACCCGGTTTTTTGGAAAAACCGGGTTTCTGAGGTACCGCAAATTTTTTTAAATTGCTTGATTGCAAATTAGTTACGATCGAAGCTCAAGTTAACTTAACCGAAGAAAATCAGCTCTGGGAACTTTGAGTGGTAGATTTTGATTAGAATGACCTCAATATCTTGCCGAAACGATAGATTTATGTCTGTTCGCTTTAAAACAGAGGAAGAAAACGAAGGTGCGCTGGCAGTTGTGGAGGAGTTAATGCACGTTCAAAATCGCACTCCAGAAGAGGAGACTCTTTACGAGTTATTAATTTTTTTAATTGAAAAATTCGAGGAGGATTTTTATCGTCCCGGTTCGGCATCAACTCCTCATTCAATGTTACTATTTTTAATGGAACAGCAAGACGTAAAACCAAGAGATTTGGCGGAGGTTGTTGGTTCGGAGGATGTTGCTTTTGAGTTGGTTAATGGCGAGGTTGAGATTAGCGAGGAATTAGCTAAAATTTTGGGTAATTTTTTTAAGGTTGATTCTAGTTTGTTTCAAGGATGATGAAAAGAGCGATCGCTTTGTTAATTATGGTAAGCGGCGATCGCCCCAAACGGTATTAGCTGAAGTGGCTTATTTAATAGACTTCTTGCAGAAGTAGGCAACAGGCAACAGGCAACAGGCAACAGGGTAAGAGATTTTAAGGAAAAAAGAGCTAAAAAAGATTTTACAAGCGACTTTTGCAAGAGGTCTAATAGTCGCGATCCTGGTTCGATGATGGTTGCGAATGAACTTAATAGTCGTTTTTTGTCTTGCCTTTAACTGACGAGGTACGATATCTCGATCCTCCCCTGCCAAGCGAGGACCGGGGGGAGCAGGAAAATCTCACTCGTCCCCCGGACTTTAAAAAAACTTCCCCCTCCCGTCCCCGGAATTCGCGGGGGACGGGAGGAGGAACGCAAGGAGGGTTTGGGCGATCGAATTCTTTTAGTTCTTTAACAAATTGGTATTATCCCTCATCTGGGAGAGTTACTTTTTCTTTTGCTCGCGCCGCCATCGGGAACGCACCAAGAAAGCACCCACCGAGAACAACCCCACAATGGTTCCTGGTTCCGGCACTTTTTCTGTATCGCTTTCATAGCCTATAGCCTGCATATTGAAACTGGCTAGTTCCGTGTCAAAATCGAGTTTGATTGGGAAAACTGTAGGATCGGTTGGATCGACATTGATGCCGCTGACGCTAAACTGCTTAACCCCGGTACCCAGTAGGGAAACAAAGTCTATACTGTCGCCCCCGGTGAACTCGCCGACAACGATATCCCCGATGGAAACAGTAAAGGGATTGTCGAAGCCGCCAGGTAAGCTGAGAATCTCTGTAAACAGGGAGTCCCCGGTCATCTCGAAATTGAACCCGGTAGCAGAGGGCGGGTCGAACCAGCGACGCCCTGCCTGATTGATAAACTCGTAAATCGGCCCTTCCTCTCCTTTAGGATCGCGAACCACATCCGGCATCAGGGGATTGGTCTGGCACTGACCGACACCAGGTTCGGCGCGGTAAATGCCCTCAGTACCATTGGCAAGTCGAGCCCAGAAGGCAATCTGGCATTTCTTATTCATGCTCTCCCGATCCATGGAAAGAGCGGTCACTGTAGAACCAAAGAGGGAATCGCCGGTCGCAACCACCTTATCATTTGCCAGCATATCTGCCCTTGCTTGAGCAGTTCTTTGATGAATGTTTCCGCTATATTTGGGGGAGTGGGGGTCTGGCATACCTGTGAAAATGCCGAAACTCCTGTAACCATTCCACTCGCCGACAAAGGCAACTTCTCCGTTGTCATTAATGGCAGGACTCCGGGAAACGCTATGAAGGGGATCGGTATTGCCAGAAATTATGTTCGTATGAGTTTGACTGCTGCTCAAGATAGCAGCGCTATACCCATTATTCAACCCAGTTCGGTACAGCGCTCTGTCGCTGTTGTTGATGCTGACATCGTGGTATCGCCCAGTCTGGAAACTGGCGGGGTCAGACATGATGTTGTTGGTGGTAACGCCGTCTTTGCTGCTGAAAATACCATTCTCGCCTGCAAAGGCAACCGTTCCATTGTTGTTGATGGAAGGTCTGCGATTGGCGATCGGGCATTCGACTCCGCCTCCACCGCCAGAACAGTCGGTAATTTGGGTGGTGGTAGTGCCGTTGCTTTTGAAGATTTCCGAACCCCCTGCATCCAGAGAAGCAAAAAATGCTACTTCTTGGTAGTCGTTCAGAGATAGTCCTTGGGCGAAACTGCTGTATTGGTCGTTGGTGCTGGCAACGGTCTTGTAATTGGTGGTATTGGCCTGACCGATAAAAATGTTTTGCCCGCCCCCATTATTCAAATTACCGAAAAAGGCTACCTCTCCCTTTTCGTTGAAGGAAAGTCCCTGACCGAGGCTGGTAAACTGGGGGTTGATAGTGGTGGCAACGGTTTTGTTGTTTCCCGTGAGTGCGTTGGGTATGGTGTTGTTGACGAGCAGACTTGTGCCGCCAGTTTTCAAATTCGCAAAAAAGGCTACCTCTCCTTTTTCGTTAATTGCTAGTCCTTTGGCAGGAGAGTTCGGGTTTTGACTCGAACCGTACCAGTTAGTACGGCTCCAGCTAGTAGAAAACCCCTGACCGAAACTCTTGAAGCCATTATTAATGCTGGCGCTGTTATCGGCAATCTTGGTAAAAGTGAAACTCGCAGCCTTAGCTTCACCAGCAGCTAAGAGCGAAACCAGAGCGAAAGCCAGACTGGAAATATACCTGGCTTTACTTTTAAATTGAGAATGCTTGGGAAAATTCATAAGAACTCCTTTTATAAGAATATACTCGTGCTGAAATCTCTACCCAACGGCACGGAAAAACAATCCGAACCCCCTGACTTTTCGCCTGTCAGAGAGCTTAAATAATAGATAAGTTGCCCCTACCACGGCAGAGGTGGGAAGTCCATTAAACAGATAGATTTTGGCGGGCCCGTTCGGTGGGCGATTTCGAGCTCGGGTTCGGTCTTCGTTTGAGCGAACCTACGGAATTTAGCTGGCCTTTTTTCTCCTTGCGCATTGTCTTCTATTTACCTATTAGGTAGGCACCCCTGTTTTTTACGCTGAATTTCAAAATTGTTTACAAAAATTTACAAACCCTCGGTCTGCCACAAATTTTCGCCTTGCACAAATAATGAAAAATTAGTAGTGGCCGTGCCCCTGCATGGCTCTCTCTAGAGCGTCGGGCTGTGAAACCGGGTTTTTTGGACAATACCAAGGAAAATGTTGGGTTTCGTTTCGCTCCACCCAACCTACGAGATGCACTAGGAGATGCAGCGGCGTTGGTACTTTTGAAAGAATGCGATAATTATTACATAGCCAGAGTTTTTCGAGCTATTAGCGATCGCCCCAATTTAAAGTTACTGAAGATCGCATTAGATGAAGATTTGCTCAGAGCTCAATAGTGCAATAGGCGATCGCTTCTGCCTTGTTTGAAGGAGCGATCGATCTGTTGTTGCTGGTGGTGCCTGTAAGGCAGGAGCGATCGCTACGAAGGGATTTCGCTTAAACGAATCAAAAAACACTCTCGTCTCTGGTGGGATGGTTAAAAGTTTACCGACCGGGTATAATCTTAATATTCCCCACTGGAGATCGTTATGAAATTAAAAATAGATAAGGAAAGCGACGCTTTGTACTTTCGGCTTGATGAATCTCCGATTATCGAGTTGCAAGAGGTAGAACCTGGAGCGATCTTAGATTTTAACAGGGATGGCAAAGCGGTCGGAGTTGAGATTCTTCAACTGAGTACCAGGGTTGCATCAGAAAATTTGAACTTTCTTGAGTTGGAAAACGGATAGCTTTTTTAGTGGGTGAGGTGGTTTTTGTTCTTCTAAATTCCTCATCCATTAACCGGCATTCCTGACTGTCCTACGAATATGCATTAAACTGTTAATATCGATTTTTAATAGCAGGGGTAATCGTGGACTCTAACATCCAGAAAGAGGAGTTTAGTTATGCTTACATACAAGCACTGGCATCAACAGCAGGTTACGCATTTCAAAGAACGACTACGCCTTTAGATAATGCGGGCATAGACGTAACTATTACTGGGATTGGAGAAAGGGCAACTAGAGGTTTTCCTCAGCTTTATCTACAGGTAAAATCAACTTCGTTGAATCTACTAGACGATCGCTTTATTAAGTACCCTCTTAGGGTGAAAAACTATGAAGAGTTGAGGAAAGAAAACCAGTATCCTCCTTTGATTTTAGTTGTAGTTTTGATGCCTGAATATGTTGACGATTGGTTAGAGCAGTCGAGCGCTAAATTGTGCCAAAAAAGTTGCGGTTACTGGATATCTTTAGAAGGAGAACCGCCAACGGAAAATAAACGGGCTGTGACGGTGTATTTACCGCGCGCAAATTTGTTAACGGTAAGCGCTCTGAAAAGTTTAATGCAACGCTTTGCTATGGGAGAAAACTGATGAAAGTAACTATCAAAGATTTAGATATTCTCAAGGCAATAGAACCGCACCAAGCTGCTGCTTATTTACAAGCAAATGGTTGGCAAAAATGGCGGCAAATTCTTAATAAGGCTTCTGTTTGGATTAAAAAGTTGGATTCTGGGGAGAAATTTCAGATTGTTTTGCCTATCGATTCGGAGATTCCGGGATATCCTGTTTCTATGAATATTATGTTGGAGACTCTGGAAGTTGTAGCCGAAAGTTCTCAAATTGAAATTTTAAATGAGTTGCTGATAACCCCTGTAAGGTATCCTAAAAAAATTCAGGGCATGGTAATTGGAATTAATCTCGACCTTACTGCCGGACAAGTTGTTTTGATGGGAGCAGTCATGGGAAAGTTGGAGAAAATTGTAACCGCTCTAGGAGAGTCGAATTATTCTGTGGCAATTAAAGCTTACCAAGAGCGATCGCCTATTGTTTGCCGGGGCGAATTAATCGAAGAAAATAACTACTTTGTTTTGGATAATATCCAGGATTTTATGTTTGATGAAACTTGGAAAAACTAATAGCTAGTTTGTAGTAATCGCTTTAGCGATTAGCGATTAATACGAACGTCCACTAAATATTTAGGACTACCAAGAAACCGGGTTTTTTCAAAAAACCCGGTTTCTGGTATCAGGACGAATACAAGCCTTCGACGCACCTAAATAGTCATACTTTTCCAGAGTTTAAATAAATTACTATTATTAAGCCGCAAGCGATCGCTTATTTACATTTTTTAGCGTATATAAAAAACCCAACTATGATAATTTATCCCAACAGAAAAAAAATATCCATCTGGCTTTGCTGGATTGTTATTTCTCTAATCTTAACTGTCAGTTGCGCTCCCGGGGGCAGTGACTTCTCTGGGGAAGAGTCCATAAATCTAACTCTATCGGCGGCGGTCAGTCTCAAAGACGCTCTGGAAAATATTGAGACAATTTACGAAAGCCAAAATCCTAATGTCTCTCTTACCTTAAACCTAGCATCCTCTGGTTCCCTCCGACAACAAATCGAACGGGGCGCGCCAGTGGATGTCTTTATTTCTGCGGCAACCAAACATACGGATATTTTACAAGAAAAAGGTTTAATAATAGAAGAAACTCGCCGCGATTTGCTTAAAAATACTATAGTCTTAATCGTTCCCCAAAATAATCCCGCTTCTATTAATAGCTTCCTAGATTTAAGTGCGGGAAATTACCAGCAATTTTCCATAGGAGAACCAGAGAGCGTTCCGGCGGGAAAATATGCGAAAGAAGTTTTAACTAATTTGGGAATATTTGACAAAATTAAAGCAAAAATTGTCTATGCCAAAGACGCGCGTCAAGTCTTAACTTATGTGGCTGCGGGCAACGTGGATGCCGGTATTGTTTATCGGACGGATGGTAATATTTATGATGCCGTAACTATAGTAGAAATTGCTGCGGAGAATAGCCACTCGCCGGTAGTTTATCCCATTGCTGCTATTAAAGGAACTAAAAATATTGAAGCTGCTAAAGACTTGATGAATTTTATGTTTGGTGCAGAAGCTAAAGCGGTATTTGAACAATATGGTTTTATAACAATTAATAATTAATAATTAATAATTAATAATTAATTATAATATTGGAACCAGAAACCGGGTTTCTCTAAGAAACCCGGTTTCTTAGAGATCGCAGCCCTGTTTCACGTTAATAATATAACAGGCATTCCGGCCTGTTCTACGAATGAATTTAGATTTATCTCCCGCTTGGATTTCTATTAAAACTGCGACGGCGGCGACAATTATTACCTTTTGTTTGGGAGTAGCGATCGCTCGTTGGATGTATGGTTATCGAGGTAAAAGTAAAGGCTTAATTGATGCCATCTTAACGGCCCCAATTGTTTTGCCGCCGACGGTATTGGGGTTTTTATTATTGCTATTATTGGGCAGAAACGGCCCTCTTGGTAAATTGTTAATGTCCGTCGGCGTTACGGTGATTTTCTCCTGGGAAGCAACGGTAATTGCTGCAGTGGTAGTAGCCTTTCCGTTGATGTATAAAACTGCCTTGGGAGCCTTCAAACAAATAGACGGCAATCTCATCGCTTGCGCCCGAACTTTAGGGGCTTCGGAATGGACCGTTTTTTGGCGGGTTATGCTGCCCTTGGCGAAACCTGGAATTATTGCTGGAACTATGCTTGCTTTTGCCCGATCGCTTGGAGAATTTGGAGCCACTTTAATGTTAGCCGGCAGCATTCCAGGCCGAACCCAAACTATTCCTATTGCCATATTTTTTGCCTCGGAATCTGGGGAAATGGATGTAGCTTTAGCTTGGGTATTAGTAATTTTGGCTATTTCTATCGGAGTTATAACAGCGGTTAATTGGCGATGGGAATCTCAAATACAGCAAAACCCTAAAAAAAATCAATCTATAAAAGCTCTAAATATCGCCTTTCTCTTACCAAAAGCTAACAGCCAAACGAGAAAATTTAAGCTCTATTTTTTATCGCGCATTTTTAAATGGAGCATTTTTAAATGGAGCATTTTTCAAAGCGATCGCTCTTCTCCCCCCCAAAGACAACGACACTCGACTCCTAATTTATTAGTAGATATCCAAAAACCCCTTTCTGGGTTTGACTTGGATGTGAAATTCGAGACCGGCGATCGCCCAGTAGGATTGTTAGGCGCTTCTGGGGCGGGGAAAAGTATGACTTTGCGCTGCATCGCCGGTATGGAAACTCCCCGATCCGGTCGGATAGTTTTAAATAACCGCGTCTTGTTTGACTCCGAAGCCGGCATCAACCTTCCCAGTCGCGATCGCTTCATCGGCTATTTATTCCAAAACTACGCCCTCTTCCCCCATCTCACCGTCGCCGAAAATATCGCCTTCGGTTTGCCCAAAGGTATGTCAGTATCAGCTATCGAGCAAGAAGTAGAAGGACACCTCTTGGCAGTGCAATTACCCGGATGCGGCAACCGCTACCCCCACCAACTCTCCGGGGGCGAGCAACAACGCATAGCTTTAGCTAGAGCTTTTGCCAGTCAACCGGAAGTATTGTTATTAGACGAACCGTTTTCCGCTCTCGATACTCACTTGCGCGATAGTCTCGAAAAGTTATTAATTGCCAACGTTACTAATTATCGGGGCGTTACTTTATTCGTCACCCACAACCTGGAAGAAGCATACCGGGTTTGTCAGAATTTGTTAGTTATCGAAGGAGGAAAAATAGTAGCACTGGGGACCAAACAAAATATCTTCGAGCGTCCTCCTACCCTCAGCGTTGCCAAACTAACCGGTTGCAAGAACTTCTCCAGGGCCGTAGCAGCGGCAGGCGATCGCGTGGAGGCCATAGACTGGGGATGCACCCTGCAAACTCTCGAACGGATTCCTGAATCTCTCTCCCACGTCGGCATTCGCGCCCATCAAATTGCTTTCGTAAGCGGTCCCGATCGCTTTAGCAACGACCCCGAGGGAAATATTTTCCCCTGCTGGCTGGCTGCTACCAGCGAAACCCCCCACCGGATGACTCTGTTTTTGAAACTGCACGAGCCACCTAAGGGCCCTCAAGATTATCACCTGCAAGCAGAAGTCTTCAAGGAAAAATGGAACGGACTCAAAGAGCGTCCTTTTCCTTGGGGGGTTAGCTTGCATCCATTGCGATTGATTTTAGTTTGATTAAGTTTACTAATGTCAGTTATTAGTTTTGCTAAATTCTCCGGTCAGAGATATTAAGAAGATATTAATATTCAGGGTAATGGAATCTAAAATAGAGACTTTTTAGGGAAAGGTGTAGTATGCTTGCGATCCATGGAAATGTTCCGTAAAAATTAGGAAAAACTAAGATGGACGTCTCTAAAAATCAATTTCAATACGACTACAAAGATTGCTCGCTTCAGCAGATTGTAACTGCCCTGTTAGACAAGCATACAGATTATAAAAAACAAGGAGAGTACAAACAAGCGGTCGTAGATAATAACGCCCTCTACGAACTATTGCAGAAAACTCTTAAAGAATTATCCGATACTAAACTGGCTTTGGATAAAGCGGCGATAGTTGCAATTACAGATTCCCAGGGAATTATCAATTATGCCAACGACAAATTTTGCGAGCTTTCCAAATATACTAGGGAGGAATTAATCGGACAAAACCATCGCCTAGTCAATTCTGGCTATCATCCTCAAGAGTTTTTCCAGGAATTTTGGCAAACAATTAAAGCCGGAAAAATTTGGCAAGGAGAAATAAAAAACCAAGCCAAAGATGGCAGTTATTATTGGGTTTATACCACGGTGGTGCCTTTTGTAAAGCGTAGAGGAAAACCTTACCAATATTTATCGATTAAATTTGAAATAACAGACCGCAAAAATATAGAAGAAGCCCTGGGAGAAAGCGAAATCAAAAATCGCAGCTTAATAGCAGCAATTCCAGATTTAATGTTTAGGTTAAATTCAGAGGGAGTTTTCCTCGACTACTTCCCCGCCAAAGATGAGAAAAACCCCCGATCTTCTTCGGATTTTATCGGCAAAACTATCGACGAAGTATTTACAATGGATTTGGCTTATTGGAGCCACCATTACCTCAGACAAACCCTAGAAACGGGAGAGCCGCAAACAGGGGAATACGTGCTAAAAATAGAAGGAAACTGGTGTCATTGCGAGGCAAGATATGTGCCCTGCGGCGGGGATGAAGTTTTGGCGATCGTCAGGGATATTAGCGATCGAAAACAGACCGAAGCCGCCCTCCGGCTGTCAGAAATAAAAGAAAGAGAAAGAGCGTTGCAACTAGAAAAAACTTTGCGAGAATTGCAACACACCCAAAGCAAATTAATACAGGCAGAAAAAATGTCTGGTTTGGGTCAAATGGTAGCCGGAATTGCCCACGAAATTAATAATCCGATTAATTTCATTTACGGCAATATTCATCACACCAATGAATACACCGATATTTTGCGGCAAATGCTCCAACTTTATACCAAGCATTATCCCGAACCAGTGGCAGAAATTAGAGAATTTGCAGAAGAATACGACGTAGAATTCTTGATGGAAGATTTGCCGGAAATTCTGAAATCGATGAAATTGGGTACGGAAAGAATTCGGGAGTTAGTAGTATCAATGCGCAATTTCTCTCGCTTGGATGAAGCGGAGAAGAAAGAAGTAGATATTCACTCGGGCATTGACAGTACCTTGCTGATTTTACAAAGCAAGCTAAAAGGCCGTGGAGAACGTCCTCTAATTACTGTTGTTAAAAAATACGGTCAATTGC
Organism: Cyanobacteriota bacterium; assembly: GCA_034189005.1. Taxonomy (GTDB): domain Bacteria; phylum Cyanobacteriota; class Cyanobacteriia; order Cyanobacteriales; family Microcoleaceae; genus CALKCV01. Next base: position 36,845 of record JAXHVR010000006.1, on the reverse strand, counting down.
CTTTAGTCGAGTGCTATGCCAGTCAGCTAAACCAGGTGTTTATGAATATCATCGCCAATGCGGTTGATGCCCTCGAAGATAGACATAAACCAGGAGTTATTCTGATAGAAACTCAATTGAAAAAAGCAGAAGACGAAACTACTGCCGATGCGGCTTTAATTTCTATTTCCGATAACGGTCCTGGCATGGAGGAGTCAACTGTTAAACGGCTTTTCGATCCGTTTTTTACTACGAAGCCTGTGGGTAAAGGTACGGGTTTGGGAATGTCGATCGCCCATCAAATTGTGGTAGAAAAACATAAGGGGGAAATTCAGTGTATTTCTGACATTGGAGAGGGAACGACTTTCGAGATTTCGATCCCGGTAAAGGCGGTTAAATCTAGCTATAAGCGGGTTTTAGTAGGTTAAATTAGGAGAAAATAGGTGAATATTGACGAATGTAGCGATCGCGTAGATATCCGAATTAAGAAACCCGGTTTTTCCCAAAAACCGGGTTTCTGGGTTAATGCCGATATCCACCCATACCCGTAGGACAGGCAAGATGCCTGTCCTACCGACGTCTTTTACCTTTACCAGACGGTCCCAAAGCCGCATTATAGACCTTTTCATTTTCCTTAACCGATCGCTGCAAATTCACCATCGGTTCGGGATAATCTTCCCCCAATTTAACCTCAAACCGATTTTGTTCTACTTGCAATAATTTCCAAGGAGAATGCACCTTGGCAGGGGGCACTTTTGCCAACTGGGGCAACCAATGTTTGACATATTTTCCCTCGCGATCGTAATCTTGGGACTGCTTGCCAATATTAAAGTAACGAAATCCTCTGGCATCGTTTCCCACTCCGGCGCTGTAATTCCAATTTCCCCAATTACTACAGACATCGTAATCTATTAATAAAGACTCGAACCACTCCGCCCCCATTTGCCAATTTATGCCTAAATTTTTGGTCAGGAAACTAGCTACATTCTGCCGCCCCCTGTTTGACATAAAACCGGTTGCTGCCAGTTCCCGCATATTGGCATCTATCAGGGGAAAACCAGTCTTTCCTTCCTGCCATTTTGTGAATTGTTCCCAATCTTCTTTCCAAGCAATATTTAACCCTTGCAAACCTTGTTTGTGGAAGAGGCGATCGCCGTGTTTCTGGGAGACAAATCGAAAATAATCCCGCCACAACAATTCAAATACTAACCAATAAGTAGAATTATTTTTTACCCGCTGTCTTTCGTATTCTGTCACTTCTTCATAAATATAGCGCGGCGACAAACACCCCAAAGCCAACCAAGGAGAAAATTTAGAAGAATAATCAGCCCCTAACATTCCGTTTCTGGTTTCTTTATAATCTTGCAAACAATCTCCTTCCCAGAAATAATGTTTGACTCTAGCGATGCCCTCGCTTTCTCCTCCTTTAAATTGCAAAACTGCCCTCGGTTCTTCTGGGGGCGCTTCCAGATCGAAATCTGCTAAATTAGGCAATTTACCCAGTTCTATTTCTGCTGGTAAAGCGGGTAATGTTTGCGGAGTAGGAAAAGTTGAATTTACTTCAGATTTTTTTTCTACTTCTTTGCGAAAACTGGTAAATAGTTCTGGTAACTGTTGTATTGTAAAAGGTAAATTTTCTGGATGATAGAGAGTATGATCCGAAAAAGACTTAAGTTCGACACCAATGGATTTTGAGACCCTAGCTAAAGCTTTTTCTACTTGAATTTCTTCCGAAGTTACTTCTTTTTGGAAATAAACTGATGTAGCGTTGAATTGTTTGGCGATCGCTGGAATGGCTATTTCTGGTAGTTCCTGTCTGATGACTAAATTACTGCCTAATTTTCGCAAGCTATCTCGCAAGTCGGCGACGCTTTCTAATAAAAATTTTGCCCGAAAAGCCCCTGTTTTAGGAAAGCCAAAATCTGTTTTACCGAACTGTCTCGGATCGAAGCAATAAACCGGAATAATTTCTCCTCCAGCTTTGAGTGCTTTATTAAGTGGTTCGTTGTCGCGAATTCGTAAATCGTTGCGATACCAAATTATGATTCGTTTTTTTGTCATTTTTTGTACTTCGATATATTCGTAGCAAGCACTTTACTTTCTACTTTTACCAAAGCACAATTATAGTTTAGGGTTTTTCAGTTTTTGAGCTTAATTAACATTTATTTGTCAAACGTAATATTTCTTGAAATCAAAATGAAAACCAACGAAAATTTGTATTAATGGCATTAAAAATCGGTTAATGTAAACCGTAATATAGCAATCCGTAGATCGTTCGCAATATTTTAGAAACCCGGTTTCTTTGAGAAACCGGGTTTCTGGCCCCCGAATTTTTCATAATCCTTGCAGGGATTAAGATCTGAGTGCAGACCAGAAAGCGCGGTTTAGTGAGATTAGTTGCCCGTTGCCTGTTGCCTAAAAGCGATAAGTTTTTGGGAAAGTTTCATGCATTGACGTACTCCCAAATCAACTCGCTCTGCCCGCACTCGCCATTCTATTTATGGCTTGGTGGCAGAGTGCCAAACAATCCTTCGAGAGCATCTCCTTGCAAGTGAAAGTTCCAGCGCCACATTTGGCCCATTACTCGCAGGAAAATAAAGCCAAATTCAAGGCCATAAGTTAGACTCGATACATTTAAGACATCCTTACTGGCACTACGTTGCTTTTGATGCTGCATTGAGATTTGGAGTAACATAGTCGTAGCTTTCGTAGTGCGGGTAACGGCAGAGTCGTTAAAACCCCAGCGAGCAATGCCCCAGAATTTAGCCAGATGGTTTACTTCGTCTTGTAGCGGTTGGGCGATCGCCATTTGTAGGGCACCGGTGGAATGAGCCATCAACCAGAGATAGACTGAGATAGCGCTCCATTCGGTAGCGATACGACCCACGGCGTGGTCGTAAATTTCGGCTATGTGATTGCCTTTAGATCCATAGCCCTTTGGGGTGTGGGCAACTGGTTCGAGTTTCTCTCCGGTTAGCTGCTGGTAGATTTTGCTGAAGGCGGGGGCGTGTTGTCGTTCTTCTTTCTCCCAGATGCCAACTTCTACCACTTTTCCTGTTTCGTCCCAAACCCCTCCCACGAAGCGAGCCAGTTGGGGATGGGCTTCGTAGAGATATTGCCAACTTTCCCGAGAGTAGCTGCGAATAGGCATTTCGATTTCCACTGCCGAAGCGATAAGACCTAAAAATAGTTCCGGTTCCACTCCGATAATTTGACTGGGGTCTATTGCTTTCCAGTCGATAGATTCCCAGGGTTTTTGGTGGGGGTTATGGAATTGGGTGGGTAGGTCTATGAGGCGATCGCTGAGAATGTCTAAGGAGAGGTAGCGATCGATTAGGTAATTAATCCTGGCTCTCGTCTGTTTGTATTTAGGAGTTCGATAGCAATATCCTGCTAGGTCTATTTGTTGTCTATGGATGAAGTCGGTTGTAGTTACAGAAGTCATGGTTTTATCCTTTCAGGCTCCAGAATCAAATTTCTAACAGGTGTCACCTCCCCCAGGCTTACTGGTACTTTTGCCATCAACCGGCGGTCGGCTTGCCTTTTTTGTTACCACCATTATCTGCAACTGAAAAATACTTTCTCTTGTTGTTGTGCTACTTATTTAATTGTCATAAATTGTGCTAGTTATTAAATTGTCCTAAGTCTGGTAAAGTAGGCGATCGGGTTTTAGTCGCTACTGGTAACGGTAACGGTTAATAAGTAGATGGTTGGGTTTTGCGTTGGCAACATCGCGCCCCCAAAACCAAAGATTAAGTATGGATTTAACCGGAGTCTGCCATGAGGTCCGTCGGTATTGCAGGCAAAGCTAAATGTTCGCTGAAGGTTCCTTTAAGTTAGATTCTGTTCCAACCGCAGTTTTGAATTATTTGTTGGATGTCTGCTTCCAATGCCTGAAAAGCAGACAACTGCCGCAGGGGTGAAAAATCATCGGTGAGTTCTGCTACCCGGTGAACGCGATCGTTAACTTTGAATTTCTTCCGTCGCTTGCCTCCGAGTTCGCTAGCTTCGCGCAGCACCGTGTAAAGTAACTCTTTGGGGTCTGGTTCGTTTTCAACTCGTGCCTTATGGGGTAATTGTAGCGATCGCTTCGAGTTAGGATTGTCAGCCGCAGTTCGGATCGCAACTTCGTCAAACAAAAGCCACGCTTCCGTCATCCGAACTGGAACGACACAGACTACAGGAACAGATGCCCCAGCCTCCTTAACTGCTTGTTGGATCTCAGCTACGCGGTTTTCCCGTGGTTCCCTTTCTGCGTCGCGGTGTACGAATAACAGATCGCAAGGATAGTATTCTATAGCGATCTCGATTCGCTCTGAAAGAGACAACTTTTTTGGCAATTTTGGCAAACCTCTAACGTTTGCCCATTCTGACTGAATAGCACGATCGCTTAGATATTCTTGTAATAACCAGGTCAGGATCGGAAGCAGCACTTTGTCCGAACTCCCATCAGTTAGTAACGTGTAACTCAGTTCTTTCATTCTTTCATTCCTGTTAGCAAACCCGGAATCATCAGTTGAAGGTCTTCTCTGTCAACGACCCTGCGTTTTTTATTAGGTTTTTTATGCTTTGATTCTTTGCTGCTTGCTTCTTCCAGGTTCAAATCCGAATCGCTCTCTTCAATCGGGACTGGGTTGAGGTAAGCAAGGAGTTGACCTTTAGAAACAACATTAATCTTTGTTGTTTCGCTAGCTCTTTCTTCTCTCCAAGTTTTAGACAAACAACTAAAACACACTCTCTTAAATCGTTTTCCGTCTCTGAGTGTTTCTTTCAACCCTGCCACCAATAGGCTATCATCCGGTACTTGCTTAACTACAGCAGGCGAGTGAGTGTTGACAATTACTTGACGAAGCGGATTATCATCATCGATCGGTTCGTTAATATTGGTAACAATATCTTGTAGAAGTTCCAGCATTTTAGGAATCCGAAGAGGATGAATGCCGTTTTCTGGCTCTTCCAGACAGAGAAGACCTTGTGTCTCTGGGTCGAGTTCCAGCACAGCCAAGGCTAAAAAGCGCATAGTTCCATCCGACAGCGCCCTTGCTGGATGAGACGTACCGTCTCGACTTTTCATCATTAAAGTTAAAAGTTCCCGGCGATCGTCGCGATCTATCGAGATTCGCTCCACATCCGTTAGGAGTTGTGCCAAACGATTAGCAATTCCAGCATAAACGGCTTCTGCAACTTCATCCTTAGATTGCCCGTCTTTGTTGGCAGCTTTATTCGATCGCGCTAAATGGTAGAGCGTAGCGGCTAGATGGGAGCCATCGGTTCCTATTTTAGTAGGGGCCGTAAATTCGTCAGGTTGGCGCAGACAAGAGGGTTCTAACTGTAGCAAGCGCCAAGACTGCATTTCCCTTCTAGCTAACAATGCCGTCGGACTTTCCGCAGCGTTAGTTACAGAAAGCACCGTTCGAGGAAGATTAGCGGCTAACCGAGACAGAGCTTTGCCGCTCTTGCCGTCTTGATGTAGTTTAATAACTCTGTTTGTATCCTGAGTTTCAGTAGATATAAATGCCCCACCTCGCCGTCCCGGTTTTTTAACTGCGGATCTGCGCCACTCTGGCTTATGGTCAAACAGTAAATTTTTCTTTGCATCGCCAAGGTTAATGCGAACCAATTCTTCTTTTAGGATTTCTAAGGATCCTAAAGATCTAAGACTCTCGTCGCTTCGATAAGCTAGATTCACAGAATAGCGCAAAAAGGTAATGCTAGCTTTAGCTGGCTGTCCGAGATCGTCCACTCCCTCAGATGGTACTATCATGGACGCTTCAAACGACATTTCCTCATCGTACTGGTCTCCCACCCGATGGAACAAGCTTCGCACGTCGCCCGTCTTCCCGCTTTCATCGCGGACCGATAAAGCCGCTTCTATCAGTTGCATATCTGCCAGGGCGCTCAAAAATCTAATCGCATCGAAGAGATTAGATTTACCCACGCCGTTTGCGCCTGCCACGCAGGTGAAGGGTCCAAAGCGAACATCCACATCTACCAAGTTTTTAAAACCAGACACCTTTAATCTAGTTAGCATAATTCAACGTACTGACGGCTTACAAGTGCCGCATATTTTAGCGATTCGTTTTAATTTAGCACAAAAGAAATAGAACGGGCAACCGACATCCTACTTTTTTCTTTTGCAATCCCTGCAATGTAGATGCTTTGGTTGGGGCGCGCGATCGCGCAGCGTTGCGTTGGCAACCGAGCTCTTTTTACTAATTACTTATTGTCGCTAAAACCAGTTGTAGATCGGCGAGCCATTGCTGGCAAGGTTCGTCGATAGGAGCGAGATTTCGACGTTTTTGTGCTATAGCAATCCGTGCAGGGATTATGAAAAATTTGGGGGCAAGAAACCCGGTTTCGCACAAGTTACCGGGTTTCTAAAATATCACGAACGATCTACGGCTTGCTATATTAGCAATCCTATTTAATTCATGTAAAACAAACCATAAAAAAAATGGAATTGTAGGGGCAAAACTTACCGCAAGAATCCTTTACCCCTACAACTCAATTGTGAACCCATGAAAATGTTAATTGTTAATTGATAGGAGACTCCTTAGCCAAATGCTGCTTGTACTCCTGAATCACCTCCATTAACTCTTGGCTTTGAGCCTTATGCTGGTTCATGCAATCGAGAAAAGAATTAACTATAACTTTAAACTGCTTCATGCCGTCTTGTTGCTGTTGAACTAATTCAATTAATAACTTCTGCCCCAATTGCATCTCCTTCATAGTATCGATTAACTCAGAAATCGATTTACTATTAGCACTAATAAATCTCCGATCTAGCTGTCGTTCTTCCACTAAAGTCGAACCCAAAGCAGCGATCGCCCTACTATTAGACTCTATTAAATGTCGATAAATCTTACCATCAGTTTCCATCTTTTCCGTCAAAGCCGATATAGCTTTACCGTTCGACTCCATCAAAAGTCTAGTTTCCAGAATCTCTTGCTCTAGCTTATTCTCAGCTTGCATAATTTCCTCATCTTTACCTGATAAATCCTAGCAAACCGATCGCCTCTGCCTGCCTCGTGTATTTTAACCCCGAACCGTCCCTTGACATTTTTGGGGCAGTTGTGGTAAGCAAGCGCCCTAAGTACCCGGCTCGTGAATATGAGTATTAATACGAGTACGAGTATAAGATGAAAATCAGTCCTTAATGCCGAAAGAAAACAGACCCAAATTGTGGCAACCTGAACAGTAAGAGCATTTCCTTACAAAAGACAAAAGAAAAAAGACAAAAACCATGCAAACCCTTCCCAAACCGATCGCAACCCCATCTAGCAAACCCAACATCGACACCACCATCCACCGGCGGAAAACCCGCCCCGTCAAAGTAGGCGACATCACCATCGGCGGCGGCCATCCCGTCGTCGTCCAATCCATGATCAACGAAGACACCCTGGACATCGACGGTTCAGTAGCAGGCATTCGTCGCCTCCACGAAATCGGCTGCGAAATCGTCCGCGTCACCGTCCCCAGCATGGCCCACGCTAAAGCCCTCGCAGAAATCAAACAAAAACTGGCCGCAACCTATAAAACCGTCCCCCTAGTAGCCGACGTCCACCACAACGGCATGAAAATAGCCCTAGAAGTAGCCAAACACGTCGATAAAGTGCGGATCAATCCAGGTTTGTACGTCTTCGAGAAACCCAAAGCAGATAGAAGCGAATACACCCAGACCGAATTCGAGGAAATCGGCAACAAAATCCGCGAAACCCTCGAACCCTTAGTAGTCTCCCTCCGAGACCAAAACAAAGCCATGCGCATCGGAGTCAACCACGGTTCCCTGGCAGAAAGGATGTTATTCACCTACGGCGACACCCCCGAAGGCATGGTAGAGTCTGCCATTGAATTTCTGAAAATTTGCGAATCTCTAGACTTCCGCAACCTAGTAATCTCCCTCAAAGCATCGCGAGTGCCAGTAATGCTGGCGGCCTATCGCCTCATGGTCGAGCGAATGGACGAACTAGGTATGGACTACCCCCTCCATTTGGGAGTCACCGAAGCGGGGGACGGGGAATACGGGCGGATAAAATCCACAGCCGGTATAGGGACTCTCCTGGCACAAGGCATCGGCGATACCATTCGCGTCTCCCTCACCGAGGCCCCAGAAAAAGAAATACCCGTTTGCTACAGCATCCTCCAGGCTCTGGGCCTGCGGAAGACAATGGTAGAATATGTGGCCTGTCCTTCCTGCGGCCGGACTTTATTCAATCTCGAAGACGTCTTGCATGAAGTTCGCGAGGCCACCAAACATTTGACAGGTTTAGACATCGCCGTAATGGGTTGCATCGTCAACGGACCGGGAGAAATGGCAGATGCCGATTATGGCTATGTAGGCAAGCAACCTGGATATATTTCCTTGTATCGCGGGCGGGAAGAAATTAAAAAAGTCCCGGAGGATCGGGGAGTTGAAGAGCTAATTAACCTGATTAAGGCAGACGATCGCTGGGTCGATCCCTAAGCTTTTAGCCAAATGGCTATAATGGAAAGAATGACAAAAAATCCGATCTCCGGACTTGATGATGATAGAGGTGTTAAATTTTATATCTTTATCTAAAATAAGAATTAGGAGATATTCAATAGATTTATGGGTGCGTAATTTAATCTAAAAGACGTCAATTTAGATACAAAAATAGATTCTTTTGACGCGGTGGAAAAATCCATCGCCAACTAAAAAAGGATTACCCATTACCCCCACGCGCATTCCCCATTATCTCAGTGCTAAATTTAGCTTAACGAACGTGCAGTTTTTATTGTTCTGAATTTTTTTTTTGAAAAAACATGGTTATAGCAAAACGCGGGCTAGTTCTAGGTGCGACCGCAGTGATGTTGACAGGTGTCACTGTTATAGGTGCTGGTATTCATCTTTCGAGTCAAGCTTCTTTAAGCAATAACGATCCTAAAGAACTCATCGATCGAGTTTGGCAGGTTATCGACAAAAAATATGTGGATGGTACTTTCAACCAAGTTGATTGGCAGCAAGTTCGCAGCGAATATCTAGGTCGAACTTACACCAGCGACGAGCAAGCTTACGACGCTATCCGAGAAATGCTCGAAAAGCTAGACGATCCTTACACTCGCTTCATGGATCCAGAGGAGTACAAAAATCTCCAAATCGATACTTCTGGAGAGTTGACCGGTGTAGGTATCCAGCTTACTCAAGACCGGGAAACCGAGAAGCTGACAGTAGTTTCCCCCATCGAAGATACTCCGGCTTTTAATGCCGGCATTTTGGCCCAGGATATTATTCTCAAAATAGACGGTCAAAATACGGAGGGGATGGATATTAACGATGCGGTAAAGTTAATTCGCGGCCCCATTGGTTCTGAGGTCATTCTTACTATCCAACGAGGTAGCAGAACTCTTGATTTTCCCATCAGAAGAGATCGGATCGAAATTCATCCAGTTAAGGCTTCCGTCCAGCAAGGTCCAGCCGGCGATGTTGGTTATATCCGCCTGAACCAATTTAGCGCTAACGCCGCCGGGGAGATGAAGGAGGCGATGGAAGAATTAGAACAGCAGAATGTTTCTGGGTATATTTTAGATCTGCGTTCTAATCCTGGAGGTTTGCTCTACGCTAGTATTGAAATTGCGCGGATGTGGCTGGATGAAGGCGATATCGTTTCTACGGTAAATCGCATTGGAGTAACCGATCGCCAGAAGGCTAACCGACGATCTCTGACGGATAAAGCGTTAGTGGTTTTGGTGGATGGAGGTTCGGCAAGCGCTAGCGAGATTCTCTCTGGGGCGTTGCAGGATAATAACCGGGCGATGTTGGTTGGAAGCAAGACTTTTGGTAAGGGATTAGTCCAATCAGTCCAAAGCGTCGGCAATGGTGCCGGTTTGGCAGTTACCATCGCCAAGTATTTTACTCCCAGCGGTCGCGATATTAACCACGAAGGCATCGTGCCAGATGTGGAAATGTCCCTCAGCGAGGAACAAATAGAAGCTTTGCGCGACGATCGCTCTTTATTCGGCACTCTGGCAGACCCTCAATATGCTAAGGCTATAGAGGTTTTAATTCAAGAAATTGCCGCCCGAGAAAATCAAAAGGCTCAGAACAATTAACAATTAACAATTAACAATTAAAAATGACCCTTTCTTGTTTTTAAGAAGGGGTCATTTTTTATGATTTGGTAAGGGGCTTTTTTTTATTGCGGTTGACATTTACCCGATCTAATCAATCCTACTCTACGGGCGATCGCCTGGTTGGTTGAATCAAAAGGGCCCCACTTCTCTACGATGCTGGGGTCTTCTTTTTCTGCGACTTTCTCCTGGGGAACGATTTCGCAAGTTCCCGCCGGTCGTTTTACTATGTAAAATTTTTCCATATCTGAGATTAATTAATAATTAAAAATTATAGCCTTTTTCTGTCTTATGAGGTACACAAAAATATTCTATAGCCATCCTAAATCATTTAAGGCATCTAAGAAACCCGGTTTCTCGAACAATACCTTCGCCCTGCATCTTGTAGGTTGGGTGTAGCGTAGCGAAACCCAACAAAATCGTTGGTTGTAGCTACGAAGATGTTGGGTTCCACTACGTTCCACCCAACCTACAAATGGTATTTTTTCTTTTTGGCGAAGGTATTGTTGAAGTTACCGGGTTTCTGGCCCCAAATTTATCGTAAACCATTTAGCCATTCGTAGGTTGGGTGCAGCGTAGCGCAACCCAACATTTGTAAGGCATAGAGATGTAAGAAACCGGGTTTTTGGCAAAAACCCGGTTTCTGGCGGGCGAATTAGCATTGCGATGGGAAAATGGCGAAGGTATTGTTGAAGAAACCGGGTTTCTTGCCCCAAATTTATCGTAAACCATTTAGGATTGCTATATCCCCCTCCCCTCCGGGACTTTGAAATGGCTCCCCCCTTTTTTAGGCGGGCTGGGGGGTCATTCTCAATGTACTTCACCGATTCAATAATTGCTTTACCGCTACAAGTCTATATTTGAAGAAATTTTAGCATATTCTTTAATAACTGGTTGGAGGGTAAAACAGGAACTTCCTTCCTCCGTGGTTTTTTCAATTAAACCGCGTTTTCTTAAAGATTGTATTGCTGCTAAAAAATCTGAGTCCGATACGAAATCTGGTGGCTTGCTGGAAATATCGGCCGCTGCGTCTTGGGTTGCCAACCAGAGCATTACTAATTTCTCCTCCTTGGATAGCCGTCGATAGTGTTCTTTTAATATCGGTTCTACGTCTCCCAAAAAGAGACTTGGATAGGCTAAAAATTGGGCGACGCTGCCGTTGAATAAATCTTGAATAGTGGAGGCAATTATCTTTAACCATAAGGGGTTGCCGCTGTAGCGATCGCTCAGTTCTAACCATCTATTTTCGTCGGTTAATTTTTGGGCTTTAAATATTTCTGTTGCGGCGCTTCCCAAGCTTTTAAGTTGGAGGGTGTGACAGTTACAGTTCTCTGTTTCTAAGGTAGCAATTTCTGTAGGTTTTTCCCAACTGAGGAGTAGGAAACAACTTTTGTGGGAAGAGTGCCCTATTTCTTTTAAGAATTTACCGTAATTTTCGTATTCAAGGAGGTAAGTGCCGGCTAATTCGCCGCTGGTCAATGTTTCTTGGAAGTCGTCGAGAACGATGAGACAGCGATGGGAATTTAAGGAGTTAATTAGGGATTGGGATTTAGTTTTTTGGGGTTCGTGGAGAAATTCTTTTAAGTTTGTTTTGAGGGAATTGAGAGTAGGAAATTGACGATGACTCCGCCATAAGACGCGGTGGAAATTGTCTTTTATTTCTTCGACGAGTTGTCTGGCGAGGGCGGTTTTGCCGATGCCGGATAAACCTATAATTGTGACGATGGGGCTATTTTCTTCGAGTATCCATTGTTTGAGGGTATTTAGTTCTTGGGTGCGGTTGTAGGGGGAATTGTATTTGGGGGCGGATGTTAGATCGTGACGTTTTTCTGGTTTTTGGGTGGAGGGCGATCGGTTTTTTGTTGCTTTGGAGTGGGGGTAATGTTCTCTACAAAAGTTTACTTCACCCACAATTTGTACGGAGTCAGAACCCAAATTTGATATGTAGGAAAATGCAGTTAGTTCTAAGATAGAGCGAAAGTTAGACTGCTTAACATCTTCTCCCAATTCTTGAGACATTAATTGCCATAATTCCCTTGCCACTTGTTTGATGCGATGGTGAGTGCGGTTGCAAGTTTTACCAATTTCAGGGTATTTTTTGCCCTGCCAGGTTCCTTTTAGGACAGCCTTTTGGAGGGAATCGAGATGTTGTCCCGTTTTAGCAAAAACCAGGTCGTCGGTCCATTTTATAGCATCTTGAATGTCCATAAGTTTAAGTGGGTCATAGTTAAGCCAAGGTTTTTTTTCACAATATCGCACAATTTACCATTTTTCCCACACTTTCCCCTTTTTTTGGCGAAAGTGTGGGAAAAAAAGTTTTTGCAATTTCCCCCAAAATCCCCCAGTGTATAGTTTGCCAGGAGAAAATTTAGTGGGATACTTACTAATGCAGTAGAGCAAATCTAATACTCTGCAAAAGCTGGACCAATCGGTGTCGATAAGTTTAGCAGATAAGTAATTATTCACAGAGATGGGAGTAATTAATTTCAAATATTTGGAGTAATAAAAAATGGAAAACTCTGGGTTAAGAAAAGGACGCACCTTTGTTCCTAACCAAGTCATTATCAAGCTCAAGAATGATAAAAATCCAAAAGTTCGTGAAGCTTTACAAAGACAATTAGGTGCTAAGGTAACTGGAACAACTCAAACCTTGGGTATTGAATTGTGGACAATACCAGATAACATTGGTGTAGAAGAAGTTGTTAAAAAATATAGCAAAGACCGCAGAATTGAGTTTATTGAGCCGAATTATACTGATGCCACTCTGGCTCTTACTCCTAACGATCCCCAGTTTTCCAAACTCTGGGCACTCAACAATACAGGACAAACGGGAGGAACATTCGACGCTGATATTGATGCATTAGAAGCTTGGAATTTTGTACCTCCAGAACCAGGAGTAATACCTACAGGTGGTAATGCTACTGTAGGTGTTATTGACACAGGTGTTGACTATAACCATCCAGACTTAAATGACAACATTTGGATTAACACTGACGAAATTCCTAACAATGGAATTGATGATGATAATAATGGTTACATTGATGATTTTCGTGGCTGGGATTTCGTCAACAATGACAACAATCCGATGGACGGTCACAGTCACGGTACTCATGTTGCTGGAACAATTGGTGCTGAAGGAGACAACGGAATTGGAGTTGTCGGGGTAAATTGGGATGTCAAAATCATGCCTCTGAAAATCTTCAGTGATAGTGGTGGGTCTGCTGGGAATTTTGCAATTATTCAAGCAATAGAGTACGCGGCAAACAATGGAGCAGATTTAACCAATAATAGTTGGGGAGGTGGTGGATTCTCCGCAGCTATGCATGATGCCATTGAGAATGGACCATTATTCGTGGCAGCGGCTGGTAATAACGGTAGTAATAATGATACGAGTCCTTTTTATCCCGCAAGCTATGACTTAGACAACATTATTTCCGTAGCAGCAACAGACCATAAGGATCGGCTTGCTGCATTCTCAAACTACGGACATACATCGGTCGATTTAGGAGCGCCCGGGTTCAATATCTACAGTACAATCCCGGGTAACAGTTATGGTAACGCAAGCGGTACTTCCATGGCAGCACCTCATGTAAGTGGGGCAGCAGCTTTAATGGTTGGGACAAGGAGAGACAGGGGTCTGCCCGATTTGACTACTCTTGATTTGAGACAGAGAGTTCTCGATGCTGTCGATACGATTCCAGCCCTATATGAGAAAACAGTTACAGGTGGTCGTCTTAATCTTGATGCCGGAATCCATCAACAAGGTATAGGCTGGGGAGATGTACACTTGATCACCTTTGATGATAAGAAATATAACCTTCAGTCCTTTGGCGAATTTATTCTGGCGGAAACAGCACGGGATGGTGATGACTGGGTAGTTCAGACCCGTCAAGAACCTTGGGTTATTAATAATTTAGTTTCCGTTAATACAGCTTTCGCTACCCTGGTTGACGGAAAGAAAGTTATCTTTGACCTAGATCTTAGTAACAAACTCAAAATTGATGGAAATAATGTTTCTTTGAGTAATGGTAATACTTTAACTGTTGGGAATAGTGAGATTAAACGTAGTGGCAACGAATATACGATTACCTACGCAGGAGATGATGGTATTGTTGATGCTGCCGATGTCAAGTTAATTGCTATCGACAAAGGCAACCATATCAATATTACCATATCTCATTTTGGAATAATGCAAGGATTGTTAGGAAACAACGACGGCAACCCTGACAATGACTTTGCATTGCGTGATGGGACTCAACTTCCTTCTAACCTCAGCGTTCAAGACATACATGGAAAATACGCTGATAGTTGGCGAGTAGGACGAAAGGAATCTCTGTTTGGCAACTCAGAAGATGTGCTTATAGGCAATCCTGAAAGATTTATATCCCTTGATGATTTTAACAGAGGTGAAATCAGGGAAGTTCAGCAAAAAGCATTGTCAGCAGGAATTCCTAAAGGGGAAATATTAGATGCAGTTACCTTAGACCTTCTGGCAACTGGGGACGAGCGTTTCCTTGATGGTGCGGTAGAACTTTTTGTGACTGAAACACCTGAGGATAATGCAGGAGTAACTGTTAGCCCTACTAAGTTAAAAACAAGCGAGGATGGTACTCAAGCAAAATTCGATGTAGTCTTGGATAGCAAACCCAAACGTAAAGTCGTAGTTAAATTTACGAGCAACGATCTTAGTGAAGGTGTTTTAAACAAAAAGCGGGTAGTCTTTACTCCCAACAATTGGAACAAGCCGAAAACTCTGAGAGTAAAAGGTGTAAACGATCCTCAAGTGGATGGGGATATCCGTTTCACTATATCGGGTAAGGTAAACAGTAGCGATGCCAATTACAAAAATGTAACAGTCAAAGACATTGCTGTTGTCAACGTTGATAATGATGATGTCAAAAATATCAAAGAATTACTCAAAGATGCCAAACTCTATCCCAAAGGTTTCAAAGAAGGTAGAATCGGTGTCGGTCGCATTGGTTCGGATTTGGTAGTTGACTCGAACCAAAACGGGGTGTTTGATGAGGACAAAGATTGTGAAATCGAAGACTTCTTCAAGAACGATAAAGGCAAGCAAAAAGGCCCCGGCTACATAAACCGACTGGGCAACCGCACTGGCCAGCAATTGTTGGGAGTTCCAGAGATACCCGACATAGAGGAGTTGGATAAGGGTGGTAAAGGACTTAAGGAAGCACGCACCTTGGGTTCCAAAAAACCTCCAACTGCTGACAGCTTAATTAACTTCACCTCTAGCGGTGTCGTCAACACTGAAGACTGGCACGAATTTATCTTGCCTGAACCTGGTGTCGTCAACCTTTCTCTGGACGGTCTCAGCGCAAATGTCGATCTAGAGTTATATGACGACTCTCAATCGGTGTTGCAGGGCAGTTCGTCCAACTCTGGCACAAGCCCGGAAGAGATTGAGACGTTCTTAACTCCTGGTACTTATGCTGCTAGGGTGGTAGGCACTGAGAATACTCCTTCTCCTTATGACCTGAGCATTGTGGGTTAGAGTATGAAGGCTGACAGCAGGTTTTGGTTGTTGACCGACTGCTGACTATTGATAAGAAACCCGGTTTCAACGTTGAGGCCTGGTTTCTTTTTGCGATCGCTCTTGGGGCGTGAAGAAACGTCAGGAAAAAGCTAAATTTTCGGTTTCGGAAATAATAGCGATGTTGCATCCGCAAGTCGCGCCCCGCGCTCGCGCCCCCACCAACAACCCCCGACGTTTCATCCTCTGCACTCATCCGTTGCCAACCTAACGCAACGGATACCTACCACCAGATATATACGACTAAAGTCGTTACTACGAACGGACGATCGCTCTTCTATCCACAAAAAAGCGATCGCCCTCAATTTTCCTAGCCCTACCTTCGTCAAATTATTGGCTCACAAATACATAACCAAACGCAAACCTTCATCAACCTCTTCCTGCAAGTCTTCCGACAAAGAGCCTACTCGCTCCGTTAAAAAAGACTTATCCAAAGTTATGACTTGCGACACGTTAGCAACAGAATCGCGCGGCAATCCAGTTGCTTTTTTTGATAGTAGAACATTTCCCGGAGCTTCTGCTAATTCTATATTTGAGGTCATAACTACCACAATTACAGTTTGGATCGAGCTGCGATTAAAACCGTCATTTTGAACAATTAATACAGGTCTGCGATCGCATTGTTTTTTGTGCTGGGTGTAAATCAGCGTTTCTACACAGCAGTTGGAAAGCTATGAAAGGTAAGCATTGTAGGCAAACTGAAACACTCATAGAGTTTCCTCATCCTCCTCGATTTTACTATACTACAAAGTTGCGTCCACCTGCTTCGTACGTACCTAAAACCCCAGCGCCTCGGGCATCTTCTAGTTCATCCAGTCAAACTCAATCTAGTTCGTCCGATTCATCAATTGAATCACCAAGAGACTTGTTGTTAGGTTGCCTATTTATAATTGTGTGTTTTGGCTTGTTAGTGCTTTGCGTATGGTGGATATTAAGTGCTTTCTTCTCGTGGATATCAAGTTTTTTCTAAAAACACCCAATTAGACGATTTTGGCAAAGAGGTGGTTTCCCATTCCTCGTTGTCGAAAGTAGAAATTGTATCCTCAGAGGCTTTAGTAGTAGAAACCAATAACAACCCATATAACGAACGTCGAACTTTTGTTGAAAGCGTGCTACAGGAAGCTAAATACTTCCAAAGTATTAACGAAAATATGTTAATAAGGGCAGAAGAAATAGAAGCAACAATGGGTATTAAAGGACTTGATTCTCTGCACTTAGTTTGTGCTGAAGAATTGAGAGTAGATTATTTCATCACCTGCGACGATAAAATAATTAAAAGATACCGTGGGACTGTTACCGTTCAAAATCCCACAGAATTTGTTAATAATGTTATTAATTCTTAAAAGGAGGATTAAAATGAGCCAAAAGTTAGTAGTACCGCAAATGGATTCCATCAGAACCGAAGGTGTCAAAGTAATTATAGAACGCTTAGGAATTGCCAAAGTAGCATTCTTCTGTCGAGAAACTATGTCACAGCCGATGGATTATTTAGAGTAAAAAAAAAATGTTTGCAGAAAAAACAGCCAGGGAAATTTACGAGGAAATTCAAAAGAATCGGTAGGTAAAAAGCATAGCGATCGCTCTCTTATCCCCCAGAAAGCGATCGCCGAACCTACACAAGCCAGTTTTCTACTTGAAGAGCCAAAAAATCCCCATAATCTGAGACGTTATTCGTCACTAAAATCAAACCGTTGACCTTAGCAACTGCGGCAATTTGACCGTCTTGGAAAGAAGGTGTCTTGCCCATACTCGTCAATCTTGCTCTTTCAATCGCGTGCCACGTTGCCGCCTCAACATCGTAAGGCAAAATCTCAATAGTAGAACGAACGATCTCGTTCAAGTACCTTTCTAAAAAACTACGTCTCTTAGAATTGGGAAGACGTTCGCAACCAAAAAGAAGCTCGTGCCACACAGTAGTTGAGATAGCAATTTCCCCTTCGTGTTGTTGCAACCTTGCTATAACATTTGGATGCGGACGTTGGCGGGTAGCTTCCGAAATAACGTTAGTATCTAGTAAAAAACGTAAAGTCATAAAATAACCTCCCGACCAGGCGACGAATCTCGAACTCCCTCAAAAACTTCTGGTTCGATCCAGATTCCCTCGCGATCGAGTTCTTGACGGAAGCGCTCCAGACTCTTCCAAAAACTACCTTTCGTCTCGATCGCGAGCGTAATTTCTTCACCGTCAGGAATATCGATATCCTCAAAGATTTCGATATTTTTCCCTCGTTTTATGCCCTTAACGCGCATTAGATATCCTCCTTCTTATTGAACCATACCTTTAGCTTAACAGGAGCAGTGGCTTGTTGTCAAGAAAAGTTAAAAAAAAAAGCGATCGCCCCCACCAATAACCCATCCGCTACATCCGTTACAAAATCCGTTGCTAACAAAGCTCTCGGAATCCCCTACTCAATCTATACGACTAAAGTCGTTACTACCAACGGGCGATTCGCGGGGCGCGACATGAAACGCGCAGCGTTGCGGATGCCACGATCGCTTTCTCCAGTTTTTCAATCCCGCAAGAGAGCAATAAAACCGGCCTGCTCGAAATGCCTATCGTAAGCTAGAGCTTCTGTAATCGCATATTCTTCCATTATCTTAAAAGAAACGCAATCAGTTATGCTCCATTCTTTATCTCGTCTTTGCTTGTACAACAATAACCCTTCTTGAAACTGACTGCTACTTTGTCTTACCACCGTAACGTTAGGATGGTCGTAGAGACTTTCGATTAATTCAATGGCAGTCTGACGAAAAAACTCGCCTCTTTTAGAAAAATCATTTAAAACCTCTGCCAACACCATTTCGCTTGTAAAAATATAAAGCGAACCCATCGTTTTTGATAACCCAAGTGCTTTTTGATGTAATTGGTCTCTTGGATTGAGTAAAGCCACCCAATACCCAGTATCCGCAAAAACTCGTCTCATTTTCCCCCTTCTGAAACTCGATCTAAGTCAAGTTTTTTGACAAATCCCTCGGCACCTTTTCCCATTCAGACTCTGGAATTTTTGCTCCTATTTCTACAGCTATTTCCCATATCGGTTTAGCCCCGCTATCGTATTTAATATCTGCTAATTTTTGCTCCTGTTTTGCCTTAGCATCTTCCGTAATCGATCGCACTTGTGCCACAATTTTTTCCAACAACCAGAGCTTCTCTTCTAAAGATAAGTTCTGGATGGAGTTTTCCAGTTCTAATAATTTAGTTGAAACCATCTTTACTCCTTAACAACTTTTGTAAAATTTCCGTATCAATGCAATCCTAAAACTAGCCTCCGTCTCAATAGCGATCGTAATTTCTTTACCATCAGGAATATCGATATCCTCAAAGATTTCGACTCTTTTAGCTTAACAGTAGCAAGCGCTTGTTCTCAAGAAAGGCTCAAGAAAGCGATGTTGCATCCGCAAGTCGCGCCCCGCGCTCGCGCCCCCCAACAAACCCCGACGCTAGATCTGTGAGAAAATCCGTTGCGTTCCCTACCCTCGGAACCTACCACAAGCCCTCTACGACTAAAGTCGTTACTACGAACGGGCTTTTCGCTCTGGTTCGTTAATCAACCTCGAACTCATAGCGAGGTAAGCCCGACTGACGAATGATAGATTGCAAAGTTCCAATTCTTATTTCTTTATAGTTAGGAACCGGAACAGTAACAGTTGAGTTCTCTGTTCGCAATTGCATGATAATATGGCTACCGCGAACCCTCACTTCAACAAAACCGCCTTTATCCAAAATTTTACAAACTTCTTTTGCTGACAAAACTTTTAACTTACCCAACTTTTACCTCCACCCGCTCTACAAAAACCTCGTTATTTAAGCGACGCTCAACTTCTGAAGCATCGGCAGTCTCAAAAAAAAGTTCCAACGCTTCAATCAAATTAGATCGCGCTTCAAAGGCCGTGTCGCCTTGACTGGCAACATCGAGTTCGGGACATAAAGATACATATCCGTCACCCTCTAGCGAGATAATCGCTGTTAGTTGTTTGGTTTGCTTCATATTCTTATCGAGCTTCATTTTTATAGTCGAGCAGGTTTTGTTTCTATTGTAGCAGTGTTCTCTGGGGTAAGTTTTCCGGCGACGAGAATGGGGCGATAGAAAAGCGATATTGCATCCGCAAGGCGGATGCAATATCGCTTTTCTATCTTCCAATTCAACAATTTTTCAAATACCTTTGGAAATCTTCCCCCGCTTCTCTAATATCTGCATCCTCATCCTGCAAAGCTCGTTTAACCAGCTTTTCCGTTAGGCGATCGTCAATCTTAATATACAATTCTAATAACCGTCTGTACTCTTCATCCGTACCATCGCCTAACAACCCTTCGGCGCTATTTTCGATATTTGCCAACAGCCAGCTTTTCGGCAGAGAAAGAATTGCCTCTCGGCACAATTCGATATCCGAGTGGCCGACGCTTGCAAGCTCCACTAATTCAGCCAATAAGCTCTGACGTTCGGGCAAAGGAAGGTAAAATAACAATCGCAACGCCGTACCCCTTTCCCTTGGGTTTTGCAATCCTTTTTGGATCGTTGTCACCCTGTCGGTACAAACGCTTAGAAACTCTTGGCGACTTTGAATGTAAGCAAGTTCTCTAGTAACAAGAGACTGCCACAAATCAATATTTTTTGCGGTTTGTTGCTGGCTTAACATATTTCCTCCTTTTTAGTTTAGTATTTTATCTTAATTCTTTCTTACCAACATAAACCCAGCCGCTACCCTGAAATTTTTCTACGAACTCTGCAAACAACATTGCCCGACTCGGGTAAATAGTATGATGAGTAGGCGAGTGGGAACCGCCAACATCTCTACCATCAGCTACTACATCAAGACCTTCGGGCAATAGAGTATCTTTATCTAGTTTATGGTAATGTCCCGTCAAAGGCGCATACTCAATATCGCCAAAAGTGGATGCACCAGTCGGTGGTTGCGTTGGTTTGACCCGATCGCTTTCAACGGCAATGTCCTTACCCTGACGAGGAGGACGAGGACGCTGTCTGTTGCCAAAGGCGTATAGGGTGACGGGGAGCGCAACTCTATCTACTCCAGGAACAAACTTTTTAGGCTCTGCAGGTTTACCATTTTTATTGTTATCGATCGCCATTGGTATCTAACAGTTAGTTGCTTTTTCGATCTTTACAGTTGTCAGGCGATCGTGCAAATCGGCCGTCTCTTTTCTATTTTACTCAATATTTTATCTCCCAGAGCCTTCGCGTAGCGTTGGCAACATCGCTCTTCTTCTCCCAAATGCGAAACGCCCCCCCAAGAAACCCATCCGTTACATCCGTTACATAATCCGCTGCTGACCTAACTCTTGGCTCTCACCATTAGCTCGTTTGCGACTAAAGTCGTTACTACGAACGGGCTTTTCGCTCTTCCTAATTCCCAATATTACCTATCGTGGGGAGTATCTAAATCTATCTCCGGTCCTATGGGGACTATTCCCGCAGGATTGACGTTTGGATGGCTCTTATAATAATGCCTTTTGATGTGGTCGAAATTGCAAGTCTCCTTCACTCCTGGATGCTGATAAATGTCTTTGAGATAATTCCAGAGATTGGGATAATCCCATAAATGACGTAAATTGCATTTAAAATGAACGTAATAAACTACATCAAAACGCAGCAAAGTTGTAAACATACAAATATCGGCCTCCGTCAGGCGATCGCCGCACAAATAACGCTGCTTCGACAACACTCCTTCCCAATAATCTAACCCGGCAAATAAATCCTTTACTCCCTCGGAATAGGCCGATTGAGTAGTAGCAAATCCCGCCCTATAAACCCCATTATTAATCGGTTGGTAAATAGCATCAATAGTTTCGTCAACTTTTTCCTTTAAATCCTCCGGCAATAAATTAGCCTTCGACCCTGCCAAAGCATTAAACTCCGTATCGAACATCCGAATAATTTCGCGGGATTCGTTATTAACAATTGTCTCCTTTTCCTTATCCCAAAGCACCGGCACTGTTACTCGCCCGCTATAATTCGGGTCTGCTTTTAGATAAACCTCCCAGAGATAATTTTTGCCATTAACGCTATCGGCAATAGAACCGGGTTCTGTCTCGGAAAATTCCCAACTGTTTTGGTCTATTACTGCCGCCACTACCGACAAACTAATCGCATCTTCTAATCCTTTCAAACTTCGCAGAATAGCAGTGCGATGGGCCCAAGGACAAGCCCAAGAAATATAAAGATGATAGCGTCCCTTTTCTGCTTTAAAACCGCTGGAACCGTCGGCGGTAATCTTATTTCTAAAAGTAGTAGATGGACGGACGAATCTACCGTCGGAGTCTTCTTGCTCCCGTCTGGGTATCCATTTACCATCGGCTAATATTCCTAATCCCATAGTTACCTCAAAGAAACTGTAGAAATAATTAACAATTAATAATTAATAATTAATAATTAATAATTATTTCGGCTTGCCAAAATAATTATTAACATATTTTGGTAACGGGTAATGGCTAGGGCCCAGAAACCGGGTTTCTTAATTCCAGATTGGGATGCACCAGGAGCGATGTTGCATCCGCAACGCTGCGCGACCGCCTCCTGCCTTTACCATATTTCTGTTATTATCCATTTATTCTTTATTTTTTCTTAAGAAAGAGCCTATTAGCGACACTAAAATCGAGCCGGGGGGCAAAAATTCTCAAATCCTCTAATATATCTTTATAAAAATTTAACAATTTGTATTCAAAGCTACAAACAGTTAAACCGCTCGATTGTAAGATTCCTGCTTACAACTGCCTAAATCTTTTGAGAGGGCTGGCAGGGTTTAATTGAATAGTAAAAACATAGGAATAATGACTCCGCAATTCAATCGACGAAAATTTCTCATCTATAGCTCTGCTGCCCTGGCAAGCAGTCTGGTACTAAAAGGATGCGGCGAGACTCCATCTGGCGATGGTGGCTCCACCGACGGTGCTGCGGATGAAGATTCCATCAAGGTTGGCATCCTCCACTCCCTCAGCGGCACTATGGCCATCAGCGAACAAAGCGTCGTAGATGCCGAACTTCTGGCAATTGAAGAAATCAATCAAGCAGGAGGGGTATTAGGCAAGCAAATTACACCAATAGTAGAAGACGGAGCCTCCACTTGGCCAACTTTTGCCGAAAAAGCAACTAAATTAATCGACCAAGACAAAGTAGCCACTGTTTTTGGTTGCTGGACTTCTGCCAGTCGCAAAGCAGTGCTGCCAGTTTTCGAGTCCAAAAATCATATGCTCTGGTATCCGGTACAATACGAAGGCCAAGAGTGTTCGAAAAACATATTTTACACGGGTGCGGCGCCAAACCAACAGATAGAACCAGCGGTTCAATGGTTGTTTGAAAACAAAGGTCAAGAATTCTTTTTAGTAGGTTCGGACTATGTTTTTCCGCGCACTGCTAATAACATAATTAGAGCGCAATTGCAAGCCATCGGCGGTCAGACTGTGGGAGAAGATTATATCCCTCTTGGTGGAACGGAAGTGACGCCAATTATTACGAAAATCAGAGCTGCATTGCCTAATGGCGGGGTGATTTTTAATTCTCTAAACGGCGATAGTAACGTTGCCTTTTTCAAACAGCTTCAAGGGGCAGGTTTGACACCAGACAGATATCCAGTAATGTCTGTTAGTATTGCTGAGGAAGAAGTTAAGGCCATCGGCGTTGAATATTTGCAAGGTCATTATGCCGCTTGGAATTATTTTATGACCGTCGATACCCCAGCTAATAAAAGGTTTGTTGATGCTTTTCAGGCCAAATACGGTGCGGATCGGGTGACTAACGACCCGATGGAAGCGGCATATATTATGGTTTACTTGTGGAAACAAGCTGTGGAACAAGCCGGTACCGCAGACGATTTAGAACAAGTACGTCAGGCAGCGATCGGTCAAACTTTCGACGCCCCAGAAGGACTGGTAACGATGGATAAAAACCATCATTTAGCGAAATTTGTTCGTATCGGTCAGGTGAGGAATGATGGTTTATTTGAAGTTGTTTCCGAGACATCTTCTGCCGTAAATCCTATTCCTTGGAATCAATATGTGGCTGAAACTAAAGGTTTTGCCTGCGATTGGTCCGATCCTAACAAGGGTGGCAAATATAAGATTTAATGGTTCGTAGCGATCGCTTTGGCGATTCATATAGATAAATCGCTGAAGCGATTACTACGAACAATCCCTAAAAATAAAAAAATGCTTCAATTATTAGATGGTTTGTTTAATGGGATTAGTATTGGCTCGGTTTTGTTGCTTTCTGCTTTGGGGTTGGCAATTATTTTCGGGCTGATGGGCGTCATTAATATGGCTCATGGCGAAATTATGATGCTGGGAGCATATACGACTTTTGTGGTGCAAAATTGCTTTAAGTTTTTGTTTGGAGATTTTGGACAGGAAGTTTATATTTTATTTGCCCTGCCGATCGCTTTTTTAGTAACAGCTTTAATCGGAGTAATACTAGAGCGCGGAGTAATTAAATATCTCTACGGGCGACCTTTGGAAACTTTATTGGCAACTTGGGGAGTTAGCTTAATTTTACAACAATTCGTTCGCAGCGTTAGTTGGCTATTAACGATCGGTATTGCCCTCTTTTGCATTCTGTTTTTTGGGGGGATGTGGTTTATAGGTCGGCGTGGGGATTTTTATCGCATTAAAAATTGGGCTTTAGCTATTATTTTACCTCTTTCTCTGGGAGTAGCGATCGCCACTTCTGCAATTATCGGGCAAGCTTTTAAATTAGCCGTAACTAAACCCTGGTTTGGCGCCCAAAATGTTGACGTAACAGCCCCGAGTTGGTTGCGTGGAGGTTTGCCTTTAGCTGAGAATTTTCAACTGCCTTACACCAGGATTTTTATTATTGCCTTAACAGGGATTTGTTTGTTAGGAATTTACCTCTTTTTACAGCGGTCTATTTGGGGTTTGCGGATCAGATCGGTTACGCAAAATCGCAGCATGAGTTCTTGTTTGGGCATTCCCACCGAGACCGTAGATGCCCTAACTTTTGCCGTGGGGTCGGGGTTAGCCGGAATTGCTGGATGTGCCATTAGTTTGTTGGGGGCTGTCGGTCCGAATACCGGGCAAAATTACATCGTGGATACTTTTATGGTAGTAGTGGTTGGTGGTGTCGGTAAAATAATCGGTAGCGTGGTGGCGGCTATGGCAATTGGTACGGCCAACTATTTAATAGGTTCGGGTACTTTGGCATTAATCTTAACGCCCATCCAACCTTTGGCAGATTTCTTCAGTTTCTTCTCTACCAGCAGCATGGCAAAGGTGATGGTTTTTGCTCTGATTATTGCTTTTTTGCAAGTCAAACCAGGAGGCATTTTTCCAGAAAAAGGGCGGTCTGTCGATAATTAATAATTAATAATTAATAATTAATAATTAAAGAGTGCTAAATTAATTGGTAGTAAAAGGAGCGCACCCCTAGTAAATTAAAAGTCAAAGTTTGATAAAATTATGGACTTAAATAAAAAATTGGAAAAGAGCGATATTGCATCCGCAACGCTACGCGAACGCCTTTCTAGAAAGAAAAAATTATTAATAGAAATAGCTGTTGTAGCTGGCATTGCTCTATTTCTAATAGTCATAATGCCCCTATTATTATCGGACTTTAGGCAAAATTTACTCGGGCGATTTTTAGCATTAGCAATAGTAGCCCTGGGCATAGATTTAATCTGGGGTTACACGGGAATGTTAAGTCTGGGGCATG
Organism: Cyanobacteriota bacterium; assembly: GCA_034189005.1. Lineage (GTDB taxonomy): Bacteria > Cyanobacteriota > Cyanobacteriia > Cyanobacteriales > Microcoleaceae > CALKCV01. The sequence goes on along the minus strand of JAXHVR010000006.1, from coordinate 11,549 downwards.
GGGTATTTTTTGCTTTGGGCGGATATGCGATCGCCATGTATTTAAAGCTGCAAATTCCTCCCGATGCTAGTTCTCAACTGCCCGATTTTATGCCCCTTTATGGAGTAAAAGAACTCCCCTGGTTTTGGGAGCCATTTCGTTCTTTTCCCTTTACCGCCATAGCAATAATAACTATTCCCGCAATTGTAGCGGGACTTTTGGGTTATTTAATCTTCCGCAACCGGATCCGGGGAGTTTATTTCTCCATCATCACCCAAGCAACAACCATTGTCTTTTTTAACTTCTTTAACGGCCAGCAAAAATTAATTAACGGCACCAACGGTTTAACCAATTTTCAAACTATCTTCGGCCTTAATTTCAGCGAACCTAAAACTCAGTGGATCTTTTACAGTGTAACGGTCTTATTTCTTGTTCTTAGTTACGCCCTCTGTCGCTGGTTAACCACCGGGCGTTTCGGTCGGTTATTAATAGGAATTCGCGACGATGAAACTCGGGTGAGATTTTCCGGTTACAACCCCACTGGATATAAAGTTTTAGTCTTTGCGGTTTCTGGCGGTTTGGCAGGCATAGCGGGGGCAATGTACGCCCTCCAAACTGGTATTATTTCCCCAAAAGCTATGGATATTGCCTTTTCTATTGAGATGGTAATTTGGGTAGCAGTGGGCGGACGCGCTACTTTAGTCGGGGCGGTTTTAGGTGCCCTGGTTGTTAATTATGCTAAAAGTATTTTAAGCGAACAATTTCCCCAAGTTTGGTTATTTTTCCAGGGCGCTTTATTTTTAATAGTTGTCATGGTTTTGCCTAATGGAATTGTCGGTTGGTTGCGCTATGAAGGTTGGGATAAATTGATGCAGTTATTGGGTAGAGGTAAGTATGCTACTACTTATCCCAGTTTGGAACAAGACCCAGAAGTATTGCAGGAAAAAGAACAATTGGAAAAGTAATTAACAATTAATAATTAATAATTAATAATTATTAATTGGGTTGTTGGTGGGCGATTTAGTTTGGTGGGCAACGGTATCGAATGCGGATTTAACGTCGGGGGTTATTGGTGTGGGAAAAAAGTCAGTTTGTAGTAATCGCTTTAGCGATTCAAATAGGAATGTACGCTTTAAAAACGGATTTTGGTAGTGGTAAAGATATAGTGACAGTTCGTAGTAATCGCTTTAGCGATTTATCAATATGAATCGCTAAAGCGATTACTACAGGCAGGATGCCTGTTCTACGTTTTCCATCACAGGCAGGATGCCTGTTCTACGTTTTCCATCACAGGCAGGATGCCTGTTCTACGTTTTCCATCACAGGCAAGATGCCTGTTCTACGTTTCCTATCACAGGCAAGATGCCTGTTCTACGAATATGAAAATCTTAGAAATAGAAAACTTAACGGTTAGCTTCGACGGATTTAAAGCACTTAATAACCTCAACTTCAGCATGGAAGTGGGGGAATTGCGAGTAGTAATCGGCCCCAACGGTGCCGGTAAAACTACTTTTCAGGATGCCATAACCGGTAAGGTAAAACCGACAGAAGGACGAGTTTTATTTAAAGGTCGCAATTTGCGCAAATTGTCTGAATATCAAATTGTTCGACAGGGCATAGGTCGCAAATTTCAAACTCCAAGAGTTTATCTTAATTTAACAGTTAGAGAAAATTTAGAGCTATCCTGCAACCATAATAAAAATGTCTTTTCTACTCTCTTTAAACCGGCTAAATCTGGAGAAAAACGAACCGTAGTTAATTTGTTGGAAACTATTGGTTTGACTGCCAAGGCAGATTTAAAAGCTGGTTTGCTTTCCCACGGGGAAAAACAATGGTTAGAAATAGGGATGTTGGTGGCTCAATCTCCCGATTTATTATTAGTTGACGAACCAGTAGCGGGTTTGACTGATGAGGAGACGGAATTAACCGGGGAGTTGTTGATTTCTCTGGCGGAAAGTCATTCTATTTTAGTAGTAGAACACGATATGGATTTTGTCCGTCAAATTGCTCGAACTGTTACCGTTTTGCATCAGGGTACCGTGTTGTGCGAAGGGACTATGGATGAGGTGCAAAATAATCCTCGGGTTATTGAGGTTTATCTGGGAGATGATTCTGCAACGAACAATTAATAATTAATAATTAATAATTAATAATTAACTAATTGCCAGTGCAAAATTAATTAGACATCTGGAACAGGCGAGACGCCTGTTCTACGGGGGAATAAGAAATAATTTTATGTAAATATTTTTGCATACCTACTCATTAACAGAAAAACGGATCAAATAAGATGATAAATAACGAAGCAGCAGCAAAATCGATCCCCAGCCAATACCTGCCAATGCTGCAAGTTGTGGGTTTAAATGTTTACTATGGAGAAAGCCATATTTTGCGAAGTGCAGACTTGAGCGTTTTTCCGGGAAAAATGGTTTGCTTGATCGGGCGTAATGGTGTGGGCAAAACTACCATGCTTAAAACTATTATGGGGTTGCTAAAACCTCGCAGCGGTAATATTAATTTCGACGGAAGGGCGATCGCCTCTTTCTCTCCCGATAAACGAGCTCGCCTGGGCATAGGATACGTTCCCCAAGGTCGGGAAATAATTCCTCGTTTGACGGTTAAGGAGAATTTATTATTAGGTTTGGAAGCGCGACAAGAACGGACGAAAAATCGAGAAGTTCCCGAGGATATTGTAGAGTTATTTCCTGTTTTAAAGTCCATGTTCGATCGCCGTGGGGGAGATTTAAGCGGCGGACAACAACAACAATTAGCGATCGCCCGGGCTTTAATGGGGCGGCCGAGGTTATTAGTATTAGACGAGCCCACCGAAGGCATTCAACCTTCGATTATTTTCGAGATCGAAGCTGCAGTCCGCCGCATCATAGAAACCACAGGCATTTCTGTTTTGCTGGTAGAACAGCATTTACATTTCGTGCGTCAAGCTGACTGGTACTATGCGATGCAAAAGGGCTCTATGGTCGCTTCCGGCCCCACTCGCCAACTCAGCAACGAAGTCATACAGGAGTTTTTGGCAGTTTAGGGAATTGGGAAATTGTTAATTGGGAAAATGTTAATTGTTAATTGGGAAAATGTTAATTGTTAAAAGAAATGAACCAATATTTTGCCACAACTGCTCGCGGTTTAGAAACTATTGCCGCGAAGGAATTAGAAAGTCTAGGTGCCGAAGATATTAGCCCCGATTTTACCGGGGTTCATTTTAGCGGCGATAAAGCTTTAATGTACCGAGTTAATCTCTGGGCGAGGACAATTTTTCGGGTGCTATTGCCCATCGCTGAATTTCGATGTCTGGATAGAAGAATGCTCTTTCGAGAAATAGAAAGAATCTCTTGGGAAGATTATTTAAAACCCCAAAATACTCTGGCAGTAAAATGCACGGGGAGTAACGAAAAATTAAACCACACTCATTTCACTGCCCTTCAGGTAAAAGATGCGATCGCCAGCCGACAAAAGAAAAAATTTGGCTCTCGATCCAGCGTCGATACTAAAGACCCAGACTTGCTAGTAAACGTGCATATTAGAGAGGACCGCTGCATTGTCAGTTTAGACAGTTCTGCTAATAGCTTGCATCGGCGGGGATATCGTCTGGCCGTAGGTTCTGCACCGCTAAAAGAAACCCTAGCAGCAGCATTATTAGACATGGCAGAATACGATCCAGATTTACCTTTTTTAGACCCCTTATGCGGTTCTGGAACTTTGCCTATAGAAGCTGCTTTAAAATCCTTAAATATCGCCCCTGGGTTGTTGCGAGAAAAGTTTGGTTTTACCACTTGGCAGGACTTCGACGAGTCTCTCTGGTATGAATTATTAGAGGAGGCAGAAAACAGTCAATTAAGCGAACTAAAAGCGCCTATTTATGGCAGCGATCGCAATTCTAACGTTCTCTCTCAAGCTCGTAATAATGCCAAACTTTGCGGCGTAGAGAAGAACGTACAGTTTGCTAAAACAGAATTATCCCAGCTAGAAGCTCCAGCAGAGAAAGGCATTCTCATGTGCAATCCTCCTTATGGCGAACGTCTGGGAGACATTGAAGAATTGGGAGAATTTTATAAGCTTTTGGGAGATATTTTCAAGCAACGTTTTAAAGGTTGGACTGCATACATTTTGACCGGGAATCGACAATTAATGAAAAAGGTAGGATTGAGAACTTCTCGCCGCCTTCATGTTTATAATGGTTCCATTGAATGTACTTTATTAAAATACGAATTGTACTAACAATTAACAATTAACAATTAACAATGATAGCAATCCTAAACGGGGACCAGAAACCCGGTTTCTTCAAGAAACCGGGTTTCTAAAATATCGCCAACGATCTACGGATTGCTATAGGTCTTTTTTTACACCAATCGGTTGTTGAAAGGTTTAATGGGTAAAGAAGCAGAGCAAAAAAACTGGCAACGTAGAAATATAGAGGCGATCGAACAGCGTCTTTTCTGGTTGCAAAAAGAGCCTGAAGGCATCATTTTTTCTAATACTTGCAGCATTCATTTAGTGACGGTAAAAAAAGTAAAAAACTGGCTTCTTTTTAGCTTGCTAGAGCGGGTCGCTGGAACCCAGGATTGGACTCAATCTATCCTAAATCTAAACGATCCGCTGAATTTAGCTTTAGCTTACACCCAGGCAATGATGTTAGGTTTAATCTGGAATAGCGAACCTAAAAAAATCTATAGTGCAGGCTTTGGTGGGGGTAGCATTCCTCTGGTTTTACATCATTATTTTCCCGAGGCAGCCATCGAATGTGCCGAAATAGACTCCTTGACTGTGGAAGTTGCTGAGAAGTTTTTCGGCATCAAATTAGATGAAAGATTGCAGGTAATAATTGCCGATGCCAGAGAATATCTGGAATTGCAAAAATCAGCAATTAAATACGATTTAATTTTAATCGATGTTGCCTTTGGTAACGGTTATATTCCTTGCAGTTTTGCCACGGAAGAATTTTATCAACTTTGTCGCGATCGCCTCTCCCCAGAAGGAGTTATTGTAGTTAATACTCTCCGACAACACGGCTTTGAGGGGGAAAATATTAAAACCATTAACAGCGTATTTGCTGAAGTTTATGTCTGTCGCTTGCCAGTAGGAAACAATATTATTATTGCCACTAATAATCCGCCGTTAACTTCTGAGGACATCGTTCGTAAAGCTCAATTGCTTGAAGAAGAGCGTGGGTTTGCTTTTCCTTTCATAGATAGAGCTTACGAGCTGGTAAAAGCAGAATATTTTGTGAATATTAATTTTGAGGAAGTCGCTATTTTGCGGGATGATTCTATTCCTGGGAGTTATTTTAATTCTTGGTTGTTCGATATTCATCCCTAGCCCAGAAACCCGGTTTTTTTAAAAAACCGGGTTTCTTAATCCTGTTTGTAGTAATCGCTTTAGCGATTTATCGATATGAATCGCTGAAGCGATTACTACAAACTTGCTTTAGATTCGTAGGTAGCGCGATCGCGTAGCGAAACCCAACACTCACGCCCCCCCGTATCCCAGAGGGGGGCAGTTCGGGTCTTTTGTGTTGGGTTGCGCTTCGCTCCACCCAACCTACTGTTTGTAGTAATCGCTTTAGCGATTCATATCGATAAATCGCTAAAGCGATTACTACAAACTTGCTTGAAAATCGGGCTTTGCGATTACTACAAACTAAAATTACCCATTATCGATCTCTGCTAACTCCAACCAACGCTCCGTGGCCTCCTCAATTGCTTCCTTTAAAGATTGTACTTTTTGATGGAGTTCTTGTACTTTAGAAACCGCTCCTGGGGCCTGGTTATAAAGTTCCTTTTCTGTCTCTTCTCTTTCCGCTTCCAGTTTAGCAACTTTATCCTCTAATTTCTCAAACTCTCGCTTTTCTTTCGAGGATAATTTCCGGTTGCCGCTCTTATCCCGAGACACCCGATCGCCCTTTTTAGATTTGCCTTTAGCTTCCTGGGGTTTCTTCTCTACGATATCTTCCTTAGCTTGGGCGGCCTCAATTTCTTTATAATCTAAATAAAGAGAATAATTCCCCGGATACTGTCGCAAATTCCCCCCTTCTTCAAAGGAAAAAATCCGCTCTACGGTGCGGTCTAAGAAATAGCGATCGTGGGATACCACAATAACGCAACCGTTAAACTCTTCTAAATAATCCTCTAAAACTGCCAAAGTTTGCACGTCTAAATCGTTCGTCGGTTCGTCTAAAATCAAAACGTTAGGCGCGCCCATCAATACTTGCAATAAAAATAAACGCCGTTTTTCCCCTCCAGAAAGTTTGTAAATAGGCGCGTATTGTTGGTTGGGAGGAAAGAGAAATTTCTCCAACATTTGCGAAGCGGTAATGCGATCGCCCTCGGCAGTTTCCACATATTCTGCTATTTCCTTAATATAATCAATTACCCGCTGGTTTTCATCCATCGCCTCCAGCAATTCTTCCGAATGTTGGTCGAAATAACCGATGTGAATAGTGCTTCCTATTTCCACAGTGCCGCTATCCGGCTCCACCTTACCAGTAATAATATCCATCAGCGTAGATTTTCCGACCCCGTTACCGCCGATAATACCGACTCGATCTTCGGGCACGAATTCATAAGTAAAATCTTTAATTAAAATTCGTCCGTCGTAGCCTTTCGAGACATTATTTAACTCGATAACTTTCTTGCCAATACGACGACCGGGAGTAGATATTTCTACCTTTCCCGTTATTTCTTTAAACTCCTTTTCTTGCATTCCTTCTATCCGTTGAATGCGAGCTTTTTGCTTCGTGCTTCTGGCTTTGGGGCCTCGCTTCAACCATTCTAACTCTCTGCGCAATACTCCTTTATGTTTTTGCTGAGAACTAATAGCAGACTCTTCCGAAGAAGCTTTTTTCTCTAAATAATAAGAATAGTTCCCAGAATAAGGGTAAAGGTCTCCCCGGTCTATTTCCAGAATGCGGTTAGTAACTCTGTCTAAAAAATAGCGATCGTGAGTTATTAATAAAATCGCCCCGCGATAATTATTGAGGTAACTTTGCAGCCATTCAACGGACATAGCATCCAGATGGTTAGTCGGTTCGTCTATTAATAAAACATCCGGTTCTGCTAATAAAGCCGCCGCTAAAGCAATGCGCTTGCGATAGCCCCCTGATAAATTCCCAATTTTCGCATCAAAGTCTTTAATTCCTAATTGGGTGAGGATAATTTTTGCCTTAGTTTCCAATTCCCAAGCGTTAGTAGCATCCATCCCTTGAGTTACTTCAGAAAAGCGATTCATTAACTTAGTATCCAGAGGATTTCGGGCTAACTTTTCCGATAATTCTTCGTACTCTCGGACTAACATCATTTGTTCGCCGCTGTCGGCAAAAACTTGTTCTAAAACCGTGCAATTTTCGTCGAGCTCCGGTTGTTGGGGCAGGTAAACAATTCTGACTCCAGAATTAACTAAAATTTGACCGCTGTCGATAGGTTCCAAACCAGCGATCGCCTTTAATAAAGTAGATTTTCCAGAACCGTTAACCCCTATCAAACCGACTTTATCGCTGGCATCAAGGCTAAAACTGGCATCTTTTAAAATTTCTTTAATGCCAAAATCTTTTTTCACAGATTGGAGGGTAAAAACGCTCATATTTGGTAATTAACAATTAACAATTAACAATTAACAATGATTTTTGGGGAAAGGGAATTGCACCATTGATGCACCCCGCAGTGGAAACAACTGTCAGTATATCATATTTTGGTGCTAAAAATGAAGTAGGTATGCCCAAATATTTAGACCCCGCATTCCCCCGTAGAACAGGCGTCTCGCCTGTTCCGTATATAAATAATTAATTTTGCCAATCGTACTTACTGCAGCGCCCCAACGGCATCAGTCTGGGAGATCGTCCGAGTAATGGTAAGTACCAGTGCAGAATTAATTAGACATCTGGAACAGGCGAGACGCCTGTTCTACGGGGGGATAAGAAATAATTTTATGTAAATATTTTTGCCTACTTGCTTAGAATCTGACCCTAGTTACGCGGTAATTGTGGAGCAAAGAAACGCCCCCGACAGATGTTTTCTTCAAATCCCCAAGATTCTTTACCGACAGCGCACCAACAGATGCAGAATTGGCGAACGAGTCGTTTAGTCGTATGGGTTGCGGAGGGAGAATTGCAGGGAATTGTAATGGAGAGTAATTTGCTGCGATCGCTCAATCCAGTAGAGATGTATCGGGTGGTTCGAGCTTTGGGGAAGTCTGCGAGCTCGAAGCGGAAAAAGTAACAATTTTAAAGAACGGGGATTTGGAGTTGGAAAAGAAAGTAGGCGATCGCACGGCAAAACTACTATAGCAAGCCTAAATCATTCGTGATATTTTAGAAACCCGGTTTCTTTGAGAAACCGGGTTTCTGGCCCCCAAATTTTTCATAATCCATTTAGGATTGCTATATACTCCAAGCGCTAATAAATTGCGTTTTTGGCAAGGGTTCCGCGATTTCTGACAAAAATTCCAGTGCTAGCGGGGACGCAAGCACTGGTTTATTTTATAAAGCTTTTTAATTAATTAAAAAAGCGCAAGTTTTTCCCGCGCCCAGTACATATCAATTAACAATTAACAATGCTCCCAATTGTTAATTGTTAATTGTTAATTATTAATTACTTACAAAACTATTCCAACTCGCTTTTTTCCAGGTTGTTGAGATTGAAAATAAACGGCACCCCACCAGAATTACCATCGCCCATAACCAAAACCTTTGGCATTTGAGCGCCACCCTGTCTCCAAGCCTCGATCGCCTCTTTTTGCAGTACCAACTCACCCCCTTGAGCCTTCAGAGTTTCAGCCAAAAGCCTTTGAGCTTCCGCCTTACCCTTAGCGCGATTAACATCCGCCTCAGCTTCTTGTTCGGCTTCTTGCGCCACATAGATAGCGCGTTGGGCTCTTTGTTCGGCAATTTGTTTGTCTTCAACTGCCTTAGCAAACTCTTTAGAAAAAGTTAGATCTATGACGCTAGTATCTAGAACTATAATCCCGTATTTATCCAAACGAGAACCCAAAGCCTCATCAAAATCTGCCTTTAGTTCTACCCGCTTAGTAATAGCTTCCTCAACAGTTCTCCTCGCCGCAGCAATTTTAAAAGATTCCTGAGTTTGAGGAGCAATTATTTTAGAAACAACATTTTGCAAAGTACCTTGTTCCCTTCTAATCTTAACTACTTTTATCGGGTCCAAGCGGAAGTTAATCGCAAAAGAAGCAGATAACTCCTGTAAATCTTTAGTAGAACTTTGGGCGGGAACCTCAAACTTTTGCACCGTCACATCATAGACATCCACCTGAGAAATCAGAGGTGCTTTAAAGTGAATGCCTTCTAACAAAGCCCCATCGCTGGCTTTACCTAAAATGCTCAATACTCCCGCTTGACCGGGGTTAATAATCACAAAAGAATTAAAACCAATTAAGACTATAGCTGATAATGCTATGCCCAGGATTAATGTTTGTAAGCTTTGCTGTTGACTTTTCAAATTTTAAACTCCTTATTTTCTTGTTTTGTAGCCAGCACTTTTCGTGCTTGCTGGTACGCATTGTTGCAAGAGAACCAAATTTTATGAAGACTACCTCAATCATGCTAATCCCAACCTGTTAATTTCCCTACCATTTAATATTGTATTTAGATTTAAACTGAAATACCGATGTCCAAATTAGAACTACCACAACCGCCTAAATTCGTGAGCCTCGAAGACGAACGCCTCCATCGCCAACAACGGCTAGCCGCTGCATTGAGACTATTTGCCCGCTACGGGTTCGATGAAGGAGTAGCCGGTCACATCACCGCCAGAGACCCAGAATATCCCGATCGCTTTTGGGTAAACCCCTTTGGGATGTATTTCGGTCATATTCGAGTTTCAGACCTGCTGTTGGTGGATGGGAAAGGAGAAGTCATCCAAGGCGATCGCCCTGTAAATGCCGCCGCCTTCGCCATCCACTCCGAAATTCACGCAGCCAGGCCGGACGTTGTAGCCGCAGCCCACGCCCATTCCCTCCACGGCAAAGCTTGGTCAACTTTGGGAAGGCCCCTCGACCCCCTAACCCAGGATGCCTGCGCTTTTTATCAAGACCACGCCCTCTTCGACGACTATACCGGAGTCGTCTTAGATACCGAAGAGGGCAAGCGGATCGGCGCTACTCTGGGGGAGAGAAAAGCTCTTATCCTTCGCAACCATGGCCTGCTGACTGTAGGACATACCGTCGATGAAGCGGCCTGGTGGTTTATTACCATGGATCGTTACTGTCAGGCCCAATTAATGGCCGAAGCCGCCGGCAAACCTATTCCCATCGACCCAGACACCGCCAGTTTGACCTACACTCAAATTGGCTCTCATCGTATTGGTTGGTTTGCTTTTCAATCTCTTTACGAATCGATCGTGCGTGAAGAACCGGACTTATTAGAGTAAAATAACAGCCAAAATTCCTTTAACGTGACCAGGACTTAAAACCAACATCAGAAGTAGCATGAAACAGTTCTTTAAGCGATCGCTGGCCGCAGCCAGTTTAGCCCTCTTAACCCTCGGCCTAGCTACTCCAGCAAAAGCCCAATTATTCGACCAAGAAGAAGTAGATCAAAGCAGATTCGTTGCCGTTGCCGTCCCTCGCGGTTTTGGCCCCCAACTGCTGATTTTAGAGCAAAAAGACCTCTCCGGGCCTCAATGCTGGAGCGAAAGCGGCGATCGCCCCACCATCATCGATCCCCTTTTGCTTAACTTTGACTTTACCTACGTCTGCGGGCGGGCCACCGACAGCAACGGTTATTCCATCCGCATGGCAGACACGGATATGGCCTTTACCTACGGACTCAGCTTGCAGGCCCACAGCGGGGAAATGGTACTTCTAGCCATTCCTCGCACGCCCCTTGCCGACCCCATTCTCATAGGCAGAACCAATGGCCTTGCCAATGGCTTTACTAAAATTGTTCTCGAACCCGGCTGGCGCTTTACCAAACGCAGCTACCAAGGTCAAGTATTAGGACACATTTATCTAACCAGCGATTGGGCTCCAACAGACATAGAAACCTACAAAAGCGAGCAATAAAAAACCAATAAAAAAAGGCGGTCATTAAAAATGACCGCCTTTTTTTGCTCCTCAACACCACTTATTAAAAATTACTAATTAAAGACGGATAAATCCAGGCAATAATTAATAGCCATTTTCTTGTAGGTTGGGTGCAGCGTAGCGAAACCCAACATCGGGAGCACGTCATCTTTGCAAAAATACTTTAAAACTCTGCTACCCTGTTGCCTGTAGCACTCTTTGCCTGTTGCCTAAAAGCGATAAGTTCTTGGTTCGCCTCAAAGGTGACGTGCTCCCCCAACATCTTTGTTGGGTTACGCTGTCGCTCCACCCAACCTACGAATGGTATTTTTGCTGAAAGGCGAAGGTATTGTCAAAGAAACCGGGTTTGTCTTCAATATCGCGAACGATCTACGGCTTGCTATAGAAAGCTACAAAAGCGAGCAGTAAAAACCAATAAAAAAAGGCGGTCATTAAAAATGACCGCCTTTTTTTGCTCCTCAACACCACTTATTAAAAATTACTAATTAAAGACAGATAAATCCTGGCAATAATTAATAGCCATTTTC
>JAXHVR010000059.1:0-34266 GCA_034189005.1 Cyanobacteriota bacterium | reverse complement strand
GGGGGTTGCTGCCGATGCGGAGGAGGTTGATGTAGGCGAGTTTAACTTTTGGGCCTAAGAGGTTGGCGATGTTGAGGAGGATGGAGGTTTTGCCCATGCGGCGATGGCCGTAGAGGACGATCGATTGGGGGTTATTGGTTAATATCCAGAGTTCTGTTAGGTCTCTGATGATGTCTTCGCGCCCGACAAATTTTTTGCCTACCACGGGGTCGCCGATGGTATAGGGGTTGTTGACTGGTTCGGTTATGTTGATTTGTCCGACTTCGGCGGTTAACTCCAGTAAGGCTTTTTGCCAGGTTTGGGCGATTTCTTGGATGAGTTCTCGTTCTGCCTGGGGGATGGTTTCGATGTTGTCGAGGATGTGTTTGAGTTCTCCTTGGGCGCGGTTGAGGGCGAGCGATCGGGCAGAGCGAGAGGGGCTGCGTTGAACGGTTCTAGTATCTGCAATTATTCGTTGGAAGGATTTTATAGCTTCCCAGGTGGTGGGGCGCAGCAGGGGTTCTGTTGGTAAAGGTGGTAATTTGAGGTTGGCGACGGTGGCTAGCTGTTTGGGTTTGTGAAGAATTGTCAGGGTTTGAGCTAAGACAAACATTTCTTCTCCATAGAGGAAATCGCGCACTACGGCAAAAGCTTCTGTGGATTTTTCTGGTTGTTTTGTATAGAAATACCAGAAACCTGCGGCGGTAGCTCTGGCGGGGGTGTCTAAGCGAGTTCGTTTCAAAAATATGAAATCGCCTTGTGTTTGTAGGTGGGGCAGATGTATGAAAAACAGAGCCGATGACCCAAGCTCTTTGCTCAAAGAAGCCGATGCAAAACGCACTAAACGCCAGTCGTAAGGGGTTTCTGCTAGCTGACTTACGCGATAGATAATTTGCTCTGGGGAAGTTTCGGCAAGCACTCGGTTGACAGCTCGAACAACCGGAACAAATTGGAGGGTGTACTTTTGCAGTTGATTGACGTTATGTATTCCAGTCTCCCAATCTTGTCTTAGGCAATTTGTTAGTTGAGAAGACAGGTAGGGAATAGGAAGTAGGGTAAGATGAGGAAGTGCTTTATGGTTGCTTAGGGGCGATCTTCGGGTAAAAGGTAAACTAATCAGCCAATTTTCAGGGCGAAGCATCGCCACGCCTGACGCCACGCCCAACGCCACGCCCAACGCCACGCCATACGCCACGCCATACGCCACGCCATACGCCACGCCCAACGCCACGCCTGACGCCACGCCATACGCCACGCCATACGCCACGCCCAACGCCACGCCTGACGCCACGCCATACGCCACGCCCAACGCCACGCCATACGCCACGCCATACGCCACGCCATACGCCACGCCTGACGCCACGCCTGACGCCACGCCCAACGCCACGCCATACGCCACGCCATACGCCACGCCTAGCCAATCAATACAAAAACCGACTTGCTCCAGCAACCAACTCAAAGCTATTGACCTAACAACTATTAACATTAACCTCTGTAGATATAGTTGAAGCTCGATCGCATTCAGACGCAACCACTCCCATCTCTTTTGCCAATTCTTTTCCCCTTCAATAACATACTTACCCCCAAATTTATCCACATACCACCGCACTGCCTGGGGAAAGAAAAACACCCAATAGAACAACCGCAAATAATCCAAAGGATTCCACAACGACAGAGGTCGCTTTAACTTGGGAGCTAAATCTAAACGAGGAACTGGACTAGAGTTTTTACTCATTTCTATTCCTCCAAATAATTTGCATAAAGGCCATGGCACAACTGCATTAACTTCTGAGGATGACCGCCACTTTCTTCCATGACTCGCGCAATTTCTTCCTCAGTAAAATTCACACCTTTTGCCTCTGGTTTTAACAAAGGAGAATTGAGGCGACTGCTAATAAAACCCCGCATTGTATCCTCATTCCACCGACCTATTTTTTCCTCAATACAAATGTTTGCAAAAGGAGAAGTCATGCCTTCGCTATCGGGAAATAAAATATCCAAAGAACTCCGGGCAGCTACTACTAAACGTAAAGGCGCATTGCTACCTTCAGCTAAACCTCTAAGTTCGGAGCGGATATTATTAGTAAAACCATCCCAGGTCATTTTCTCTACTTCATCCAACAGCAAAAGTAAGCGGTGCTTTTGGAGGCTGCGTTCGAGAAAATATCCTTTAGTTGTTTCTATATTAATTGCATGGCATAAAGCACCATAAAAATCATCCTCATCCCTAATATTTTGTAAGTCTAAATAAATCCCTTGGCGCGGCGTTGTGAGTTGGCTTTCTGCTTGTTGACGAATTGCCAATAATAAAGACGACTTGCCGATTTGCCTTTCCCCTATGAGGGCAACGCTGCTGCCGCTATTGAGGATTTCAAATATCCGCCGTTTTTCTTTATCTCTGTTAAAAAATAGTTGTGGGTTATCCAGTTTACCGGTTAGGGGGAAGAAGGGATTAACAATTGGCAAGCGATCGACTTGAGTTGCTGCTAGTTGTTGCAGCGTCAAATTTTCTTTCGCCTCCAAATGTTGGCGCAAGAGGTGTTCTATAGTAAGCTTAAAGTTTTTCTTATTAATATTGATGTTCCAGCTAGCATCAATTTTTTTAAATAACTTAGTGCCTGCTTCCTTTAATGTTTGTAAAGCCCAATTAGTTCGAGCCTCTATTTGCGGGTAAGTCTGTCCTTCCCATGTTCCTATAAAAATATCCTTTTCTAGTTGGCCTAAGCCAGTGTTGTTTTTAGTTATCTCTAATTCGTTAAATAAATTAAAAGCCTCCTCGGCATTCATAACCTCCCTCCGAATATTCTGGATTGGAAAAATTATAGCGCACCAATCACAAAATATCAATGTCGTGTTTTTTTCTACTACAACATACTCTTACATACTTTTGCATACCGCAGCCAGCAAGTGAAAGTTCCCACTTTATCGTACCGACAATTCGTGATTTTCAAGCCACAATATAGTTATTGAATCAAAATCTGAAAATTATGAGCAAAACTCAAGAAAAAACTAACTCCCGAAAACAGCAATTAAATCGGTTATTTAGCTGCCTAAAACCAAAAGCAAATCAACGGAAATTCCGTTGGCGAAACGTCCTCGTCGGGACAATATTCGGAACTGGCATAAGCTTAGGTTTCTTTAACATACCGTTAGAATGTCCAAAGGTTTATCTAGAAGTGAATTATGAACCGAACGCGGTTCAAGTACATATTCAGATCGGACTTACCCTCAAAGAAGCTAGATACTGTGAAGCTAGCTCTCCAAGAGACTCAGAAGCTGATTGAGGAAAGGAATATCGAGGAATAAACGACCGAAATAATGCAAAATTGCTTCGGGGAATATTAAGGTTAATTTCCAGAGATTAACTATTAGGTAGTGGTAAAGATGTAGTGACTGTTCGTAGTAATCGCTTTAGCGATTTATCAATATGAATCGCTAAAGCGATTACTACGAACAATATTTATGGTTCTAGAACGCTACTTGTGACCCACTACCAACTATTAAAATATTCCCCTCGCAATGACAGTTAAATCGAGATTGCTTCGGGGGGTATTAAGATTAAATCGATTAACTTTCAACAAACCCCCCTCCCATTTGCCCCTGACCATCGACCATTCTCCTAACCAACAAAGCCACTGATTCTACTATTTCGATATTATTCGGCAGGCCATCCTCAAACAAAATCTCCCCCTCCTCTCTGATAACCAAAATTGCTTTTAACGACCCTTTCTTTTTCGCCGCCTTCGATAATAACATCGCCGCATCTAAAACCGACTCTCCCCGTTTCTGCACCCGCACTAACACTGGTGTATTTTGATATTGTTGTTTGAGAATGGCATCGATCGCTTTATTTCTTTGAACCGGAATAAAATCCAGACCTTCCAGCAAAGCGATCGCTTCTTTATCCGCATTTAAGTATGCCTGCCGACCTTGTTTTAAGAGATTAGAATCAGTCTTTATAGGATTGCTCAATCTTTCCTTGGTTAAAGATATAGCATCTTCCGATAAATCCATTCCTATTGAATTCCGTTGCAAAAGTTTTGCTGCTACCAGAGTAGTGCCGCTACCGCAAAATGGGTCTAAAACTAAATCGTTTCTATCCGTTACCATACTAATTATTCTTTCTAAAAGCAGCAAAGGTTTTTGTGTTGGATAACCCACCCGCTCTTTTGCCTTGGGATTTAGATAAGGAATCTCCCAGACATCCCCTAAAGGTACTCCTTTTTTCTCGCCGCCCCCAATAATAGAACCATCCTCGTTGCGAGCGTAAATTGCTTTTCCATCCTTATCTCTGGCACGTTTTTGTAATATTTGGTCGATGTTCGTTGTTTCGGAATATTCCTTGTAAATGGTGTGGAATTTAAAGTCGTTCGATTTGGAATAAAAATAGATTGTTTGGTGCGAAGGCAGCAAGCCTTTTTTCGCGTTCGACCATCTTTTATAAGACCAGATTATTTCAGATTGAAATCTATTTTCGCCGAAGATATCGTCTAAAATTGCTCTGATAATATGAGCAGCATTTCTGTCGCAATGAACGAAAATACTTCCCGTATTTTTCAATACTCGCTTTAATTGACAAATCCTCTGAAATAGAAATTCGCCGTATTGTTGATGGGAACCCCAAATATCGCTGTAAGAATATTCTTTAGTTCTATCTCTGGTTTTGAGCTTTTGTACTTTCTCGGTAAAGAAGGGCGGGTCGAGATAAATTAAATCTATATGCTCGTCAGGGAGGTTTTTGAGGAGTTCTAAACAATCTCCTTTTTGTACTTCGGCTGTAACAGTCATTTATATTCAATACCTTCGCCATTTTACCTAATTGTTGAGTGGAGCGCTAGGGTAACCCAATCTATTTTTCTAGGTTAACTCGCCCGCCAGAAACCTGGTTTTTAAGACAATGCCTTCGCAAAAATAAAAAATACCATTCGTAGTTCGTAGTAATCGCTTTAGCGATTGATATCTATGAATCGCTAAAGCGATTACTACAAGCTAGTCAACGAAGTTTACCCACTATTTTAGCCTTTATGGCGCTAGTAGGTTGGGTGTAGCGCAGCGAAACCCCAACCTACTATTACTAATAATTATCTCGTTTGAGTTTCCCGATTTGATACTGCTTCAAAAAAAATCATCATCGTTAATCAAAAACATAAATATTTCGTGACTCCTCATACTATTAAATTCTGCATCGGCTTTAGCTTTCTCTCTACAAATTTTTCGTTCCAAAGTAATAGCTTTCTTTAAATTATCTAGCGCCAGATCGACTTCATTCCTGGATGCATAACAGCGAGCCTTATTATAATAAGCGATCGCATAATCCGGCTCGTATTCTATAGCCTTATCGAAGCAAGGTATCGCGTCGTACCAAACCCCCAAATTAAACACCGCTTTTCCTAAATTATTCCAAGCCTCCGCATAATCCTCCTTAAGGTCGATCGCCCGTTCGTAACAAGCAATTTCCCCTTGTAAATCTCCCATATCGAACAACACCTTACCCCGATCGTTCCAAGCAGCATAATAATCCGGTTCGATCTCGATCGCCCTATCGAAAGAAGCCAAAGCCTCCTCATGTCTTCCCAATTCAAACAACCCCTTCCCTCGGTTGTACCAAGCCTTAGATAAATCTGGCTGAAGTTCTATGGCTTTGTCGTAACGATCGATCGCCTCCTTATACCGTCCCCAATTGCTCAAAGCATTACCAGCATTATACCAAGCTTGATATAAATCTTGCTTAATTTCCACAGCCTTCTCGAAAGAAGTAACCGCCTCCCGATATCGCTCTAAATTATTCAAAATATTGCCGCGATTGTACCAAGTTTGATGCAAATTGGGATTGATTTCCAGACAGCGATCGACAGCAGTCAAAGCATCCCAATATCTTCCCAAATGTTTCTGGACGTGAGCCAAATAATTCCAAGCTTGGTAATAATCTGGTTTAACCTGAATAGCCTTCTCAAAAGCAAGCACGGCCTCTTTATATCGCCCCGCATCGTTGAGAGAAACTCCCAAATTATACCAAGCCCGCTCGTCATCAGGTTTAATGGTTTTAGAGACTGCCTCCTGCATAATCTTCACCCTTATTTCTTCCCATTTATTGATAAATAAATTGCCCAAATTGCCGTTGCTCTCAAATAATGGCTCGCCCGGAAAGTACCGGTAGCCGTAATCGCTTCTGGAGTTCTAAACTGCAAACCATTTTCGTAAACTTGTGCCACCGCAGCCCCAGCAATCTCGAACCCTTCTTCCTTCATCCCCACTTCCACCATAAAAGCCGCCAAACCAAAATTAATCCCAATCCAAACCTCCAAAGGATGGGTATCTTTCACATTAGCAGGAGAGCCATCGGGCAGCAAACCATTAGCCGCACCAAACTTGCCATCGTAGAAGTTTTTAAAACAAGCATTATAAACCGTTTTTAAAGCAGATAAAGCCCGTTGGGGCGGTACGATATCCGGCAAATCTAACAACTGAGAATAAAACTGACCGCAAAGTTGATCCGCCATAACTACCCGAGAACCGCTTTCGCTATCGAGATTGTAATATTCTCCGTTCCAGAGTTTCTCCTGGTACACCGGCAAACCAGATTCCAACCAACCTTGATAAATAGCAATTCGATCGCCGATCGCCTCTGGGGAATTATTGCCGACATCGCCATCCAACTCCGCATCTTCATAAAAAAGCCTCTGCCTCGGATTCTCCATCAACACCTTACCAATAGCGATCGCCGCCGACAAAGCAGCCAACCACAAACCCCCGCAATAAGCGCTCACCCCCCGCATCTTCCAATCATCAAAAGTCTGGTCTGGAGCCCCGGAATTCTCAGGAATGCCATCCCCATCCTTATCAAAACCCTTCAAATAATCCAAAGTCTCCACCACCGCCGGCCAACAATCCCATAAAAACTCAAAATCCTCGGCCCCAGTGAGAAGAAAATCCCGATAAACCTGCAACACGAAATCGCTAGGCAAATCCTTCCACAAATTGCAATCTTGATAGCTCGTATAATTAGTCATCTCCCAGGGATGCTCGTTGGGTGCCCCCAAATCGTGAGGAGTTGCCCCAGCAATCTTCCTCGCTGCGGAAGAGCGATCGTAACCGATAACCCGAGGAGTCTCGTCGGCGGCAGAAATAGCCCTAGCAAAAGCCAATAACACCGACTTTTCCAACTCCGGCCACAACATCAACAAAGCAAAAGAACCGTACAACCGCACGTCCAAACTCTCGTACCAGCGATAATCCAGACATTCCAAAACCGCAAACTGCCCCTTCGGGTCTCGTTCGTCCCCTGCACTCCAGAGAGTACCGCCGCTGGTAAGGTCGTAAAGCTCGTTAAACAAAGCCATCTTAAACCAACCGGGCAAATCTTCCCGCTGCAAAATCGGTTCTTGCCAAGCCTTAATCTTCTCGCGCCAAGTATCGTAATGCTTCATCGCCGTTCTTACCATCGACCAGACGTTCTGAGCGTTGCGACCGTAAAAATCGGTATAGCGACGATAATACCAAACTCCTTCTGCGAACTCCACTACGGGCAGATCCCAGGCGAGGAAGAAAGGAATTTTGCGAGTCTTGCCCGGTCGCAAAGTGAAGCGAACCGAGAGAGCGGCACCTATTCGCTCCCCTTCGCTGGCGGGGGTTTCGTCTTGCTGGTCTAGAAGAATGCCCGAACGGGAGAAATATTCCCAGATATTGTCGCCGTTACCTGCGGGGTTCCAGCGAGTATTGTAGCTGACTTCTACCGCCGCATTGCTGAAAGTAGCGATCGCCATTTGCCCCTCCCCCTCGTTTACCTCATCTCCCAGGCGCAACTGGGACATGACGATGCCGGTGCGGTGGAAGTCGTTAACCAAACGATTAAAATTCCCCCCGCTTTCTCCCCAACGGGGTTTGTATTCGTAAACCGGACTGCCATCGTCTCGCACTTCCACCTTCGGAGTTTTAACAGAATTAGTAAACCAACCGATAATATTTTCCCAGGTCAGCATGATATTGAGAGTAATGGGAGCGTCCGTAGGGTTGTGGGCGATCCATTCAAAAATTGCCAGGGGGTAACTGCTTTCTTGATAGTTGCCCGCCCAGATGGGGGAAAACTGCTCGCAGCTTAACTGGCTACGAAAGACATTTTCATAGACAAACCAACTGCGCGGGTAGAGGGCGCTATAGGTGCCCGTGCTACGATCGCCGCTCTTGGGATACCATTTCCAACTAGAGAGGGTGCCATCCGTCGGAGGTTCCGTAGAAAGGGCGTAGCTTTGTCGGAGGCCATTTGCTTCTTCAAAGATGCTAAACTGACAGGCGGGCAAATTTTGGAAGATATGCTCGCCGCTATCGAGATGCCAGAGGTTAAAATCTCCTCTGGGCGAGCGGCCAATGCAGCCTGCGCCAAAACCCCCCAACGGGACGCCGTGCCAAGGGCCATCGTCGAGGTTGCTGGCATAGCGGACGGTGTAGGGTCGCTCCCAATCGAGGCCGATGGGACGCTGCCAAACGTGGGGGGGGATATGATGGGTGGGACTCGGTCTGTTCATGGACAATATTTTAACTTAGTCGGTTACTTCGTACTTTTTGCTTTTGAGATACCCGGGGTGCATTTTATATTTTTAAAAGTCCCCAGAGCGATCGCTCGGTCTTCTTTATTCTTAACCTATTTGAAATTATTAAAGTCGTTATGAGTAAGCTCTAATTTTATAGAATTTAGATTTCCTAGATTGACCGAGTAGCTTTAAATTAAAATAAACTATAGAACTGTGGCAAGCCATGACATACGATCGACCTTCCCCTTATAGCAAAAAAGGAACCATTAACTCCATAGCCAAAGCGATCGCGATCGCTGTTTCGATCGTCGGTTGTATGGTAATCCTGGGTTGGATGTTGAATATTGCTCTGCTCAAAAGCGTGCTGCCGGGGTTAGTGACCATGAAAGCTAACACGGCTTTGGGCTTTATTCTCGGTGGTGCTTCCCTCTGGTGTTGGCTCCTGCGGCAAGAGGAAACGAAAGATTCCTCGAAGCCTTTTCTTTTATATTCTACTATTGCCGCTAGTATTGCCTTACTTATTGGTTTATTAACCTTAATACAATACCGCTTCCCGGTCGATTTTGGCATCGACCAATTGCTATTTAAAGAAAATGTAGATGCCGTTGCTACCGCCACGCCCGGTCGCATGGCTCCTAATAGCGCCTTCAATTTTCTCCTGTTGGCTGTCGCTCAACTATTATTGTGCCTGCCCCGTCCCCAATATCTCCTTTCCCAGTTGGTTGCTATAGCCGCTTTTTTAATTGCCCTGCTCGGTTTCCTCGGCTACGTCTATGGCAGCGCCTATTTTTATATGCTGGATCCCTCTTTTACAGCCATGGCGTTGCATACTGCCATTGCCTTTATTTTGTGGAGCGCGGGAATGTTGTTTGCTACAGCGGAGTTTGCAGTCATGGCGGACCTTAGCAGCAGTTACGCCGGCGGTCTCTTGGCTCGGCGTTTATCTCCCTTTGCCCTGTTTCTGCCCCCTTTTATTTGCTGGTTTATGTTAATCGGCTATCGAGAGCAAGTTTACACCGAAGAGATGGGAATTTCCCTATTCGGCATCTTCAATGTCATCAGTTTTTCTATTGCTATCTGGTGGAACGCTCGTTTCCTTAATAATATCGATCTCCAGCGCCGCGAAGTTGAGAAAGCACTGCAATACGCTTTAGCCGAACGACAAGAACAATTGCAACAACAGGAACGCCAGGCCTCGGATTTGAGCGGCGCGGTTACAGAAGTTACCAGCACTATGAACCAGTTAGAAACGTCTTCGCGATCGACCGCACAGCAAGCTGCTGTCGCCGATACCGAAGCCCATCAGATCCTTGGTTTATCCTCCGGGGGAACTCAAGCTGTGGAACGAACTGTTAGGGAGATTAATGCCCTACAAGAAAAGGTTAAAGCGATCGCCTCACGAACTCAAGAAATTCAGGAACTCATCGCTAAAATTGCCGATATTGCCAGAACTGTCAGCGATTTAGCCGCTCAAACAAATATGTTAGCTTTAAATGCTGCCCTGGAGGCGGTGCGCGCGGGGGAGCCAGGTAAGGGTTTTGGGGTAGTAGCGAGCGAAATTAGAAAGTTGGCAGACCAGAGCAAGGCTTCCGCTGAGAATATTAATGCTTTGGTTGCCGATATTCAGGGGGCGACTTGCTCGGTGGCAGGCGCTACCGATGAGGGGTTGACTGCAGTCGATCTTGGTGCTAGGACCGCTCGGGAGACCACAGAAGCTTTTAAGGGAGTAGCAGAGGCCATCGACCGGATAGCTATTTTTAACAAACAAGTTGCCCTCAACGCCCAACAACAAGCAGCAGCCGTTCGGCAGGTGGTCGAGGCTATGAAAGCGATCGAGCGGCAACAATTAACAATTAACAATTAACAACTAACAACTAACAACTAACAACTAACAACTAACAACTAACAACTAACAACTAACAACTAACAACTAACAACTAACAATTAATATTGCTTCATTGCCCGTTGCATGGCTCGCTTATCGTCTCGTTTCTTAATATCTTCCCGTTTATCGTAAAGCTTTTTACCTTTAGCCAAAGCAATTTCTACCTTAACCCGACCTTGCTTGAAATACAACTTCAAAGGCACTAAAGTCAAGCCTTGTTGTTCCACCTTACCGATTAACTTGCGAATTTCTTGCTTGTGCAAAAGCAGTCTGCGAGTGCGGCGCGGTTCGTGATTAAAAAATTCGCTCGCCGCTTGATAAGGAGAAATATGGAGGTTAAGCAACCAAGCTTCCCCCTCCCGAATTAGAGCGTAAGAATCCCTAACATTACACTTGCCCGCCCGAATCGATTTTACCTCCGTTCCCTTCAGTTCGATACCAGCTTCGTGGGTTTCTAAAATGTGGTACTGATAGCGAGCTTGGCGATTGTCCGCTATGACTTTGTATTTGCCGTCGTTTTTTTTACTCATATTTGTATTTTAACTTAAAAGTGAAAAGTAAAGTTACCAGAAATGAGTGGATATTTAACAATACCTTCGCCAAAATCAAAAATACCATTAGTAGGTTGGGTGTAGCGTAGCGAAACCCAACGATTTTGTTGGGTTACACTGCGTTCCACCCAACCTACAAGAAAATGGCGAAGGTGTTGATTTAATCCGAACCTTTAATTATAAAACAAAATTAATGTAATTAACAGCTACCTCCCCGGGAGCATCTCATATTTGTAAAAAGACTTTTTTCCCTGAAAACCTCTTTTCCCTGTTGCCTGTTGCCTGTTGCCTGTTGCCTGTTGCCTGTTGCCTAAAAGCATTAAATTCTTGGTTTTATTCTAAATTGAGATGCTCCCACCTCCCCTTTGACAAACAACGACCGGGCAGACTTAGCAATTGCCAATTGCCAATTCCCGATTGCCCGTCGCCCGTCGCCCAATAAATGAGAAAATAAATAACGTACAACCCCTAGTGAAAATCTAAAATCTAAAATTAGATGAATCTTATTGAAGGACTATGGCCCCATAATCTTAGCCCAAATAGATTGGCCATATTAGAAAGGAAGTTGCTGCTGTGGCTGCAAGGGCAAAACCTAAAGCTAGATCTAAATTCTCAGTATCGGCGATCGAACTCCCCAGAAGAACTGCAAACTTTAATTCAGTCTGCTGCTGCTGCCGGGTGTGATTTCTCAGAATTCAGAAAGACGATTAAAAATATCGTCCAAGCAGAAACAGATGATTTTATTGCTTTAGCAGAAATAGCCGATTTGAATCCGCAAGAAGACTTTGTTGGGGCAAGAATGTTAGGAGTAAATTTAATAGGATCAGATTTAAGCGGAGCCAACTTAGAGGCATCTTATCTGCGAGGAGCGGCTTTAACCGATGCAGATTTGAGCGAAGCAAACCTCAAAAATGTTAATTTAAAAGGAGCAGATTTGAGCGGGGCATTATTAAGTAATGCGAATTTAACTAATGGCGATTTGCAGAAAGTTAGTTTAGCTTTAGCCAATTTAAGCGGAGCAAATTTGAGCGGAGCTAACTTAAAAGAAGCAAATTTGAGTAATGCAAATTTGAGTAATGCAAATTTGAGCAATGCGAATTTAGGAGATGCCGATTTGCACCATGCAGGGTTGGCTTTAAGTAACTTGACCGGGGCAGATTTAAAAGGTGCAAATGTTAAAGAAGCCAGGATGTGGCACGATGCCGGTTTGTCCGAAGAAATGAAGCAAGAATTAATACGTCATGGAGCAGTTTTTGATGAATAATAATATCAATTAATAATTAATAATTAATAATTAATAATTGAAGGCAAAGCGTGTAATCCTTGTTCTGCCTTACGTTACCCTTTTTCCTTTATTTATTTTCAACCTGGGCGAGCCCCGCCTCTTGCGACTTGATGGGTGCATCGGGGGAATTTGGGAAACTAACAAATTATCGCTTTTTGTCAGTTGTCAGTTGTTAGTTGGAGGGTTAAGCGCAGTTGTGTTCTTGCAAAGATGAGATGCACCCAGTAATAACACTCTAGCAAAGATTCAAAGTAAGTCCGTAAATTCCCAGAGGCAAGGGAAAAACTAATTCAGCAAGAAGGCTAGCAGTAAGTAATTGCACTTAGGTCATTCGGTTGCCGGGACTGAAAGGGCCCTCCCGTCTGAGAAAGAGGAGCGATGTTGCATGCCGCTTGCGCTTCGCCAACGCCCCGTAAGATAAATTCAAAAGCTATTTATTGCCGTAAATTATAATTTAGGAATGAAAGCCGTACTAAAATCGGCGGATTAACAATATGGCCGACCCCAAATCTCTCGAAAAACTCAAAAAACTAATAGAGCTTTGCTTGAAAAAAGAAAACTCCCAGGAAAGCGAAACTGGAGAATATTGTGCCGAAGATTTTGTCGGTGCCGACCTGACTTATGCCGATCTCAGTCTCGCCGATCTAGACGGCATAAATCTCAGGGGTGCGAACCTCATCGGTGCTTATCTACTATGTAGCAATCTCAGGAAAACTAACCTCACGGGGAGCAACCTCAGCAGGGCTAACCTCAGCGGTGCAATTCTCTGGTTTGCCGAGGTTGAGGATGCGAACTTGAGTGCCGGGGATATCAGAGGCGGAAGTCTCAACAACGCCAACCTCAGTCGTAGCAACCTCAGTCGTAGCAACCTCTGGCGCTGCGAATTGAAGAATGCCAAGCTAATTGAAGTTAATTTCAGTAGTGCTTGCTTGAGCAATGCGAATCTAGCTGGTGCGGATCTTACAGGTGCGAATCTAGCTGGTGCGGATCTCGACAATGCTAACTTAACTGGCGCTAACCTAACTGGCGCTAACTTGAGCGGAGCTAACCTTCGCAATGCCGACTTGAGCGATAGCAATTTGAGCGATGCCACCCTCAGCAATGTCAATCTAAACTTTGCGAAATTGAACCGGGTTAACTTTACTGGGGCTAATCTAAGTAATGTTAATTGTACCGATGCCAATCTCAGCGACGTTAATTTTAATAATGCGAACCTCAAAGGCGCTAAACTCAATGGCGCTAACCTCCGAGGTGCAAGAATGACTTCTAAAACAGAGATAGACACTAAATGGAAGTTAGCATGGCAGATCGTCAATAACGGAGCTTACAATCAAGACCTAAGCGGCAGCGATTTGAGCCATGCTAATCTAAAAGGTGCTAATTTGGGACGCGCCAATCTAACAGGTGGCAACTTGGAGGGGGTTAACCTTAGATATGCTAACCTCAGCGAAGCTATTCTCGCGGATGCGGACTTGAGAGATGCTAACTTGAGAGATATTAACGCGATCGGTGCCGATTTTAGTAACACTAACCTCAGCAATGCTAACCTCAGCAATACGCTTTTATTTAATGCTAACCTTATGGGGGCTTTGCTCAAGCATACTAAACTGATTAAAACTCAATTATCCGACGCTGAATTATCCAAGACCGTTTTATTTAAAACTAATTTGCTGGATGCTAATATGAAAAATGCTCGTTTGTTAGAGGCCGAATTAAACGAAGTTAACTTAATTGATACCGAACTAGAAAATGCTTTATTTGGTAAGAATATAGGAATAGACGATAGGATGAAGTTAGACTTAATCGATCGCGGTGCTATTTTTGAATAATATTGTGAAGCCGTTAAGAATGAAGGCTGCAAAATTAATGAAGCATCGGTGCATTTCATATAGCAACCAGTGCAGGATTGATGCAAAAAATAGATATGTAGGGGCAAAGCATTCGGGCGGTAAATTACATAAAGAAACACAAAGATTCATGTCCGAATGCTTTGCCCAGCCCTTGTCTTTCTTAAACGTTGTAATTATTAATTATTAATTATTAATTATTAATTAATAATTAACCCCTCAACCGCATCTGCTTTAGTAGGCAATTCTACTGTCAAAATGTCCGCCCCATTGTCTGTCACCAAAACATCATCTTCGATCCTAATACCCCGCACGTCAGCAAACTTTTCCAACTCATCCCAATCGACTACACCGTCATATTTAGAGCGGAAATCGGGGTCGTTCAAAATACCTGGAACTTGATAAAATCCCGGTTCGATTGTCACCAACATTCCTTGTTGCAAAGGACGATTTAAACGCAAAAAACCCAAGCCGAAACGACTGCTGCGCGATCGCCCTTCTTCATATCCAGCCAAATCTCCTAAATCCTCCATATCGTGTACGTCTAACCCCAACAAATGACCGATACCGTGAGGGAAAAATAAAGCATGAGCGTCCGTTTCTACTAAGTCCTCAGCCTTTCCTTTTAATATTCCCAAATGAACCAAACCTTCAGCTATTACTTTACATCCCAATAAATGAATATGCTTATATTCTACCCCCGGTTTTATCTTAGCAATGCAAGCATCATGGGCGGCTAAAACTAGATCGTAAATTGCTCGCTGAGTAGGAGAAAATTTCCCCGAAACCGGCCAAGTGCGAGTGACATCTCCCGCCCAACCAAAACTCGTTTCCGCCCCGACATCGGCTAATAATAAATCTCCTTTTTTTAGGGGGTGATGATATTGCTCGTTATGCAAAACTTCTCCATGTACGGTGACGATACTGGAGTAAGAACAACTCATATTTTCCGAGATAATTACAGCTTCCATTGCCGCCCTAACTTCCGCTTCAAATTTGGCATTAATTGTCGCTGCCATGCCGGCTTTATGAGCTTTTACAGTGACGTTTGCCGCTCGTCGCAATTCTGAAATAGCTGCTTCGTCGTGGGAGAGTCTTAAGGCGATAATTGCTTTAGTTAATTGTACGTCAATTCCGGCAGGTTTGTTAGCAGGAAAAACCTGACGGTTGAGAATATTTGATTGTGCGGTTTGAGTCGGTGGATGTTGTACGGAAATAGTGGCGCTATTGGCGGCGCGAGATGATAATTGTTCTAGGGGGAAAGCGGCATCGGCACCGATAATTTCTGCTAGGCGATCGCGCGTCGGCATTTCTCCATGCCAGAGGGCGCTGCCGGGGGGCGGGTTATCCATAAATAATTCTAATTTTCCTCCTTCCAAACGAATGGCGACATCCTCCAGCGGCAGTCCGGCAAAATAGAGAAAGTGACTGCTGGGGCGATAGGGGAAAGTATTGGCGGGGAAGTTGCGCGAAGAGCGACCTCCAGACCAAAGGACGGCGGGAAAATTGATTAAGCGATCGAGTTTTTCTCGTCGGTGGCGCAGGGTCGCCGCCAGAGAAGTATGGTTAGGGGGAATTTCCATGGTGGTTGAGTTAGAATAACTTCGGTGTTATAGCAATCCGCGCAGGGATTATGAAAAATTAGGGGGCCAGAAACCCGGTTTCTCAAAGAAACCGGGTTTCTAAACGCGAACGATCTACGGCTTGCTATATTTTAGCATCGAGTAATTCCGTTTTTAACAATCTAAAATCTAAAATTAAGTTGTAGTATGCTTAGGTTTAGAAGAAGATCGAAGCGATCGCTGCTTGTCGCGTAGCGATCGAACTGTACCCAAATTTTTCTTTGTACCAGAGCAAATTGAAAAAACTCCAACAACAATAAACTAGGCTTCTTTCTAAGTACGAGTTCTCAATGTCCCAGAGAAGAAACTCAAGTGTTAGAGTTAGCTGGAGTAGTAGGGCAACACAGCTAAAATTGTGGGCAGACGCACTCGGGAGCGGTCGGTGACTCCCCCTCTCCGTGTCTGGTGTGTCTGGTGTGTCTGGTGTGTCAGTTGTTACCCACAGTTTTAACTGTGCAGCGCTAGTAGTACTGCATCTAGGCTAAAATTGTGGGTAAATTTCGTAGGCTAGCTTGTAGTAATCGCTTTAGCGATTCATAGATATCAATCGCTAAAGCGATTACTACGAACGAACTTTTGCTTTACCCACAATTTTAAGCGTTCTGGCGCTAGTAGGGTGCGCTGCGGCGCACCTTACAATTTAACCCATCGTCGTCGTCGTCGTCGGTTGCTCAATTTTAGGTTAAATTATCCAACCGAGCAACTAAATCTTGGATGCTGTTAAAGTTAAATGCTGCCACAGCCAGATTTTGTAATTCCTCTGCGGATAATTGAGCGATGCGGTTTTCAATTTCGGGGGCGACCGCTCCAAAACGACTCGATAATTGAAGCATTAGTAACTTTAATTTCCCTTTTGCTTCCCCTTTTTCAAAAGCAAGTTCCTGAGCGCCTATCTGGTCTTGAATAAAGATTTCCCGCCTTAACTGAAGATTCGACTAAACCTCCTATTTCACCAAGCGCTAAAGAAAATCGCCAAGCAACTGAAATAGCCAAAATACTGGGATTTAAAGTCTATTATATTCCAAAAGATTTCCATATCTGCGAAAATGCTGAAAACGCTCTCGATCGTATTCCCATCCAAGAGCGAGAAAGCGCGCAACGCGCACCTAATATTTTTATCGCTAAAGCGATTACTACCAGCGGGTTTTTTCCCATTGAAAAACCATTCGTAATCTTTATTTTTGCCGTTCTGCTTTCTCACCCTTTGCCTCTGCTCTTAACCGCCATTTTTTAGCATGGGCGGTTATCCCTTCGCACATTTCTCTAGCTTGTTTTGCAAGTTATCAAAGTTCTAACAAATATTTGTCATCTGCTTCTTTGGGTATTGGTTTTTTATCGTAATTCGTCCGAAATGGCTTGGTGCGCACCGCGCACCGCCACCAAACTTTGTAGCGCAACTAAACTCTTTTAGTCCGCAATGCTACTACTTGTAGTGGGTAAACTTCGTAGGCTAGCTTGTAGTAATCGCAAAGCACGATTTATATTGATGAATCGTGCTTTGCGATTACTACGAACTTTTGCTTTACTCACCATTTTAGCTGTGCAGTGCTACTACTACTACTACTAAACTTTGTAGCGCAACGCCAACTCTTTTGGTGCGCAATGCGCACCCTACTGACTACTTCAAAGCTGACGCCCTCCCAATTGCTAGCCCCGCCGCTACTTTTGCAACTTCTCCAGGGGTGCAGTGGTCGGGTCTAGGATTTTTTGACCCTTACCAAATTTCACCGCTATACTTGTTTTAGTTTCGCTGCTAAAGACATAAGTAACTTCCCCCAGACCAAAATTATCGTGGCGAACCCGATCGCCTTTTTTCCAGTCTTCAGTTGCCGCCCCATTATTCCCTTTATTAGCAGATTTATTACCCCCAGATTGTTGTTTCCTTTTACTGCGCGCCCCATAAACTCGCTGCACGTTGGTACTTACTAAATCCTCTGGTAACTCTGCCAAAAACTGCGAGGGAACAGTCGCCTCTCGGGAACCCCAATATTGTCGCCTTTGGCTGGCATGAGAAATAAATAATTGTTCCTGCGCCCTGGTAATTCCTACATAAAAAAGTCGCCGTTCTTCTTCTAAAGATAGCGGGTCGTCCAAGGAGCGAAAATTAGGAAACAAACCCTCTTCTAAACCAACGATAAAAACTATAGGAAATTCCAAACCTTTCGCAGAATGCAAGGTCATTAAAGATACCGCTTCTTGTCCTTCCTTGAGGTTATCCAGGTCCGAAGCCAAAGCCGCATTGGCTAAAAATCCCTCTAAACTTTTATCCTCATTTTCTTCTTGAAATTGCTCCACAGCATTGCATAATTCCTGGAGGTTTGCCAGGCGATTATCTGCTTCCTGGTTTCCCTGTTCCATCAGGTCGTCGATATAACCAGAATCCTTTAAAACCCCATCGACAATTTCCACAGCACTTAAATTTTCCAACTGTTCCTGCCAGCGGCGAATTATGGCAGCAAATTTATTAACAGATTTGCTAGAACGTCCGGCAATAGTATTAACAGAAGTTTCATCGCTAAGAATCTCCCACAGAGGCATTCCTAACTGTTGCGAAGCGTTCATTAAATTATTAACAGTTGTTTTACCGATGCTGCGTTTGGGAGTATTAATAATCCTGAGCAAGCTAACAGTATCGGCGGGGTTGGCAATGGCGCGTAAATATGCCAAAGCATCCTTTACTTCTTTGCGATCGTAAAATCTCAAACCGCCCACGATCGTATATTTTACGTCAGTTCTAATAAACGCTTCTTCAAAAGGCCGCGACTGAGCGTTAGTTCGGTAAAGAATGGCAAAACTGCCCCAGTCTAACTCGGGGTTTTCTCCTTTAATATGCTCGATGCGATTTAGTACAAAATCTGCTTCGTCTAATTCGTTATCCCCTCGATAGCAATAAATATCTTCTCCCCAACCTCGGGTCGCCCTCAATATTTTCTCGATGCGCTGGGTGTTGTTTTCGATTAAGCGATTTGCTACTTCGAGAATGTTTTCTCTGGAGCGATAATTTTCTTCTAATTTCACCATGGTCCGCGTATCTTCGTCTGGCAAACCGTCGCCAAAATCTTTTTGAAAATCTAGGAGAATTGTGTAATCTGCCTGGCGAAAAGAATAAATTGATTGATCTACATCTCCTACGACAAAAATAGAGCGATTTTGCCAGCTATTGGGCAATTGATTAAAAGCTTTTGCTTCTTCTCCGTTAGTAACTAATAAGCGAATAAAATCGTATTGAGTGCGGTTGGTGTCTTGATATTCATCGACTAATATATGAGCAAACTTTTTGTGCCAGTAAGCTAATACTTGTTCGTTTTGCCGAAACAGTTCTACGGGAATCCTAATTAAATCGTCAAAATCTAAGCCATTGTTGGCAGCTAAAGAATCTTGATAAACGCTGTAAACTTCGGAAATTACTCGCCCGCGATAATCCGGTTCCTCTAGGAGCAATTCTCTGGGGGATAATCCTTTATTTTTAGCATTGCTAATAGCGTAGCGAACTTTGCGCGGTTCAAATTTTTTGTCGTCTAAGTTTAGCTGTTTGGTCGTAATTTGTTTGACTAAATTTTGCGCGTCGGACTCGTCGTAAATAGTAAAGTTTTTTTCCCATTTACGACCGTTCTCGTCCTGGTATTTATTAATATCAAAGCGCAAAATACGACCGCACAAACTATGGAAAGTTCCGACGGATAAGTGCTTGGTGACGCTTTTGTAAACTTGCGATCGCAGTTTTGTTTGTTCGTGGGGCATCAGGGCGGAAAGGGGTTTGCCATATTCTGCCCGGGCCCTCTGTTCGGCAAAGAGTTTCTCGATGCGGTCTTTCATCTCCCGGGCCGCCTTATTGGTGAAAGTCACCGCCAGAACGTTCTCGGGATGGACGCGATGATGGCGAATTAAATAGGCCACTCGGTGGGTAAGGGCCCTGGTTTTACCGGAACCGGCACCGGCTACTACCAGCATGGGCCCGCAAAAGTGCTGGACTGCTTGTTTTTGGGAGGGGTTCAGCTTGCTTAGGAAATCCGTGGTTTGAGTCATTATCGGGCGATATTATTGGGCTATGAGTATGTTACCAGCAAGCTATCTTCTCTTTTACCCGGGGTTAAAGGCCATCGAAACGAAAATCCTGACTTAATTAGTTAAGTTAATTCTTATGCCATAATTTTATAGTGGTGGGAGACAAGCTTGTTTGTAGTAATCGCTTTAGCGATGAAATTGTAGGTTGGGTCGAACATAAGTACCCGCGCAAAATTAATTGGACATCTGGAACAGGCGAGACAAGCTTGTTTGTAGTAATCGCTTTAGCGATGAAATTGTAGGTTGGGTCGAACGTAAACGCTCCCCACGCTCCGCACCCTTCCCACGCTCCCCACACTCTCTCAAAAATATTATGGTTATTAATTATGACTTGATATTAAGATCCCCCAGGAGGAATTTATGGAAAATCTATCCGCAGCAAAAGTCCGATGGTTTCGCCGCCAACTCGGCTACTGGGGCCGCGAAAACCTGCGCGACTTCCAATGGCGGCGCACTACAGACGCTTACGCCATCTTCGTCGCGGAATTTTTGTTACAAAAAACCGGTGCCGTCACGGTTGCTCCGGTTTACGAAAAGTTTCTCAAACAATATCCTACGGTGGATGCCCTGGCAGCCGCACCAGTGGCAAAGGTCGATCGCCTGTTGCAACCTTTAGGTTTGCGGTTTCGGGCGGAGCGAATGGTGGAGTCGGCGGGTATTATTTGCGAGGAATTCGGCGGGAAGGTTCCAGCAACGGAAGCCGAACTGCTGAAACTGCCGGGAGTGGGTAAATATACCGCCCGCTGCATCCTCGCCAACGCTTACTCCCAGCGCGCGGCGATATTGGATACTAACGTAGCGCGGATTTTAGAGCGATTTTTTGGCTTAGAGGGCGATCGGGTGAAGTCTCGCTGTAAGTTGCTCTGGGGCGCGGCGGATGGAGTGGCACCCAATAGGGATGTTAGCAAGTGGAATTTGACTTTATTGGATTTTGGGGCGGCTGTCTGTACGGCGAAAAATCCCGGTTGCGGCGAGTGTCCCTTGCGGGAGCGATGCGATTATATCAATTAACAATTAACAATTAACATTTTCCCAATTAACAACCCCGGTGTAGGTTGGGTGGAGCGCCCCGCGCAACCCAACATCCGAGGTGTAGGTTATATGAGAAACAGGGTTTTTTGAACAATACCTTCGCCAAAAATAAAATATCTTATCTGCATGAGGATTTAAGAAACCGGGTTTTTTTAAAAAACCCGGTTTCTGCCGTGCGAATTATCATTGTTTCGCAAAAACCCTTGCGTTCGTAGTAATCGCTTTAGCGATTGATATAGATAAATCGCTAAAGCGATTACTACAAGCTAGCCTACGAAGCTTACCCACACTTTTAGCCTTTATGGCGCTACAGAAACCCCTACTTCTTCTTCAGCAACCATCCACAGAAAGGAACGGACAACAAACCAATTAAAGTTCCCGGTTCTGGTACTCTTTTTTTAACCTCTTTTTCAGACATTTCTCGCAACTCGTAACGGAGCATTTCTCCAGACCAACCGACATTTTGAGCGTCAACTCCGGCAATAACAACTTGCAAGACATCCTCCGCCTCCCAATAAGAATTAGAAAAAGCGATCGCTTCTCCTGCGGAAACTCCATTAACTCCGTCTTGGTTAGCTTCCCAGAACCAAAAATCTTCTCCAAAAATGTCCCAATCTAAAAAAGAACCATCCGTAATTTCATACCGCATCCATTCTTCATCAACTACCCCAGAAGTATCGTCATAGTTAAAAAAACTGCTCCCTATTTCGCCGCTGTCTAATCTATAATCAAAATCGTATTTCATAATAGCAGCATTAGCCAAATTTGCCAATCCCAAACTCAGGACCGAACTGGTAGCAAAAGCTGCTATTTTTACCAACATTTTTTTCATTTTTCTATCCTAATGGTAGAAATTGCAAGTTTATTTGAGATTGCCTTTTTGTGGAAAGGAACAGGCAAGTTATCTAAGAGTGCCTGTTCTACGGGGATATTTTACTTCTTCGATTTAACCTTTTTTAACAAAAAACTGCCGCCTAACACGCTTAACCCAATAATAGTATTAGGCTCTGGAGTTGACTCATGGTTGTCATCGCCATCACCTTGACCGGGGTGACGTAGAGAATAATTAAAGTCTCCCGATCCTTCTAATTGACCGAGATTGTAGGAGAAAAAGGACTCTTCTAATTCAAAAAAACCGGGGTTAAAAGCGAAGGTATCGTTGACTAGATCTAACCCCAATAATTCCCCGTCAAATAATAGGACTTCTGCTGCTAAATCGCTGTGGGTTTCTGAGGTGTATTTGGTTCCGAACAAGTCAAATTCAAAGTCTTCTAGTTCCACATATTCTTCGCCTACTCCGGTAACGTTGGAGTCTTTATAACTGAAGAAACCGTCGAAGGTTTTGTCAACTAAAGGACCGGAGTAAATATCGACATCGAAATCGTAGGTGGTTGTGGAATCAATAACGTCCGAATGGAAGCCGGATGCTCCTGCTTTATTAACATTAATTACGCCGCAACTTAGGGCTAAACCAGTTGCGAAAATTCCGAGTTTTTGCAATTTGTTAGTCATTGTTTTTTTTCCTGAATAATTGTGTGGATCCCCCCCTGTCCCCCGCAGAATCGGGGGGAGAAAGAGGGGAATAGTTCGTAGTAATCGCTTTAGCGATGTTAGTAGTAATCGCTAAAGCGATATAAAACAAGTTTGGTAAAAATCGCTGAAGCGATTACTACGAGCAAATCGCTGAAGCGATTACTACTAACTCTTAAAATCCGAAATTGCTCGGGTCGTTCAAGGCCTGTTTGGAGATGTCTTCCACGGCGATAAAGGAACGGAAGCGATCGCGACCGTCGGGACCGTCTGGGTCGATGGTAATAATGGTGGTTCCACCCCGGGAGGCGAAAGCCATGTAGTCGTCGGCGATGGGGTTGTTTCCTTCGTAACCCAAGCGATTAAATAGTTCCGTGAAGATTATTTCGTCGCTGCCGGGCTCGAAGTCGGTTATCCGATCGCCTGCATCTAATAAACTGTCGTAAATGAAGCGATCGCTGCCCCCGCCTCCGGTTAAAATATCCCGACTTTGGAAACCTGTAATGGTATCGTCCCCGTCGCCTCCGGTCAAAACGTCCCGGCGGCGAGTGCCTTTTATCTCTTCCCCGGGCTTGACTTCGATATCCTCCCCTACACCGGATTTAATCTGGTCGTCTAAAGTAGAACCAGTATTTTCGGCGACAACCTGTTTTATATCTTTGGTGCCGGCGGTTACTTCCAGGAGGTCGTCGCTGGTTTCGCCCATGGTGATGACTTGGACTTTGGCTACTTCTTTGCTGATGTCGGCACCGGTGTTGCTGGATGCTGCTTTGTCGATGCGATCGTTGCTTTCGGCTACTACTTTGGCCGCTTCTTCGGCCAGGGAGGAGACTAAACCAACCTTAATGTTGGGGTCGATCGCTTTGGCTGCTTTGGCGGCATTCTTAATTAGCCCCTCTATAGGTTTGGGGGCTTCTAAGTTCAGCTTGCCATTTTTTACTTTGTTGGCAATGGCTGTTACAGCGGCCCCAGTCAGTTCGTCGATGTCGGCGGTGGAGGCGCCATCGAGCAAGTGAGCGATTTGGGTGACGGTGTTTTGCACTTGAATCATGCTGCCGAAGACTTCGGCCCCCCCTGGTTCGTTGGCCTCGGTGGCGGCAACGGGGTCGAAGGTGGCGAGGTCAACTGCGGATGGCAGGGAAAAGGCGTTTTTGACTCGGTTTTGCGCCTGTTGCACGGTGAGTCCTCCTTCCACTAAGTCCGCTGCCACGCTGGTTAACATGGTGACGACGGTGGAATCTGGGGTGGCGGAGATGGGAGTTTCCAGCGGCAAACCGGTGGCGGTGTCGGTGCCGCCCGTGACGACGATGCGACCTTCGGCGGGATCGAATTTGCCGTTTTGGTTGGTGTCGAAGATTTCGTAGTCGATGTCGAGTTCAAATTCCCCTTTGTTGTTGGTGGTGTCCGATGGTTCGTCGGCATCGAGTATGCCGTTTTTGTTGGCGTCGAAGAAAGCGGTGCCCCCTTCGATGTAGTTGTCGATGCCGATGCCGTTGTGGTTGCGGTAGATATGGAACTTACCGCTAACAGTGGCCCCAAACCTGTCAGTTGCCGTAACCTTAATCCAGTTATCCCCAGTGAGTGAAGGGTCAATAGTAAAGGTACGAGTATTGGGGTTGAATTCAATTGTGTTCACTAAAGGTGTGGGCGCACCGTTACTACCGCCCTGCAACGACTCGGCTTTATAAGTCAAGACATCACCCGGATCGGGGTCGGTGAAGGTATCCTCATCAAAGGTAAACTTCAAAGTGTTACGCAATGCAGGATTCCCAGTCCAGTTAACTCCTTGAGTGTACAGGTGAGTCCCAGTATATTGTGGCGCGTTGTTATCGATCGCATCCGCCAGGGCCACCATATTAACCCGCTGGTAGTCCAGTCCGGTATTAGTAACGTTATCGTCCTCATCGTCCCCATCGTTAATAGTGACGCCAGTATCGCGCACTAGCTTCGCGAACTCCGTAGGAGTCAAACGGCGACCCAGTTTTTCTTCTGCCAACTGTTGCGCCAACACCGCAATACCCGAAATATGGGCCGTTGCCTGACTGGTACCCTGCAAAGAAGTAGTACCCCCGTTCTGGTCCGCACCGGTAATTACTGCCCCAGGAGCAAAAACCGTAGTCAAATCCTTGTGCCGCTGGGAGAAAGGAGTAATGTAGTCCTCATCCGTAGAATTAGCCAAGCCACCATCGTCATAAGCCTTGCCCCCAACATTGGAATCGTAAACCGCCCCAATAGAGAGAGAGTTCGGGTCTGCCGAAGGATAGCTGACGCCAGGCTTGCTATTGTGGGAGCGAAACTTGTTACCAGAAGAAGAACTGACAATAATATTCTTCTTCGCCAAAGCCTCCAGTTCGTCCCCAAAACCATAAAGCTGCTTCGACTCCGTGTAGTTAACGCCGTCCGACAGGGACATATTGAGGCTGGCAATGTTATATTTTTCCGCATTGTCGATGGTCCACTGGAACGCCTGTTCGAGTTCCGCCGCATCTGCCGAACCATCATCGCCAAAAACCTTCAGATGAATGATGTTTGCCCCCGGCGCCATCCCCGTATGGGTGCCGTCGGAGGAAGCGACGATACTGGAAATATTGGAACCATGTCCGTTCTGGTCCTTCGCATCCGCATCCCCCTCGCCAAAATCATAAGTATGAACGACGCGATCGCCAAAGAAAGGATGGTCTGCATCGATGCCCGTATCCAAAATTACCGTAGCAAAACCCCGGCCGTCAATGTTGGCATAACGCGGGTCTGCCCGGAAAGCATCCATGCCTATGAGAGAACCGGACTGGGCGTCGTCGGGAGTGAAAATTCCACCGCCGGGAGTCGGCCCAGTGGTGAAAAACGCCGCTTTCGCTCCAGTGGTAGAGATTCCATCCAGCAGCGGTTTGGTCTCCATATTGAGGTCGTAGAGAGTGCTGTTGTTGCCGACGGAGGAAACCCGAAGATTATAAGTGCCGCCTTTTAAGGTTTTGCTAATAGACTCCGCAGCGTTGCCAGTATTTTTTGAACTGGCAACGACCTCGCCTTCGCTATCCAGCACTTCTAGATTGGCATTGGCAGTCATGCCGTCCAGGGAAAAATTAACTTTGTTGCGGGCGCCGAGAGTGAATTTGTAATAGTCATCTCCGTCTTCCCGACCTACCCAGTCGCTATAGGTTTTGTCCGCGCCAACCCGAATTTTGCTCGCATCTGCCAGTTTGTCGCCCCCCGCGTCGTTTTTGGGAACGTCGTTATCCAGAATCTTCAGAGTAGCTTTCTTCTGGGGACCGATTAACGTCCCCTCGCTGGGATTAACTAGAGTAAGGGTAAGGTCTTCGTCGCCTTCGACAATTTTATCGTTGCGTATGGGAATAGTAATGGTTTTGCTTTTTTCGCCGGGAGCAAATTCGATGCTGTGGGTCTTGTTATCGAAGTCTTTGCCGCCCTTGGCAGTGCCATTGCTTAATTTTACTTTGACGGAAGACTCGCGTCCGAACTTGACGGTGCGGTTGATGGTGATGTCTGCCCCAACTACTTCGCCGTTTTCGTTAACTCGGTAGTTAGCTTTAGAAAAATCGAGGACTGGCAGTTTTTTCTCGTCAAAGACATCGGGTTGGAAAGGGAAAACCCCTGGATAGTTGCGCATGACTTGAGGTGCAAAGGCAAATAAACTCTTAATTTCCCCTATGAAAGCGTCCAACTCCCAACTTCCACCCTTGGCAGCATTACCTACTTTATGAGTGGATGCCGCAATATTCGCACCGGTTAATTCGTGGAGAACTTGCAAAAATTTAGGTTCCGCAGCGACATTGCAACCATAGAGCAGAATTTCCGGCAGGCCCCATTCGAGAAGTTGCTGCCGATATTGTTGGATATTAGCCAGACTCAGAGTCGTCCCACCTAAAGATAGACTCCCCGGCGCACCGTGACAAACCAGATGCAAGCTAGAAATCTGACTCTGGCCTATAGCCTCCGTAATTTGAGCGATGCTATCTCGTTGCCGATCTAGAACTAGCACCCTTGCCCCGGGAATAGCTCCCACTTCTAATATTGGTACTGCTTCGACGTCGGGAGCGATCGCGACCAACATCCCCTCTCCTGGAAAAATGGGGGGGCGATCGCCTTGAAATAGCTGCCTCCTTAAGCTGCCATGGAGCTTATGACTTGCTGCTTTTAGCATAGTAGATTATCCTGTAATTAGCTTTTAATTTCCAGCAGGTATGGGGCCAATGCCCCCCTGCCGTCCGGGGGGTAGGAAAGTTGGTAGCTTTCCTCCCCCTCTATTTATTTATTTGGGGAAAGCCTGCATTTTTATGCAAGCCGACTGTTTTCTTAATTCCCCGTCCCACCAGAAAAATACTGACGGAAAACTGGGCTTTAGTCCGATGGCCCGGAAAACTGATTTGCTCTCCTGCGCCTCTATTTAATCTATTAGGAGGGGGAGCCGTGTTTTTACGCTTAAAAATGGTTTTTTTTACAAAACTTTACATCCAGCTTTTTGTTTCTTTTTGAATTGCTACATATTGTCCAGCCTCTAAAAAGTAGAAGTCATGGGGCGTTAGGGTCTATTTTTATTGTAAAAAGCAAATAAAGGTAGAACTTTGGCAGGGAAGCGATCGCCGTTAATGAGTAATATAAATTTAGTAAAAATGCCCTTAGTAATTTCCGCTTTCGGCGGCCCATAGCGGGCAGCGGCTTTAAAATTAGATTTTAGATATAAAAAAAGCCCCATTTGGGGCGAGATTAGAAACCGGGTTTTTGCAAAAAACCCGGTTTGCTGAATATCTGGGGCGAGTGCAATAAATACTTTCTAGTTAATTACGCGATCGGATATTGAGACACTCCTTCCATAGCTGTCGGCATATTATTTTCTTTAGAACTAGAAATAACGCTGAAAGTGCCATCTGTTTCTAAAACTACAGAGTCTATTTGCTCTAAGCTAGCTGCACCGCTAGAGCGAATTGCCGCGCGCACTTCGTCTTTAACCACTCGTTCTTTGCGCATGGTATCGTCGAGAAAATTGCCTCGATAAAATAGAAGCGTTGGCTCCGATTTTACCAACCCACGAACCAGAGGCGATCGCAACGAAGACCAAGCAACTAGCCACTGCAAGCCGATAAGCACGACAAAGCTTACTATTCCTTCTATAATAGCTACTTCTTTAGAAAGAATAGTGCTTGCCAAACACGAACCAAAAGCTACCGTAATTACTAAGTCAAAAGCATTCATTTTAGAAAGGGTGCGCTTTCCCGAAACTCGCAAGAATAATACTAACGCCGCGTAGGCTACTACAGCAGATAAGATAACCTGCAATATGTCCGTCCAGTTGTCAAAAAACATGATTTTCCTCTTATTAAATAAACTGTTATAGCATTTATCGCGCTCGGTGAAGTACATCGAGCGATCCCCCCGAGCAAGCCTTTTCAAGGGGGGAGCCATATTTTTTCAAAGTCCCCCTTTTCAAGGGGGATTTAGGGGGATCGACCGGGTCTGCTTCGCCGATTCAATAAACTGTTATTACCCAAATTTTATCATCAATTGATGCTTTTATCTCTATCTTAGGTTATAGCTATTTTCTACTCCATTAAGTTTTTAATAATTGCTATAGCAATCCGTGCAAGGATTATGATAAATTAGGGGGCCAGAAACCCGGTTTCTTTGAGAAACCGGGTTTCTAAAATATCGCGAAGGATTTAGGCTTGCTATGTAGGTTATTAACTTAACTGAAACCAGGTTTTTTTGTTACTAAAAAACCCAATTATTAAGAAAAGATACAAAAACCACACGAACAGAAAATTATAAGCTTTAATAGGAAATATAGCAATCCTAAATCGTTTGCGATACTTAGAAACCTGGTTTCTTTGAGAAACCAGGTTTCTGGTCCACGCTCGTATCTTAATCCCCGAAGGGATTGCTATAGTGCCCTTCCCTAACCGGGGGGCTGTTTTTACACCTTGTCAGGAAAAGAACCTGCATCCAGCGTAGATTAAAAGATCCCTAAACGCGAACTCAACTATGGTCCGAAAATATTGGAAACATTTCTTTTTGGGACTGCTTCTAGCTGTGGGTATCGGTGCTTGTGGAATATTTAAACCCAGCACCACCGAAGTCAAACCCTTGCCAGAAGTTGCGCCCTTAATTACTCCCCAACTTCCTAACTGGATCGAAGATATCTCGCCAGTAGGAGAAGCAGAAACTTTAAACCAAGTTCGTATTAAGTTTAAAGAACCATTAATCCCAGTAGAAGCTCTCGACAGTCGGGAACAAAGGGAAAAATTGAACAAGTTTGAAATCTTCCCAGAACTACAGGGGGAATTTCGCTTTTTAACTCCGAGAATGGTCGGCTTTCAACCAGCGGAAGCCTTCCCAAAAGCAACTAGAATTCGAGTTACTATTAAAGAAGGTTTATCCGACTTAAATAATAACCAATTGAGCGAAAATTTAGCCTGGACTTTCAACACCGAACCGATTAAATTAACTAACTTGCCAGTTACCGAGCAAGAATACGGTCCGGCTAATTATCTCGATGTCGAACCAACCATAGAATTTACTTCCAATGTGGAATTAGATTTAGATTCGGTCGAGGCTAACGTTGCTCTGGTTCCAGAAGGAAGCGAGGAAAAAATAGTAGGATTTGAGGTAGAACCGGCAGAGGAAACTGCCAATACTCAACAAAGCCCCAGAGAAAGATTCGACCCATCTTTGCGGCAATGGAGGTATAGCGCTACTCCACAAACAGCTTTAGCCAAAGGCACTAAATACCGCCTAGAATTTGGTTCTGGTTTGCGTCCCGTGCGGGGTAATTTACCCAGTCAAACTCCTTTCGCGAGCGAGGTAGAAACCTATTCCGCTTTAACATTTAAAGAACTAAAAGAAGAAGAGGGTTACGGGCGCTTTGCTAAAGGTTATTCTTTGTTGGAATTTAATAACCCCATAGTGCCAGATTCAGCTAAGGCTAATATTAGCATCGAACCGGCGCCGAAAGAAGATGTAGAATTGGCGATCGCCTACGAAAATTATAACATCGTCACCCTCAATCCTTGGGCGTTTGAACCCCAAACTAACTACACGATAACCATCGGTGAAAACCTCGAAGATAAATTCGGACAAACATTAGGAAAACCAGAAATAGTTCGATACCAAACGGGAGATTTAGCCGCAAATATTAAAGGCCCTTCCGGCTTAAATATCTTCCCCTCAAATCTCGATTTAGAACTAAATCTAGCTTCGATTAATTTGCCAGATTCCGCCTACAAAGCCGCCTATAAAGTGGTGCAGCCCACGGATTTAGTCTATACCGATACTGCTTATCCAACCCCAGAAGGTTATAACTTACTCGGACAGCCCCAAACCTGGCAAACTTTCCCCATATCGGAGGAAAGAAACAAGCCTACAAAAATTGCAATTCCTATTAGAGAAAGGCTCAACGGAAATACCGGAATGTTAGCTTATGGAGTCCAAGCTCGTACCAGAAGCTACGAAGCCAACGGCATAACAAACTGGGAAGAACCCATGGCCGCCGGCATGGTACAGCTAACTAATTTAGGAGTATTTGCCCAGTGGTTTCCCGAGTCCGGTTTGGTAAGAGTAAACCACCTCGACGACGGTTCTCCAGCGCGGGCATCGGTGGAGATTTATCCATCTTTATTATCGGCAAATTCTCGACCTAAACCTACTCCTTGCGCTACGGGTAGAACCGATAATAACGGCTTCTTAACTCTGAGCAAAAATGACTTCAATAAATGCAACAATGGTCGGCGTTTTAACGAAGGCCCGGAATTGTTAGTAATTGCCAAAGAAAATAGCGATTGGGCTTTTGCTCGTACCAATTCTTATAGCGGCTCTTACGGCTACGGTATTTCTGCCAATTGGGACCAGGGAAAACCCGTATCCCGAGGGGTAATCTTCTCCGATAGAGAGCTTTACCAACCGGGAGAAGTTGTCTGGTTGACTGGGGCCGTTTATTATTTAGAAAATGGCACTCTCAAACAAGGCAAAAATGCAAGTTACCGAGTAACAATGCAAGGCACGGACGGTAATGAAATAGATTTAGGAACCCAACAAACTAACGAATACGGTACTTTTTCCCTAGAAGTGCCTCTTTCTCCAACTCAACCTTTGGGTTATTACAATCTCAAAGCTAAAGGAGAAAGCGATCTCGAAATAACCGGTCAATTCCGCGTTGCCGAGTTTAAGCCGCCGAATTTTAAGGTAGATTTAAACCTCAATAAAAATATTGCCTTGGGAGGAGAAACGGTAGAAGCAAATGCGGATAGCAAATACTTGTTTGGCGCGCCAGTGGCGGAAGGCAAAGCGAAGTATTACGTTACCCGCAGCCAAACTAATTTTACTCCCGAAAATTGGAACGAGTTTTCCTTCGGACGGCAGTGGTTTTGGCCGGAAGAAATGCCGCAGATTCCTAATAATGTCTTGGAAACAAACGCGGTTTTGGATGCTGCTGGGACTAACGCTCAAACTGTCGAAGTTGGGGAAAGTTTGCCTTACCCGATGACTTATCGAGTGGATGTAGAAGTTACGGACGTTTCTAATATATCCGTGGCAAATTCTCAAACTTTTACTGCTTTGCCAAGCGACAAATTAATTGGTTTGAAAACTAAATTTGTGGCGGAAGCAAATAAAGAGTTGCCAATAGAATTTATCGTCGCCGATGCGGAAGGAAAGGCGATCGCCGGGCAGCGAGTCCAGATCGAATTGCAGAAAATGGACTACAGCAGCGTGACGCGAGTCCAGGAAGGCAGTCGCAACCAGAGAAGCCAGGTGGAGTATGAGACGGTGGCGGAAAAATCTGCCAAGTCGAGGAACAAACCGACAACCGTGAAGCTGAGACCCCCCGAGTCCGGCAGCTATCGCATCCGCGCCAACTTTGTCGGGGCGGAAAACGAGGCAACGGCGACGGATACCCAAGTTTGGGCCACCGGTGCGGGTGGGGTGTATTGGGGCGATCGCGATCGCGACGTCGTAGAAGTAAAGCTGGACAAAGATACCTATAAAGCGGGAGAAACTGCCACGGCATTAATCCAATCCCCCTACGAAGAAGCGCAACTATATTTTGCGGTGGTGCGAGACAAGCCCCTTTATCAAAAGATAACTACAGTCAAAGGCGGCGCCCCAGAGATAAAGTTTGAGGTGACGCCGGAAATGGTACCCAATGCCGCAGTACAAGCGGTTTTAGTCCGCCAAGGACCGCCCTTGCAAGAGGTGGAACCGGGCAGCATCGAAAGCTTGTCCCGTATCGGCTTCGCCCCTTTTCAAACGGATTTGGGGGATAAATACTTAAAAGTCGAAATCGCTCCCCGGGACGCAGAAATCGAACCAGGCGCCGTGGAAATGGTGGATCTGGAACTGAAAAACAGCGACGGCAGACCCGCTGTCGGACAGTTGGCGGTGATGGTAGTTAACGATGCCGTGTTGCAACTGACTGGATATCGCCCGCCGGACTTGGTGAAAACGGTGTATGCAGAACAGTCTATTTCTACTCGTTTCAGCGATAACCGCCCCGAGGCGCAGTTGGAAAGTATGGCTTCCCCAATGTCGAAAGGTTGGGGCTATGGCGGGGGCCGATCCGCTGGCGCTGCCAGTACCAGGGTGCGCGAGGATTTTAAGCCTTGGGCTTATTATAACGGCGCGGTAGCGACGGACAGAAACGGTAAGGCAACGATAACCTTTAAGCTGCCAGACGACCTGACCACTTGGCGGGTGATGGCGGTGGCAACCGATGGCGATTTGCATTTCGGCAACGGCGAGGGGACTTTTGTCGCGACGAAACCGTTGCTGTCGAATCCGGTGTTGCCCCAGTTTGTTCGGAAGGGCGATCGCTTTGAGGCTGGTTTGTCGGTGACGAACAATACGAACCAACAAGCAAATCTGACTATTAACGGGGAGCTCGACGATAGCATCCAGTTTGCTAGCAAAAAGCCGAAGAGTTCGGAGACTTTGCAAACCAAGCAGGAAAAAAGTACCCAGGCTTATCGTTTGCCCATGGAGGCCAAGGGTCCGGGGGATGGTAAGGTGCGCTTCGTGACGCAATCGGATAGGGGACTGGGGGATGCTTTTGAAGTATCTTTGCCGGTGCAGTCGCTGACTGTTAGCGAAACTGTTGTGGAATCGGGGACTACGGGCGATCGCCTGGAGATTCCTCTTAATACTAACCAGAACGTGGTGCCGGATGTTGGCGGCTTGGAAGTTATGATGGCCAGCACGCTTATACCGGAGATTGCGGCCCCAGCGAAAGAAGTGTTTCGCGAAGACCGGTTGCCGTTTTTGGAACCGGCGGCGAGTCAGTTAGCGATCGCTGCCAATCTAGAAATCCTCGGCGAGAAGTACGGTCAAGCTTTCGGGGATTTCGAGCCAAAGACCCAGGCCGCTTTGGCTTTGGAAAAATTGGCTAAACTGCAACGGCCCGATGGCGGTTTTGCTTACTATCCGGGAATGGAGTTTTCCGATCCCTTCGTGACGCCTTACGCGGCGGAGGCCATGGCTGTGGCGATCGAGGCTTTCCCCTATATGGTGAAACCAGAGGCGATCGACCGAGTTAAGAGCTATTTGGCTGGCATTTTGGCAGATCCGGGGCAGTACGAATATTGCGCTGCGGAATTGTGCAAGGCTCAGATGCGCTTGGATGCTTCGAT
The DNA here is from genome assembly GCA_034189005.1 of Cyanobacteriota bacterium. Classification (GTDB taxonomy): domain Bacteria; phylum Cyanobacteriota; class Cyanobacteriia; order Cyanobacteriales; family Microcoleaceae; genus CALKCV01. The sequence goes on along the minus strand of JAXHVR010000059.1, from coordinate 1,314 downwards.
CGCCCTCGCGGAGTTGGGAGACCGACGCAATGCCTATCTGGCGGATATTTACGTCCAGCGGGAGAAGCTGGATCTGGTAGCCCGCATCGAACTGGCGCGTTATTTATCTAGTTTCTCGGACTGGCAGCAACAGTCCGCAGAGATGTTCGATCGCATCCAGGAGAGCATCTACCAGACGGGGCGCAATGCTACGGTGAATTTGCCTCGCGGTTGGGGCTGGATGAATTCCGAGACGGCGGCCCAAGCCGAGGCCTTGCGGTTGTTTGTCGATCGCAATGCCGGGCAGGAAACCCTGGACCGCTTGTTGGAGAGTTTGTTGAGCTTGCGTCGCGACGGAACTTGGCAGACGACTTACGATAACGCGAAAGCTTTGAGCGCTTTGGCGGACTACAGCGAGACCCAAGCGACGCCGCCGAATTTTAATGCCACTGCGAGTCTGGCAGGGCAGAAATTAATTTCGGGGCGGTTTGAGGGTTACGAAAATCCGAAGACTTCTGTTACCGTGGCGATGGATGCGCTGCCCGAGGGCAAGTCGGAACTGATCCTCGATAAGTCTGGGGATGGCACTCTGCATTATTTGGTGGAGTACAGCTACCGGCTGCCGGGGATGCAACCAGGACGCTTTGCCGGTTTGCGCATAAGCCGGGAAATTCGGCCCGTCGGCAGCGATGAAGTGTTGCAGCGGTTCGATTTATCGAAGCCAAAAGAGGTTTTGAGCGTGGAGGCCGGGCAGGTGTTCGATATTGGTTTGGAGATAGTAAGCGATCGCTCGGTGGATCGGGTGACGATTAAGGATCCTTTGCCCGCCGGTTTTGAGGCGATCGATAGCAGCTTCCAAACTGCCAATGCCGCCTTGCAAGCGGGGGCGGATAGTTGGGCTATAGGCTATCAGCAGATTTACCGCGATCGGGTGGAAGCTTATGCCGACCGGCTCGAACCAGGAGCGTATCGAATGCATTATTTAGTGCGGTCTGTTACTCCGGGAACCTTCTTATGGCCCGGTGCCGAGGCGCGGTTGCAGTACGCCCCAGAGGAATTCGGGCGATCGGCTTCAGCGACTTTAGAAGTGAAGTAGATTTCTCAACTGGTAGGGTGTCAATCTATACTCAGCACGGGCAAAAAATGCGCTTTTGAGGCGACGCGGAGAGGGGGAGACACGGAGACACGGAGATTTAAAGAAACCGGGTTTTTTGAAAAAACCCGGTTTCTGGAATGCGATGGAGATTGCTATATTTTAATGCTCGATCGCCTCTAACCCATGGCCTCCCACTTCTGACTCGGGCGTGCGGGCAAGTCCGCCTGGCTCCATAAAAA
>JAXHVR010000058.1:7691-35106 GCA_034189005.1 Cyanobacteriota bacterium | reverse complement strand
GTGCCGATGATGAAGGTGCGAGGGGATGCGGTGGTGTATTCCCCTGTTTTGGGATAGACTACTAATAAGGATTGTTGTTGTTCTTGTTGTGCCAGCACTGGTGATGCCATTATGGTAGTTACTGCTGCTAATACGAGTATTGTTCTCATGGTTTTTTATGACTTTTTTTCTGGGAATTTATTTGTACTATTTTAGCAAATCTTCGCGCTACTTTCAGGATATTTGAAATGGAAAGTAAGTATCCGTGCAAAATTCATTAGACATCTGGAACAGGCGAGATGTCTGGGGAGCATCTCATATTTGTAAAAGAACCAAAAAATTAATTCTTTTTGTCAGTTGTTAGTGGTTAGTTGTTAGTTGGGCGACTAACCACTAACAACTAGCCACTAACAGAAAGCGTCTAATTCGCGGACTTTCTTCATTCCCCCGATGCTCCCGACGTCTGGAACAGGCGAGACCTTGGGAACAGGCGAGACCTTGGGAACAGGCGAGACCTTGGGAACAGGCGAGACGCCTGGAACAGGCGAGACGCCTGGAACAGGCGAGACCTTGGGAACAGGCGAGACGCCTGTTCTACGGGGGGATAATAAATAATTGTATGTAAATATTTTTGCATGACTACTTATTAATTTTTGTTATTAACGACCCTGAGAAACCGCAGCTTTTCTTGCTTCTTCTATCCAGCCATCGAACTTCTCTTGATTTTGCTCGACCCACTCTTCGGCATGACGGCGAATATCCTCCGCTTTATCCTCCCCTTCATTAATTAACATACTTTCTTTATTAACATCTTCATGGGGGATTTGTACCAACTCAAACCAACGTTTGGCAATAGGATTTGCTGCTAAAAATTCTTTATTAGCAACTACTCGATAGGGGTCTGTTAGAAACCCTAAATTTTTCCCATTAACCGTCGTATCTTCTGTCGTTACCTCTCCCATTTCTGGCGGTAAAGAAGTAAAGGGAACTTCTAACCAAATTACATCTTCCTCCGGTTTTAAAACCGAACCTATCCAGTGGGGGAGAAAGGCATAATAAAGAACCGGTTCTCCTTGCTGGTAACGAGCAATTGTGTTTGCCAGTAAAGCAGTATATTCTCCTCGGTCGTGTTCTACGGTATCTCGCAATTCGTAGCTATCTAAATGATGCTCGATCGCTAATTCGCAGGACCAACCGGGATTGCAACCCGTTAAATTTGCTTTGCCATCCCCATCGGAATCAAAGAGTTTGGCAATTTCGGGATTTTTTAGCTGTTCGACATTAGTAATGTTGTATTTATCCGCCGTTTTCTTGTCAATTTGATACCCTTGCACCAAATTAGGAATTACATAGCCAACTCGCGCTAATTTCTCTTCTCCCCCGGCGGCTTCAAAAAATTGAGCGTGTCCCCTTTCCCCGTGGGTGGGGCTGTAATCTAAATCGCCATTAGCCATGGCAATTAGCATTGCTGGATATTCAATTGCTTTAGGTTCTTCAACTTTATAACCCAGTTTTTCCAAACCAATATTAACAACTTCCGTTTGGAATTTCTCCTCTATCCAGCTACTATGAGCGGAACGAAGAGGGCTTGCTTCTTCTGGTTTAGTTACTATTTCCAGGGTGTTTGTTTCCGATGTCGAATTGCATCCCATCAAACCCATTAAAAGAACGCTCAAAACTGTTGTTAGTGTTTTTGTCTTTGCTTTCATCATATTTTCCTCAAATTCTTATAACAAGCAATTATAGCATTGGTCGAATCGGTGAAGTACATTTTCGATCGCCCTAAATCCCCCTTTTTAAGGGGGACTTTGAGTCGCTCCGGCTCCCCCCTTTTTAAGGGGGGCTGGGGGGGATCGTTCGGGGTGTACCTCACCAATTCAATAATCGCTATATTAATTATTAATTGCTAATTGCCTCCCTCAACCAACCATCAAATAAGTCTCGATTTTCTTCGACCCAATTAAGAGCGTGGCGGCGAATATCTTCCATTTTACCTTCACCCCGCATAACCAATTTTTGTTCTGTATTAATATCTTCAATGGGAACTTTAACTAATTCAAAAAAACTCTGGGCTGTGGGATTGGCTTCCGCAAATTTTCGAGAGGCGAGAACGCGAATGGTGTCCTTGGGAAAACCGAGATTTATTCCTTCTAAATCTGTAGTTTCTGCATCTTCTGGAACCTCTAACCAAACTACATCTTTACCAACTTCTAATACTGAAGCCAGCCAATGGGGAACCCAAGTATAATAAAGAATTGGTTGACCTTGCCCATAGCGTTTAATCCCGTCAGCCATTAGGGTGGAGTAGCTTCCTTGTTGGATTTCGACCGTATCGCCAAGGCCGTAAAGATCGACATGATGCTCGATCGCCTCTTGGCAAGTCCACCCAGCATTGCAACCAATTAAATTCGCCTTACCGTCGCCGTCGGTATCGAAAATTTTAGCAATTTCTGGATTTGTCAATTGCTCGATATTGCTAATATTGTATTCTCTGGCGGTCTTTAAATCGATTTGATAACCTTGCAAACCATTGCTAACTAGGATGCCTACCTTTTCTAATTTTTCATCGCCCCCGCTTTTTTCAAACAGTTCTGATTCTTGTTTTTCCCAGGCAGTGGGAAAGAAATCGGCATCCCCATTACTGACGGTCAAATAAGCGGTTATAGGTTCTAATTGTTTTGGTTTTGCGACTTGGTAGCCTAGCTTTTCTAAGCCCAAACTAAGGATTTCTGAAAGGAACATTGAGTCCTCTGTCACGCCGATCGCCGGACGGACTTTCCGCCCTTTCACTGGTAGAGCTTTTTCTGGAGTCGCATCCTCGCTAATAAAGTAAGCCCCAGTCGGAGGTGGAGGCATTTGTTGGTAAGCGATCGCTCCCATTCCGAAAAAAATCGCTAAAGTAGCGATGGCCGCCCCTTTCTTCGGGGAAAACCAGGAACCAATCCAACCGATGGGGCCTCGCTGTTTCCAGGAAACCTTACCGCTAGCTTTGCCCACAGCTTGAATAATGCGATCGAGCATCACCGCTATCAGCACGATTCCCAACCCGCCGACAGTTCCCAATCCCACGTCATTGCGACCCACGCCTTGCAATACCATCAATCCCAGGCCCGGCACTGCTATCATCGCGGCAATTACCGACATTCCCAAAGCAAATAATATTGTCTGATTTAACCCAGTGAGAATGGCGGGCATGGCCAGAGGCAGTTCTACTTCCCACAATAATTGTAAAGGAGTCGAACCAAAGGCTTTCCCTGCCTCTACTGCTTCCGATGGCACTTGCCGCAGGCCCAGATTAGTCAGACGAATCAAAGGAGGAGTGGCATAGATGATAGTAGCGATCGCTCCTGGAACCTCGCCAATACCGAACAACATTACCACCGGAACCAGATAGACAAAAGTCGGCATAGTCTGCATGATATCCAGCACGGGATTGATGAAACGCTCCACCCGCTCGCTCTTAGCGCAAGCAATCCCCAGAGGAAGGCCAACTAAAACGCTAAATACCACCGCAGTCAGCACCAGAGACAGAGACAGCATCGCCGGTTCCCACGCCCCCACCAAACCGATAGCGATCGTGGCCAGGATGCTATAAATGGCAACACCTCTCCCTGCCAGTTGCCAGGCGATTAAACCGATAATTATTATCGCGATGGAGGGAGGAATGGAAACGAGCAATTGACCCATCCCCTCTAACAACCAACTTACCGGTTGGCGAATGGCCTGGAAGACAGGACGAAAGTTATCGACGACAAATTTAATCCAGGTGCTAATCCAATCGTCTAGCGGAATAGTATAAAATTCAAATGGGTTTAAAATTATCTCCATAGCAATTAACAATTAACAATTAATAATTAATAATTAACATTTTCCCAATTTAGTAGAACAGGCATCTTGCCTGTTATCCGAAACGTAGAACAGGCATCTTGCCTGTTATCCGCCTGCATCTTGCCTGTTATCCGCTCTACCCATACAACTCAGGATGTCCGAAGATTCGATCGCTCCCATAAATTTACCTCGATCGTTAACAACAGCAACCGGCATATCCTCTCTATAGAGATGGAAAATCTCTTCGAGAGTGGCAGAGTCTCCAACTCGGGGAAAATCGGTTTCCATAATCTCGGCGATATCTGAGTTTCCCGCTTCCACTGCCGCCCTGAGAGTTTGCTGGTTGACAATGCCAGTCGGTTTGCCCCAGCGATCGAGTACGATCGTTTGGCGGAGGTTTTGTTTTAACATCATCTCCATCGCTCCTCTGGGGGAGTCTTTCCCCAGAATTAAGCAAACCCTCTCCCGGGCAACAGTCCCAGTTTTCAATACTTTAGCCGGGTTCACATCTGCCACAAAGTCGCGGATGTAGTCGTCTGCTGGTTCCGTTATCAACTCTTCCGGTCGACCGACTTGGACGATATAACCGTCTTTCATCACCGCCACGCGATCGCCCAACTTTAGCGCCTCTTGGATATCGTGACTGATAAAGACAATAGTTTTATGCAACTCTTGTTGCAGTCGCAGCAACTCATCCTGCATTTCCCGCCGAATTAAAGGATCCAGGGCGCTAAACGCTTCATCCATCAGCAAAATGTCCGCATCAGTGGCCAAAGCGCGAGCCAAACCCACCCGCTGCTGCATGCCTCCACTCAGAGAGGAAGGCAAATAATCAGCCCAGTCCTTTAAACCTACAGTTTCTAAAGTATTAATAGCTTTTTCCCGACGTTCTCCTTTCGATAAACCTCTAATTTTTAATCCATAAGCAACATTTTCGACAACAGTTTTATGGGGAAACAAACCAAAGCGTTGAAATACCATCGCTACCTTAGTCCGTCGAATTTCTCGCATCCGCTCTTCGCTGACATGAGCCACATCTTCATCGTCGATATAAACATGACCGCTAGTGGGAGCTAGCAGTCGGTTAATGCAACGGACTAGGGTTGACTTTCCAGAACCAGATAATCCCATCACCACGAATAATTCTCCTGGATAAATATTAAGAGAAACGTCGGCAACTCCTAATATATTGCTCGTAGTTTTTAAGATAGTATCTCTGTTAGCACCTTCGCGAAACATTTTGAGAGCGACGCGGGGTTTCTTGCCATAAATTTTGATTAAATTTTGGATTATAATTTTAGGTTTTTCCATTACATAAGTAGTCGCGGCGGCGCGGAATTTAAACAAAAATTTGGTCGCGGACCGGTGGGGTATTAACGGTAATTCTGCATTCAGAGGATGAATGTCCAACAATTATTAATTATTAATTATTAATTATTAATTACATATTACCCCTCGCAAATAAAGCAAGAGAGTAGTTTTAGCTCTGGAAAATTATAACGTAGGTTGCGAGTACGGCAAAAATAATAAAGGCGCTCGGCGATCGCGCCCCACCATTGTCGCCATTGAATTCCCCTGCTTTTTGAAATCGGGAAAAATACCCATTTTGGTAATGGGTAATGGGGCAAAGGCCAATAAAAAAACTGCCTTGCCCCATTTTTCTCGCCCAACGGGCCATTTAGATTTTAGACATAAATGGCCATGGGGAGGGGGTAATGGGGGAAAGATCCAAAACGGGCGATCGCGTTACTCTATCTGGTAGGAGGGTGCATTGCCCCCAAGCAAACCATCGCCAGAAATAAAAGGAATGAAAAGCGCAATAACCAATTCTCGCCAAGGAGAAATAGCCGAAGTCGTCTTTCGCAACGGCTGGGGCTACATGAAAACCCTCCTCAGCGGAGGCAAAATAGGGGAACCGGACCTCCCCCCACCAGCAGTCCTGCGAAATATCCTCATAGATTTAGGCCCAGTTTATGTCAAACTTGGCCAATTATTGAGTACCCGTCCCGATCTGTTACCGGCAGACTACATCGAAACCCTGTCCGCTCTCCAAGAAGACGTGCCACCCGTGCCCTGGTCGGAAGTAGAAGTCGAACTGAGGCGACAACTGCCCCGACCCCCGGAAGAAATCTTTAGCGCGGTCGATACCAACGCAGTAGCGGCAGGTTCCATTGCCATGACTTATCGGGCAACTTTACGAAACGGTGAGGAAGTCGCCCTGAAGGTGCAACGCCCGGGCATAGATCGGACCATAGAGAAAGACATCGCCCTGCTCAAAAGTTTGGGAGAATTAATTTCAATTACCGATTTTGGCAAAGACTACGATATAGTTTCCCTAGCGGAAGAATTTGGTAGCGCCCTGCGGGCGGAACTAGACTTTACTAAAGAAGCAAACTACAGCGAAGAATTGCGACGGAATTTGTCCGTCAGCAAGTGGTTCGACCCAGAGCGAGTAATGATACCAAAGGTTTATTGGGAGCTAACTACAAGCAAACTGTTAGTATTGGAGTGGCTCAATGGCAAGCCAATTCTCAAGGCTGAGGTAAAGGGTCGCGATCGCAACCAAGATGTAGAAGCAGAACGTAAGGCGATTTCGACTCTGTTATGTCGGGTTTTCTTTCAGCAGTTCTATGTAGATGGGTTTTTCCACGCGGATCCCCATCCTGGTAACTTGTTCTATCTCGACGACGGACGGATAGCATTGCTAGATTGCGGCATGGTAGGTCGTCTGGACCCCCGCACCCAACAGAATTTGACCGAGTTGTTATTGGCGATCGTGGATCTCGATGCCCAGAGATGTACCCAACTTACTCTGCGACTGGCGGAAGCGGCTCAACCGCCGAATTTGGCTAAGGTGGAGAACGATTATTCGCGAATGTTGCGCAAGTATTACAATCTCAGTTTGTCGGAAATCAATTTTTCTGAAGTTTTTTACGAGATGTTGCAACTGGCGCGCAATAACAGAATTAAACTGCCGAGCAATTTGGGTTTGTATTCTAAGACTTTGGCTAATTTAGAAGGAGTGGCTCGCAGTTTCTATCCCAAGGTCAATCTTTTGGAAGAGATTAAGCCGCTGATGACGGACTTATTTAGGCGGCAGTTGTTAGGAGACGATCCCGCCCAGATGCTTCTAAGGACAGCCTTGGATGTTAAAAGTTTGTCTTTGCAATCTCCTCGCCAGTTGGACGTGTTGTTAGATCGAGTTACTTCCGAGAGCTTGAAGTGGAATGTTACTTTACGAGACCTGGACCCGTTACGCCGCAGTTTGGACGATTCGGCAAACCGCCTTTCTTTTAGTATTGTGGTGGGTTCTCTGATCGTGGGGGCGGCTATTGTGGCTGTGGGCTCGGAAACGACTCAGATGTCTTGGTTGAGTAACGGTTTGTTTGCCGTGGCTAGTTTTTTGGGGTTGTGGTTGATTGTTAGCATTCTGCGTTCTGGACGCTTGCGCGGTTGAGCTTTGCGGCATATTTGCTAAGGGATAGGCTGTCGCTTTTTAGGAGTTTAAGAAACCCGGTTTTTGCTCGGGCACTGGGCGCTTCTTGCTTGGGGCGAAAAAAACCTTTCGTAGGGTGCTTCCTGGCATCGGCACTTTACTGCTGTGAGAAAAAAGCGGTGTATCTCGGGCATTAAAAAACCCGGTTTTTCAAACAATACCTTCGCAAAAAAAAAAAATACATTATTTTTAAGTGGCGCGAAGAGTAGCGATCGCTTTTGCAAACGAATAAATCTCATAAGAAACCCGGTTTTTTCCCAACCGGGTTTCTGGCCCCGCTCAAGTCTCCCTGCTATTAAAATCAACTTCTACAAGCATAAATACTTAAGAAACCGGGTTTCTTTGAGAAACCCGGTTTCTGGCGAGGGAATAAATCTATGGAGAAACCCGGTTTTTAATAAAAACCGGGTTTCTGGCCTAATCTCAAATCTCCCTGCTATTAAAACCAACTCTCGCAAGCATCAATACCAAAGAAACCGGGTTTCTGATACGACGATGAATATCCGCACAGCCTGAGATGCAGCTGAAAAAAGCTCAGTTGTATACTCGGGCGCTGCGCGATCGCCTCTTGGGGAAAAAAAAAGCGGTGTATCTCGGGCATTAAGAAACCCGGTTTTTTGAAAAAACCGGGTTTCTGGTAGGACGATGAATATCCGCGCTGCCTGAGATGCACCTGAAAAAAAGCTCAGTTGCATACTCGGGCGCTGCGCGATCGCCTCTCATCAAAAAAATCAAAACGTAGGTAGCGCGCACGCGACAGCGTAACCCAACAAACACAACTTCTGGGGAGAAAAAAGCGATTCGCTGTTATTTTTTCAATTCGTGCTATGCTGTCTAAAGCACGGTTATATTAAATGCTCAATGGCAACAACACCAATCGATTTATATCGACAGGGGAATGCTAATTCTCCGCGTATGGATAACGTTCGGAGTAAGGATATTGCCACTTACGAACTGGACGGGGAATTTTGGGTTAACGGCGGTTTGGGAGGGGGTATCTCGACATTTGCAGTTCCCAGAGGAGGTAAAAATTGGTGGAAATTAGAAGGGGGTACTGAAATTCCTTCGGCACTAACCCTCGTTAACGATTACAATAACCACTGGTTATGGACTCCGAGTTATGCTATCCCGATGGAAGAATATAAAGCAGCCCTTAAAAAAATAGGAAAATCTTTCCAAAAGATAACCTAAGCTATAGAAAAGCGAGTCGCCGTTATTTGGCTATAAAATTTGTTCGATTAACAAACAAAGGAAATTGATAATGAAACTATCTTATAAAGCAACGCAATTTATTATTGAAGCGATCGACCTTCAAATTGAAGCTTACCAAAAACGTCTGGAGGAAATAGGAGATACAGAGGAAGATGAGGCATCGGATATTAGCAACGACTGTGGTTTTTTAGAGGCACTTCGTAAGGATTTGCTAGATACTTTGAAGGAGGGAGAATTGCCTCAAGGGATGGGAATGGCTAAGTCGGAGCGAGAGTTAGCGAAACTGATGAGGGAATTATCTATTAACGATCGCTTGTTTTTGGTGGATGCAATTAACGAGTCTATTCGCGAAGAAATTAGTGGCGTTAAAAAGGCAATTTATTCTGTTTAAAAATAAGAGCGGTCGCGCCAACGGAGGAAGCCGGAAAATTAAGAAACCGGGTTTTTATTATTAAAAACTGCGCTTTCTGGGCAAGGGATGAATATCTGCTGAAAAAAGCTCAGTTGCATACTCGGGCGCTGCGCGATCGCCTCTTGGGGGAAAAAGGGCGATCGCTGTCTGAGAATAAATTTTAGCTTGCAATTTTAGGTTAACTACTACGCTTTACTAACGAGCGCCTTCAACTGCACCAACAATACATGCCAATTCGCTTCCCCAGTTGGTATTTTTACCACATACATTAATTATGGTGTTTTTTAAACTCTGATTTTCAGTCGTATTAACTGCCCTTCGATAGCAGTAAACTTCTTGCTCTGCTTTGCCTGACGTAACGTTGCACATATTTCTCATAATAGCAGGAAGACTATCTCCTGACAGCGCTGATTTAACTCCCCTGTCGTAACACCGGTAAGCTTCGCTTTCGGTATTGTGTGCCGAACAACCAGCTTGAAGCAACCTAAGAGCGGTGTTATTAAATAATTGAGGATAAGCGGGAAAACTCACTGATAAAGTTAGAAGAGAACCCAGCATAACACAAACAGACACTTTATTCTTGTTCATAGTTAGATTTCCAATATTGATAGTAATGAGCTTACAAGGACTTGTAATTTCCACTAATCTGTATGATTTGCCTATTTTACTTGGGGTTTGAAACACCTCAATCTGCAAAATTAGGGAGCGAAGGCCATTTCCACAAATTTCCATGCTCCCCGAAATAATTAGATTTTTTTGTTTTGATGGCTTATCCATGACTAAAATGCCCTGGGGATAAAATAATATTGTCGTAATTGTCCGCTCCTGCTGTTGGGACGTCTAAAATTTCTGGACCTGGACCGCCGACTAACTCATCGCTAGTCCCTGTTAGGAAAATGGTCCCATCGTTCGGTTCGGCATTCAGACAGGCCATTCCTCCCAAACCCTTAATAAAATTGACTTCACCATCAAAAATTACAAGCACCTCTATTGTTGCTAATTTGCTCGAAGTAAGGATAATTACCCCGTTTTTACCCGAGCAAATATCCTGAGATACAAATGGATCGTATCTTTTTACCGATTCTAAAATAGCCATAACTAACTCGCTACTAACAAACGCTATTAATTTAAGCTATGATTGCGTTAGTCATTTACCAAAAAACCCTCCCATGCCACCCAAAAAAAAGCAACTATTTGCCGAAGCCGCACGATACTGCGACTTAGATCGCCTCTACAAAGCACTCGCCGATGCGAAACGAAAAATCTCACCCCAGGCCCGCAAGGGACTTACAGATACAGAAAAACTCTACCTACAGGGACTCCTCTGCGGTCATAGCCCCGCAGAAATGGCGGAACTGCTCAATCTCAGCCCCAAAAGCGTTGAAGTCTTTGTGTGTAAAACTTTATATCAATATGTTAAGAATCTTGTCGGTAAGCCCTCTGACGAACCTGCGGGCAATTGGCGCAACGTTCTCTCTTGGTTGGAGGATGCGGGGTATAAAACCGAGCCTTCTTTGCAATATAACTTTAACGGTCGTTTGCCGACTGATGCTTTAGTTAATATAGTTTACATGGGTGTTGAAAATAGCAATACGCTTACAATTGATATTAATCTTAAATTATCCTTTGCACCGAATTCGGAGTCTCCAGAGAGAGCGGATTAGGATTTATAATAATATAGCAATCCGCGCAGGGATTATGAAAAATGTGGGGACCAGAAACCCGGTTTCTTTGAGAAACCGGGTTTCTAAAATATCACGAACGATCTACGGCTTGCTATAGTTGATTTTTTATTTTTAATTGCGTATGAAAAAGAGGACAGGCAAGATGCCTGTCCTACGGGGGAATTGGGAATTTAAGAAAGCCGTTTTTTTGGAAAAACCGCGCCTTCTGGGTTAAAAGATGAATATCCGCCCTGCCTCGGATGCAGCAGAGAAAAGCGATCGCTCTCTTAACTTTAGTATTCTACGCTTTTGTTAGAAAAGAAACTCGCTCGATTTCGGACTCGGAAAAATCACCAATTTCTGTTGGTAATTCTACTCGCTTGCCTCGGTTAAATTCTGATACCATTTTGTAAAGTTTAACTCCTAATTCTTGATTGAACCGGAAGGTCTGACAAAAAGATTTGTCGCCTTTGATAACTTTAATTTTTTCTCCTGCAATAGTATCCGCGACTGCCGTCATCAGAAATTGATGCCAGTCGGTGCCGATATGCATTTCCAGGAGAAATTTATTTGATTCGTTGGTGGGTTTTATCGATCTAACTTTGACGTTCATTGCGATTTTTGTAATTGGAGTAAGAATGATGAAACGACCGCTAGACGAACGGGAAATGCAAGAACTTCTCGAACTTGCCAAAGATGCCGAACAGAAAGCCTTAGAAGCGAGCGAACTGGCAACAGCGATCGCAGTACCAACACCGGATGCGGGAAGTTCGCGAAGCTAGGATATAGCAAGAAACTAGGAGTTAAAATTCATGGGGAAGAAGCGGGAGGCGATCGCCTCTTCGAGAAAAAAAGCAGTGGACCTCGGAAATTAAGAAACCCGGTTTTTGAGAAAAACCGGGTTTCAGGATCAAAACAGGCAGGATAACTGTTCTACCTAAATAATACCTTCGACCGTAGTAAAGTTAGCATCGGGCAAACTGGCGAGAACATCGGGGGCCGTATTCAAGACATAGCCTAATAACCGACCTCCATCAATCTTAATCGCCGTTCCCTCCAACACGCCGTCGCCGTCGGGGTCTAACTCGGACAGCGAAATTCCTGCCTTTGCTAAAAAGTCTAATCCATCCGGTTCCGCCCCCAGAATGATTGGTAGGATAACGTTAGCGTTGACGTTGAACTCCTCAAAACTATTGAACGGATCGAAAGTTAGGTCCGCTTTCCTCACTCCTTGGGTTAGCAAGAGGGAATCTTCCCCAGGGTTAAAATCGGTAACGATCGCGTCTGGGAGTTGGATGTCATCCGGCAGCCCGGGAATAACCGTAATAATACCTAAATCTTGTACCAAACCGGCCTGGTCTCTCCTCAAGACAAAAGTATCGCTGCCCCCGCCTCCCTTATAAATATCGACATCAACTTCGCCGATCAGAGTATCCGCACCTTCTCCCCCAAAGAGCAAATCTACACCCTTCCCCCCTCGTAAATTATCGTTACCAAAACCGCCGTCGAGGTAATCTCGGTTTTTATCCCCGAACAAGTTATCGTCGCCCCCCTCTCCTAAAATATCCTCGTTTCCCTTGCCCCCTCGAATTAAATCTGCCGCTGCGGAACCTCTGATGGTATCATCGCCATTAAGACCGAAAACTCCTCCTGCGAAAACATCGGCCGCCTGCTGGACCGTCAATACTTCGTTATCGGACTCGGAGGTTCCCAGCAAACGAGGTAATGGTTCTAAAAAATCCGGTGTCAGTACCATAGTAAAATATCTCCAGTTTGTTTAGAGCGCTACATCTTCTTCTATTTTGCCACGGGCAACGGTAGGATGTGGCGCTATCGTCAAAAGATCGGCCTTTTAGCTTATGTCTATTATCCAAGTCGAAAATCTCAGCAAAATCTACCCCGTAGCTATCAAAGAACCGGGACTCAAAGGAACCTTGCGCCACTTCTTCCGTCGCACCTACCGCCAAGTCAAAGCAGTTCGGGACGTCACTTTCAATATTGACGCTGGGGAAGTCGTGGGGTTCCTCGGGCCCAACGGTGCCGGTAAAACTACGACCCTGAAAATGCTGACCGGTTTAATTCATCCCTCTGAGGGTAGAGTTACGGTGGGCGATCGCGTGCCTTTCCAGCGACAAGCCCCTTTCCTACAAAATATCACTCTGGTCATGGGGCAAAAACAACAGTTAATCTGGGACTTACCAGTTTTAGACTCCCTAAAAATCAACGCCGCCGTTTACGGCATCTCGGACAAAGAGTACCGCCATCGAGTGGGAGAACTAACGGAGATGCTGTCTCTTAGCGAACAATTAAAACAACCGGTGCGCAAGCTATCTTTAGGCCAGCGGATGAAAGCGGAGTTAATGGCGGCATTGATCCATCGGCCGCAAGTGCTATTCTTAGACGAACCAACTCTGGGGCTAGACATTAACGCACAAGTCGCTGTGAGACAATTTCTGCAAGAATACAATCAAAAATATGGCGCGACGGTATTATTGACCAGTCATTACATGGCAGATATCACTGCTTTGTGCCAGCGAGTTTTATTAATTTACGAAGGCGAATTAATCTACGATGGCAGTTTGGACGGGTTGCTAGACAGGTTCGCCCCCTATCGGGAAGTTAAGGTAGAATTAATTAATCCCGAACCAGAAGACCCGGAGGAATTTAAACGACGTCTATCGAGTTATGGCGAAGTGGAATCTTTAGACGGTCAGTCGGTGCGTTTTTTAGTCAAGCGAGAAAAATTGACCGATGCCGTCGGGCGCATTTTGGCAGATTTAGAAATATTAGATTTAACAGTCACCGATCCGCCCATAGAAGAAGTCATCGGCCGCGTATTTAGCAGCGGGACAATTGACAATTAATAATTAACATTTAGGTTGGTTCGTAGTAATCGCTTTAGCGATTTAAGAAAGATAATTATAAACGCAAAAGTACGGGGGTAAGCAATGTATTTATCGAGCCAAAAAAGCTGGTTCGTAGTAATCGCTTTAGCGATTTAAGAAAGATAATTATCAAGGCAAAAGTACGGGGGTAAGCAATGTATTTATCGAGCCAAAAAAAGCTTTTTTTTTACAATCGCTGAAGCGATTACTACGAACTATTATAATCGCTAAAGCGATTACTACGAACTATTATAATCGCTAAAGCGATTACTACTAACCATGGAAAAAACTATCAAGATTGTCAAAACATTCCTATCAACTTATTACGCTTTTGTGCTGGAATACCGGGCGGAAATATTTCTCTGGGCTTTATCTGGATGCTTGCCATTTATCTTAATGGGAATCTGGGTTGAGGCTGCGGAAGAAGGAAACTTTGCTTTAGACTCGCTGCAATTTGCTCGCTATTTTTTTGTAAGTTTCATTGTCAGACAATCTAACGTTGTTTGGGTTATTTTTGACTTTGAAAATGAGGTTGTACGAGGCACTTTATCGCCTAAATTGTTACAACCTATAGACCCGGTTTGGCATCATGTTGCCGGTCATTTGACCGAAAGGTTGGCACGATTTCCTTTTGTAGTGGGGATAATTTTGTTGTTTTTTGCTCTGTATCCAGAGGCTTTCTGGTGGCCGAAAATAGGCGATTTGTTGCTGTTTTTCGTTATTCTAATCTTTGCCTTTGCCCTGCGGTTTTTGATTCAATATACCTTTGCCATGTTGGCTTTTTGGACGGAACGGGCTAACGCGATCGAGACTTTGTGGTTTCTGTTTTATCTCTTCCTCTCGGGTATGGTTGCCCCGCTGGAAGTTTTTCCCGAAACTATTCGACAAATAGCCCTTTGGACTCCCTTTCCTTATTTAATTGATTTTCCTACTTCTTTATTAATAGGTTTGCCAGTTAATGTGGGACAAGGTTTGTTGGTGATGCTCGGTTGGTGGGTCTTGTTTTTTGTCTGCAACCGTTGGTTGTGGCGCAAGGGGTTGCGCCGATATTCGGGGATGGGGGCTTGATAATTAATAATTACAATCGTGCTTTGTAGTAATCGCTTTAGCGATTTAGATAGATGAATCGCTAAAGCGATTACTACGAACCTTCGCTAGATTTTTAGCACTACAATAATTATTAATTATTAATTATTAATTGTTAATTGGATAGCGTTCCAGAACAAAAGACTCGGCGGAAGAGCGATCGCTAATTTCCCCATCCAAAGTCGCCGCCAACAACTCATCCAATATCTCTCGATATATCGGCCCCGGTTTATAACCAAACCCCTTGAGATCCTTTCCATTCAAAGGAGCCTTAACGTCAGCCCATTTAGTCAAATACTGCCAAATTTGGCGGCGCACCCACCGGGGACACTGGACGGCCATTAAAATTAACATCTCCAAACCCCACTCCCGAAACAACCAGACAAGCTGCGAAGGCCGATCGCCTTTAGGCAAACTCTCTATCACCCGACCTTTCGCCGACTCCAAATTTTCCAACCGTTCCATACTATCTACCGGCAACTGGAGATAGTTCGCCACCACTCCCCGAAATTCGGGAGCCAAATAAGCAATTAAAACCTCCAAGCGCATTTGCCAGTGGGGCAAGTTATGGAGAGAGTCGAAACGGCGCAAGCAGCGATCGAGCGATCGAACCTGCAACCACAACTGCCGGTCCAACTCCAAACTCGGATGAATGCAGCGCAAGGCCCCCAAATCTCCCAACATTTCCAAAGCCGGCTGCCAATACCCCGCCTCCAGAATATACTTTAACTCGCTCTTAAGCCTAGTTTCCAAAGCTGGGGCGCGGCGATTTTCCGAAGGACGTTCGTAAACCCCGCTATTAATCGCATAGCGAATATACCCCTCCGTCTGCGCTTCGAGGTGGAAACCCAAACGCACCGCAAAGCGAACCGCCCGATAAATGCGAGTGGGATCTTCGATAAAACTATTAGCGTGCAAAACCCTAATTTGGCGCTGGCTCAAATCCGACAAACCGCCAAAAAAGTCCAACAACTCCCCGCAGCGAGGGGATGTCAGCCGCACCGCCAAAGCGTTAATGGTAAAATCTCGGCGATACAAGTCCTGGCGAATAGAGCTCGCCTCCACCACGGGGTTAGCCGCCGGATAAGGATAAAACTCGGTCCGGGCCGTGGCAATATCGATCCACAAAGAATCGCGGACCGG
The DNA here is from genome assembly GCA_034189005.1 of Cyanobacteriota bacterium. Taxonomy (GTDB): domain Bacteria; phylum Cyanobacteriota; class Cyanobacteriia; order Cyanobacteriales; family Microcoleaceae; genus CALKCV01. The sequence goes on along the minus strand of JAXHVR010000058.1, from coordinate 19,401 downwards.
GTCGTTATGCCACAGCAGGGCAGCGGTTTGGAACCGCCCGTGAACCTCCAAGCGAGCTTCTGGATAAAGTTTTTGCACGGCTTTCCCCAACTCCACTGCTGGAGGATCGCTTTGGTCTCCAGAAGATTTTAAAGATTTTAACTGCTTGCTAACTGCCTCCTTTTTCTCTGCCAGACTCTCCCAACAACCATCTACCACCAGGTCGATATCGCTCAACATCAAAGTTTCCTCGCCTTGCCCCAGAAGCACGTCTCGCACCCCGCCGCCGATGAGATAAAGCTGCCATCCCCGTTCCTCGGTCAATTCGGCGATATTTGCGAGCAATTCCCAGAGTTGGGGGGCGAGGCGCTGTTGTAAGGTTTGCCGAATAGAGGTACTGGTTAAGCCCTGATGGTGCTGGTGCTTCTGGGTGGGGCGCTGTTGCTGGTGCAATTCTCGCAAAACGTCGGTGCGAGTGACGATGCCTGCCAAACGACCGTTTTCGATGACCGGCAGCCGCCCGATGTCGTAAGTTACCATCAATTCTTCGATTTCCGGCAGAGTTGTTTCTGGGATAATGGTTTTGAGTTGCGGCGTCATGTAGCCTTTAACTGGGGCGTGGCTGAAACCGTGGTGGAGGGCGATGTCGATGTCGCGCCGGGAGATGATGCCGACAAGTTCTCCGGCGGCATCCACTACGGACAAACCGGAATGACCGTAACGCAGCAAGATCCGATGGGCTTCTCCCACGGAGGTTTCTGGGGGAATGGTTCGGACGGGGGATGACATTAATTCTCTGGCGGTGGGAGGCTGAGGGATCTGCTGGCAGAGTCGGGCGATCGCTTCAGCGAGTAATGTTCGCGGTTCGGTAGTTTTCGTCGTCACGGAGGCGGCCCGGGGGTGACCTCCACCGCCCAAGGGTTTGAAAATTCCATTGAGGTTGGTCTTTTCGATCGCCGATCGCCCCACTATAGTCAGGCGAGTTTCTTCTCCTGGTTGGGAAATCTCGCAGTTTGCTAGCAAGATGGCATCTGCTTCGGCGATCTCCATCAGTTGCGAGGTCGCGCCCGAGAGGCCGGCTACGACTTCCTCCGTTTCTAGCAAAACCCAGACGATGTCGTAGGTTCTGACGGTTTTTCGCTCCAGTTTATCCAGGGCGTTTTTGAGTAATTTTTGCAATGGCGGGGAGAGGGAAGGTTTGGCGTACCCGGCGATCGCTGTCATACTCGCCCCCCGTTCCATCAACCAAGCTAATGCCCTCGCATCTCTGGGGGTGGAATGGTCGAAGGTGAGGGAGCCTGTGTCGGCGTGGATGGCCAGGGCCATGATGGTTGCTTCTGCGGGAGTGAGGAAGTCTTCCGTCTGGGCATGACGTATTAGTTTGGATTTATTGGCTTCGAGTTGCTGCAACCTTTCTACTATTAGAGTAGTAGTTGCTCCCACTGGTTCGATATAGGCGGCCGTGGCAAGGATATCTTGTCTGGTTTCCAGGTGGTGGTCGAAGACTATTACATCTGTAACGTTGGGTAAATCTAACCATTGGGCGGCCTTGCCCAAGCGCGATTTTGTTTGTACGTCAACTATATAAATAGTTTTAATTTTTGTTGGTTCCACGCAGCGAGTTTCGATGGTGGCAAATTCGTCTCGGTGGAGGGCGAGAAATTCTCGTACTGTGGGATGGCAGCCTCCTGCCATGAGGATCCGGCTTCCTGGATGCAGCCGGGTGAGTCCCACCGCCGCCCCCAGGGCATCGAAGTCCGCCGTTCTGTGACACAAGATTAAGTCCATTTATTTCTGCTAACCTGGCTTCGTTAGATTTTAACTTACCATTGTCCGTTTCTGGGTAGCGATCGTACTCGCGCTCATACTCTTAATCCTACTTATATTTCCACTCGTTACCGCTCCCGGGGTGGATAAAATCCGGGGGCGGTAACGCTCGGCAGCCCAGAAGGCGCGGCTTTCTTAATTAGCATCCCGTAGGTTGTGCGGACCTTCGTGGAAGCCAACGAAGATGTTGGGTTTCGCTACGCTACACCCAACCTACAAGATGCACTGGCGAAGGTATTGTTCAAAAAACCGGGTTTCTGAATTAGCATCCCGTAGGTTGTGCGGACCTCGCGTGGAACCCAACATCCTTTTACGCGAGCGTAAACCGACTTTTTCTGCTAACTACTAACAACTGACAACTAACAACTAACAAAAACCCATAAATTTTTGGTTCGCTTCAAAGCTGACGTGCATCGGATATAATTTCTAATTGCCCGTTCAAACTGAAGCTAAAATCTATAATCTATAATTCAAAATCTAAATATGGGACAAATATTTTTATCAGCCGGTCACGGCGGCTTTGAAAACGGAGTCAGGGATCCGGGGACAGTCGCCGCCGGAGTCGTCGAAGCGGACGAAATTATTAAAATTAGGGATTTAGTAGCATCTAGGTTGCGATCGCGAAGCGTGCGGGTATCGGTAGTCCCCGACTACCTCTCCCAAATACAAACCATAGATTGGATAAATGCCAGAGGAAGCAGCGACGACGTAGCGGTAGAAATTCAAGCCAGCGGTTCTCCGAACCCTTCCACTCGCGGGGCAAGGCTCTTTTATATAGCCTTAAATTCCAAGCGCAAACAAGATGCGGAACTATTACTCGGATCCCTGCTGCGAGAGGTTCCCCAACTCCCCAATGCCGGAGTAAAACCGGACACGGAAACTGGTTTGGGCAGCTTAATATTTTGCCGTTGGGTCGCAATTCCTTCCTTATTTATGGAGATAGCCTATCTCACCAACCCCGACGATCGCTTTATCCTTCAAAATCGCCGCAACGAAATAGCCGCCGGAATTGCTAACGGACTAACAGCTTGGCTGCGCGGAGAAAGCCTGCCGCCATTCCCGCCGCCACCGCCACCCCCACCAGTTAATAGTTATCTGCCCATTAATATTAATATTAACGGTCAGACTTATGGGGAGCAAGGTCTATTAGTTAATGGCAATGCCTACATACCCATAGATCTAGTGGATTTATTAGGAATTGACCTCTCTAAATTCTCCCAAGTGCGCCGGCTGGCATACAGAAATATTGTCTATATTAAAGCAGTAGAGTTGCGCGATTTTAATATTTCTGTCGGCTGGTACAATCCCGATCGCGCAGTGGTTTTGCGTTCTAACCTCCAGATTTGTCGGGGCGAAGTTGACAAAATAATGGCAAATGGCAGCGCCAGCGAAGGGCAATTAGAGGCATTTTTAAGAGAGAAAAATTCTAGCGCTTTAGCTAGTTTTCCAGAAATAGCTAAATTGTACCGTCAAGAGGGAAGTATTGAGGGAGTTAACTACGATATTGCTTTCGCTCAAATGTGCGTAGAAACTAATTTTCTTCGCTTTGGCGGGAATGTCGGTCGAAATCAGAATAATTTCGGCGGTTTAGGTAGCGTTGGTGGCGCGGACAGCGCGGCATCTTTTTCTAGCGCGAGAATAGGAGTAAGAGCTCATATTCAACATTTAAAAGCTTATGCCAGCAGGGAGCCGATAGTGCAGGAAATAGTCGATCCTCGCTTTCGTTTTGTCACCCGGGGAGTGGCTCCTTTAGTCAGTCAATTGGGCGGTCGTTGGTCGGCGGATCTGCAATATGGCGATCGGGTTTTGGCTTTAGTCAGGTTGCTTTACGAACGCTCCGGGTTGTTATCTGGTTAGGACATTTTCCCAATTAACATTTTCCCAATTAACAATTGAAAAATGCTAAAATAAGGTAGTCAGAAAACTGGGCTAAATAGCCTTCGCGATCGTAATATAAATAAAAAATGCGCAAGGAGTCACCAAAAAATATTTCCTGAAAACCTTGCCAGGCAATACCCAGAAAAAATGCGCGGACCGCCCGCGCCGACACAAAAACCTCAAACCCTTGCACAAACTCCACTTCAGCCATTTTTTCTCCACCCTTCATTTCTACAGCTACCCACCCGCGCAAATCGCTCCCCACTAGATGGGCACTTGTGGGCCTACCGAGGAACGAGCAAAAATGGCCAAGGTCGCCAAATCTCTTCCTATTCTACCGCAGAAACCCGAGCCAAAACAGCCGCCGCCTCCTTAATAGGAGACAACAACTCCCCGGGCAACCTCAACATATTAAGACAAGTCTCCTCCTTCCCCCCTATCTTGGGGCCGTGATAATCGCTGCCCCCAGTCATCAACAACCCATATTCCCCGCACAAAGCCTTCAACCGTTCCACCTCCCTCGCTGAATGACAGGGATGGAAAACCTCCAACCCCATCAACCCCGCATCCACCAACTCCCTTAACACCTCCTCCACCTTTCCCCCTCGAAACAAACAAGGATGGGCCCACACCGGCACCGCCCCGCAACGGCGCAATAACTCGATGCCCTCCTCTATAGAAAACTTTTCGTAAGCGACATAAGCTGGTTTGTCTTCTCCGAGGAAGCGATCGAACGCCTCCTGGGGATACTTCACATAACCGGCCTTTACTAAAGCAGCCGCTATGTGAGGTCGTCCCGGCGCCATACCATTTCTCGGAAAAGTTTTCCCATCGGACTGCGAAAAACCTCTCTCCAGTAGAGGCAGTTCGATCGCATATCCCAACTCCGCCAACTTCTGCACCATCGATCGCGCCCGCCGAAATCTGCCTTCGATGCGATCGCTCAAAGGACCCCGCAACTTTTCCGGTTCTGGATAAAAACCCAGTATATGCAAAGATCTGTTGCGGTGAACCGTACTCAATTCGATCGCCGGTACTATTTCTATATCCCGATCTGCCGCTGTAGCGATCGCCTCATCCCAACCTGATATCGTATCGTGGTCGGAAATAGCTAAAAATCGCACTCCCGCACTAACAGCTTGTTCCACTAACTCCCCCGGAGCGAGAGTGCCATCAGAATAAGTAGTATGACAGTGTAAATCTAACACCATTTTATTTTCTCCTTTTCCTCCAAACCCTAACTATTATACAGTTTTAGTAGCTGGACATCTTAGATTTTATAATTTAGATTTTAGACAAGAAGAAATTTGGGACCGACCCTCCGTATTTTTACGGTCTAGGAGAAGGAAATAAGAAAAGTTAAGCCTAATGGCCGATGCCGTGGTAAAATCAATCTTATAAAACAAAATAATAAAAGAGAAAAAGAGCCATAAAAAATTGAGATATGCGATGGAAAAAAACGAAAGAAACAACAAGCGATCGCCCCTGACTTCCCGATAAGGTGGTAGCCGCACTAGGAGCAGTCGTAAATCCATCCACTAGATAAAAACTCTCAAGCTTTGTCCGTTCTTTGTTGCCCGCTCGCGCGCTCAAGGGGAGCAATAAATCTGTCTTAAACAACATTTCTGAGGATTGCTATAAAAACAATGACCACCCCAACAGAAAGACTCGAAACCTTAAGCAAAGAATTAGACAGCATCAGCAAAAAAATGACAAGCGGCGAACTAATTCTCAACAGCCATGCCAAAGAAGCAAAACTGCACATATTCTACGGCAGACTCCTCTACAGCACCGCAGACTTTCAGCGGGTGTGGCGCTGGCAGAGGGCGCTCGAACAATATTGCCCCAATTGGGGGGGCAAGCCCCTGGCCCCCCTATCCCCAAACCAACCTTGGGAATATCAACTGCTATACCAAGCCGTCAGTAAAAAACAGATCGGCATTACCCAAGCCAAAGCAGTCATAGGCCGAGTGGCCTATGAAATTTTGTTTTGTCTGAGCCGCTACCCGGACTTAAGCTACAAATTGCAACCCAAAGAAGCATCGAGGTCAGACCTGTCCTTGGGCTTAAGCCTATCCTATCGGGAACTAGAACCGATCGCTGGCAAAGCGGCCAAACTCCTATCCCAATGGCAAGCAGCCGGCTTCGACAACCTCAGTCCGACCCTAGTACCAGTTTCCACAAAGCCCATCTCCCCAGACTCCTACTCCGGCATCGGGCAATACCTCAACGGCGAATACGACCTCTGGGATCTAGCTTTGAATTTGCAAAAATCCGTCGTCGCCGTAACTAAGGGCCTGATGCCTTTAATTTCTCGGGGAGCAGTCCGGCTCAAAACGATGCCCGACTTAGAGGCCCCAGCTTTACAACAAGCAGCCCCAGCCAAACAGCAGTCCGAGGCAGGGCAGACTCCCAAAAGCGATCGGGGTTTAATCGCCTGTATCGACGACAGCCCCGTGGTAGCCCAAACTTTGAGAAAGATTGTAGAACCAGTTGGCTATCGACTCATCCACACCGCCGATCCGGTGAAAGGACTGGCCCGACTGGCCCAAGACAAACCAGATTTAATTTTTCTGGATGTGGAAATGCCCAATGCCAGCGGTTACACCGTTTGTCAGTTTTTGCGCAAAGCCCCCGCTTTCAAAAAGACTCCTGTTATTATGCTCACCAGTCGCGATAACCTGGTCGATCGCTCTCGGGCGAAGTTAGTGGGTGCCTCCGATTTTATCGGCAAACCTCCAGAAGACCAACAGGTCTTACAAATTATTGTAAAATATCTGGATGCCGCTAAAAAAAAGTCTTTTAATTCCCAACGGCGGCAGACAAAAGTTCCTAGTTTGGCTTCTTAGAATTGCTCATTATAATTATGGCAAATTGCAATTGCTCAGAGGGAAAAAAATGTTCAGGGTGCTAATTGTAGAAGACAGTCAGACGGAAGCAAACATTTTAACGGACTGTTTGCGTAAATCTGGTTTTGAGGTGCAAAATGTTACTACTGCGGAAACTGCTAAAGCTATTTTAGACCGGAAAAGTTTCGATGCAATTTTACTGGATGTAATTTTGCCCGGTCAAAGTGGTTTTGGTTTGTGTCGAGAATTGAAAAATAAAGAGGAAACGGCAAAGATTCCTATCGTTATTTGTTCTAGCAAATCGGGAAAAGTAGATAAAAACTGGGGCCTAAAACAGGGGGCTAATGCCTATGTGACTAAGCCTATTAATACTACGGAGGTTCTGGAGGCATTAACTAAGTTAATTGCACGTTGTTAGTTGTTAGCAGATCGTTAAGTATGGGGTAGTGTAACGCAAGTAGTGTTTGGATGCAAGAAAGCCTAGTTCGTAGTAATCGCTTTAGCGATTTATCTCTATATAAATCGCTAAAGCGATTGCTGCGAAGAGCAACTAACAACTAACAACTAACAATGAAAAATCAATTTATGACCTTTTACATAGCCCACGATGTAGGGGCGATGCTGCCGACGGAGGAACTGGCAGAAATTATCAGCCTAGAACCAAAAACTCTCGTGCCAATCCCAGATATGTCCGCCTCAGTTTGCGGTTGTTTTCCCTGGCAAGGGGAGGTTTTGTGGCTGGTAGATTTAGTTTCTGTCATGGGATACGAGGCATTGCTAAAAGCTGGTTTTTATAGTTCAAAATATAATGTTTTACAAGTTAAAATAGGGGGGGGGCTAAAATTAGCTTTTTTAGTGAAAAATATAGGTCGGCTCATAAGGGTAGAACTAGCAGAAATAGAGGAGGGAGGTTCTTCTGAAAATTTTAATCCGATTTTAGCAAAGTACATTAAGGCTAGTTGGAGCAATAAAAAAGAAGAAACTTTTCACGTTTTAGACTTTGAAGCGATCGCTAAAGCAATTAATAATTAATAATTAATAATTAATAATTATTGGGAGCCGAACGTCCGCCCCGTCGTCGAAAAAATTTTGTTCTATTTGCGCATACTTAACTACTTACGAACAAGAGTAATCGCGTTTAGCGATTACTACGAACACTGAATTTATTAAAAAAAATGAAAGGAACAAATTACGGACAAAATAACCAAAGACAAATCGGAAACTATAACGGAGAATATGAAGGTACGGTAGAAATGACGGCAGAATCAATGGCGATAGTGCCGGTGGAGAGGGGGCTCTCGGTGAGAGAATTAGAAAGGGAAAATAATTCGACTCCAGAATCCGAGGGGGGGTTGAGAGCAAGAAATCAGGCGATCGCGGCGGAAGTGGAGATGTTGCGCTCCAGTATTGATGCGAGGAGCGATCGCCTCCAAGCATTAATAGAAGAAGAAGGGGCGGCGGCAGAAAAGGCAGAACAATTAAACAAAATTAGCGCCCGCCTCCAGAAGGCTTCAACAGCAGAAGAACTTTTCAGCGTTGCGGTGGATGAAACCCGCTCCATATTGGCAAGCGATCGCCTAATTATCTATCAATTAGACCGCAACGGTCGGGGCAAGGTCGCGGCAGAATCCGTAGAACCGGGCTGGCCCTCCGTAGAAAAGGCATCTCGCCAGTCTCCCCCGCCCGTAGAACAGGCGTCTCGCCTGTTACCTGTTTCCCCCGTAGAACAGGCGTCTCGCCTGTTACCTGTTTCTCGCCTGTTTCCCCCCATAGATCGAACCAAAGCGATCGCCGATATCTACCACGGAGACTCGACCGACTCCGAGCTAGACCTACTAGAAACCTTACAAGTCAAAGCCTGTCTCATGGCCCCAATAAGAGGTAGCGATCGCAACCTAGCAATCCTCATCGCTCACCAGTGCGGGGGCGTCCGACATTGGAGCGAAGCAGAAATCGAATTGTTCGAGGGTATCGCCCTCCAACTGGGTTGCGTCCTAGAGCGAGCGTTGCTGCTAGAAAAACAACAAGCCGCTACCAAACAAGCGCAACTGCTGGAGAGCATCTATTCTCAATTGCGCCGTGCTGTTAACCGCGACGATATTTTAGCGGCGGCGGCCGATGCCACGCGCGAAGCCATCATGAGCGATCGGGTGTTAGTAGCAGAATTCGACCGCCAGTGGAAAGTAACCGTAGTAGCAGAATCCGTCGATCGCCAATTCCCCATGGCTCTGGGAGCCGAAATAGACGACCCTTGCTTTAGGGAACGCTACGCCGTATTATACGAAAGGGGCAGATTCAGGGCCATTGACGACATCTACAAAGCCGGTTTAACGGAGTGCCACCTCAAAGAACTCGAACCCTTTGAAGTAAAAGCAAGCCTAATCGCCCCCATTTTAGTCGAAAAGAAACTGATGGGACTATTAATCGCCCATCAATGCTCCGACGCGAGGTCATGGAAAGAATCAGAAATAAAACTCCTGCGGCAAGTCGCCATGGCAGTGGGTTATGCTTGCGATCGGACCTTGATACTAGAAGAGCAACAAGCGATCGCCAGACAAGCGCGACTGCTAAACCAAATTACCGCCATGCTGCGGGAAGACCTAAAACCCGAAGAAATTTTCGACGTCGCAGTGGAGGAAAGCCGCGAGTCTTTAAACGCAGATCGGGTGTTGGTCTATGCCTTCGACCCCGAATGGCAGGGAAGCGTAATCGCGGAGTCCGTAGATCGGGGTTGGAAAGCGGCCTTGGGAGCAAAGATCGCCGACCCTTGTTTCGCCGATCGCTACATCAAACCCTATCTGCGGGGGCGAGTCAGCGCCATTAACAACATCTACGAAGCCCGCTTAACCGAGTGCCACATAGGACAACTAGAACCCTACGAAGTCAAGTCAAACCTAGTAGCGCCCATAATAGTAGAAAAACAACTCTACGGCCTATTAATCGTCCACCAATGCTCCGACTTCAGAACTTGGAAAAACTCAGAAATCGACTTCATCAAACAACTCGGCACCCAAATAGGCTTCGCCCTAGACCGGATAAACCTGCTGCAAAAACACCAGGTCGCCACGGCCCAAGCGAGGCGCTTAAATCAAATTAGCTCTCGCATTCGGGAATCTCTCAACCCCAAAGATATTTTAAATGCCGCAGTGGAGGAGATGCGCGAAGCGACCCTCAGCGATCGGGTAATAGTCTATGAATTTGACGAGCGCTGGCAAGGGACGGTAACTGTAGAATCTGTAGCAGCGGGATTTCCCGAAGCCCTTGGGGCAGAGATAACCGACCCCTGTTTTGCCGAAAATTATGCCAAACAATATCTCCAGGGGCGAGTAAAAGCCACGGACGACATCGCGCGCGCCAACCTGAGTGAGTGCCACCTGGGGCAGCTAGAACCTTTTCAAGTAAAAGCCAGCTTAGTAGCGCCGATAATCGCCGAGAAAAAACTCATAGGCTTATTAATCGCCCATCAATGTTCCGAACCGCGCCGCTGGCAGGAATGGGAAATAGATCTAGCCAAACAAGTAGCCATTCAAATAGGTTACGCCCTCGACCAAGCACTTTTGCTACAAAAACAACAGGCCGCCACCCAGCAAGCGCGACAACTCAGCGCTATTAGTTCCCGCGTTCGGGAATCGTTAGACCCAGACCGCATTTGCCGCAGCGCCGTGGAGGGTGCTTTGGAACTTATGGCAGTTGACCGGGCGGTAATTTATCGCTTCGACGAAACTACCTGGGATGGGGAGATTATCTCGGAAGCAGTCAAACCTGGTTGGGCGACGATCGTCGATATGGAAACGGATGTGCCTTGTTTTCCCGCCGAATATGTGGAAAAGTACCGACTGGGACGGGTGCAAGTCGCGGAGGATATTACTAAGGCTAATTTAACGGAGTGCCACCAAGAGCAATTGAAAAAATGGCAGGTTAAGGCTAACGTGGTGGTCCCCATCGTCGTTAACCGAAAATTATACGGTTTGCTCGGCGCCCACCAGTGCGCCAGTATCCGCCAGTGGCAGGAGTCGGAGGTTGAGGTGTTTAAGCAGGTAGCCCAGCAGGTCGGTTACGCTCTGGAACAGGCTTGGTTGCTAGAACAGGTAGAATTGGCCCGCCAGGATGCGGAGATGGTTTCTCTGGAGCGACAGCAACAAAAAGAGTTGCTAGAAAGTAGTATCGATACCTTTTTGGGGGAGATAGAAGGTTCCTTTGGCGGGGATTTGACGGTCCGCGCGAGGGTTACGGACGGGGTTATGGGTACGGTGGCGGACTTTTTTAATGCGACGATTGAGAATTTGCAAAAGTTGGTGTTGCAAGTGCAGTCGGCGGCGGGGGTGGTGACTGCCACTGCTGAGGGTAGCGAGGTGGATATTAAGGTTTTGTCTGGGGAGGCCCAGCGGCAGGCGGAGGCGATCGCTGGTGCTTTAATTCAGATTAAGTTGATGGTCGATTCCATCCAGGGAGTCGCTGACAACGCCCGGGAAGCGGAGGTTAAAGCCCAGCAGGCTAATAAAATCCTCAAAACTAGCGATGGGGCGATGAATAAGACTGTTGACGGGATTTTGGCGATTCAGAAAACTGTGGATGCTGCGGCCCGCAAGGTGAAAAATTTGGGGGATGCTTCTAAGAAAATTTCCCGGGTGGTGAGTTTGATTAGCGATTTGGCAAATCAAACGAATATTTTGGCGTTGAATGCTTCGGTGGAGGCGACTCGCGCCGATCGCGATGACGAAGGGTTTGCTACGGTGGCGGGGGAAGTGCGAACTTTGGCGGAACAGTCGGCGAGTGCTACTAGGGAGATCGAGCAAATTGTGGAGGATATCCAGGCGGAGACTAACGAAGTGGTGAAAGCAATGATTATAGGGAGGAAACGGGTGTTGATGGGTACGGAGTTGGTTAAGGGGGCCCGCAAGACTTTAACGGAGTTGGCCCGAGCGAGCGGTAAGATTAGCGAGTTGGTGGAGGAGATCGCTCAGTCGGCGATCGCTCAAGCGGACACCTCCGGCGAGCTCTCGGATACGATGCATGAGGTAGCAGCGATCGCCGATAAAACTTCCGGTCAATCTCTCACCGTGGCGCAGTCTTTCGCCCGCCTCTTAGAAGTAGCCGGCGAACTACAAAAAAGCGTCGCCCAGTTTAAGGTGGAGTAGTTGGAGTGCGAAGCGATCCGGGAGCGCGATTAAAATTGT
>JAXHVR010000058.1:0-7591 GCA_034189005.1 Cyanobacteriota bacterium | reverse complement strand
TCGTAGTAATCGCTTCAGCGATTAAAATTGTTCGTAGTAATCGCTTCAGCGATTAAAATTGTTCGTAGTAATCGCTTCAGCGATTAAAATTGTTCGTAGTAATCGCTTCAGCGATTAAAATTGTTCGTAGTAATCGCTTCAGCGATTAAAATCGCTAAAGCGATTACTACAAACCAAAATAGTCAATAAGGAGAAAACTATATGAGCGTAATTATTCCTTCGGACATCGTAAACGCGACTAGAATGAGCGAAAAAGAGCTAAAACAGCAAATAGCAGTCATGCTATTTCAAACAGGAAAACTACCCCTGGGATATGCAAGCAAGTTAGCAGAGATGGAAAAATTTTCGTTTCGACAATTACTTAAGTCTAAGGATATCCCCATCTATGACTACGATATCGAAGACTTAGAACTGGATCTAAAAAATCTGCGGGAGCTAGGAAGATTATGATTATAGTCAGCGACACCTCTCTATATGGAAACATAATTATTCCTGAAGGTGTTTACCAGGAACTAACGTTTGTAAGCTAGTAGGTTGGGTGTAGCTGTCGGAAACGAACACTCCTAATGTTGGGTTGCGCTATCGCTCCACCCAACCTACGAATATCAAGTCGCAATAAATGCCTCCCGCGGAAAAACAAGAAGGTAAAAAATGCAATCCAAGTAATACCAAAGGTTCCAGCCGACAAACCAAATTATTAATTATTAATTATTAATTGTTAATTGATATAAGTGTACCTGGACGAATGCTTTGCCCCCACCCTGCGTTGAATTCTCATGCTTTTTATTATTTGATTTTTTAGAAATTGTTTAGAATTGCTATAGCGTTTTTAAAGGATATTTAAACTATTTTCCGATCTATTTTATGCAACTCAAATGAAATTGCTATAACAACTAATATCAAGTCGCAATAAATAACCACATCCCAAAAGGAAGAGAGGGAAAAGAGCAATGCAAGGGTATCCACGACGGACACCCCTCCGACTAAATTGTTAATTATTAATTGTTAATTGTTAATTGATATGACAGTAGATACAACCGATCGCGCCTACGAATTTTTCGTCGAAGAAGCTACGGAATTGTTAGAAGTTCTCGAACGGGGACTGATGAGGATTTCTAGCGATCGCGAATTAGAAAAAATCCACGATTTGATGCGGGCGGCCCATTCAATCAAAGGAGGTGCCGCTTGCATCGGTTTGATGGGCATCCAGAAGATCGCCCATAACCTAGAAAACGGCATTAGAGCCCTCTATCGCGAGGACTTGCTCGTAGATATGGAGTTAGAAAATTTGCTGTTGCAGGCTTTCGACAGCCTCCGAGAACCTATAATTCAGCAAATACAAACCGGTCAATATAACGAAGAAGAGGCGATCGCTCTTTCTCTACCGATTTTCCAGGCAGTGGAGGCAAAACTCGGACACTCTCTGGAGGAGGCGGCGGAACTGCCAGAAGTCTCTATGGGAGGCGATATGACTAAGTTTCTCTTTGCTGAAGAAATTCCGCCGGGGTTGAGTCGGTGGGAAGATTTGTTGGGGTTAGAGGGTGCGTCTATGACTCCCAGGCAAGTTATAGAAGAGTTGAAATCTCAAGCAGAGGTATTTGCCACTCTGGGCAGTATGTTAAATTTGTCCGGTTTTACGGCCATCGCTGAAAGCGCGATAAAAGCTTTCGAGGCGAACCCGAAGTATTATAAAACCGTCGGTAAAATAGCTCTGGCAGACCTCCAGGGGGGGCGAGAGGCAGTTTTGGGGGGCGATCGCTCCCAAGGCGGCAAGCCCAGCAAGAATTTATTAAAGCTAACTACCCCCCAAAAGCCCCGTATAACAGGCGTCTCGCCTGTTCGGTCTCATCAAAAAACCGACAAACCCCCCGCCCAAGCTAAAAAAACCGATCCGCCAAAGAGCGATGTTGCATCCGCAAGGCAACGCCTTCGCTCGACTTCCGCCCCCGCCCTGGGAGTCCGCGTGGACCTCGATCGCCTGGAAATGCTAACCAATTTTGTGGGAGAACTTGCCACCGAAGATAATAGTTTGCTCCTGCAAAACCAGCAATCTCAAACCTCCCTAGAAACCGTAGAAAAAGGCTGGAATCGCTTTTATCAATTGATGGTAAAACTGCAAGAAAATAGCGGCAAAGAAAGGCAGGAATTGAAGCAGACTATTATAGAAGAAATAGTGCAAATTGGCGAGGCTATTTACGACCTCAAATTATTTAACAAGCAAAGCAATAGCATCCTCAAAAAAAGGCAGCGCACTTTACAAAAAGTCGAGAAAAACATCGCTGAAACTAGAATGCTTTCTCTCGAATCTTTGCTCGATCGCTTTCCTCGGATGGTCCGCGATTTATCAGTGCGAGAAGGGAAGCCAGTTAAGTTAGATTTAATCGGTACGAATACTCTGGTGGATAAAGCGATTTTAGAGAAACTTTACGACCCATTAGTTCATTTAGTCCGCAATGCGTTCGACCACGGAATTGAGCCGCCAGAGATTAGAAAAATAACAGAAAAACCCGAGGAAGGAAAAATAGAAATAGCAGCTTATCATCGGGGCGATCGAACTTACATAGAGGTGCGGGATAATGGGGGCGGTATCAATTTAGAAAAAGTCCGCCAAAAAGCTGTTAAGAAAAAGATTATTTCTGAAGAAGAAGCGCGCCAGTTATCCCCAGAGCAACTATACGAACTTTTGTTTTTGCCTGATTTTTCGACCAAAGAAAAAGTAAGCGATTTATCCGGGAGGGGCATGGGTTTAGAAGCTGTGCGCCGTCAAATAGAAAGTCTAAAAGGTACTATTAGCCTAAGCTCGGAGTTGGGTAAAGGTACTGTTTTTACTATGCGGTTGCCGTGGAAATTAACTATTACTAAGTTGTTGGTATTTAATTTAGAAGGTAGTTTGTTTGCTATTTCTATGAATAGTTTGGCAGCCATAGTATCTATTGACCCAGAAGAAATAGAAATGGATGAGGGGAAAGCTGTTTATAGCTGGCAAGGGAAAAAAGTGCCTCTAATTCAGTCGATGTTATTAAATTATAATTATCCTTTGATTCCGGTAGCAGATTTTCAAGAAGCCATTGCATCTCATTCTTCTTTGGGGCAATATTCTAGCAAAGTAATGTTAGTTTTAATTAGTCAAGATAGCGAGACAATTGCGATTAAAATTGACAGGGTAATCATGGAACAAAGTTTGACGATAAAACCCTTCGATCGAGGTCTAAAGCCACCGGATTATTTATCTGGTTGTACTATTTTAGGAGATGGTCGTTTGGTTCCAGTAATAGATGGCATTCAGTTATTAGAGCGATCGCGCAAATTAAACTTGCCAGTAGCTCTATTTGCTGGGGAGCGATCGCCTGCGGAGGACTTAGATTTAATGCAGGGGAAAATGCAGAGCGTGGCCGCTTTACCAACTGTTTTAATAATAGATGATTCCCTAACTACTCGGCAAACTCTATCTACGACTTTACAAAAGGCAGGATTTAATGTAATTCAAGCTTCGGACGGTTGGGAAGGACTGGCACAACTTCAACAAAATTTTTTAATTAGGGCAGTTATCTGCGATGTCGAAATGCCAAATATGAACGGTTTAGAATTTCTCAGCCGCTGCCGCAAAGAATTTCATAAAGATAAGTTACCTGTTATAATGGTAACGAGCCGCAGCAGCGATCGCTATCGGCAGCTAGCCAAACAGTTAAAGTCTAACGGCTATTTAACTAAGCCTTATTTAGACCGAGAATTGATAGAACTTTTATACGGTTCTTTAAGTAATTAATAATTAATAATTAATAATTAATAATTAATAATAAAAATTCGGGGGCCAGAAACCGGGTTTCTTTGACAATACCTTCGCCAAAATAAAAAATACCATTAGTAGGTTGGGTGGAGCGAACGCGCAACCCAACATACCTTCGCCGTGGAGATGTAAGAAACCGGGTTTTTGCCAAAAACCGCGCCTTCTGGCGGGCGAATTAGCATTGTTATCAGAAAATAGGGACGTATTAGAAACCCGGTTTCTAGCTCCTGGTTCGCTTCTGATGTTGGGTTGCGCTATCGCTCCACCCAACCTACAAGATGCAGGGCGAAGCCTTATTTAGACCGAGAATTGATAGAACTTTTATACGGTTCTTTAAGTAATTAATAATTAATAATTAATAATTAATAATTAATAATAAAAATTCGGGGGCCAGAAACCCGGTTTCTTTAAGAAACCGGGTTTCTAAAATATCGCATAAGATTTAGCCATTGTCATTTCTGCGGACCCTGTGTTATAAGAGAACAGGGGAGGCGATCGGTTTCTGATTTGCTAATTTATGGTAATAGGCGATCGCTTAAGGGGAAAATTTCATTATCTATTACAAGGAGGAACATAAATTGACCGACAATAACAAGAATAAAAAACGACAACTCGAAACAGATACGCAAGAGCAAATAAAAGCTATGGCTAAAGCTTTAATTGTAAGTATGGCTTGGTCTGGGACGGAATTATTGGATAAAAAAACCGTTAAAGACGGCTCCAAAAATCCAGAGAGAAAACCTCTGGACGAGCAAGAGAACTTAGGCAAAGATCGCTAATGCGATGGCGGGTGCATCCCATCTTTGCAATTACATAAAATCGACAGAAGAGTAACTACCAATTTTTTTTGAGAAAAAGCTTTAAATTATTATTATTATTTTAATTTAGATGGGGCGGTAACTAGCTCCCAGAAATAAGTTTTAAATCTCCAGGCATCTACATCAATTCGTAATTTTTGACCCCAACTATAACAATCAAATTGAATTCTAGTTTGGCGATCGCCCCTAGCTTCTTCTATTTTAATATTCCCTAAAATTGCTATCCAATGAGTAGGATAAGGAACCAAAGGCAACTTATCAACCAATAAGCCTTTAGCAGTTACCAAAGCAAAAGCTACCCCTCCAGCATCCAGCACTTGAGCAGCTACCCGCAGAGCAGGAAAGTCTCCAAATAAATAAGCATTATTATAGCCGATTTCTTTATAACCCAAAATCTCTTTCATCCAGCCGACAATCTCCCAAGTTTTAGTAATGCCGCTAATATTTCTCATCAGTTTGGGGCTATCTGGCGCTACGGGAAATAATAAATTTTCCCACTCCCGCAAGGTCGCCGATAACATCCAATCAACTTGAGGCATCTGCAATTCTCCTCCACTTTCTCTTAAATTATTAGAGGGAAAAATCCATTTACCAGATTGAGTGTGGAAACCGCCAATTTGATACAAACTCCGACAGATTTCAACGTATCTATCTGGTTGCTTGCGAACCAGTTCAAAAATCACCGTCGCCGGTCCGCATAAAGGTTGGTATCCTTGATTGACTAAAAAGGGATTTTCTAAGCGCGATCGCATCTCAACAATAATTTTTCTTTTGTCTAAATAAGACCAAACTCCGGGAACTTTTGAAATATCGAAATCGGCTATTTTATCTTTGGCAATTTCCAGTAGATCGTCGTTCATAGTGGGATAATTAATAATTAATAATTACTGCTTGTAGTAATCGCTTTAGCGATAGAAAAATTCAAATCGCTGAAGCGATTACTACGAACGAGCGCTAATTTGACAATCTTTTTCTAGCCTCAATTGCCTCTGGATAATTGGGCTTAATTTCTAAAGCAACTCCGAAGGAGTTCGATGCTTCCTCAATTTCCCCTAACTTTGCCAAAATTTCACCCCTTCTAAACCAAGCTCGTTCGCTTCCGGGCCTAATAGAAATTATCTTATTATAAGCAGCCATCGCCTCGCGGTCTCTGTCCAAAATTCCAAAAACAAAAGCCAGTTGCGACCAAGCATCGTAATTATCGGGCCACATATTAATAGCGCGCTCGTAACTAAATATTGCATCCTCATAAAGATTCATTTTTTCTAAAGCCAACCCTCGCTTTAACCAAGCCTCAAAATTATCCGCTTGCTTTTTAATAATCCCGTCGTAAGCCGCCACCGCCTCGGCATATCTTTCCAACTTTTCTAAAGCTTGTCCCCGTTGCAAAGCTACTTTAGAAACTGCAACTCCTTGGCGATCGCTCCCGAAGTCGATTACGCGGTCGTAAGCGCTTAAAGCTTCTTCGTATCGATGCAATCTTTCCAAAGCTTCCCCCCGCAAAATCCAAGCTTCTAAAAAGTCTGCTTGAATGGCGATCGCGTTACTATAAGCTACTACTGCTTCCTTATCTTTACCCATTCCCGCCAGGGCAATTCCTCGACCCAGCCAACCTTCGGGAAAATTCTCGTTAATTGCTACTGCTTGATTGAAAGATTCTAAAGCTTCTTCGTACTTAAATAAATCGCATAAAGTCTGAGCGCGACTAATCCAAACTTGCGGCAAATTTGGATTCCAATGAATAGCTTTATCAAAACAAGCGATCGCTCCTTCTTTCCAATGATTTCTCAGGGCCAAACCTTTATAAAACCAGGCCTCATAATCGTCTGGATTTAATTTAATTGCTCGGTTGTAAGACGTAACCGCATCGTGATATTTATGGAGTTTATCCTGAACGATCGCCCGATTAAACCAAGCTCGATAGTTGTTTGGTTGCAACTCCACGGCGCGATCGTAACTAACTAAAGCTTCGAGATATCGTTCTTGCTGCATCAGCGCCACCCCAAGATTAAACCACCCATAATAATTTGATGGTTCGAGTTTAACTCCCCGTTCTAAAGATGCCGCCGCATCGGCATACTTGCCCGCTTCTAGCAGTGCTTTGCCTTGATGGTACCAAATATCGGCTCTTTGCGGTTCCAGTTCTAAGGCTTTTTGATAGCAACTAACAGCTTTCTGGTATTGTTTTAGTTCGTTTAATGCCAAACCCAGATAGTACCAAGGTTCGTAGCTGTCGGATTTTATCTCGATCGCGCCCTCCAAAGGGGCGATCGCCTCCTCAGATCTTTGCAAATTGAATAAAATTTTTCCTCGTTCGAGCTTGCTATAGTAGTTGCGCGGGTTTAGGGATATAGAGCGATCGTAAGCAGCAGCAGCCTCCTCGTAACGCTGCAAATTTTTCAGGCTATGGCCCAGCTTTAACCAGGCTATGGCCCAATCAGGCTTAATCGCCACTGCTTTTTTATAAGACTCAGCGGCCCCCTCATACCTCCTCATTTGATAAAATCTATTGCCCCGGTCGTATTCCGGCCAAGCTTTAAAAATGCTAAAGATTCCTCCTGCGCGAAAGTCGGTCTGGGGGGAATCTGAGTGGATCTTGGAGGGTTGGCTTTCACCTTCTGCCATAATTCTTCTGCTAGAACTGCTTGGATTGATTTTTTTAATATTAGACTTCTTGCAGAAGTAGGCAACAGGCAACAGGCAACAGGCAACAGGGAAGAGTTTTTAAGGAAAAAGTAACGAAAAACGATTTTATTTTTACTTTTGCAAGAGGTCTATTGTATTTGCTTTATTGAGGCCGTTTGCCCTTCTTCTGAAACCCCATCGATTTAATTCGATTTCTTTAAAAAAGAAAATATCACTTTAATTTGTATTTGTCAATACAATTTAGATACAAATTTCTTATTAAAATCATATTAGTTATTTATAGTTTTGATTTAACTTAAGCCACAAATGGGTTTATTTGAGTCAAAATCGTAAAGGAGGC
>JAXHVR010000057.1:1247-35521 GCA_034189005.1 Cyanobacteriota bacterium | reverse complement strand
ATAGTCCCTTCTAAGTGTTCTCCTTTTGGTTATTCTTTTATTCCTCTGGATTATCCAGTGGATGAGTTGGAGGGCAAGAATTGCGATTAAAAGCTATTTGCCCAAAGCTTAGGAATGTAACTAACGTTGGGGCGTTTTTGGTGGGGGCGTAAAGCCCGGACGGGCCGAAGAGCCTAGAGCCCGGCGAGAGAATGGACCTGCCCATAATCCTTCGCCACGCTCTCGATTTTTACCTACCGATTGTTTTTAATTTCCTCATAAATTTCCCTGGCTGTTTTTTCTCCAAACATTTTTTCTTTTAACTCTAAATAATCCATCGGCTGTGACATGGTTTCTCGACAGAAAAAAGCTGCTTTGGCAATTCCTAAACGTTCTATAATTACTTTGACGCTTTCAGTCCTGATGGAATTCATTGGCGGTACTACTAGCTTTTGATTCATTTTAATCCTCCCTTTAAGAATTAATAACATTATTAACAAATTTTGTTGGATTTTGAACCGTTACAGTCCCACGATATTTTTTAATTATTCTATCGTCGCTGGTAATGAAATAATCTACTCCCAATTCTTCAGCGCAAACTAAGTGCAAACAGTCAAGTCCTTTAATACCCATTGTTGCTTCTATTTCTTCTGCTCTTATTAACATATTTTCGTTAATACTTTGGAAATCTTTAGCTTTTTGTAGCACGCTTTCCACAAAACTACGACGTTCGTTATATGGGTTGTTATTGGTTTCGATTACTAAAGCTTCTGAGGATACAATTTCTACTATTTGGTTTTCTATTAGTAAGAATATTAGCGTCATTGACACCGATTCGATTGGAGATTCTTGGCTGAGATTGGTCGTCAAATATTCTGTTCAATACGCTAGTATCTAAATAGAGCTTCATCTCCAATTATTGATTTTTGATTAATGTCATAAGAGTAGCAGAGACAGAAGGTTTTTGTCAACCATCCCTCTTCCGTTCGTAGTAACGACTTTAGTCGTAGAAGGCTAGTGGTGGGTTCCAAACGGTTAGCAACGGTGTCGATGGCGGACGATCGCGTCGTTCCGTTTTTGGTGGGGCGTTTCGCTACGCGACTTGCGGATGCAACATCGCTCTTTTAATATCTCCGTGACGTAAAAGAGCGAGAAGGCATCCGCCACACTGCGCTAACGCCCCTAAAACGCGGTTGGTTTTGGAGGAGCGATCGCTCTGGAAAGTTTAGGCTTTTGTTACAGGAGTTTAAATGGCAATTGTCAGATCGTAATTAGCGTTACCGCCCCTATTGCTCGGGTAAACTCGTACAAAATATGTTCCGGCTTCTAACGATTTACGCTGGCTTTTACCATCAGAAATTACTGTGTTTGGCAAAGTCTCGCGTCCCTCGTCGAAAATTCCATTGTTATTATCGTCTTTAACCAGACTGACTTTTGTCGGATTATTTGTATCGCCAAGAGTTATGTTTACTTCGCTTTCTTGGCTTATTTCAAAGCGATAAAAATCATCTGTATCGCTAATACCAACAAACTCTGTAAAGCGTAGCGTTCCTGTTTCTAACTCTCCAATATTAAAAGCTTTATCGAGATCGTTACCGGGGTCTCTTGCTGTGTTACTGGGTTTAGGCGAAAAGTTCAATCTTAACTCGTAGTCGGTGTTCTCACCAATGTTTGTCGAGCGTACTGCTACAAAATACGGTCCTGATTCGGCTTCTATTTCTGTACTTATACCAAAGCTTTCGCCAGAGCTAATAGAAGTTTCTGTGCCCTTTAAATACTCGTTCCAATCGACCCAAACGCCCTTTTTAACATCGAAAACGTTGTTTCCATCGACAATTCCATTCTCATTAAAGTCCTTAATCAAATGGAATTTTGTAGGCCTAGTCACATTATTAACAGCAATATTAATTATCCCATTATCTGGAATAGTAAAGCGATAGTAGTCGTAGCTGTCGGTACTACCACTCCTTGTTGTTGTTGCTGAAATATCTAAAGCTGTATCGAGCGTGTTGCCTGGGTTTGCTGTTGCGTTGCTTGTTTCGGGAGAGGGGGGGAGCGCTGATGTATTTGGCTCTTCTGAAGTTGATGTACTCGATCCCTGAAGTTGATAAGCATACCAGCCGGGGCCTTCATAAACATATGTTGGAAGGTTTTCTATGACGTTATCCTTATTTTCTTCCGTTCCGGTATAAAAGTGGACTGGCGTACCGGTCTGTGCTGAAGTCGTTCCGTTAAAAAAGCGATGAACGGGAACTGTTCCAGACGGAGTGTCTTCATTGGGGGGAAAAGCATAGAAAGCAATACCATCCCTTTGCAAGTCGGGGAAGTTGTTGGTAATTGCTTCAGGACTTTGCAAGGTATAAAAATAAGTTTTGGTAATCTGGTTCTCGAAACGATAAACTGGTTTTGCTCCCGATACCGAGCTTAAAGGAGCTTCAAACTCTACGCCTTCGTATTCGTACCTGGCAGAATTTTCAAAACTTTCTTCAAATTCTTCCTCATCGGCAGTAAAAAAGTGCGATTCAGTTTGTTCGTCCCAAAATCTGTGAACTTCCTCCGCATTAGGGTTAGTGGCAGAAGCTATTCGCGTGGCAGTTTCCTCTTCATTACCAGTCAAAATGTCAATTTCTCCATCCGTGGGACCGCCCATCAACTCGGAAGTTGTTGGACCATAGACAATAGGGAAATCTTCTACATTTATGTATGAATTCTCAGCGCCGAAGTCTGTAGCGCTGGGAAGTCCATTGACCAACTCTGACCCGTTTATCGCAGCCATAACTGGATCGGTAGAGGTTTGCCCCAAACCGATCGCTTCTGAATCTAAAAAATTAAACATTACTAGCCTCACTTTATATGGTGTATTAAATTTGCAGTACAATTCGTTTCCCTCGCCCGTTCGTAGTAACGACGTAGAACAGGCATCCTGTCTGTTTGGCCGTATAAATTTAGTGGCGGGTTCCGAAGATTAGGTTAGCAGCGGATGTTGCAGGTGGATGTAACGTCGGGGGTTGTTGGTGGGGGCGATCCTCAACACCTCCAGTAGGGGCAAAGCATTCGGGAAATAATTCATCGGTTTTATCGGAGATTTGCGATCCGAATGCTTTGCCCTAACTGGGTGCATCGTTAATTAACAATGAGTTTGGTGATAAAAGTGTCACTCTTGCCGCTATTGGTTTGCCCGTCTAGGTCGCCAGGAGACGAGCCGCTGACATAGATAGAGCCATCGCTGCCTGTAGTGAGAGCGGAACCCAATTCATAAGAGTCGGTACCTAATAGCTCAGTCCAGACTTTAGTGCCATCGGACAGGTACTTAGTAACAAAAATGTCACTAGAGCCGCTTTTGGTTTGTCCATCTAGGTTGCCACCAGTTACCCCGCTGAGATAGATAGACCCATCGCTGCCTATAGTGAGGGCTTCACCATCGTCCGATCCACTGCTTCCCAACAACTTAGTCCAGGCTTTGGTACCATCAGGCAGGTACTTGGCGATAAAGGCATCATGATGACCACCGTTATAAGTTTGCCCGTCTAGGCTGCCCTCAGTCCAGCCGCCGACGTAGATAGAGCCATCGTTACCTGTAGCCACTGTTGTGACACCATCATAACCACTAGTCCCCAACAATTTAGTCCAGGCTTCGGTGCCATCGGGTAGGTACTTCCTGATAAAGCCATCACTAGCACTACTTATGGTCGAAGTAAAACCACCGATATAGATAGAGCCATCGCTGCCTGTAGTTATTGCTTCGACTCCCCTTTGACTGGAGACTCCTACGTCCTCAGTCCAGACTTCAGTGCCATCAGGTAGGTATTTGCTGATAAAGCTACGAAACGTACCACGGCTGCCAGCGACATAAATAGAGCCATCGCTTGCCATGCTAAGATCTTCCGCAGATAGATCTGTTCCTAAAAACTTACTCCAGAGCTTGCTGCCATCAGGTAGGTACTTCGCGATAAAGCCATTACTATCATCGCTATTGGTTTGTCCATCTAGGTTGCCATAAGTCCAGCCTCCGACATAGATAGAGCCATCGCTGTCCGCAGTCAGGGCTCGGGCACTATCGCTCTCAGTGCTTCCCAACATCTTAGTCCAGGCTTTAGTGCCATCGGGAAGGTACTTCGCGATATAGCCATCCCGATCGCCGCTATTGGCTATTCCATCTAGGTTGCCCTCAGTAAAGCCACTGACATAGATGGAGCCGTCGCTGTCTGTAGTTAGGGCTGAGGAACTCTCAAGCTCGCTGCTTCCTAACAGCTTAGTCCAGGCGATCGCTGGCAACTCGGACGCTGCTGGTTCGATAGTGAAGCTGCTGTCGCTCAAGTCAGAAACGCTGCTATCGCCGACACTGGTTATTTGTATTTTGTACTCGCTACTGCCATCGGCGATGCCGGTTACTGTTTCGGGTACCGTCCAAGTGTAACTGCCATCGCTGCTGGTGGAACTGGTAATATCGCTGGATATCGACACCGTGTCAGAAATTAATAGCAACAGTTCGATTTTAACGTTTTCGTCGATGCTGTCATTCCAGGTAATTGTGTAGCTTTCTCCCGCCTCTAAGGTATTGCCACCGTTGGGTGAGGTAACGGTTATGACATCCTCTGGTTTAATGGTGAAGCTGCTGTCGCTCAAGTCAGAAACGCTGCTGTCGCTGACGCTGGTCACTTTCACCTGATAGTCGCTGCCGCTGGTTATGGATGCGGGGACCGTCCAAACGTAACTGCCATCGCTTTCGGTGGAACTGGCAATGGCACTGCTGAGAGAACCTCCTTTGTACAATTCCAGTTTGACGTTTTCAGTTATGTTGTCGCTCCAAGTAATATTGTAGCTGGAACCCGGTTCTAGGGTATTGCCTCCGTTGGGCGAGGTAACGGTTATGACATCCTCTGGTTTAATGGTGAAGTTGCTGTTGCTGAGGTCGGAAACGCTGCTGTCGCTGACGCTGGTCACTTTCACCTGATAGTCGCTGCCGCTGGTTATGGATGCGGGGACCGTCCAAACGTAACTGCCATCGCTTTCGGTGGAACTGGCAATGGCACTGCTGAGAGAACCTCCTTTGTACAATTCCAGTTTGACGTTTTCAGTTATGTTGTCGCTCCAAGTAATATTGTAGCTGGAACCCGGTTCTAGGGTATTGCCTCCGTTGGGCGAGGTAACGGTTATGACATCCTCTGGTTTAATGGTGAAGTTGCTGTTGCTGAGGTCGGAAACGCTGCTGTCGCTGACGCTGGTCACTTTCACCTGATAGTCGCTGCCGCTGGTTATGGATGCGGGCACCGTCCAAAGGTAACTGCCGCCGCTTTCGGTGGAACTGGCAATGGCACTGCTGAGAGAACCTCCTTTGTACAATTCCAGTTTGACGTTTTCAGCTATGTTGTCGCTCCAAGTAATTGTGTAGCTGGAACCCGGTTCTAAGGTATTGCCACCGTTGGGCGAGTTGAGGGTGATGGAGCCTTTTAGACTTTCAGCACCGTAGATATACTGTAATGCTTTGACATCGTAAGACATCAAGGTATCTGCTTTGAAATCAAAATTATAAGACATGACAGTATTTTCCGTGTTGTCTTCTTCCGATGGTAAGAAAGGTGGAGTCCCCTTCCCATCTCCGTTATAGTCACCAGGATGCTTTAAACCAACAGCATGACCTAACTCGTGAATTAAAGTGAGGTAGCCATGAGTTCCCGGACCTCCCTGAAAATTGTTAATGCCACCAGCACCATCACGATCGGGGTTTAAATGAATATCACCATATATGTCTAAAATATTTCCTTTATTGACATCATCTCCTTTCGGATAGCGAGCGTAGGCATAATCTGGTCCATCAGATTTCATAATGCGAATCAGACCATAATTATTAGAAGTGTCTGGTATCTCTACAAAATCAACATTTAACAGAGGCTCGTAAATATTTTCGAGAATATCTCGAACATTTTCCTTCACCTTTTCGCTTACTTCCTTGACACCTGTTTCGTTACCGTAATACTGACCTGCATTACTATCGTCATAGAAACTGTATGTTATTCGGTCAGTTCCCCACTTGTAACTACTTAGCAGAGCATCAGTCTGATAATCTCCTGATTTAGACGTTCGCGCTTCTGGAGCTATATCTGCAACATAATTGTCAGCCCCGAAAAATGCTTTTGGACTCAGTGCAACAGCATCTTCTTCACTGTCAAACTCAGCACCTATAAAGTCTTCTTCGCTTCCCAAGCCACTCGTACCAGAAGCAAAACCACCGCTAGCATAATAGGGAGTGTAGTGTCGATCGTTTTCTACATCATAATAACTTTTAAGGTAAATTTCCCCATCTTTTGCTTTTGCGCCCGCACTGCTAGAGCTAGAAATATAGTATTTGCCGTTAGCTCCTGCTTCGTTCTTTTTGCTCTTGAAGTCGTAGTAACTGCGCACTTTATAGGTTCCTTTTGGTGCGTAAACGTAGCCGCTATAGTAATCCTGGAACCTGTCACCTTGACTGCCGCCGTAGTAATAAGTGAACTCATATTTTTCGAGGGTTTCTGCTCCTGGTGTTGTCTCCAAACTCAAGGTGTAATCAGCATTAACCTTCTTATTCTTAGGCTGAACCCGCACATAATAACTCCCCGGGTTCAAAGTCCGCTCAATATCCTCTGCCCCCTTACCACCCTTAGCAGACTTACCAATAACCTTCCGTTTATTATTCAACAAATACACATCCGCATTACCACTCAACCCGCGCAACTCAATATCTACATCAGTCTTTTCCTTAACCTTAAACTTATAAAAGTCCTTCCCATCTGACTTACCTACAAACTCCTGGAAGTTCTCCTCGTCTTTCAACACTCCCAAGTTGTGCGCTTTCCCCGGAGTATTCCCCGCCACATCTGGCAACTCCGCATTTAAACTAAGAGTGTAATCAGCATTAGCCTTCTTATTCTTAGGCTGCACCCGCACATAATAACTCCCCGGGTTCAAAGTCCGCTCGATCGCCTCTGCCCTCTTTCCACCCCTGGCAGACTTACCAAGAACCTTCCCCTTATTATTCAACAAGTACACATCAGCATTGCCGCTCAACCCCCGCAACTCAATATCTACATCCGTCTTTTCCTTAACCCGAAACTTATAAAAGTCCTTGCGGTCCGACTTACCCACGAACTCCCGGAACCTCTCGTCGTCCGTCAAAACCCCTAAATTGCGAGCTTTCTTCAGATTATTGCCCGCTGTGTCCCGCTTCCTCCGAGCCCGCGTCTCAATTTCTACCTCGTCGGTATTACCGCCAGTCAGAGTGTCCGCCTCGCCAACGGTAGCGTCGTCCGTCTCGCCGGTCAGCGGGTCTTTGCCCAATTCCGACCCATCTTTAACTAAATTTAATACCTCCGGTGCGTTCTGGGGCACTAATAACAAGTCTTCCCCAACCGTCGACATCGCTCCTTCTATATCTATATCCGCAGTCTCGGCACTGAACTTTGTAGCATTACCTAACCATATCCCCTCGATGGACTCTTCGTCATTTATCGCAGCCATAACTGGATCCGTAGAGGTTTGCCCCAAACCGTTTGCTTCAGAATCTAAAAAGTTAGACATTACCGTTATCTCCAATAAATAGGTTTTTCTACCGATCTCGCTTTGGATGGTGTATTAAATTTGCCGTCAAGTTCGTAATTATGCCAGTTCTTTTCCTATCTGCCAACCTACATAAGTAGGATTTTGTGGGGAATATCAAAAAACTTCCGCTTCTCACTAAATGGGATTTTGTGGGTTGGTGTATTAAAAAGTGGGAAAGTGTATGATAATGTGGCATTGGACCAAATCAAACTAAAACTCGATCTAAAATCTATGGACATCGAAACCGTCTTAAAATGGACCGATCGCCTCGTGTTTGCTAAAACCCAAAAACACCTCGACTCCCTCCAAGAGGCCATCCTCAAAGGCACTTGGCAGCATCAAACCCATGCAGAAATTGCTGAAGAATACCACTGCAGCGACCACCACGTTAGAAAAAAAGCCTCCGAATTATGGCAACTCCTCTCGGACCTGTTGGGAGAGGAAATTAGAAAATCTAACGTTCGATCTATATTAGAAAAAGCAGCATTTTCTCATACTTATTTTAATTGGGGCGACGACTCCATACAAATCGGTGACATTCATTTCTGTAAAAAAAACTCTCACTATTCAAAAGTTGCAAAAAAACCATCCACCACCGCAAAACCAGAACAAACTCACGACTTAACCGAAGCCCCAGCCACCGGCGACCTCTACAACCGCACCGCCGAACTAACCCTCCTCAAACAGTGGATACTCGAAGAAAACAGCCGTATAGTCGCAGTTACTGGATTGCCCGGCATCGGCAAAACCGCCCTCGCCAGACAACTGGTCGAAGAAATCCAAGACGAACGCGATCGCCTCCTCTGGCGCAACCATCGCCAATTCCCAAACCTCAAATCCCTCAAAACCAACCTCGTCCAATTCTTATCTCCCCATCGCCGCACCGCCTCGATCGCCGACAAATTGCGTTCCCAACGCACCCTCATCGTCCTCGACGACCTCCAACAAACCTTTAGCAGCGGCGAACAGGTAGGAACTTACCGTCCAGACTTCCAAAACTACGGTCAATTCCTCCAAGAAATC
Organism: Cyanobacteriota bacterium; assembly: GCA_034189005.1. Lineage (GTDB taxonomy): Bacteria > Cyanobacteriota > Cyanobacteriia > Cyanobacteriales > Microcoleaceae > CALKCV01. The sequence continues at coordinate 26,944 of JAXHVR010000057.1, read as the reverse complement.
GCAGAATCATCTCACAACAGTTGCCTCCTCCTCCTCAGTCGCGAAAAACCAAAAGAAATAGACAACCCCCACTGCCGCGCCCTCCAACTCGGCGGTATCAAAGACGGGGCCCGAGAAATCCTCGCATCCAGAGGATTAACCAACCAGAAACGCTGGAAGCAACTCATCCACCTCTACGGCGGCAACCCCTCCTGGTTAAAAATAATCGCCGCTACCATCGAGGAACTATTTAACGGCAGCGTCGAGCAATTCTTATCCTGCCCCACCGTCTTTTTAGGAGATTTAGAACCGATTTTGCTCGCGAGTTACCGCAGGTTGTCCGAGTCCGAGAAAATAGCGATCGCCCATTTAGCAACTCAACCCGCCCCAGTAGAGATAGTTCGCAAACCTCCAGACTTTCCCCTCTCCCACTCCGCATACTGGAAAGCAGTACAATCTTTAACGAGACGGTTTCTCGTAGAGAAAGTCACCGCCGAGGGAGTCTCGAAGTTTGTGGTGGGGGCGGCGATCGCTCAATTTGTCAAAGAGCAGAACCCGTAGAACAGGCCAAAGCGCCTGTTGCCCCCTTATCGCATAAAAAAAACTCCCCCGATCCTGCGGGGGATAAAGGTGGATTTTTACACGCTATTTGCCCAATCTTTCGCCCAATTCAATATTTCTTTAACTCGTTCTATATCTGCTGCTTCGCAATACAAGCGCAAAACTGGTTCGGTACCGCTAAAGCGAATTAACAACCATCCACGGTCTGCTAACCTAAATTTATAACCATCTACAGTCAAACAATCTACCACTTTATGACCGGCAATTTCTGTTAGGGGCTGACTTTCTAGGTGTTCTACCAAGCGCGATCGCTCTTCCATGCTTGCCAGGGGCAGGTCGATACGATCGTATTTGGAACTAAAAGCTGTTTGCCGTTCCAAACGTTCGTAAATTTGGCTTAAATCTTCCCCAGACATTACTACTGCTTCTAACAAATACAATGCCGAGAGCAGAGCATCTCGTTCGGGAATGTGGGTCCCGTAGCCAATCCCGCCAGACTCTTCCCCTCCCACTAATACTGACGCTGACAGCATCCGATCGGCAATGTACTTATAACCGATGGGAGTTTCATGCACTGGCAAGTTATATAATCGCGCTACCTTGGGAAATAGATCCGAACCGCTAATGGTTTTGACCACTTCTCCCGTAAATTTTCGCCGTTGCGCCAAATGTTCGATTAAAATGGGGATTAAAATTTGCGAGCTCAGAAAGTTACCTTCCCCATCCACTGCTGCTATGCGATCGCTATCCCCGTCAAAGACAAACCCGATGGTCAATCCCCCCCCTGACTTTCGGTGACTTTTAATATCTTTGAACAGTTGGGAGATATAACGCGGCAGAGGTTCCGGCGCCCCCCCACCGAAAAGAGGGTCGCGATCGCCATTTATTTCCCGCACTTCTTTTCCTAACATTTTTGCCAAACCTCCCGCCGCTGCCCCGTGCATCACGTCGGCAAATACTGTAACTTTGCCGGAGGCGATCGCTTCTGTAATAGCATCTATATCCACCATCCCCCGTAAAGTTTCGCAATAGCTCGGCCAGGGATCGAACCTTGGTATATTATTAGCTGCTGTTGTTTCCGAAGTTTCAGAGGTTTCCGAGGTTTCTAACAATGCTTCTATTTGTTTTGTTATTTCTGGGGAAACCGATCCGCCAAAACCTCCCTTGACTTTTAGCCCTAAATACGATCCCGGGTTATGGCTTGCCGTTAGAACTATGGCCCCTAGAGCTTGTTGTTGGACCGCTGCCAAACTGAAGGCCGGGGTTGGGGCATAGTCTTCTGTTAATAAAACATCAAACCCTGCCTCTTGAACTGCTTGGGCAGCTCTTAGAGCAAACTTTTCTGCCATAAAACGTCGATCGTGCCCTACTATTATGGTGCGACTCTTGGTGGTATGGCCGTAGTTTTCCGCTAGGACTCGGGCAGCAGCAGGGGCCACTCTGACCACGCGATCGAAGGTAAAGTCGTCTGCGATTACACCGCGCCAACCGTCCGTTCCAAATTTAATTGGTTTAGGCATGATTATTAGTTGTTAGTTGGTAGAACAGGCGTCTCGCCTGTTAGGAACGTAGAACAGGCGTCTCGCCTGTTAGGAACGTAGAACAGGCGTCTCGCCTGTTAGGAACGTAGAACAGGCGTCTCGCCTGTTAGGAATGAACGTTGTTAGTTGTTCGTTTGAACGTTGTCGGGGGTGAATTTTATCTTTGTAAACAGACTTTTTCGACCTACTAGCAACTGACAATTAACAACTAACATACAGGCACTAAGGCCTAAGGGATAGAGCATTGAGATCCACCCGACTATAAGCTAATTAAAAGAAGCTTGGTTGATGCCGAATCAAATTGAGGAATTCTTCGCGAGTTTTTTGATCCTCTTCAAAGATCCCTACCATCGCACTCGTAACCGTCCAGGAACCAGGTTTTTGGACTCCTCGCATCACCATGCACATGTGGGTAGCTTCTACCACTATAGCGACACCTTTAGGTTCTAAAACGGACTGAATTGCTTCGGCTACTTGCCTAGTCAGTCGTTCTTGGACTTGCAAGCGACGGGCGTACATTTCGACAATGCGGGCCAGCTTGCTCAAACCAACTACTTTTTGGTTGGGCACATAGGCAACGTGGGCTTTACCCATGAATGGCAACATATGATGTTCGCAGAGACTAAATAAATTAATGTCTCTAACTAATACCATTTCGTTATGACCTTCGTCAAAAATGGCATTATTTACAATTTCTTCTAGGGATAAATCGTAGCCGCTGGTAAGAAATCGCATTGCTTCTGCTACTCGCTTAGGAGTTTTTAATAGTCCTTCGCGGGTTGGGTCTTCTCCTACTCCTTTGAGCATTGTCTCTACCGCTGCCATCATTTCTTCGTCGCTTACAGACACTAGCGATCGCTTTTCTGATGTTGTAGGGTTTAATGAAGAGTTGCGATCTGGTCTGCTAGAAATTCGCGGAGAATTACCCATATCTGCGTTTGGTACACCGTTAACGTTGAGAGAGTTTGGAGGATTAGAACCCTTGGAAGATGTAATAGTCATGGCAAATCTGTCTTACCTTCAACTGAGATTTAATATTTAAACAAGTTCGAGAATGTATGAAGCATCTTCAGCTTTTAGTTATTCTGCGATTTCGCTAATTTTGGTCGGCTTGTTGATTCTATTCGACTCGACGACAAAAATGAACTATTGATTAAGTTTTGTTACATTCTCAATCTTACCACTTAGCAAACTGCCGCGCAACTCGAACGCTGGCGTAATTTTTGCTGCTGCGGGATCTAGTAGCGCATCTAGGCTAAAGTTTTTAGCCACAATTTCTGCCCTGATGCCCCACTATCTAAAGTAATTATTTACTCGGACGAACTTAATTAGCCTAGATTTTCCTGCATTTCTAGCCCGCCTTCGGCAAACTGGCCAATTTTACGGAATTTTTGATAGCGGAGTTCTCTACGCTGTTGGCCTGTCAGTTTGCTTAGTTCTTCTAGCTCTTCAAGCAGAATTTGTTTGAGAAATTCTGCGGCTTGGAGGGGGTTAACGTGGGCACCGCCGGTTGGTTCTGTCACTATTCGATCGATAATTCCTAATTTTTTCAGATCCTTGGCCGTAATTTTCAAAGCTTCTGCTGCTTTGGCTGCTTTGCTGGCATCCTTCCACAAGATGGCCGCACAAGCTTCGGGGGTGGCGACGGTGTAAACTGAATGTTCGAGCATCAGCAGGCGATCGCCCACTCCTATGCCTAAAGCTCCTCCAGAGCCCCCTTCGCCGATGGTGGTGCAAATTATTGGCACATCAAACTGGAACATTTCCCGGAGGTTGTAGGCGATCGCTTCTCCTTGTCCTTGTTTTTCGGCTTCTATCCCCGCCCAGGCTCCCGGAGTATCGATAAAGGTTAAGATTGGCATTCCAAAGCGATTCCCGTGTTCCATTAATCTTAGGGCCTTGCGATAACCCCCTGGAGAGGCCATACCAAAATTTCGAGCCACGTTGTCTTTTGTATCCCTGCCTTTTTGGTGTCCTAGAATTACTACTGGTTTGCCTGCCAGACGAGCTACGCCCCCTACTATGGCAGGATCGTCGCCACCAGAGCGATCGCCATGTAATTCCATCCATTCATCGACCAGGGCTTGAATGTAGTCCAAAGTGCTTGGCCTTCTTGGATGTCTGGCTAGTTGTAGCTGTTGCGATGGTGAAAGACTGCTAAAGATTTCTTGACGCAGTTTAGTGGCCTTTGATTCTAACTGCCTAATTTGTTCGGAAACATCAACGCTGGTTACGTCTGCCAGTTCGCGAACCTGATTTATTTTATTTTCTAGTTCCGCTAAGGGCTTTTCAAACTCTAAGAGGATGGGTTTGCGGTTGTCGTTTGCCACGCCTTCAATACTTGATTTTTATGACCAGTGCTTATTATAACCCTTTTCAACAGGTTTTCCCACTTACCCTGCTAGAGGATATTTCGGGACTTGTATCGAGGTTTTTGCTTTTTTTTGCCTTGAGGGGTAATTACTAATTGCTAGGCTCTGGTGGATAATTCATAATTTTTAGTCTTTTATTTTCTGCAAAAAAACACTCATATTTTTGAGCTTATTGCAGCTTTTAATACTTACCCTTTTTTCTTATTCGTTGTTTTTTTAGCCCTTTTAAATAGTCCCTATCCATCCGATCGCAAGTTTCTTTTCTTTTACTACTCTCAATAGCTCTATCGTAGAAATATTGACGAAAACTAAACTATGAATATCCCTATTTTGACAACTCTTCGACTAACCAAAATAACATCGGCTCGGACAACATATTCCCTTTACTCCAAAAATATAGGCTCGGACAACATATCCGAGCCTATATTTTTTATAGTCTCTTAGAATTAAGCATAAAACTTAAAATCTGTAGCGAGAAAAGTTTTTTTTCTTAGCTGCGGCTTCCTCCACCAGAACCACCTTTCTGTTCCCTTGGCCTTGCTTTATTAACTTTCATCTGGCGTCCCATCCAATCAGCACCATCTAATGCGTTAATTGCTCCCTCTTCTTCTTCATCTGTAGTCATTTCTACGAAGCCAAAGCCACGGCTGCGACCGGTTTCGCGGTCTTTCGGTAAATGGACTCGTTTTACTGTCCCATATTCCGTAAAAACTGCATTCAGATCTTCCTGCGATACATCGTAGGATAAATTACCAACGTAAATTGACATTCTTTGTCTGTCTCCCAAATCATTCGAAAATTCGTCTATGGAGAAATTGATTTCAGAGACAAGGTCGCCGTCAAGACAAACAGGAAATCGCCCATTAACACTTTAACCAACCTTCGCACCGATCTCTTTCTCTATATTCTTCATTGAATATAGCACGGCTTTTTGCTCTTAGCTAATAATTTATTTGTTTTAACAAAAATTAATATTTCCCGCTCTATGGCAGTCCTAAATGGGTTGTGGCTCCTTAAACAAGCTCCCTCGTTTCTCTAATAAAAATCCGTGCTAGTATGATGATTCCGTGTCGGTTCTAGGGAAGGCCAGTCCCTAGAGGTAACGGGGAAAGTTCGGTGCAAATCCGACGCTGTCCCGCAACTGTAAGCCAATTTTAGATGTTAGATTTACAGACCCTTGGCGCTGAAGCCGAAAAAACTGGTGGCCGTAGTAGCAAGATGGGGTCGCTCTAAAATCTCTCAACGCCGGTTAAGTCAGGATGCCCGCCGACATCGAAATAAGTTTAGAAAAAATCTGCGAGGTACGGATGAAAGACAGCATTAAAGACTATTCACAGAGCAGCCGCAAGCATTTCTCTTTTCGGCACCCTTTTGTGGCGACTTGGGTAGCAGTTCTATTCGCGAGTTTAATAAGTTTGGCGATCGCAACCCCTGCATTAGCTCATCACCCTTTCGGAGGCCAAACGCCGAACAATTTCTTTGAAGGCTTTCTCTCGGGAATGGGACACCCAGTAGTAGGTCTGGATCATTTGGCTTTCGTCGTGGCTATAGGATTAATTGCCGCAGGTATCAAACGAGGAATATTAATACCCATATCCTTCGCGATCGCCGCAATGCTAGGGACGGGTATTCATCTAGCAAGCATGGACCTGCCATTGCCAGAAATCGCGATCGCTTTTTCTGTCCTGGCTTTTGGCGTTATGCTCGCCCTCAAGCAAAAACTCGACGCCCCAACTCTGGCAGTTATAGCTGCTGTGGCTGGAATTTTCCACGGTTACGCTTACGGGGAAACTATTGTTGGTGCCGAAATGGCTCCATTAATTGCCTATTTAGCTGGTTTTACCGCTATTCAAATGGCGATCGCTCTGGGCGCAATGTATTTAGCTAAATTCGCTACTGGCAAATTTGAAGGTCGCTCCGATGAGTCTCTCGTACAAAGTTTTGGTTGGGCAATAGGTGGCATCGGTATTGCGTTTTTGACTGACGCGATCTTGGGCTAATAGCTATTAACTATTAACAATTCTATATCTCCCAACAATTAATTTTAGCCACCGATTTTAGGATGGTTAAAAATTGGTGTTGAGAGATATTAGCCATTAGCAATTAACCATCACAAAAATGACACATACTCTATTTGTTTGTACCACCTGCGCCAGCTTATGGAAAGATGGAAAACGACAAGGCATCAGTGGCGGCGAAGAACTTTTAGAACGACTTTCCCAGCAGCACGAAAACTGGGAATTCAAAGATAAATTTACCCTTCAACCTGTGGAATGTATGAGCGCTTGCAGTCGTTCTTGTGCTGTTTCTTTTGCCGCTTCTGACAAATACACTTATCTGTTTGGCGACTTACCCCACGACAGAGAAAGCCTCGATGAAACTACGACCGCAGTGCTAAAGTGCGCCAGTCTTTATTATCAGAAACCAGACGGTTCGTTACCTTGGTCGGAACGACCCAAACCTCTGAAAAAAGGCATTTTAGCTAAAATTCCACCCCTCACCAATAAAGGGGCGTAACAGTGGTTATCTGTGGCTTCGATCGAGGGTTTTAAAGGGGAGCATCTCATATTTGCAAAAATAAAATTTTCCTATTACCTATTACCTATTACCCATTACCAAAAAGCGTTAATTTTTTGGTTTTTTTCAAAATTGAGATGCTCCCGTTTTAAAGTTTCCTGTTCCTCGATAAAACTTACAATTGTAACTTAGAAGTAAGAAACCCGGTTTTTAATAAAAACCGGGTTTCTGGCTACTGGAAACCAAATTTAATCGACTCCATTACCTATTACTAATTACCCATGTCAGCAAAAATACCCGTAACTGTAATAACCGGTTTTCTCGGCAGCGGCAAAACTACAACAATTCGCCATTTATTACAAAATAATGAAGGTCGCCGCATCGCTGTTTTAGTTAACGAATTTGGCGAAGTTGGAATCGATGCAGATTTGCTGCAAAGCTGTCAAGTTTGCGACGAAGAAGATGATGCCGCTAATAATATTGTCGAACTCGCTAACGGTTGCCTTTGCTGCACCGTGCAAGAAGAATTTTTCCCCACTATGCAAGAGCTTTTGAAAAAGCGCGATCGCCTCGATAGCATCCTCATAGAAACTTCCGGTTTGGCATTGCCAAAACCTCTAGTTCGAGCATTCCGCTGGCCGGAAATTAAAACTGGGGCAACTGTTGATGGGGTGGTAACGGTAGTGGATTGCGAAGCGGTGGCAAATGGTACTCTCGTCGGAGATATCAATGCTTTGGAAGCACAGCGAGAAGCAGATCCGAATTTAGACCACGAAACGCCTATTGAGGAATTATTTGAAGACCAGTTAGCTTGTGCGGATTTGGTGTTATTAACTAAGGGCGATCGGGTTGATGAAAAAACTCAAATTAAAATTCAAAAATGGTTAAAAGAACAGTTGCCCCCAAAGGTGAAAATTGTGCCTTGTATTGAAGGTAAAATTAGTGCCGATGTGTTGTTAGGATTTAACGCTGCTGTTGAAGATAATTTAGACAGTCGCCCCAGTCATCACGATACTGAAGAAGAACACGAACACGACGAGGATATTAATTCGATTAATCTCATTTTAGACCGCGAATTTGAACCGAAAAAGCTGGTGGCGCAGTTGAAAGAATTGGTGGAAAAAGAAGAGATTTATCGGATTAAGGGATTTGTGGCAGTGCCAGAGAAACCGATGCGTTTGGTGTTGCAAGGAGTGGGCGATCGCTTCGATTATTTCTTCGATCGCTCTTGGCAAGTTGGAGAACTTCGCCAGACTAAATTAGTTTTCATCGGTCGGGATTTGCAAAAGAGTACAATCGAGCAAGCAATTAGTTAAATTGTCGAAGATTTGGACCCAACCTCCGCGAGGGGGGACGGGTCCAGCAGAGCCTTATCATTTAAGTACCCGTGCAAAATTAATTAGACAGATGGAACAGGCGAGACGCCTGTTCTACGGAGAAATCCGGGGTCTAAATATTTTTGCCTACCTACTTAATTAATTATTAATTATTAATAATTAATTATTAATTACTTATGGAGCTAAGCGGACTCGAACCGCTGGCCCCCTCAATGCCATTGAGGTGCTCTACCAACTGAGCTATAGCCCCGACCACAGTTTTTAATTATTACTCAACCTCCTTTAATTTGTCAAGGGGTTTGGCAAAGTTTTTTTTAGCCATTTTTGGGACTGGACTTTTTAGCGGAGGACAGCCAATATTGGCATACTTTTGCTGGTCTTAGGGATGGGATAGATTTTAGAGTGGACCCCGTTTGTTTCCCCCCGAGCCTCCTGGTGTCGGGGGGATAAGATTTTCCATAAATTTATAAATATGTGTAAGCGTGTTGGGACATTTCAGTAATATGGGTCATACAAGAGCCAATGAGAAAATAGACCACTGCCATTGCTGCAGCGGAACTGGCTACTAGGAGGCCAGCAAACATTAGGGAAAATTCGCGATTTTGGACTGCGGACTGCATCAAACGGACAGACCAGGCAACCAGGACAATATCAATTATTAAAATAGCGACCAGCATAAGTTACGTTTTGTAACAATAGACTCAATTGTAACAATACATTAAATTTCTTAACGGGTCGCTAAATGAGTAATTGCCCTTAAGTTTTTCTGCTTTAGACTCGAACGGGGACTTGGCGGCCTCCTAGATAACTCTTGATTTCGGCCACGCTCAGTTGACCGAAATGGAGTAAAGAGGCCAATAATGCGGCTTCGGCGCGACCCTCTGTTACTGCCTCGTAGATATGATGGCAGTTGCCAGCCCCCCCAGAAGCAATGACGGGAATCTCAACGCTATCGGCTATGGTCCTTGTTAGCTCTAGGTCATAACCGGCTTGGGTTCCGTCGGCGTCCATGCTGGTAACTAATAGCTCGCCGGCACCTCGTTTTGCTACTTCTTTTGCCCAGGCGATCGCGTCTTTGCCAGTATTTTTCCGCCCCCCGCGAACGTACACGTCCCATCCTGGATCGTTTGGATCGGAACGCCGACGGGCATCGATGGCCACTACAATGCATTGGTTCCCAAAGCGATCGCTTGCCCGATTTATGAAGTCGGGATCCCGCACGGCGGATGAGTTGACGCTCACTTTATCGGCACCGGCTCTTAACAAATATTTAATATTATCTAAGGATTGGATCCCCCCACCAACGGTTAAGGGTATAAATACCTGTTCTGCGGTGCGATAAACCACGTCGATGATGGTGTCGCGGTCTTCGTGGGTGGCGGTGATATCCAGAAATACTAATTCGTCGGCCCCGGCATCGTTATAAACTTTGGCCAGTTCCACTGGGTCTCCGGCATCTTTTAGGTCAACAAAGTTAACTCCTTTAACTACTCGACCGGCGTTGACATCCAGACAGGGCAAGATTCTTTTGGCAAGCATGATTTGTTGTGTTAGGTAATAGATCGAATTTCAGATAAACTATGGAATGGTTAGTACCAGAGGAGAACAACTTAACAAGCGATGGAAATAGGTCAGCAAGTAAAGGTGCGGGGTATCAACGAACGGATACCTGCAAAGATCGTAAACCAACTCAAGCAAAATCGAGTAGGCAAAATAGTGGGCTACAAAATGGTTGATGGTAGCGGCGTCGGCTATATTGTCGAGTTTGCTAACAGTATGTCCACTTGGTTTTTTGAGAACGAATTAGAACCTGTTTCTTAAACTGGGGCTGGGGTATGGGGCTCGGTTGAGGGAGGAAGTATTTTTCCGACTTAAACAATTATGGCCCCTACCCAACATCTAATTGGATTTGATATATTTCCATAGAGTTTCCAACGATTGAAAATCTAAGTTATAAAAAATGGCCCTAACATTAACTTTTTTGGGTAAGGGCGGTACCGGTCGCAGCACGATCGCCATCGCCAGTGCTAAAAAATACGCCGCTTCAGGCAAACGAGTCCTTTTCGTGGGACAAGAACCAACTCCGGCCCTCAATTTGCTTTTGGGTGCGGAAGTAGGCCCGGACCCGACGGAAATTGCTCCCAATTTTAAAGCGGTCAGCATTGAGGCCACGGTTCTCCTGGAACGAGGTTGGGAAGAATTGAAAAAATTGGAGGCACAATACCTCCGCACTCCTTTTTTTAAGGATGTTTACGGTCAAGAATTGGGAGTTGTGCCGGGAATACAGGAGGCCCTGACTTTAAATAGTCTCCGTCTCTACGATGCCTGCGGCGATTATGACTTGGTGATTTTTGATGGCACTGGTAATAAGGAAATGGTGCGACTTCTGGGGGCGGCGGAAACTACGAGTTGGTATTTCCGCCGTTTCCGTCAGGTGATTTTGGATTCGGATCTATATAAGTCGGTTTCGCCGTTTATTCAACCTATTAGCAGTGCTGTTATGAATGTTGATTGGACGAGTAACGATTTTGCGGGGCCGACTGGAGAGTTTAACGATCTGTTGGATAATGCCAGAGATGCTATTGGCGATCCGAATCGGGTGGTGAGTTATTTGGTGACTAATGAGGACCCGGTGGCGATCGCTACTGCCCGTTTTCTCTGGGGCAGCGCCCAACAGGCAAATCTTACGGTGGGCGGCGCAATTCTCAATCAAGGAGATGCCACTGAGGCGATCGCCGAACAGTTTGCTCCTTTATCTATTGCTTCTCTCCCGCGAATAGAAGGGGATGACTGGCAACCTCTTATGGATGCTTTGCCTACTTTCTTGGAAGCGGTTGCGGCACCGAGACCGATGACTGTGGATTTGGCTAAACGTCAGGTCAGTTTATTTTTGCCGAGTTTTGACAAAAAGCAAGTTAAATTGACTCAATACGGACCGGAGGTAACTATTGAGGCGGGGGACCAGCGACGCAATATCTCTTTGCCTCCAGAGTTGAGGGGCAAGCCTGTTACTGGGGCTAAGTTTCAAAATGGTTACTTGATTATTTCTTTTGGGTAAATTGTCAATTAACAATTAACAATTAACAATTAATAATTAACCATTAATAATTAATAATTAATAATTAATAATTATCCTTTTTTTTGAGAGAGAGGATGGATTAAAAGGTTAAAAAAATAATTATTAATTGTTAATTGTTAGCTTATCAATTATCAATTAATAACAATGGAAGAACCAGTTAAAAAAGAAGAAGAACAGAAGGGCAGTAAAGCCAGACAAATGCTTGGCATGAAGGGTGCTTCTGAGGGCGAGACTAATATTTGGAAAATTCGCCTGCAATTGATGAAGCCTATCACCTGGATACCTTTGATCTGGGGGGTGGTTTGCGGGGCGGCTTCTTCCGGGAACTACGTTTGGTCTCTGGAGGATGTGTTAATTGCTGCTGCTTGTATGTTGATGACGGGACCGTTGATGACGGGGTACACTCAGACTTTAAATGATTTTTACGATCGCGAAATTGATGCGATAAACGAACCCTATCGCCCCATTCCTTCTGGGGCTATTTCCGTACCTCAAGTGGTGACTCAAATCTTGGTTTTATTGGTTGCGGGGGTTGTTATTGCTTATGGCTTAGATATCTGGGCGGGGCACGAGTTTCCGACGATGACGGTTCTTTGTCTTTTGGGGGCGTTTTTAGCATATATTTACTCGGCCCCACCGCTGAAGTTGAAGCAAAATGGCTGGCTGGGAAATTATGCTTTGGGTGCTAGTTATATTGCTCTGCCTTGGTGGGCGGGTCACGCTCTTTTCGGCGAGCTAAATTCTACTATTGTGGTGCTGACTTTGTTTTATAGTTTGGCAGGTTTGGGCATTGCGGTGGTTAACGACTTTAAGAGCGTGGAAGGCGATCGCCAATTGGGTTTAAAGTCTTTGCCTGTTATGTTTGGCTTGAGTGCGGCGGCTTGGATATGCGTGCTGGCGATCGATATTTTTCAAGGGGGAATTGCTCTTTATTTGATCGGCATTAAGGAGAATTTGTACGCGGTTCTTCTCTTGCTTCTGGTGATTCCGCAAATTACTTTCCAAGATATGTATTTCTTGAGAAATCCTCTGGAAAATGATGTGAAATATCAAGCCAGCGCTCAACCTTTTCTGGTTTTGGGAATGTTGGTTGCTGGTTTGGCTTTGGGTCATGCTGGCATTTGAAGCGATCGATAATTAGCAGTTTTTTTAATAGCGGTTTTTCCTGGAAAAGCCGCTATTAAAAGTAAAGATTTAAAATAAAGGTTATAACGATTATTGAATCGGTGAAGTACATTTTCGATCCCCCTAAATCCCCCTTGAAAAGGGGGACTTTGACTCGATATGGCTCCCCCCTTTTCAAGGGGGGCGGGGGGGATCTTTCGGGATGTACTTCAGAGATTCAATAATTGCGATCGAAACCTTGAATTATTAGGAATTAAAAAACAATGGAAAGAAATGTTACGACAGATATTAATGAAAATAACACCCCAAGCGGCAGACCGGAAGAGGATAGATTTTTAATCGCTAAAAGTCAATATTTGGTGCCGGAAAGGAACGGACAAAATAGAGAGATTTTGCCTGAAGAATCGGATAGCAAACATCCTCTGCGCGCTCCGAAGTTGGAAGATAGAGGTAATGGTAATGAGGCGAAAAAGAAGCTCAAGCGTTCTCTCCAATTAAAGGAACTTTTTCCAGAGCGATCGGCAAAAAACGACCGTAAAAAAGGTAAAAAAGGTAAAAAAGGTAAAAAAAAGCTGTACGGTCGCCCTCTGTTTTGGGTTGGTTTGGTGATTTTGGGGGCTGCTGGGGGAGCGATCGCCTACGGTTGGCAGACTTGGCAGAGTTTGGAGGCGGGTTTGCCGGAGATGTCGGATATTTCTGCTTTTAACCGCGAGGGGACTTTAACTATTAAGGCCGCTGACGATACGATTATTTTGCAACAAGGGCCGGCTACTAGAGAGCAGTTGAAAAAAGAAGAGATACCAGATCTGTTGAAGCAGGCTTTTGTGGCGATCGAAGACCGGCGCTTCTACGAACATACGGGGGTTGATTATCAGGGCATCGCTAGAGCGATCGTTTCTAATATTATAGAAGGAGAAGTGGTACAGGGTGGCAGCAGCATTACGCAACAGTTGGCCCGGATGGTGTTTCTCAACCAAGAACAAAGCATCCGCCGCAAGTTGCGCGAGGCGATGTTGGCTTGGAAAATTGAGGAAGTCCTGACTAAAGACCAGATCTTAGAACGCTATCTCAATTTGGTTTATCTGGGCTCCGGCGCTTACGGAGTTGCGGATGCGTCGAGGGTTTATTTCAGCAAGCCGGTGCAGGCGCTGACTCTCCCAGAGATGGCGATGCTGGCCGGTTTGCCGCCGGCACCGAGCGAATATTCGCCTTTGGTAAACCCGGAGGCGGCGCGGGTTCGTCGGGATCTGGTGTTGCAGCAAATGGTGACGGCTGAGTATATTTCTGGGGAGACGGCGGAGTTGGCGATCGCTAAGTCTCTGGAAGTAGATCCCAGTCCGCCGAAACGCTTGAAGGTGATGGCTCCTTATTTTGCTACTTATATTAAGAAGGAGTTGTCGAGATTCCTGCCCCAGAAGTTAGTCGATGCTGGAGGGTTGACGGTGGAGACGACTTTGGACCTCAAGTGGCAGGAGGTGGCGGAGAAGGTGATTGGCGAGGCGGTGGAAATTGATGGTTATCGTCAAGGTTTCGATCAGGCGGCTTTGGTCTCTCTGGATGCTGCTACTGGGGAGGTTAGGGCTTTGGTGGGGGGTCGGGATTATACGGATAGCGAGTTTAACCGCGCCACTCAGGCCCAGCGCCAGCCTGGTTCTACTTTTAAGGGGTTGGTTTATGCGGCGGCGATCGCTGCTGGTTTCTCTCCTACTGATGGCTATCAGGACGTGCCCTTTACGGTGGATGGTTATAAGCCGAAGAATTACGGGAAGAGATATTCGGGGTGGCGATCGATGGTTAATGCTTTGACTTATTCTACTAATGTGGTTGCGGTGCAGGTGTTGATGGATGTTGGTTTCGACCCAGCGATAAAGTTGGCGAAGGATATGGGGATTAAGTCCGATATTAAGGATACTTATTCTCTGGCTTTGGGGGCGTGGGAGGTGAATTTGTTGGAGTTGACTAACGCTTACGGTACTTTGGCAAATCAAGGGAAGTTTGTTGAAGCACACGGCATTCGGCGGGTTTTTAACGCCCAGGGGGAGGTTGTTTACGAGGCGGATTTTACGCCGAAGCAGGTTTTGGATAAGGATAGCGCGGCCATTACCACTTGGATGTTGAAACGGGTGGTAGATCGCGGTAGCGGTACTAGCGCTTATTTGAGCGATCGGCCGGTGGCGGGTAAGACTGGTACTTCTGAGGAGGCGCGGGATTTATGGTTTATCGGTTATGTTCCCCAGGTGGTGACTGGGGTTTGGTTGGGGAACGATAATAACGACCCGACTTGGGGTTATAGCAGTACGGCTGCTTTTAATTGGCGGGAGTTTATGAAGGAGGTTCTTAAGGATATGCCGGCGCAAGAGTTTCCCGAGGTGCCGGACTTTTACGATCGCAAACCGAGTATTGAGGCGAAACCGGTAGAGTATCGCTGGGTGCGTTACGGGCAAATTGGACCGGATGGCAGGGATCCTAATGCTTCCGATCGTTAAATTCGTAGAACAGGCGTCTCGCCTGTTTCCTAATACCATTTTAACACACCTTATGCTACGATCCTTAAGTGTTAAGCCCCCCGAAACATCATGCCTGGGCTTGGGGGGTTTTAACCCTTTTAGATTTTCAACAAATTGGTATAAAATAGTTCTGAGAGAATCGAAACTCAGTGTAATTGAGACACTAAAAGACTGAATAAAATAAATTGAGGTTAAACATCGTGTTAGATTGTATTGTTATTGGATCGGGACCGGGAGGTCTGGTGACAACCAAAGAATTGCTCGAACAAGGAGTCCCGAAGGTAGTCTGTTTGGAGCAAGCAGAGGATGTGGGCGGGGTTTTTGCTAAAGCCTACGACAATTTGGTGCTTACTTCTTCTGCAACTTATAGTATGTTTTCCGACTTCTGGATAGGTGATGGGAATCAGCATAAATTTTGGACGAAAAACGAAGCAGTTGAGTATTGGAAGAGATATGCCAAACATTTTGGCGTTTTCGAGAAAATCCGTTTCAACTGCGAAGTTGTAGCGGTAACTCCCCAAGAGGAGGGAGGATGGGAAGTTAGACTGGGTTCTGGAGAGACACTGCGATCGCAGCGAGTGGCATTGGCGATAGGCAACAACAGTATCCCCAATTATCCAGAGTGGAAAGACTTATTAACTGAAGTAGAGTTTTCCCATTCCCAGGAGTATCGCAACGGCGATCGCTTTGCCGGCAAGAATGTCTTAGTAGTCGGCGGTGGAGAGTCAGCTTCAGATATCGCACTAGAAATATCCGGCGTTGCCAACAATTGCTGGGTAAGCCTTCGCAGTTCAACCGGGTTTGTAGTACCTCGCAAGAGAGACGAACGTGCTAACGACATCGCTAGCAATAGGGGCATATACGGATTGCCAAGAGAATATGGACAAACTTTGAGCCAAATTATCTCTCGGCAGCGGTCGAGCTACAAAGAGCCACTCGATAAAACAGCAGTTAAGCTCAACGAGAAAGTCGAGTCTCGAAACGGAGCCTGGGGAACTTATGGAACTAAAACTTATGCTTTGCCCAAGGCGATCGTCTATCATGGGTGTGAAGTCGTCGGCGAAATAATCGGGGTAGAAGATGGGGGCAGAACGCTACTGGCTGTCGGTGGAGAAACCCTACATTCGGTAGATGCGGTGGTATTTTGTACCGGCTACCAAAACCATGTCAGTTTTCTTCCCGAGGAACTCAAGGAAACTGACCCCCGGAGTCTTTACAAACATATATTTCATTCCCAGTATGGAGATAAAATCGTTTGGATAGGCTGGGCGCGTCCGGGGTTCGGCAGTCAGTTTCCAATTATGGAAATGCAAGCCCGATTGTTTGGCTCGATCTGCACTGGGGAAAAAACTCTTCCTGCTGCTGCGGCAATGGAGGAAGTGGCATCTGCGGATCGACAGAAGTATTTACAACAGTTCCAAGATAATGCCGATCGCATACGCAGTTTGGTTGATTATCATATTTACATGGATGAACTAGCCGACTTAATTGGCTGCAAACCTCCTTTGTGGAAATACTTTTTCTTACATCCGAGTCTCTGGCTGCGGATAGTATATGGTCCGACTCAGGCAACTCAGTTTCGTTTGCGAGGACCGGGAGAGAAGGAAACTTGGGCTAAAGAAGCGATCGCGAAATTACCAGTAACTCAATTCAATTATTTTTTTCTAGCTGGTCTAAGAGGTCGTGCCATCTATGGGTTCAAGGCTATCGCTCGCGGGGTTTACCGCATTCTGGAAAAAATCGGATTTGGACAACCGCAAGCAAATTAACCTCTAATATCAATTAACAATCGTTCTATTACAAATTGAGCGGCTGCTCTGACTAACCTCAGGGCGAACTTGCTTTAATTTATTGTTTCTAATAGGAGCTTTTTAATGTCTGTTTTTGTTACGAACAATTCCCAAGTCGGGGTACATTCCCCAGAAGTAGATCTTGCCGCTTTGATGCGTAAAGGTCATCCTCAAATCGCTCAAGGTGATGCCTACATCATAAAACTTATTAAGCAGCACTGCCAACGTCTAGAACGACCGGTCCGCATACTGGATGTTGGTCCTGGTACTGGGTATTTTGCTTCCAAGTTGCTACAATCGATCCCTGACGTTGAATTAATCGCGGCGGAAGAAGAACCATTAGTTTTTGTCAAATTAAAACGTCGTCTAGCTAATACTAACGCTAAAGTGTTCGACGGTCCTTTTGAAGAATGGAACGAACCTGTAGATATAATTATCTCTTGGGGTTCTCACCACCATTTGCCTCCAAATTACTTAACTCATGCAAAGCAAGTGTTAAAAAAAGATGGCGTTTTAATCTTAGGTGATGAATTCTGTCCCGATTACTCCGATGAAGCTGATGCAGCACGCATTGCTAACGCCGAACTTATCTACATCGCTAATGGTTATATTTTGACAAGTGCTGCTGAAGTGGAAGATTATAAGCGATCGCTTGAGATTCCTCCTGCGGCACTGGAGTTTGAACGACGTCGGCAGCAGGCACTCTGGATTTGGTACAGGTATGTTGTTGACTGCGCTATGGAAAGGAATTGTATTGAAGTAGCTTTAGACGAACTCCGAGCAACTTATAATGACTTAATGACTGGTTTTGGCAACGAACACAAGATGTCCCCACCGATCGCCGAAAAGCAGTTCAAACTCTCTGGCTGGCGACAACTCTCCAAGAAGTCTTTGGCCCCTGCGGATAAACCTGAATTCCAAAGTTTCTTTGTCTACGAGCTAGGGATTTAAGTGAGGATAGTCTGTTGGCTGACGGCAGTTTCGTGGTTTTCCCTCGCTATAGACCAAAAACGCCCCCCCTTCAGCAGCATGGGAGGGGCAGGGTTGCTATAGATTCAGGTTATAGCAAGTCTAGCGAGTTGCGGGACTGCCATCGGGGAACAATAACTGAATGCGTTTTTCTTTCAAAAGTTCTTCTTCTGCACATAGTTTTTCGATTTCTTCTACCACGTCTTCAGAAATTCCTAGAGCAGTAGCAGCTTGACGGACGACCTCTTTCTCTTCATCGTGATAAACGCCATCCGCAGCACAAGCTTTTATAGCAAAGTAGATTACAGACTTTCTCGATTTATTGGTTGTTTTAGTTTGAGAAATCACCTCTGCTATATTTTCATCTGCCACATAGTCTTCTAATTCTTGAAGTAGCTCCTCTGGGTATCCAACAGCAGCAGCCCGACCAAGGGCCCACTGTCTTTCTTCTGGGGCAAGTTTTCCGTCGCCATTTGCTGCTATCAGTTGAGCTTTTAGAAAAGTCGAGTGTACTTCTGTTGGAGGAATATCTTCAGATGCCCAACCCCAGGTATCCTGGTAGTACCAATTAACTGCCCTTTTACGAGCTGCATCTATTTCTTTGGCATTCATAATTCTCTTTTTCCTTTCAATTAGAGCGACTACAGTTCAAAATTATCGCAGAAAATGCTGCAGCGAGCTCTTGAAACCATATTTTTTTTTCTCTCTTCCTTCTGAAAATAGATAATAGATTCTTATGACCGAGCTCGTAAAAGGATTAATTAGACGGTCTTTGGTCTGTGGACCTACTTGCCTGAGGGCATCATATTTTAGTGTGTTGATTAATTCTTCAAGCGTATGGGCGAACTCCCCCGATCGGTCTCATCATAACAAAAAAAAATCCCTTTGACAAGGGGGCAGGCGTAGATTTTTTTTGAGGCAAAATGGACCAGTGTTGGTGGCGATCGCTTCTGAGAAATTGGACGAAGTAGAAAGATCGACGATCCGGTAATTTTTGAGAAAATTAGGGTTCGTTGCAGTCAAAGAAATTGTAGTATAATAGGAATTTAGTTCAGAAATGTCAACTGATGGTGTCATCAAACGATCCGACCGACTCAAAGCCAAATCCGTTGCCCATAACTCTGCTAGAAATGATTAAAGGCTATCAGCTTTCGCAGTGTATTTATATAGCTGCTAAACTCGGGATTGCCGATTTGCTAGAAGAGGGGGAACGACATAGCGATGCTCTGGCCGCTGCTACGAATACTAATAAGGATGCAATTTATCGGCTGTTACGAGCTTTAGCGAGCGTCGGCATTTTTGCGGAAACTCAGCCCCGCTATTTTCAGCTAACCCCACTAGCAACATATTTGCAAAGCGATGTTCCTAACTCCTTAAAGGCTAATGCAATTATGTTAGGAGAGGAAATTTATCAAGCCTGGGGAAATTTAACCCACGGTATAGAGACGGGGGAGAATGCTTTTTATAATTTATATGGCATGAATTTTTACGAATTCTTAGCTCGAAACCCAGCGAAAGCGAAAACATTCGATCGCGCCATGACAGACCTTTCAGGAGTTGTAAATGCTAGCGTCTTAGCTGCTTACGATTTTTCATCCATTAGCAAGCTGGTTGATGTCGGCGGCGGTAAGGGTCGATTGCTCTGTTCGATTCTTCAAGCTTACCCTACTATGACTGGGGTGTTATTCGATCGGCCGGATGCGATCGATACTATTTCTGACTTGCCACGGACAGCAGGACTTAGCGATCGCCTGAAATTAGCAAAAGGCGATTTCTTTAAAACTATTCCACCTGGGGGAGATGCCTATCTGCTCAAACATATCGTTCATAACTGGAGCGACGAAAGAGCGATCGCGATTCTCCAAAACTGCTATCGATCGATGGGAGAGGGAGGATTGCTATTAGCGATCGAGATAATAATACCCCCAGGAAACGAGCCTTGTACGGGGAAATTTCTGGATTTAAGTATGCTAGCAATATGTCCCGGTGGAAGAGAGCGAACTGAAACTGAGTATAGAGACTTGTTAAAAGCGGCTGGGTTCAAACTAACTAAAATAGTTCCGACGGAATCGGAACTGAGTGTAATTGAGGCACTCAAAAACTGAAAAAATAAATTGAGGTTAAACATCGTGTTAGATTGCATTGTTATTGGAGCAGGACCGGCCGGTCTGGTTGCTACCAAAGAATTGCTCGAACGAGGGGTGCAAGAAGTAGTCTGTTTAGAACGATCGGAGGATGTAGGAGGCGTTTATGCCAAAACCTACGACAGTTTAGTGCTAACTACTTCTTGCTCGTTTAGTATGTTCTCAGATTTTTGGATAGGTGATGGCAACCAACACAAATTTTGGACGAAGGACGAAGCAGTTGACTATTGGAAGAGATATGCCAAACATTTTGGCGTTTTCGAGAAAATCCGTTTAAACTGCGAAGTTGTAGCGGTAACTCCCCAAGAGGAGGGAGGATGGCAAGTTAGACTTGGTTCTGGAGAGACACTGCGATCGCAGCGAGTGGCATTGGCGATAGGCAACAACAGTATCCCCAATTATCCACAGTGGAAAGACTTATTAACTGAAGTCGAATTTTCCCACTCCCAAGAGTATCGCAACGGCGATCGCTTTGCCGGCAAGAACGTCTTAGTAGTCGGCGGCGGAGAGTCAGCTTCAGATATCGCACTAGAAATATCCCGCGTTGCCAACAATTGCTGGGTAAGCCTTCGCAATTCGGCCGGCTGGATAATACCGAGGAAAAGAGGGGACTTCGCTCTGGACAATGCAAGCCATCGGGGCGTTTACGGCCTACCCAGGGAATACGGGCGTACTTTGAGCAAACTCCTCTCGCAAAAATGGTCGAGTTACAACGATCCGATGTACGACGCTGCAGTTAAGCTCAATCAGAAGGTTGAGTGCAAAAACGGAATTTGGGGAGTCTATGGAACCAAAAATTTCTCGTTACCGGAGGCGATCGCCCATCATGGGTGTCGAGTCGTCGGCGAAATAATTGAGGTAGAAAACGGGGGCACAACCCTAGTCGCTGCCGATGGAGAAACTCTGCAAAACGTGAATGCAGTAGTTTTTTGTACCGGTTACAAGAACTACGTCTCCTTCCTTCCCGACGAACTGAAGCAAACAGACCCCCGGAGTTTGTACAAACATATATTTCATTCCCAGTATCGCGATAAAATTGCTTGGATTGGCTGGGCCCGCCCAGCCCTGGGCAGTCAGTTTCCTCTTACGGAAATGCAAGCTCGATTTTTTGCTTTAATTTGCACTGGGGAACGGACTCTTCCTGCTTCCGATAAAATGGAGGAGGTGGCATCTATGGATCGAGATCGATATTTCAAACAGTTCGAGCATCATGCCGATCGCATACGCAGTTTGCTCGATTATCATATCTACATCGACGAACTAGCAGACCTAATTGGGTGCAAGCCGGCCTTATGGAAATATTTTTTCTTACATCCGAGTCTCTGGCTGCGGATAGTATATGGTCCTACCCAGGCTACTCAGTTTCGTTTGCGAGGACCGGGCAAGAAGGAAGCCTTGGCTAAAGAACTAATCGCGAAGTTGCCAGTGAGTCCTTTCCATCGCGTCGTCGTTGTTAAAGCTGGTTTAAGAGGTCGCGCGATCTATGGGTTTAAGGCTGTAGTTGAGGGGTTTAGAAATTTGCTCAGAAACTTGGCAGCATCTCATTAAGCGTTTTAATTGTGGCATGGTACAAGTAACCGAAGCGGCGACTTGTACCATGCTTATAGAGATGCCGTTGCGGTAGCGGGCCCAAAAAAATTGTAATTTTTCAAAAGCTTGACAAGTGGAGCTTGGGGTGCTATGTTAGTTGAAACTTTTGTTTCTAAAGGAGATAAAGAAGTTGAGCGACGAAAAAACTTTACTAAAAATGGCTTCGCGCTGGGCTGTAAACGAAAAATGGGGATGGTCTTCCGATAGCTACCTCAGCGACGAACAAGGATTGGACTTGTTAAAGGCTCTTTTGGTTTGTACCAAGGGCGATGGTGTTATCAGCGAAGCAGAGCGCGAGTGGGCCCTTGGCTTTGCAGCTTCTCGGGAAATGCCCATGTCCGTAATTGAGGAAGGGAGGGCTTATGATGCTAATGAAGACATTGCAGATATTCTCTCCCGTAACCCAATAGTGCAGAAAGGGAAAAAAGGTGTAATCTATTGGGCGATAAAAGCTTGTTGTTCAGATAATGAATATCACGAACAGGAAAAAGCAGCTATTCGCAAAATGGCTGGTTTAATGGACATTTCAGAACAGGTTGTAGAGGTAATTGAGGCAGTTATTGTCGAGGAACAGAAACTTAAGGATAAACTGAACGCTCTAGTTTATGATGGCGAGGTCTTGTGGGAGAATGTTTAATACTCCATAAAGCGAGTTCGTAGCAATCGCAAAGATCGATAGATGACACTTTGCCTTGGCAAAGTGTCATTTTTGACGACTAAAGTCGTTACTACGAACAAAGGCGATGGCCAAGGGCTATTTTTGCTGCGAACGGGCAGAATGGCAGTTATACGGGAGTTTAACCTTTTAGAAGCGCTTGGCTGTACCGCGATAGATTATTATTGTGGCGACACCCTCTGGTTCTTCGGCAATATTTCGCAAAAACTCTAAGCCTGCTTCTAGCCGACTTGTATCTTTTCCTAAATTTTGCGTCATCTCGGGAATCAGCACTTCAAGAAAAGCGCAGATCAATTCAACAAACTGACGCAATTCTTCGCGCCCCAAACCATAACAGTAATACATCGGCAACGGAGTATTCTTAATTTCTCCAAAGCCTGCGGCAACTAACAGGGGCCCGAGAATTCTTCCCACATGGGGATTTCCCCCAGCGCGATGGAACAACTCGCACAAAGCATCTTGCAAATACAGATAATCGGCCGATTCTGGCCAAATTAGTATGCTTTTGTAGTCCACTTCTGTTAAAGTTATCGTACCGCCTCGTTTGAGTACGCGGTAGGCTTCTCGCAGAATTGCTTTTGGGTCCGAGACGTGTTCGAGCAACCAGATAGCATAGACGCGATCGAAGGTGGCATCGGGCCAAGGAAGAGAAGCGGCATCGCCTACATGGAGTTCGACGCGCTCTATCCCCTGGTTTTTTAAATATTTGCGGGCGTATTCTATTTGCCTTGGTTCTAGATCGATTCCGGTGAGATTCAAGTCTGGGAATGCTTTGCCAATTTCACCTAGCACTGCCCCTACACCACAGCCGATTTCTAGCAAGCTTTCTCCAGCAGTAAAGCTCAAGTCCCGCAAGATGACTCGTTCTCGCCAATATTCGGCTTGCTTTATCAGGCGGTCTTGTTCTTCCGTGGCATAACCTTGAACGTACTTTACCGACAAATTTTACCTCCTATTTGCTTTGACATAAATATCTTAAAAACAATACTACCTATAGCCAACAAACTTTAATGTTTGTTTTATAGGTAGTTTTTTTACAAAAAGCACTCCTGCTTAACAGGTGTAAATCCTAAACTTCGCCAGACAAGATAGACTTGAGTTTTTTAGTTGTGCTATCTTCCATTTTCGCTACGGACTCAATGCTTTCTACGACGCTCTGTTCTACCCCTAAAATTTCTGCTGCTCGGGCAACAGCGGCTTTCTCCTTGTCGTGGTAGTCTCCATCTGCGCGGCTCATTTTGATGGCTTGGTACAATAGCGATCGCTTCACGTTGAGAGGAAAATCAAACTTCACATCGCTCAATGCTTCCTCTATGTTGACATTTTTCCACAAGTTATTTAAGAGTGCCAGTTCTACGGGGATGACTGGGCCTTATTTGTTTGAGTGTTGATTAATTATTCAAGCGTATGGGCGAACTCCCCCGATCGCTCTCATCATAACAAAAAAAAATCCCTTTGACAAGGGGGTAACAGACATTTTTTTTGAGGGGAGAAATGGACCGTGTTTTAGAGGACTCACGAAACCGGGTTTTTTGAAAAAACCCGGTTTCTGGAGTGCGATTGAGATGGCGAGACTTGTAGAACAGGCGCTTTGGCCTGTTCTACGATCGCTTCAAACATACACTTGTAGGAAAACAGGCGCTTTGGCCTGTTCTACGATCGCTTCAAACATACGATAAAAAATCCATCCATATTATGACGATGGGGCCAAACTTTAATCCATCCTTCTGCTTCTGGGGATACTAGAAAATCTTTCGGCGGCGGTTTGATGTTCCAGTCTGGATGACTCGCTAAGAAATCTTCGATAATTAGATCGTTTTCTGAGGGATGAATGGTGCAAGTTGCGTAAACTAAAACGCCGCCAGACTTGACCCAAGTCGAGGCAGTTTCTAATAATTCCTTCTGGAGAGTTGCTAATTCTTGAATATTTTCCGCAGTCTGCCTCCAGCGGGCATCGGCGCGACGATGTAAGGTTCCCAAACCGGAACAGGGAACGTCTAATAACACCCGATCGCCTGTATTAACCAACTGACCGAACTCCCGGCAGTCGCCGGCTAAAGTAGAAATAGAGGTTAATTCCAGTCTGGAGGCGTTTTGCTTGAGCTTTTTCAAACGGGAAGCTGCCCGATCGCCCGCCCAGATTTTCCCTCGATCTCCCATCAATTCGGCGATGTGAGTAGTTTTGCCCCCGGGGGCGGCGCAGGCGTCGATGATGGTTTCCCCTGGTTGGGGGTTTAATAAATAAGTTACCAGTTGGGCGCTGGCATCTTGCACCGTCCACCAACCTTCGTTGAAACCGGGCAATTTTTGGATCTTGCCGGCGGCGCCGGTTAATTTCAGGGCCTGGGGCAGGGGCGGGATCCGGCAGGCAGCGACTCCCGCTTGTTCCAGGGCGGTCTCTACTTCTTGGAGAGAAGTTTTGAGGGGGTTAATTCTCAGGTGGATGGTTGGAGGTTGGTTGAACCAGTGGCATAATTCCTCGGTTTCCGCTAAACCTAACTGCTGGTTCCAAAATTCAACGATCCAGTCGGGGAAACTGTGCAAAACTGCGAGTCGCCCGACGGGGTTTTCTGGTAGTTGCAAAAGTTCGGCATCTGCCGATCCATCCAGACGGAGATATTGGCGCAAGATACCGTTGACTACTCCGGCTAATTTGCCGAAACGGTTTTCCTTCGCTAACTCGACGGTAGTGTTGACGGCGGCGGAGGGGGGTATTTGTTGTAAATAGCGGAGTTGATATAAACCGAGGTGGAGGATGAGTCGGAGTTGGGGGGGTTGCTGGCGGGAGTTTTTTTTGCCGAGGCGATCGATGAGGGCGTCTAGCGATCGCTTCCTCCTGACGCATCCGTAAACTAATTCGGTGAGGAGTCGGCGGTCGGGGTCGCTGAGGTCGGTTTTTTTGAGATGGCGATCGAGGGCGACGTCGGCGAATGCTTGGCGGCGTTCTATTTCTTGGAGGACGGTCAGCGCAGTTTGGCGGGGGTTCATTACAATTAATAATTAATAATTAATAATTAATAATTATAAGCGATCTGGAACTAGACCCAGTAGCCCAGAAACCCGGTTTTTGGGAAAAACCGGGTTTCTTAATCTAATTTCAAAGCGCGGAAACCCGGTTTTTGGGAAAAACCGGGTTTCTAAAGAGTATGAATATTAATATGAGAGAAGAGGTAATAAATAAAATAAGTAGTCGTGCAAAATTATTTCAACAAAAATTTGGTCGCGGATGGGTCGGGTATTAACGGTAATTCGGCACCCAGAGGATGAATGTCAAACAATTATTAATTATTAATTATTAATTATTAATTACTAAGGAATGCCCTTTAAGAGTCATCCTGCGAAGGAAGCTTTATAAAATTACTCCTTCGATAATGCTGAGGTCTTCTGGTGTTGGGACGATTTTGGTTAATTGAAAACCTGCGGCATTTAATAAGTCTCCATATTCCGCTTCGCTGCGTTCCTTTCCCCCATTCGTCACCAACATTTCTAGATCTAACAACTTGCTAAAGG
>JAXHVR010000057.1:0-1147 GCA_034189005.1 Cyanobacteriota bacterium | reverse complement strand
GTTGGGACGATTTTGGTTAATTGAAAACCTGCGGCATTTAATAAGTCTCCATATTCCGCTTCGCTGCGTTCCTTTCCCCCATTCGTCACCAACATTTCTAGATCTAACAACTTGCTAAAGGTTGGTTCGTTGCCCGGGGCGATGAGTCGTTCTATTACTAATACTCGTCCTTGTCTCTTCATGGCCCGGCGGCAGTTTCGCAAGATAGCGATCGCCCTTTCCTCGTCCCAGTTACGAAGGACTTGCTTTAGCAAACAAGCATCGCCGCCGAGGGGAATGGATGCGAAAAAGTCCCCCGCCACTAGCTGACAGCGATCGCTAACTCCGGCATTTGCCAGAATAGCCGGCGCTTTTTTTATAATCTGGGGCGAGTCGAAAAGCATTCCTTTGAGGTGAGGGTTGTCCTGGAGGATGGCGGCGATTAAACTATCGGCACCTCCACCGACATCGATTAACGTTCTAATGCCGGAAAAATCGTAACTTGCCGCTATGGCTTTTTTCTTTTTGGGGGAACGTTCTGCGATGGTGCGATGGAAGACTTCGCCGGTGGCGGGGTTTTGCTGGATGTATTGGAAAAATGACATCCCGTGCAAATGCTCGAAAGCACTTTCGCCGGTTTGCACCGAATAGAACAGGTCTCCCCAAGACTGGTAATGCTCTTTTTCTCCGAGCATAATTGCCATATCTTTCGCCGAGTGGGGAACGTCGCCGCGCAGGCATTCCGCCAGAGGGGTGAGTTGAAAACAGCGAGACTCGGTTTCGGCGAAAACTCCGAGACTCGCTAGGGCCCGCAACAGCCGATACAGGGTGTCGCTGTTGGTGTTGGTGGTGGCGGCGAGTTGGTCGCAATGTTTGGGAGTGTCTGTTAATAGATCGGCGATGCCGAGTTTGGCGGCGACATAGACGCATTGGGAAATCCAATATCCCGATGCCATTTGCTTCATTATTGTTTCTGGTGGGAGTTGGTTTGGCAAGTGCATGGCAAAACCTCTGTTTTGGTTTGGTTCGTGTTTGTATTGTAGTTGGGAATTGTTATAACGATTATTGAATCGGTGAGGTACACCCGGATCGATCCCCCTAAATCCCCCTTAAAAAGGGGGACTTTGAATTGTTCCGGCTCCCCCCTTTTCAAGGGGGGCTGGGGGGG
>JAXHVR010000056.1:0-35983 GCA_034189005.1 Cyanobacteriota bacterium | reverse complement strand
CGCTTTGGTAGTAGTGGGGGATGCCGAGGTTGGCTAATTGTTGGGCTAAATATTGAGCGTTACTGTTGAGGATATCTCCCAGGAGTATTTCTGTGCCGACACAAATTATTTCTGCTGTCATCTGAGTTTAAGTTGTTGATGGTTTGGTAAGGGATTATATCAATTAACAATTAATAATTAACAATTAACAATTGGGTCTTTGAGCTATAATCGATGCTACTACTGGTTTTGCACTCTGACCTCTCTTATTTTTTTTATGGTTGTTTATTGTGACTTGATATTAGCTAGCTCTTGTAGGTTGGGTGGAACGAAGTGGAACCCAACAAGACTAGCTACAATTATTTGACATTTTAATTGGGTAACTTCCCCAATCAAAACATATCATGGTACGGATATTTTTCTAAATTTCCGAAGAACTATTAGAAAAATTGGAACTGGAGCAAGTCAGCGAGTGTAAATACATTTTTTCTGCCTATTAACAACTGACAACTAACAGGCGAGACTAACAACTAACAGGCGAGACGCCTGTTCTACGTTCGTTCCGCTACAGGCGAGACGCTAACAGCTAACAGGCGAGACGCCTGTTCTACGTTCGTTCCGCTACAGGCGAGACGCCTGTTTTACGTTTGTTCCGCTACAGGCGAGATGCCTGTTCTACAAAAAGGGTTATTAACTCTCAAAATCAGTATTAGCAGCAGTCTCTTCCCAACCATCCAACTCCATAGTTAAAGACTTAATCTTCTGACGAAAAGTCTTATAAGCATACTTGCCAAGCACTAAACGCAACGGTGGTTTTTTCGCCTCTACAGCTTGAATAATTACCTCTGCTGCTAGGTCTGGGTCTCCAGGTTGTTTTCCTTCCATATTCTCAAGAACGCTGATAAATTTACCGCAGGTTTTAGCATAGTCTTGATTCTGTGGTTCCACCTTAACTAAAGAACGATTAATAAAATCCGTTCTAAACGGTCCTGGTTCGACGATAATAACTTTAATACCCAAGGGACCAACTTCCCCGCGCAAGGCTTCGGAAACTCCTTCTATAGCAAATTTTGTGGCACCGTAAATCGAGAATCCTACTTTGTTAACAAATCCAGCGATCGCCGACATATTAACAATAACTCCGGCTTTTTGTTCGCGCAGAATTGGCAAAACAGCCTGGATAGTATTGACCGCCCCGAAGAAGTTTGTTTCAAAGTTTTGCCGCATTTGTTCCTCGCTAGTTTCTTCGAGGGCGGCTACTAAAGCGTATCCTGCATTATTTACTAATACGTCTATTCGACCGAAGGTTTCTTTGGCAAATTCGACGGCTGTTTTGACTTGTTCTTTGTCAGTAACGTCGAGGGAAATTGTTTTAACTGTATCGGGATATTCCTGGGTAAAATGTTGGAGTTGTTCTGGTTGTCGGGCAGTGGCAATGACGCGATCGCCCTTTTTTAGAGCCGCATTAGTTAAGCAACGTCCGAACCCGCTCGAACAGCCAGTAATTAACCAAACTTTTCCGTTGTTTTCTGTCATAATGCTATTACTGCTTGAGTAATTAATTTAGGTTACGAAACTCATCTTACAACAATTTTAGACTGTGGCACGAATTACTTTAGACATTCCAGACGAATTGTGGGAGAAGTTGGAAGCGATGAGCGAACTTTTAGCGTTGAGTCTCGAACAACCCCCTTTGCCCGCTCGTATTTATCAATATATTCTCGATTTTATTCTTAGCAAACCTACGCCAGAAGAAATTATTGCTTTTCGTCCTACTTCTGAAATGGAGGAACGTTTAAGAATGTTATTAGAACGCAGCAAAGGGGGAAAAATTACGGCGGCGGAAAGCAAAGAGCTAGACGAATACGAGCGGATTCAACATATAATGATAATGCTTAAAACCGGAGTTTTTCTCAGGTAGCGAGTTAATTATGAGTACCAGTTATATTCCAACTGCACTGCGGCGCTTGGTGGAAGAACCAGGGAAATATCGTTGTGAGTATTGCTTGCTCCCCAATAATATTTCCTTCTTTTCCCACGAAATTGACCATGTTATAGCCGAAAAACATGGAGGTAAAACATAAGAGAATAATTTAGCATATTGCTGCTTGTATTGCAATCGATATAAAGGAAGCGATTTAGGTTCTTTTGACCCTCTAACAGGAGATTTTAGCTTTCTGTTCAACCCTCGCTTGCACCAATGGCCCCAACATTTTACTTTAGACAATTTCCAGATTATAGGGTTAACTCCTGAAGGAAGAACCACAGCTCAATTACTTCAGTTCTACACAAGGGCTAGGGTAGCAGAAAGACGACAATTAGGAGGAAGTTAAAAAAGAGGGAATGAAACGGCCCTGGGATTTCCGGCAGAAGTTTTTTTTGACGAGTTGTGTTAAAATGTGGGTAGCGGCATTCCTAATTGACAATGAGCCTGTCCATAAGGTAAGTTGAGCCCCATAGTTCACCAGTTTTCAATTTCTCTCCTTAACTCATCCTAAACAACAACAACGACAATCGCATCAAGAGCTAAAATTATGAATCAAGAAAAAGAGGATCGAAACAAAAATATCATAGAAAAAATTAACTCTAGTGAATTAAACAACATTTATTTCAACGAATTTGCTATTGGAGTTTCTAAACACGATATTTTCATCTTACTAAGCCGTAATGGAAAAGCAGAAGCAATCCTTAATGCTTCTCATATTACAGCCAAATCATTTGCAAATTCTCTCAGCGAAGCTGTGAGAGAATTTGAAGCTCAAACAAATCAAACTATACTAAATTCCGATGAAATAGAGAAGTTAATGGAAGAAGATGAAAATGATTAACATAACGATCGATAGAGAATCTAAAATTAACCCTTTTGTTCAAAAAGACAGCGGTCAGTTGAGACGTAAATTCGATTTATCTAATCTGAATAATACCTTTTCTCCTTCGATAACTAAAGAATTAAATAATCCCTTTGAAGAACATAAATTAGATACTCGCAAAAAACAAAAAACAAAATTTAGTAAAGATGAGATAGATAAATTATCTACTTTTGAAGAAATACTTCAGTATGGTATTGAGTCTATCAAATTGAAGGATTATTATTTCTTTAAGCGCATTCGTGAATTAGAAGAGTTATGTGCTGAAGAAGAAGATGTTGAGATATCTTTAGAATCCCTCAAAAGTATGTTTTTGTTTGTGGGAACTATTGGAAATATTTCTAAACCGAGTAGTTTAACAGTAAATGACAATGGTTTTTTTCATCTAGGATGGAAAAAAGATAAAAATAATTCAATAACTTTGGAATTCAAAAAAGATTACTTTTCCAACTATGTTATTTTTAAACCAAGCCGTCACATCAGCAAGCGAATTATTCTCAATGGTTCGATGTATGTTTTAGATTTAATCGATTACCTTCACAATTTGAAAATAAAAATTCATCGATACGCATAAAAATGGCAAATGAAGAGATTAAAAAGGGGTATATTACCCGCTATTGCAAACCTTCTAGTTTGAATAATGGAATACCAGATAGTTCTGCTTTTAGAAGACGAAATGGTGAAAAATATGTATCTGTTCATCTGCTTGAATTTTTTCAAAAACAAACTGAATTAGAAAATGTCATAGAAGTTAAAAAATACATGACAGAAAAAAGCGGTTTTAAGTGCAGACCCAATGGTTCTTTTGCTGTTCTCGATCTAGAGCAATCCAAAGAGTATATTCTAGAACAAATCTCTGCAGAAATTTCCTGTAAGGAAAAAAACTTACCTCATTGTGGTATTTTCCACGAAGCTGACGATTTTTTAATTGCTGAACTACTTGCTGAGTGCGTTCTTAACAATTATCTTGTTAAAAACCTAGACGATTCAAACATTCCACCTCCATCGCCCTCTTAAAAAAATCGATTCACTAACTCAACTAACACTTCTTACTCCTCCAAACTTTCCAACTGGTATAAACCAACAGACCCGTCGCCCCAGAAGCATAAATTACACCGCTAGGAATCCCCGAAAAAACCAAAGCCAAACTACCAACCCACAAAGTCAAAGAATAAATAAATAACACCGTCAACCTCTGGGATAAACCCGCCTTCAACAAACGATGATGTAAATGGCGATTATCCGCAGAAAAAGGCGATTTGCCGTGGCGAATTCTATCTAAAATCACCGCCGACATATCCAAAATCGGTACCGCCAAAATGATATATGGCAGTACCAGCGAAGTCACCGCCGTAGTTTTCACCAAACCGATAACTCCCACTCCGGCTAAAGTAAAGCCCATATAATAAGCCCCGCCATCTCCCATGAAGATTTGGGCGGGGTTGAAATTGTAGCGGAGAAAGCCTAACGCCCCCCCCGCAAGGGCGGCTGCAATTAAAGCCGCCCCCGGTTGGTTCATAAATAAACTGACGAATAGCATTACCACCGCTGCAATGCCAGACACCCCGGCTGCCAAACCATCTACACCGTCGATCATATTAATGGCGTTGGCCATCCCCACCAGCCAAATCACCGTCACTGGCAAACTCAGCCAGCCAATTTGTATCAAGCCGTCAAAGGGAACGCTTAAAAATTCGATCTGCACTCCCACAAACCAAGCAAAACTGGCGACTATTACTTCCATTATTAGTCGAAAAATGGCAGACAGACCGTACAAGTCGTCGGCCAAACCGATGAGGAAGAATGCCAGGCCTCCAATGGTTACTCCCCAAATTTCAAACTCTTTGTCTTGGGGGAGGAAGTCGCCGTTGGGGTTCATAAATCCTCCCAACCCCCAGACTACCAGCAGGGCGGTTAACGCACCGAGAAAAATAGATACGCCTCCCAAACGAACCATCGGTTGTTTGTGGATTTTCCTGTCTCCAGGGCGATCGAACCTTCCGCTTTTGAGGGCGATGTCTTTTACTATGGGGGTAGTCAGGAGGACGACGTTGGTCGAAACCAGAAAGGCGATGATGTGAAATAGATGGTGGGGAATTAGTGAGAAAGCCATGATTAGACCATTGCCGGTATTGGTTGGGCTAGATGGGGATACAGTGGGAAGCGATCGCACAAAGCTGCCACCCGCTTGCGACAATTGTTAGCTACTGCTTCATCCTCGGGATTTAACAATCGTTCTGCAATAATATCCCCTATTTCTACAAATTCTTCGCGACCCATTCCCCGAGTTGTCATTGCCGGCGAACCGAGTCGCAAACCGCTAGTGACGAAAGGAGATTCTGGATCGAAGGGAACGGTGTTTTTATTGGCAGTGATATTGATGCCGCTAACAAGTTTATCGGCCTGCTTGCCGGTCATCTGGATGGAACGCAAGTCAACCAAAATTAAATGATTGTCCGTGCCCCCAGAGACGATTTTTAAACCGCGCTTTTCTAATTGGGCACCCATGGCCTTGGCATTTTCGATGACTTTGCCGGAATAGGTTTTAAATTCTGGCTTTAAGGCTTCCCCAAAAGCAACTGCTTTACCGCCGATAACGTGTTCTAGGGGGCCGCCCTGGCTTCCCGGGAAGACTGACTTATCCAGTTTTTTACCTAACTCTGGGTCGCTGGTTAAGATCAAACCGCCCCGAGGCCCCCGCAGGGTTTTGTGGGTGGTGGTGGTGACGACGTGACAGTAGGGGATGGGGCTTGGGTGATGGCCCGTGGCTACTAAACCGGCAATATGAGCGATGTCGGCTACGAGGTAGGCCCCTATTTCGTCGGCGATCGCTCGAAATTTATCGAATTCGATCGTCCTGGAGTAAGCAGAATAGCCGCACATAATTAGTTTGGGCTTATGCTCCTTGGCCAGTTCCATAATTTTGTCGTAATCCAGCCGTTCGGTTTCTGGGTCAACTCCGTATTGAACCACATTGAACCATTTACCCGAGAAGTTGACCGGGGAACCGTGGGTCAAATGTCCGCCGTGGGAGAGGTCCATGCCCATGAAAGTGTCCCCCGGTTCCAGCAGGGTCAGGAATACGGCAAAATTTGCCTGGGCCCCGGAGTGGGGCTGAACGTTGGCATGGGCAGCCCCAAATAGTTCTTTAGCCCGGTCTATAGCTAATTGTTCGATTTCGTCGATAAAGTCGCAGCCGCCGTAGTACCGCTTGCGGGGCAAGCCTTCGGCGTATTTATTGGTTAGTGCGGAACCTTGGGCTGCTAGAACTGCCGGCGAGGTAAAGTTTTCGCTGGCTATGAGTTCTAAATGCTCTTGTTGCCGCTTGACTTCTTTTTGAATTAGTTCGGCGACTAGGGGATCGGTTTCGTTGAGAAAGTCTTGGTTTGTTTTGGTCACTGTAATATTCCTCTTAGAGAAAAAACTAATTTTAAATTGTAACTAAATTTTTTCGATTTTGACTTTCTAAAACCTCAAAAATCATTTAAGTTTCATTTAAGTTAATTGCTAAAAAATCTCGAACGGTTAAAATATTAATTCCTCTAAATGGATGAAGCACCAATAAATCGTTATCTCCCGTAACTATACATTCTGCTTGACCGACCACTGCTAATTCTAAATATTTGTTATCTTTTGGGTCTCGACATTCGTCTATCGCTGCTGTCGGGTTAATTGACAAGGAAAATTTAAGCAAATCTTCTAAAAGTTCTTGCTTTTTTGTTAAGCTGAGATATCTATCAAATTTGGGGCGTAAAATAACTTCTTCTATTTCTGTAAAAATCTCATCAGATAATAAAACAAAACCAATTGTTTGAGCCCGCTTAAGTGCCTGAGACGGCTTGCTATTTTTAAACAAAAACGCACTTATGATAACGTTTGCATCAAAAGCATATCTATTTTTCATTCATCATCCTCGTTCAGAATAGATTCTAATATCTCTGGTGTTAGCCCATTACTTTGAGCTTTTTCGCTGGCGCGATCCATAAGATTTTGCAATTCTTTAACAGCTTCTTGCCTGCGATTTTCCAACTGCCAGTCTATAATATCAGCAAGTTTTAACTCTATTTGTTCCCGTTCTTTTTCGGGAACTCTATAATAATTTTCCGCTATCTCTGAAGAAACTTTAATGGTTATTTGTTTGTAAGCTTTCATAGTTATTTTTTTAGCTCGATTTAATAGTTAATGTTAGGTGAAGCGAAACGTCACCCAACATACAAATAAACAACAGATTAGTTATGTATCAATTGCTTTCTGCCAAAATAGATTCTAATATTTCTGGTGTCAACCCATTTTTTTGAGCCTCGTCACTCGCAGATTCCATTGTTTTTTGCATTTTTTGAACTGCCTCTTTGTGGCTTATTTTTAATTGTAAATCTAGAAGTAAAGCAAGTTTTATCTCGATTTGCTCCCGTTCTTCTTCGGGAACTCTGCGATACGCTTCTGCTACGTCTGAAGGAATTTTAATGGTGATTTCTTCGTAAGTTTTCATGGTTATTTTTTTTGTTAAGTTGAATAAACAAGATAATATTTAATTCTCGGTAGCCCAGAAACCCGGTTTTCGGTAGCCCAGAAACCCGGTTTTTTGAAAAAAACGGGTTTCTTAGTTCCCAGTATAACCGTTGGTGTTGGGTTTCGCTTCGCAGGCACCTAACCATCAACTACTTAATAATGGTGCCGCTTGTAATAAAGTTTTAGTGTATGGATGCTGGGGGTTACTAAAAATTTGTTGGGTTTCACCTAATTCGACTATTTTGCCGGAGTTCATTACGGCGATGCGATCGCAGAAAAAACGGGCAACCCACAAATCGTGAGTAATAAATAAATAAGTCAAACCAAACTCTTCTTTTAACTCCAACATTAACTCTAATACTTGTCTCTGGACGCTGGCATCTAACATACTAACGGGCTCGTCGCAAATTACTAATTTAGGATTAGTAATTAAAGCCCTGGCAATGGCAACCCGCTGTTGCTGCCCTCCAGATAATTCGGAAGGATAGCGCTTACCATATTCTGCCGTCGGTGTCAAGCCTACTCGTTCTAACATTTGTTCGACGCGAGTTCGGGCTTCTTGGCGGTTTGCCAATTTATGAACGAACAGAGGTGCCGCAATACAGTCGGCCACGTTCATCATGGGATTGAGACAAGCATGGGGGTCTTGGAAGACCATTTGCATTTGGCGGCGGTAAGGCTGCATCTGCCGGGCAGAGAGAACGGTTAAATCAGTGCCTTGGAATTCAACGATGCCCCCAGTCGGACGTACCAACTGCAAGATAGTACGGGATAAAGTGCTTTTGCCGCAACCTGACTCCCCCACCAGCCCCAATATTTCGCCAGCAGACAGGTCTAAACTCACTCCATCCACTGCCTTAATGGTCTGTTTAGTTTTGGAAAATAGCTGCTGGATGAAGTTACTTTCGAGAGAGTAATGCTGTTGTAACTCTTTGAGGCGGAGAATTGGCGATGGGTTGGGAGGGGGGACAGGCGAGACGCCTGTCCTACGGGATTTAAGGGATGGGTTGGCAGGGGGGACAGGCGAGACGCCTGTCCTACGGGAAACGGATGGGGTGGATGGGTTGGCAGGGGGGACAGGCGAGACGCCTGTCCTACGGGAAACGGATGGGTTGTCTGTTCTTTCTCCCCCCCGATCGAGGGGGGCAGGGGGGGATCCTTCTTCCCCAACGGACTGAACGTGGAGGGCTGCTTCCAGGAGGGATTTAGTGTATTGGTGTTGGGGGTTGGCCAGGACTTTTTTTACCGGACCGGTTTCCACCATTTGGCCCTGGTACATGACGGCGATACGATCGCAATATTCCCCCACCATCGCCAGATCGTGGGAAATTAACAGCAGAGATGTCCCCCGTTCCTCGCAGAGGCGGGTCAGTTCGTCTAATATCTGCGCGGCCACGGTGACGT
Organism: Cyanobacteriota bacterium; assembly: GCA_034189005.1. Lineage (GTDB taxonomy): Bacteria > Cyanobacteriota > Cyanobacteriia > Cyanobacteriales > Microcoleaceae > CALKCV01. The sequence continues at coordinate 27,224 of JAXHVR010000056.1, read as the reverse complement.
CTAAACTGGTAGTCGGTTCGTCGGCGACGATCAGTTTGGGGTCTAAGATTAATGCCAGGGCGATCGCTACCCTCTGTCGCATCCCGCCGCTGAACTCGTGGGGATACTGAGACCAACGATTTTCGGGAATATTAACCGCCTGCAAAATGGCGATCGACTTCTGCTTTGCTTGAGACCTTGACAAATGGGATTGATGGGCTTGGAGAGTCTCGACGCAATGATCCCCGATAGTCATCAAAGGATCCAGGCGAGTCATAGGATCTTGGAAAACCAAAGCCACAACTTCCCCGCGAAACTGTCTGAGTCGATGGGCGTTCATCTCAAAAACCGATTCCCCAGCAAAAGTGACGCGGCCCTCTATCCGACTCGATTTAGGCAGCAATCTCATAGCTGCCCGCCCCAGAGTAGATTTGCCGCAACCAGACTCGCCGACTAAACCGAGTCGTTCTCCTGGAGCTAAACTAAAAGAAACATCATCCACTGCCCAGGAGGATTGTCCTTGTAATTCTGGATAAGCAACCCGCAGATTTTCTACGCAGAATAAGCGATCGTTCATAATTAATAATTAATAATTAATAATTAATAATTAATAATTAACTGGGGAGTTAATAATTAATTATTAATTACCATTTTGGCAATGCGTATAACTGACATATCGTTCGTTATTTACCTTAAATTAATACCCTTAGAACGTACATATTATCTGTTCGTTGCATGGTAATTAATTATCGATCTCTGGTTTTAACGGGTTTTTAGCAGGGAATTTTTTTCTTTTCTTTTCCCATCTGCGGAATAAATAAGTAGCAGCAGCATCGCCGTGGGGATGGTCTTCTAAAATATCGGCTAGTTGGAAGATATAATCGGCTATTTCCTCTCCCAATTGTTCCATCAGACTGACGCGGGCCGTTACTTCATGCTGGTTATGGCGGACTTGGGTTTGCCAGCGAGTGGAAAATATCTCTTTAATCCTAGTGTGGAGGCCGAGTTGTTCGAGGATCTCCCACTCGCCGTTATCGAACCAGATACCGCCGCAGTTCATACAGCGTTCCACATAAAAAGGTCTTTTAATATTAATTTTGGCCCTGGATAGATAAAAGCCACATTCGGGACATAATCCCGCTTTACTGTCGTAGGCGGAAGGTTTGAAATCCTCAAACATATATTGATGGGGCAGGGTGACTTCTTCCCCGTACCAGTTGGGTAAGATGCGCAACCATCCTTCGTAGTCGATGGAGGAGATCCAGAAGCCTTGAGATTCGGGACAGTATTGGACGGAGATAACGTCGTTTAAGATCGAAGGTTGCAGTTCGCAGTTACATTTAGGGCTTTTCATCTTCGTGGCTTTCTTCTGCAGTTGTTGATTCATTTTTGGCGGTTAGGGTAGAACAATAGCCAATTATAGTTTGGAGGCGATCGAGAAAGGCCTCTTTTCGCGTCTTTGTGGTTCGATCGCTTCGAGAAGCTTGCAAAAAGGTTATATCCATCCCCAGCAGTCTTAATTGCTTGTGGATTTCCGTAATGTAAGACTGTACCAGCGATCCCCTGGCAGGGTCTAAAAAGCTGTTGTCTAAAGCAATTATTCGATCGCCAAAAAACCGTTGTAATTCCTTACTGCGATGGAATAAGGCGACTCGATCGAGATTTTCTTGGCCCGCTAGATCGTGCAATCGTTCTAGAAGCAGGCTGAATTCTTGGTATTCCTGGCGATGGTCCTCTGGCAACATTATGAAGATCGATAAATTTTTTTCTGTCTATCCGCATGTTTCTTCGCGCGATAATCTTAATCTAAATTCTATAATCAAACACCCCCACAGTTTCTTAATTAGTTGGATAATAGAGATCGGGAGAGCAGCTTCTCAATGGTTAATAAACTCTTATGACTCGCTCATCCTTATTTTTAAACAAAAAAGATGATAATTTCTAAATCTAAAACATAATGAACGTCTTAAGTGCAACAAAACCTCAAATCAAATGTGCGATTCCTGACTGGCTTCAGGAATGCCTCAATGCCAAAGAAGATGGGCCAAATGCTTGTCCTCTGGAGACTGCCTTAATCTGTAAAGCCTTTGAATTTGCCTACGAACTACATCAGGGACAGTATCGCAAATCCGGAGAACCCTACATCTGCCATCCCATCGCTGTTGCCGGTCTTCTGAAATTCCTCGGTGGAGACAGCGCCACCATCGCTGCAGGCTTTCTCCACGATATAGTCGAGGATACCGACGTGACCGTTGAAGAAATAGAACAACGGTTTGGTTCGGATGTGGCCCTCTTAGTAGAAGGGGTCACGAAACTTTCTAAGTTTAATTTTTCTAGCAAAACGGAACTGCAGGCCGAAAATTTCCGGCGGATGTTTTTGGCAATGGCCAAAGACATCCGAGTAATCGTGGTAAAGCTAGCAGACCGGCTGCATAATATGAGGACTCTGCAACATTTACGACCCGAGAAGCAACGCAGTATTGCTATAGAAACCCGAGAAATTTTTGCCCCACTGGCAAACCGTCTGGGTATCGGTCGCTTTAAGTGGGAGTTGGAGGATTTGTCGTTTAAATATATCGAACCAGAAGCTTACCAACAAACTAAGGAGTTGGTGGCAGACAAGCGGGCCGACCGAGAGGCTAAACTCATAGAGGCGACGGAAATTTTGCGATCGCGCCTGGAAAATGCAGGTATCAAATGTTACGAGGTCAGCGGTCGCCCGAAACATTTGTACGGAATTTACCGCAAAATGGAACGGCGGCAAAAGCAATTTCACGAAGTTTACGATGTGGCTGGCCTGCGGATTATTGTCAATACTAATGAAGAATGCTATCGGTCTTTGGCCATCGTTCACGATACTTTCCGCCCCATTCCCGGCAGGTTTAAGGACTATATCGGTCTGCCGAAACCAAATCGCTACCAGTCTTTACATACTGGAGTAATTGGTAAAAGCGGTCGTCCGGTGGAGGTACAAATCAGGACGGTGGAAATGCACCAGATTGCTGAGTATGGAATTGCCGCCCATTGGAAATATAAGGAAACCGGTTCTAGCAATACTCAAATTAGCACTGACGATGAAAAATTTACTTGGCTGCGACAATTATTAGAATGGCAAAGCGACCTCAAAGATGCTGAGGAATTTTTAGATAGCGTTAAAGGGGATTTATTTTACGAAGATGTTTACGTCTTTACTCCCGAAGGAGATGTAATCCCTTTGAGTCATGGGGCGACGCCGATTGATTTTGCTTATCGCATTCATACGGAAGTAGGGAATCATTGTATGGGGGCGAAGGTAAACGAACGGATAGTTACTCTGGATCGATCGTTGAAAAATGGCGATATAGTGGAAATTTTGACTAATAAAAACGCCCATCCGAGTTTGGATTGGTTGAATTTTGTGGTGACGGGGACGGCAAAAAACCGGATTCGTCAGTGGTATAAGCGATCGCATCGAGAGGAAAATATAACCAGGGCGAGGGATTTATTAGTAAAAGAACTCGGTAAAAAGAGTTTTGACTCTCTGGTAAAATCGGAACAGATGCAAATTGTCGCCCAACGATGCAATCACAATTCCGTTGAGGATTTATTGGCGGGTTTGGGACATGGAGAACTTACTGTGAATCAGGTGGTCAATCGATTGCGAGAGGCAGTGAAGGCCGCTACTCCCATAGATACGGATTCTGAAGAAAGTACCCTAGCAGTTGCTTTACAAAAAACGGCGGCGGCCGATCGCCGGTCGACTTCGGATAATAAGTCCTCGCCCATTCTGGGGGTTGAGGGTTTAATGTATCATTTAGCCGGTTGCTGCCATCCCATTCCTGGGGAAGCTATTATTGGGGCGGTGACTCGCGGTCGCGGCATTTCTATCCACCGCCAGGGTTGTACGAATCTCGAAAGTATTCCTGGAGAACGTTTGGTGCCTGTTAGTTGGAATACTAATGAGGAAAATGGCGGACGACCTCAGACTTATCCAGTTGATATTTCTATTGAGGCGATCGATCGGGTGGGAGTTCTGAAGGATGTTTTGTCTCGTTTGATGGATAATAACGTTAACGTTAGAAACGCACAAGTTATTACTAATCCAGGAAAACCTGCGGTGATTAATTTGTGTATTGATATTTGCGATCGCGAACAGTTTGAACGCACTTGCACTCAGATTAAAAATATGACCGACGTATTGAATTTGCGCCGTCGAAGTCAGGTTGAAATTGGAATTTAGTAGCTAGTTCGTAGCAATCGTTCGTAGTAATCGCTTTAGCGATTTATCTATATGAATCGCTAAAGCGATTACTACAAGCTAATCCTTTTCTTTTTAATAATTGTTAATTGTTGAACCACTACGCAATATGATTAAAGACATTATCAAAAAACAACGGGAATTCTTCGCCACTGGTGAAACCAAAAACATCGATTTTCGCCTCCAACAACTCCAAAAGCTAAAACAAGCAACATCCGACTATCAAAAAGAAATAGTCGCTGCCGTTAATGCGGATCTAAACCGGCCGGAATTCGAGGCTTATTTTGAACTGGCGGCGATCGCTGAAGTTAATTACGCTATCAAAAACTTAAAGTCGTGGGTGAAACCGCGAAAAGTGGCAGCAGGGTTAGAACAGTTTCCCGCTTCTGCTAAAATTTATCCCGATCCTTTGGGGACGGTCTTAATTATCGGCGCTTGGAATTATCCCTTCCAGTTAACCATTTTGCCGTTGGTGGGGGCGATCGCTGCTGGTAATTGCGCTGTTGTTAAACCTTCGGAAATTGCCGTCCATACTTCTAAAGTAGTGGCGGATTTAATTCGCAATACTTTCGATCCTGCTTATATTGCTGCCGTGGAAGGGGGCGCGGAGACTTCTCAGGAATTATTAGCGGAAAAATTTGATTATATCTTCTTTACTGGGGGCACTAATATCGGCAGGATTGTCATGGAAGCGGCGGCTAAAAATTTGACTCCTGTTACTTTGGAGTTAGGGGGGAAAAGTCCCTGCATTGTAGATGATAATATTCAGATAGAATATAGCGCCAAACGCATTGTTTGGGGAAAGTTTATTAATGCGGGGCAAACTTGTATCGCGCCAGATTATTTATTGGTAAATCGCCGAGTAAAAGCGGAATTTTTAGCAGCAGTTACCGAAACTATTCGCTCTTTTTATGGAGAAAATCCGGCGGAGAGTCCCGATTATTGTCGGATTATTAGTCAGCGACATTTTCAGCGACTAACGGAATTTATTAAAGATGGAAATATCGTCGCTGGGGGAGAAACTAATGCAGAAGAAAAATACATCGCGCCGACAGTAATTGATGGGGTGAGTTGGGATGCGCCGGTGATGCAAGAAGAAATTTTCGGACCGATTTTACCCGTGTTGGAATATAGCGATTTAGAAGAGGCGATCGCTTTAATTAATGCCCGCCCCAAACCCCTCGCCCTTTACTTCTTTTCCCGAGATCGAGAAAAGCAACGGCGAGTGTTGCGAGAAACTGCTTCGGGCACTGTTTGTTTTAACGAAACAGTTATGCAATTTAGCAGCACTCATTTACCTTTTGGTGGAGTTGGTAATAGCGGCATTGGTAATTATCACGGTAAGGCAAGTTTCGACACTTTTTCCCATTACAAAAGCGTCTTAAATAAGAGTTTTTGGTTCGATTTGCAATGGCGATACGCTCCCTATAAAGGTAAATTGGATTTCTTGAAAAAGGTAATTTTTGGGTAAAATATAGCAATCCTAAATAATTTGCGATATTTTAGAAACCCGGTTTCTTGAAGAAACCGGGTTTCTGACCTCCGAATTTTTCATAACCCATTTAGGATTGCTATATAATAGTTCTTAGTAGTAGCACCAGAACGGCTAAAAGTGTGGGTAAACTTCGTTGGTTTGCTTGTAGTAATCGCTTTAGCGATTCATTGATATCTATGAATCGCTAAAGCGATTACTACGAACTTTTGCTTTGCGATTACTACGAACTTTTGTCTCGATCCGGATGGGGATTGCCTGCTGTCGTATGGATATTGATAAAAGCGAAACACACCCGATCGCTTCCCCATCAGACGAGGCTATAAAAATGGTTTGGAAATTCCTGACGACAGTAGGCAAATCTGTTGCCGAAGCGGCAAAGTTTGTCTCCCCCGATATCGAATATATCGCCGATTTAAGCTTACATATTCCCGAAAATTGTGCTTTAGCAAAACGGCAGGATGAGATTAAAATACAACAGCTAAAGCTTGACTTTATTCAAAATAAAAACACTTTAGATTTAGAGAGAGAAATAGAACTCTTCAGTAGCGATCGCCTCCAAGAATTAAAAACTTTCACCCAAGAAATAGAAACCGCCAGAGAGCAAAACTTTTTAGATTTCTCTCCCTGGTGTTTGGAATTGGAAAAAAAGCTCCAATTAGAAATATTAAAACTCCAGCATCAGCTACAAAGAGAACTAATCGCGTACCAGCGAGAAACATCTCTAAAAGTCATCGAAGAACAAAAACGATTGGAAAATTCTCCAATTTGGTTAGTAGCCGCAGACATAATTAATTCCTATTCCGCAGAAGAAATTATGCCCCTGCGAGTGTTTTTTGCCCCGCCAAAACTTCAATTCGAGCGATTTGCCAGTGCCGCCAATGCCGTCAAAAGTTTCCCCGATATCGAACTAACTGTAGCGGAAGGATTGCGACAATTTTTTAGGCAATATTCCGCTAAAGGCAGAGACATTGACTTTTTAGCAGGGGCTTGGGTTAGCAAATCTTTTCACAGCGAAGCCAGCATTAAAGCCTTATTTGCCGTCTTAAAATCTCAACCAACTTTAGTTTTAGAATCGGAAGTCGATGGCAATTACTTAAATTTTAGGACGGCTTATTGGGGGTTTAATTGGTCGAAATACCGCTACGATTCCGTCATTTCTCGCTTGCCCTATCGAGATGTTTTATACGAATCTGCCAAGGTTCGCGCCCGCCGCTGGTTGAAAATAAAAAATAAACTGGTTGCCGCCGGGGAAAAACCGGAAGAGGTAGATAACAATTATGGCGGGGATAATTTAAAAAATTTACAAACTCTACAAAAAGAACAAAAGTTTAAAAAGGCAGGAGTGGAAGGAAAAGATTGTAATTTGAAATATCTTGTCGATCGCGAAGACTTTGAAGAATTAGGAAAGTTTTTTACTATTTATCACTGTTTGTTTGCGGGTTTGATGGCGGATGAATATTTTTTAGTCGAATACAATTTACCGCCGTTGTTGCCAGAGTTGCTGCCGAGTTTGATGGCTAATATCTCCGACTCCGCAGCAGTTAACCAGGCGATGCAAGCGGTGGTTTTTTATTATCAGAAACTCTATCTTTCTTTAGAAAGCAAGCGAGGGGCTTGGATGCCGGAATTGGCTTTAGAATTAGCCCTGAGTTTGGCGCATTTACCTAATAAAGCTTGGGCGCGGTTGCAGGTGAAAAATTCTGCGAGGATTTGGTTAAAACGTCGCAATATTTTACAACCAAACGGTTTTTCTGCTTTATTAGAAGCGATGGAGTCGGCTTTGATAATAGAAGATGTAGAATATGTCGAAAAACTAAATCAATGTTTGGCAGCTATAGGGGAAAAAAGGCGTTTAAACGTGACAGATGCTTGCTACAAGCGGGGTATTATTCGTTTCAAACAGAAGAACGATCGGGGAGCGATCGCCGATTTTGACAGAGCGATCGCCCTCAACCCAGAACTAGCAGAAGCTTATTACCATCGGGGGGTTGCTTATGGCAAATTAGGGGAATATTCCTTAGCAATTGAAGATCTAAATCGCGCTTTGGAGATCGAACCACGTTGGGCGGAAGCTTATAATAACCGAGGCAATATTTATTATAAATTAAAAGAGTACGAAAAAGCGATCGCCGATTACGAAATGTCTTTAACCATCGAACCCAAATTAGACCGCCCCCGTCGCAATTTAGAAATCGCCCTGGGAGTAGTAGAAGAGATGAAACGCCAGGGGCGGGAGGAAAAAAGACGCAAGCGGCAATTAGAAAAATTCGCTCCCACCGAGACCATCAAGGCACATTTTAATACTATCCGAGGGGTAGCGATCGCCCCAGACGGCAAAACCCTAGCAACTGCAAGCTACGACGAAACCATAAAATTATGGAATCTGAAAACAGGGAAGGAGTTGCAAATGCTAACCGGTCATTCGCGGGATGTCGAATGCGTCGCTATTTCTCCAGACGGTCAAATTTTAGCCAGCGGCAGCGATGACAATACGATTAAATTGTGGAATTTGCAAACTGGTAAGGAACTTAGAACTCTCGCCGGGCATTCGGGATGGGTTCGCTGCCTCGCCATAACCCCAGATGGGAAAACTTTAGTCAGCGGCAGCGATGACAGGACGATCGCCCTGTGGAATCTGGAAACTGGGGAGAAACTACGGACGATGGCGGGACACGATAGCGCAGTTTATGCCGTGGCCATAGTGCCTGGTGGGAAGTTGTTGGCAAGCGGCAGTAACGACAGCACGATTAAACTGTGGAATTTGCATACTGGGGAAGAAACCGCTACTCTGACAGGCCACGGGGATAGCGTGTGGTGTCTGGCGATCGCTCCAGATGGAGAGAAACTGGTTAGCGGCAGCGGGGATAATAGGATTAAAGTTTGGCAATTGAAGACGGGGGAGGAACTATATAGCATTGAGGGTTACGGTCATAAGGTTTTGTGCCTGGCGATCGCCCCAGACGGACAGAGGTTTGTTAGCGGCAATAACGACGGCAGCATCGAAGTTTGGGGTTTAGAGGAGGGGCGGAAATTGGGAACTCTGGAGGGGCATAGCGATCTGGTGTGGTGTCTGGCGATCGGTCCCGATGGCGAGACTTTAGTCAGCGGTGGCGAGGATCGGAGTTTGAAAATTTGGCGGGCGTAGTAGCGCCAGAACGGCTAAAGTGGTGGGTAAAGCAAAAGTTCGTAGTAATCGCTTTAGCGATTCATATAGATAAATCGCTAAAGCGATTACTACAAGCTAGCTAACTAAGTCGGCCCACAATTTTAACTTTCAAGGAGAGCGATCGCCTTTTTCAACAGTTTTTAAGGGTACGCGGTGCAATTAAGAAACCAGGTTTTTTCATGCATACCGGGTTTCTGGGTTATCGATCGGTTGTCCGAGGGATATTGCATCCGCAATGCGGGGGGCGATCGCGTTGCGGATGCAGTCCCTGCCCGTTCCACTTTTTTTTGCATTGAGCAGAAAAAAAACCTCTAAACCCTCGATATGTTCTGTCTTTTATGGTACTATTTATATAGTTGTAAATCGTAAAAACTTATGGCTGAATACGACAATCTCTGCAAATATTTAGCAGAAAAACATCCCGATCGCTTTGCAAGTTGGCTTCTGGGACGAAAGATAACTGGAACCACTGTTTTCAAGACAGAATTAAGTCTCGAACCAGTGCGGGCAGACTCGGTAACGTTTTTACGATTGAGCGATCGCATTTTACATCTGGAATTTCAAGTCAACGTGCCCCAAAATAAACCGATGCCGTTGCGGATGTTAAATTATTGGGTTAGACTTTATTGGCAGCATAATTTGCCGATTACCCAAGTGTTGATTTGGTTGAAACCAACCAATAACCCGGCGGTTCTTGAAACTGAATTTCAGAAAGATTCCACCCGGCATGGTTTTCAAGTAGTGCGGATGTGGGAACAATCTCCCGAATTACTTCTGCAAAGTCCGGGACTGTTGCCATTAGCGGTATTATGTAAGGCAGAAGATGCTACAGGGTTACTAAACCAAGTGGCCAACGAAGTTGCTAAAATAGAAATGCCCGAGGAGCGAGAGGAAATTACCACTTCTATCCAACTTTTGGCAGGTTTACGATTTAATATCGATTTAGTTCGCACTTTTTTTCAAGGAGGATTTATGCGGGAATCCGTTGTTTATCAAGAGATTCTTAAAGAAGGGGTATTGGCCATTGTTTATCGCCTGCTTCCACGCCGGATCGGTGCGGTGACCCCCGAGGTACAACAGCGTTTGTTGCAATTATCAGTCTCCCAGTTGGAAGATTTGAGCGAGGCATTGCTGGATTTCGATCGCTCAGAGGATTTAATCGCTTGGTTGGATCGAATAGAGGCTAGCCGAATAGAAGCGCGACAGGAAGAAGCATTGGCGATGATTTATCGTCAACTTCCACGCCGTATCGGTACGATCGCGCCGGAGTTACGACACCGTTTGTCGGAGTTATCCCTTCCCCAACTAGAGGATTTGGGGGAGGCGTTGTTGGATTTTTCCCGCTCGGAGGATTTAATCGCTTGGTTGGATGGAGTCGCTTAATAGTTAATTGTTGAATCGAACAGAGCGATCGCCTTTTTCAACAGTTTTTAAGGGTACGCGGCGCAATTAAGAAACCCGGTTTTTTCATGCATACCGGGTTTCTGGTTTATTGATGAGTTGGAAGAGCGATCGCCACCCCCGTAGAACAGGCATCCTGCCTGTTCGCTGCCAACGCTGCCAACTGGAGAAAATCTACTCCAATTCTTGCTTTAATATGGGTGGAACGATGTAAAGATTTTCTGATTTTTCCACAAAAGAACGCCGGCATAGAGATTGTAATGCATTGATTAAATCGGAGGATGGCATTTGTGCGGTTTCCAAAAGTTTTGCCAGGCTAATAGGTTCGTTTTTTGTTGCTAAGAAAGACACGATCTTTTTTTCTGTTTCCGAGAGGCGATCGCGCTGTTTCCCTAAAATATCTTTCACATCTTCCGGCAACAAAATGGTATCGTCTGGCAACAATTCAGTCAAGCTTTCTTCCAACTCTTGAATTTGAGATGCCGCGCTTTTTAACCATAACGGGTTGCCTTGGTAGCGCTGAATTAGCGTTTCCCTGTTGTCGATGTCTGCTAACCCGCAATCTTTCAGTATTTCTCGTCCCCCTGCCAGATTTAAACCAGAAAGTTGTAAGCTACGAACGGGAGTTTTTTGGTTTTTGACTTTAGGGAATTCAAGTGGTGGTTCCCATCCTATTAACAGAAAGCAACTTTTATGGGATAATTGGATTATATCTTTAAAAAAAGAGCGATATTCTAGGCATTTTGCTTTATATTTTCCCGCTAATTCTCCACTGGAGAAAAGACTGTGAATGTCATCTAAAATTACTAAACAGCGACGACGCTTTTGGAGATACTTAATTAAGGGTATTGGTTTTTGGTTAGCTGTCGTTGAATCTGGTTTTTTTGAGGGGGAAAAAAACTCGATAGAGTTAGCTTCAAATTCAGCAAAAGCGGGGGCTGCTTTAAGACTTTTCCATAAGACATATTCAAACTCATTTTTTATTTGTCGAACCAGTTGTGCTGCCAATGCGGTTTTGCCGATACCGCCGATGCCGGTGAGAGTTATTAAACGACAATCTTGTTCGACTATCCAGGTTGTGAGAGTTTCGAGTTCGGTAGCGCGATCGTAAAAATCCTCCAATTCCGGCATTTCGCTTAAATCTTGATGTCGAGTTGGAGGTTGTTTTGCGTTAGGTTGGTGCGAGGTGGGTGTATCTGGGGGGTGTCTGGTTTGTTCGCAGACAATTTGCACGGAATCTTGTGCAACATTTGATGAAAATAAGGAGACTTGGAATCTCTCCATTGTGGCGCGAAAATTAGATTTAGTAACTTTTTCCCCCAACTCTTGTGAAAGTATCTGCCATAGTTCCATTCCTACCTCTCTAACGCGAGCTTCAGATCGGTGTGCCTCGTTGCCAATGTCTTTATAGTCTTCGTCGTTCCAAGTTCCGCGCACAATTGTCTCTTGTAAATCATTGAGGTGCTTGCCCGTTCTCGCAAATACCAGATCGTCTGCGAGTTTTAATAGTTCTTTAAGACTCATAGGTTTGGATAGTTCTCAGGGTCGGCTTTATTATACCCAACATTTCCAAATATTTACCAACATTGCCCAACATTTCCCAATATTATCCGATATTTTGTTGGGTTGTTTGCTGTAAAAGTCCCGATAATAAGTAGGTTTTTTGGCATACACGAAATAAAAAATTAATGCTAGGATCGATCGAAAGCATACTCGAAAAGATATAAGAGGGGTCTTATTTAGAAATAAGCGTAGTTAGGAGGCGATCGTGGACTTACGTTTGGTTGGGCAAATACTGCCCTCGCTTGGTTCTTTTTTCAATGGTTTAGTATATGCCAGAAATGCCGATAAATCAGCAACTATTAATTCGGCTTTGGCACAAAAACAACACAATACGCAGTTGGCAATAGCGCAATCGCAGCGTCAAATGCAATTAGAAATAGCATACCGAAACCTAGAACAAACAAGAGAAGTAGCTCTGAGACAGCAACAGACACAGTTAAAACTGGCTGCTTTGAATATTGCTTATCAAATAGAAATGGAAGGGAGGAGAGAAAATTTCCAGATAGGACTAGAAAAAAGTCGGCAGCAGTTTCAGGAACGAATGGAATACTTGAAGTTCGGGCAGCAACTTACGCTAGAACAGGCAAGACAAACTTTTCAGTTAAAGTTGAACAGTTTGCAGCACCAACAACAGGTAGAAATTCAAAAGTTTATCCAGAGCGTAAATTGGGCGATTAATCAAAAAAACATGGATTTTCAAAAGTGGCGAACCGAACAAGAAATGATTCTCCAAAAGGAATTAGCTACTTACAATCGTCAGACCCAATTTGCCATAGCTACCTATCAACGAGAAACTGCTTTTCTGTTACCCCAAGTCCACAAAATTTTTGAAAATTGGCCTTTAACATTAGTACCGGCTCAGATTCTCGATTCCCATCATAGCGATGGTTCTGTACCTATGCGGGTAGTAATTTCTCCCCCAGAAGTTGATTTTGATAGGTTTGAATCTGCCTCCGATAGGCATTTTCCTAAAATAGAGAAACGATTGGCAGAGGGATTAGGACAATTTTTAAGTTCAAACTATCCGCTAAACAGTGCAATTAGGCCAACAGAATTGTTAGATGGTGCTTGGGAAAGTAAGCGGTTTCGCGGCGGTGCGAGTATCAAATCCCTATTTGGAATGTTGAAATCTGAGCCCATGTTGATTCTGGAGTCAGATGTGGACGGCGATTATCTGAATTTGCGAGTTGCTTACTGGGGTGTGGGAACAGAAAAATATTGTTACGAACGAATTATTTCTCGCTTGCCTTATCGAGATATTCTCTATGAATCAGTCAAAAATCGTGCTTTAAAGTGGAAAGCAGAAATTAGAGACCAACTGTTATTGCGGGGAAAGAGTCTAGAGGAGATTAATCAGAAATATGGTGGAGATAATGCCATCAACTTAGCAATCCTTGAAGAAGATGAGGAATTTAAACGAGATGGAATTAATGTACCTCGTAACTACAAAGTTAATCCTCAAGATTGGGATTATCTTTGTCAAGTTTTAGTGACTTGCCATTGTTTAATAGCAGCTTGGATTGCAGACGCTCATTTTTTGATTAATTCTGATGTCAATCCTTTATTGCCAGAATTGTTGCCTAATTTGTTGGCTGATGAGTCGGCTTTACCTGTTAAGGAAGTAGTCCAATCGGTTGTTTCTGGTTATCAAGAATTGTTTAAAGCCATAGCGATAGAACAGCCTCATAGCATACCGGGACTAGCCTTAAAGCTAGCAAAGGGATTAGCCAATTTATCAGATAAATCTTTCGCCAATGAAATGATTGATTATTCTCTTAAAGCCAGATTGAACCTTAATTCATAAATTAAAGCCGGAGCTACATAAGGAGATACAACCATGAACCGAAAAGAACTACTTACAGCATTGGAATCTGCTTTAGTTGCAGAAGATTGGCAATATGTTGGGCAACTCCAAGGGGTTTTATTAGAACTTGGAGACCCAGAAAGTTTAGCTCAGATGGAGTCAATTTTAAAGAAAGCTAAGGATTTGCAATCCCAACCTCCAGTTGAGGCTAATGGTAGCCAAGTTGACAATTTAAACCAAGGGAATATAAATTCGCCGAAGCCACCAACTATAAACTTGAGCGATCCTTTACCAAAGCCTCGCTTGGCTCTACAAATGCGCGATGAGTCTCAAATAATTCAATCCGATCCATCTAGCTTTTCCCAGGTTTACAAACTGCCATTAAATGAGGAGATGAAAGACACAAAGAGAATGATTTCTAAGTGTCATGTTGGTCAACCAATATTTCCTCAACGTTTAGAAAAAGTGCTCATGGTTGTTGGTGCTACAGGGGCGGGAAAGAGTACGTTAATCAATGGAATGGTCAACTATATTCTAGGAGTTGAGTGGAAGGATGACTTCCGATTTAAACTGATTGGAGACGAAGGAGGGAAATCTCAAGCTCATAGTCAGACTAAATTGATTACTTCTTATACAATCCACAAAATGGAAGATTCTCCGCTTCCATACACTCTAACAATTGTTGACACTCCTGGGTTTGGAGACACTGGGGGATTGAAGAGGGATGAGTTCATCACTAACCAAATTAGAGAATTCTTTTCTATACCCAATGGTATTAGTCATATTGATGGTATCGGCTTTGTCACCCAATCTTCACTAGCGCGACTAACTCCGACACAGCAATACATTTTCGATGCCATACTTTCCATTTTTGGTAAAGATATTGCCAGCAACATTTTTATGATGGTTACTTTTGCTGACGGACAAAAGCCTCCGGTGCTAGAGGCTATTAAGGCAGCAAAAGTACCCTACTCAGATTCTTTCAAGTTCAACAATTCAGCTTTGTTTGCTGAAAACGCTATTGATGAAGATGACGAAGATGATGAAGATGAGAACTTTGATGAAATGTTCTGGAAGATGGGGTTTAAATCTTTCAAAAAGTTTTTCACCGAGTTTCAGAAGAAAGATAGTATAAGCCTCCAAATGACTAAAGATGTACTAACAGAGCGTAGAGAGCTTGAAGTTACAGTAAATGGGCTTCTACCACAAATAAAGGAGGCACAGTTAAAGCTAGATCAGTTTCTACGGGAAGAAGCAGTTTTAATAAAATTTAAAGACCAGATTAAGGCAAACAAAGATTTTACTTGGACAGATACAGAAACTAAACAGCGAAAGGTAGATACGCCAAAAGGACAATATGTTACGAATTGTCTGATTTGTAATCGTACTTGCCATGAGGAATGTGGTATTCCAGACGATCGGGAAAAATACAATTGTTGGGCTATGAATAATCGAGGAAATTCAACCACTGCTGTCTGTAGATTTTGTCACTGCTTTTGGAAAAAACATGTTAATAATCCGTACCGATTTGAATTGTATCAAGAGAAAGTGACAAAAACTTATGACAACATTAAAAAGCGTTATGAGGAAGCAAAAAAGGGCAAAACAAAAGTAGAGGATGTCATTAAGAGCTTGAATGCGGAGTTAGAAGAGGTTTGCGAGGAAATATTCCTAATGATTCAAAAAACACAAAAGTGCTTGCATCGTTTGGACGAAATTGCCCTCAAGCGCAACCCTCTGACACAAGTGCAGTACATTGACCTTTTGATTGAGTCTGAAAAGCGAGAAGCCAAATTTGGCTGGGAGGAACGAGTCAAATATTATAAAAGTGCTAGAGACTTTGCTATAACTCTGTTGCGAACAAAAGATGCTGCAAGTATTGAAAGGAAAGGAAATATCAAGGAATGGGCGAAAGAACTAATATCCAAGCTTAAAAGGGATAAAATTCAGCAGCTTGAAGTATCAGTAGGCAAAAAGAAAGATGCTAATCCCTTGTCTTGGTTTGAAGACATGAAAAACGAGGTATTGAAACCTTGGTTTGACAACCCTAAATAATTTGTCAAAAGTAGTGCGTGCTTCTATAGCAATTTTCAATTATTTGTAAATTTTTGAGTGCGAGCTTAAGCGATCGCGACTAGCGGGCCCAGACGCGATCGCTTAAGCTCGCACGGGCTTATTTTTGAAGACTCAAATGAACGGGACTTACGCACTGACTCCACAATTAGTGTTTAATTCAATGATTTGCGTAAGTCCTGATGAAATTGCTATAGCCCGCAGCGATCGCCCTTTTCCATTTTCCCTTGACAAAATTCTAAAAATATAGTATAATATGCAACCTACTCAAAACACCCAAACAAAAATCCTCATCTCCACCAGCCATAACCGTAAGCCCGCGCCTATAATAGATTAGATGTCGATCGGATTAACAACAGTAGGAATAGGAACGATGACACCAACAACCGTTATTCAAGTGACAACAGATGGACAGTTGGAACTGCCCCCAGAAATCCGTTCTCGCTTGCAACCGGGGGATGAGTTTGTTTTGTGGGAAGACAAAGATATTATTGTACTAAAAAAACTAGAAAAACCTTTAAGAGATGAAATAGTTAAGCAAGAAAATTCACGTTTTTTTGAAATTGCCGATCGCCTTGCCGGACTAAATCAAATTGCTCCTATTTCTGAGGAGGAAATTCAACAGGAAATTCAAGCTTACAAACAAGAAAAACGCAACTTAACTTAAGTCTATGCGAGTTGTTTTAGATACGAATACTGTAGTGTCAGGACTTTTTTGGCGAGGGAAACCTTTTCAGGTTTTGGAATTAATGCGATCTGGTTTTAGAGCTTTTAGCAAGATCGGAGTGAAGTGTCTTAAAAAAATCCGCGATTTTGCTATTGACGAATCTTTGGTGAATTAAGAGAACTCCCCAAATTAAAATCTCTCAATAATAAAATGGCATTGTTGGGTTCCACTTCGTTACACCCAACCTACATAAATTAATTATTTATTAAGATCGAGGCCCGTTTGCCAGAATTAACCCAAAAGTTGGCGACTCTGGAAGAAGAACGCGCGGAATTGTTGTTAAGAATAGAGAACTTTACTACATTAAGGACTCACCCTTTCTTTGAGGCCTTTGGGGTAGCGGCTTGCAACTCGCGGCCCACCCCAAAGGCCTGGCAGGTGCAACGGTTAGCTTCCATGTCGGGAGGAGAAAAATCCTTCGCAGTTTTGAGTTTTATCTTTGCTCTCCAGAGATAGCGTCCTTAAACTTTTGATCGAGTGGATGTGTTTTTGGATGGGGCAAATGTGGAGCGATTGGCTAAAATGATTAAAAGAAAGACAGTCACAGCAAGCCCAGTTTATTGTGGTAAGTCTGCGCGAGCTTCCCATGGAAGCATCCGAGCGTACTATTGGCGTGACTCAGGTCAGAGAAGCTGACGCTCCAGCGTCGGGTCGGAAAATGGCCAAATAAAATGCTAAAATTGAAAAAAGCTGTTAAAAACACCTGGGATGATGATTCGATGATTTTTGAGCAACCGGGAAGGACATCCTAAAGGCTCAATCTAAAATAGAAAATAGAAAATCTAAAATATAATCAGGATTAAATCGGAATGACATTAGAACAAATCCGCCAACGCTCAGATCTATTAGGAACTCAAGTAATTACCCGCGACGGGGCCCGTCGCCTGGGAGTGGTAAGTCAATTATGGGTGGACATAGATAGGCGGGAAGTGGTGGCCATAGGGATGCGGGACAATATCTTGGCAGTGGCCGGAATGCCGAAATATATGTTTCTCAAAAACGTTCGAGAAATAGGCGACGTGGTTTTAGTAGAAGACGAAAGAGTCCTCGAAGACGACATCGAAGTAGAGGCTTACAGCAATGTGGTTAATAGCGAAGTCATCACCGAAACCGGAGAACCACTGGGGCGGGTTAGAGGTTTCAGGTTCGATACTCAAACCGGTCAATTAGTCTCTTTGATCGTTGCCTCCATCGGCCTTCCCCAAATCCCCGAACAGTTAATCAGCACTTACGAACTTGGTATCGAAGAAATTGTCAGTAGCGGTCCCAATAGGTTGATCGTTTTTGAAGGTTCGGAAGAAAGGTTACAACAATTGAGCGTCGGAGTTATAGAACGCTTGGGCCTGGGAGAGGCACCTTGGCAGCGAGAGCAAGATGGAATTTACTACCCCCAAACGGTAAAACCAGAAAATCAATTACCGCCCGGACAGCCCGTGGCCTCCGAGCGCCGCACGGTAGTTTCTGCTCCCCAAGAAATCTGGGATGAAGATTACGAACCCATACCCCAAGCTCGCCCTGTGGTGGAGGCTAAACCGGTTTATGAGGAATATTACGAAGAGCCTCTGCCTCCCCCAGCCCCTCGGGCTCGAGCCCGACGAGAGCCTCTTTATGACGAGGATTATTATGAGGAGGATAATTGGAGCGAGTCGGAAAAGTATGAGTACGAAGAAGAGCGATATGTAGCACCAGAACGCAAGCCAGCTAAGGCTTACGAGTCAAAGCCTTATGAGGAGTACGAGCGCGAGGAAGAATTAGACACAGATGCTTGGGCAGATGATGAAGCTCCCAAACCATATCAACCCCCACGGGTGAATATTCCTCAAAAAACGAAGATGCCTGAATATGAGGAGGAAGCTGGTTATTAAAGTCGATCGTTCTTCGTAGTAATGGCTCTTCGCGATTACTACAAGCAAGTTGAATTAAGGGTAGTGGTAAAGATGTAGCGAACGTTCGTAGTAATCGCTTTAGCGATTTATCAATATGAATCGCTAAAGCGATTACTACAAGCTAGCCTGAATTAAGAAACCCGGTTTTTTCAAAAAACCGGGTTTCTTTGCTCTGGGAATTGTTAATTGTGATTGAAAATCAACCGCTCTTTTTGTCTCTTTGCTCCCGCCGGCGATCGCGCCATTCAGCAGTAGTCAGATAAGCAACTCCAAGGGTAACAATTAACAGCAACCCCATGGCGATTAGAATTAAAATCTTAACCAGTGAATATTCCATAATTATCCTCCATTAGCGTTAACAATTACTTGGTTTGGTTGGTTTTTTAAAACAGCGATCGCCCCTACACTGCCGGCAACTCTTCGAGAATAGTAAACCTTACATGATTAATTGCCAAACTGCCCACCGACACTTGTTCCTTATTAACAGGAATTCCTTTATTTTTCAGAGTTTGAAACTTAATTCCCTTGCCAATTTCCACATGGTACCAAGCCAAACCCATAAAAAATCTTAACGGATAAGGGCCCCCTTCTTGAATGTCATCCGGGTTCGACTCCATGGGCACCCAGCCAAAACCAGGTATATAAAACTCCAACCACACATGATTAAATTCTGGTTCTAACGGTACCCCCTTGCGGTCGGCAAAAGCAGGGCATTTATAACGACCCACAGTCCGACAAGGAATCCCATTAAGTCGCGCTATAGCTAACAGCAACCCGACATATTCTCCGCAAGAACCGACACCCCTTTCTAGAACCACATCGGGAGTGTCAATTTTAGCAGTTACCCCGTAAGAAAGGCAATCGTAAACGTGATTTCTTATTTTCAAAAGCTTTCGCAAAAGATTAGTTTCGTCCCCCCCAGCTTCTCGGGCAGACGAGATAACTACTTCGCTATTCATTGCTAAATTGTCGTTATCTACCAAATAACGAGTCTTAAATTCTGGGGGAATTTCTGGTAGTTTCTCGACATCGAAAGGTTGCAGTTGATATTTAATCGCTCGTACTTCTAAAATAGCTTTCCAGCCAAATATCCGCCGTTCGCTAGACCGTAGGGGTTGAAATTTAAAAACAGCTACTTTTTGACCGTTTTGAATTTCTTCCGTAAAGGGCATTCCAATAGGCAATATTTCCCTGATTTTTTGTCGGTGAGTTTCCGCAGGCAAAGCAATCCGCCATTCCACATCTTCTAAGAAGAATTCTTCTAGGGGTTCTAGCTCTTCTACATAAGACATTTCTATGAGAAAGCCATTAGATAGAGAATAACGTTCCTTTTCGTTGTAATAAAAATACTGAGGATGAATAAAAGAGCGATCGCGCCTGTTTAACTGATACTGTTCTACGGAGTTTGGCTCTTCCCTAATATACAGTTCGTCCCCCGCATAAGCTACATAAAGTTGTTCTTCTCCCGTTTCTGAGTTTTTATTAAACGCCAAACCAGTCGGACATTCAAAGGGTGTTAAGACGCTAAATTGAATTTTCCCAGTGGCTCTTTCTAAGCAATAAACTGTTTGCTCTTCTTTATCGCATAACCAGAGTTCTTCATCTCTAATTGTAATATTTTCTTGACCAATTCCAGGGGCATAAAATCTGGTTATTTCTTTACCAGTATTTAAGCTATAAACTAGAATGTAACCTGCTTTTTGAGAGGTAATATAAACAGTGGATTTCCAAACTGCTACTCCGTCAACAGGATCGCTGAGAGTGACAAAATGTTGAGGGGTTAAAACAGCCTTAGAGGTGTTGTTAAGAGCGTTCGGACAGAAGTAAACGCTGTTATCTCGCGTTAACCATAAGGTGTCTTCCCAAATTGCTAAACCAGTGACGTCAATAAATTCCTCGGTCTGATAGGGATTTAAAATCGTAGTATTGTCGGTTTTTGGGTCGATTTCTAAGACAAAACCACGATTTTTGTCAACTGCATAGAGCGTATTTCCTGAGAAGGCAATACCATGAAGCGAGGCCGCGCCTATCGGTCTTATGGTTCGCGGGCCTGGATGTTGGCCTGATAGAGTAGGTTGTTTGACACTCATAAGTTAGTGAAAAATTCAAAGCTAAAGTTAGTTTGCTCTTGGAGGAAGTTAATTCATCCCGATCTTTTCATCATAATAGTCCCAGGGGTTCATAAAATCTTGGCTGCTGAATTTTATCCTTAGCGATCGCCACAACTATTTTCTTACTACAAGGTTTACTTAAAATCATACTCTTTGGCATCCGTCCAGATTGTCGGTATTCTCGATGACAATTTGAGAAAACCTCTATGTAGGCATATTTCTATCTCCAGAAGCTAGCATGGCGAGCATCTCAAAAATAAAAAATAAATTGTCAATACCGATCTTCATAACTAAACTAAGATTCAAAAAGCTCTAATATCAATTAATAATTAATAATTAATAATTAATAATTGGGTTAGAAGCGTATAACCGTTAACGTGACTGGCATTGCCATTCTGCCCCCTCTTTTTTGCGGTCATTTAATGCCACTTGATAAGTAGGTAGGCAAAAATATTTACATAAAATTCTTATTCCCCCGTAGAACAGGCGTCTGGGAGCATCGGGGGAATGAAGAAAGCCCGCGAATTAGACGCTTTCTGTTAGTGGCTAGTTGTTAGTGGTTAGTCGCCCAACTAACAACTAACCACTAACAACTGACAAAAAGAATTAATTTTTTGGTTCTTTTACAAATATGAGATGCTCCCAGGCGTCTCGCCTGTTCCAGATGTCCAATTAATTTTGCACTGCTACTTATAAACAGGGAAAAAAGAACAGTAGGGGAGCAGCCCAAAAATAAAGTACCAGTAAGAGTGTAGGTAGCGCCCTCGCTTTCCCTCCACCGCTCCATCGGTATGTTATTAAATTGCTAGTCCCTAAGCGCTCTTTGATAATTGCTTTACCTTGAATTCCTTGCCTAAGCTTAGGTTATAAGTGGTTTAAAGTTCTAAGTAAGATCGCTTTGGAGGAACGAAAGATCGAGCTTTTTATCTTAGTATCTAAAAGATGAAGTAAAATAGAATAGTTTCCATTTCAGTAATTATTAATTAATTTAGGAGACTGGTAATGATGCCTTTTAAATACCCTCTGGCTTTAGCCGCTTTGTGCGTAGCTTTATCCATAGAAACAATAGCCAGCTTTAGTTCCGGGAGCAATGCCTGGGCCCGCAATACTCCTCTATCTCTTGGCGATCGCTCCTCGATCGAGACCAACAAGAAAAACTCGGTCGCTCAAGGAATTTTCAATTCCGAACAATCTGGCAGAGAAGAAATAGAAAACGCTCGTTGGAATCAATTCACAGCACCGGATAAGGGAGTCCCAGGCAGAAGAGAAGGGGGAGGAACTCGCGGCCCCAGCCTCACTGCTTTAGTCCCAGAAACATTAATGGGACTAACCCTATCAGCCAGGCCGACATTTTATTACCACGTTTCTGCCCCTCTCAAAGACAGCATGGTGGAATTTGAAATGGCCGATGAAGAAGATAATACAATTTACAAGACAACTTTCAACATGAACACCCCAGAAGGTGGCATCTTTAGCGTCAGCATTCCAGATAGCGAAACCTCTCCCATGTTAGAGGTGGGACAAACTTATCGCCTCTATTTGACGGTGAAAAATTCTGACGGTAGCTTTTTAGATTTAGTCACCGGCTGGGTCAAGCGCGTAGAACTGAGTTCCAGTATGATGACACAGCTAGATCGGGCTAACCTCGAAGAAAGCTTAGACATTTACGATCGAGAGGCCATCTGGTACGATGCCCTGGCAGCTTTAGCAGACTTACGCAGCTCTAACCCAGAGGACGCAGAACTAGACTTACAGTGGAGCCAACTCTTCAAAGAAGTTAAGCTCGAACCACTCGCCCAACAACCTTTGTTGCAAAGTCAATTAATTTCCGACTAAGTAGTAGGTCGAGGCACATCCATCGATGGAGTTAAAGTTCGTGTTAGGCTGAACTTGCTTGTTAAATCCATATCAACACAATATAAAGACCTAAAGTTCTCTATGAACTGGAGTTTAAGTCTGAGTAAATATCGCTTTTTCTTTTCAATTGCCAGTGCCTTCTCGATCGCTGGTTTATCTCAAAGCGATGCTGCCTCTAAAACAGTCGATCTTATTGATGGGCCAGCTATTACTTCCCAAGAATTCGATTCTTGGGACTGGCAGCCCGATCGATATAACCTGGGACAGGAGTTTGCACTCAATAAAAACAAAAACCTATCAATAAATAGGTTTAACCCAACGCGGGACAAATCCTTAGAATTAAAAACTCTCAGGCAGTTTACTTTCGATTGGCCATATTTACCGCTTTCGGGAGATTTTTCTTCTTCGATCGCTCCTGGTTTGTTCTCCACTAACCATAAATCGGGAAGCGAAATACGAGCCTTGTTCGACTTTTATGGCACGCAAACCGTACAAAACCTCCCAAACCAACAACCCGGTCAAAATCCCAATTTACCCAAGGGACCGCTGCCCTCTGAGAATCCAGTACCAGATCCCAATCGCGATCGCTTTCTCCAACCGCTGCCCGATCCAAACTTTCAACCTCCAGAAATACCTAACCTCGACAGAGTTCCACCAGAGCAACCTCTCCCAGAACAGCCTGATGCGGTGCTTGAAGTTCTCGAAATCCAAGTCGAGGGCAGTACGGTGTTGGCTCCAGAAGAAATAGAAGCTATTGTGGGGCCACTAGAAGGACGGGTGCTTTCTCTGGCCCAGCTTAGAGAGGTGGGAGATACTATTACCGAAATTTACCTCGAACGAGGCTACATCACCTCTCGGGCTATTTTACCTCCCCAAACTGTGGTGGATGGGGTCGTGAAAATTGAAGTCTTAGAAGGCATTCTCGGAGAAATTCAGATAGAAGGTTTAAAACGATTAAATCCTTCTTATCTTAAAAGCCGAATTAGACTGGGGGCGGACAAGCCTTTAGATACTGCATCTCTGGAAAATCAATTGCGGTTGCTCCGCGCTAATCCTCTACTAGAAAATGTAGAAGCTAGCTTGCGAGCTTCCCAAAAGGAAGGAGAAAGTATTCTGATAGTTAGGGTGACAGAAGCCGATCCCTTCGATGTTAGCGTCAATATCGATAACTATTCTCCACCAAGCGTCGGTTCGGAAAGGGCCGGCTTGACTGTGGTTCATCGGAATTTAACTGGCAATGGAGATTTATTTGTTGCTTCTTATAACAGCGCTAGTTTAATTGCCGATGGCGATTCGGAAGTTTTTGATTTTATCTACAATTTCCCCATCAATGCTATGAACGGTACCGTACAATTGAGGGCGGCACCCAATCGTAATAGCATCACTCAGGCAGAGTTTCAGGAGTTCGATATTAGCGGCAATACTGAAGTTTACGAATTTAGTTACCGCCAGCCTTTGGTAAGGACGCCGATACAAGAATTTGCTGTTTCTCTAGGATTGAGCTATCAGCAAAGCAATACTCTAGTTCTTGGCGAGTCTTTTGGTTTTGGTGCGGGGCGCGGCGAGGGTGATGGAACTAATACTTCTACTGTTATTAAGTTCGGACAAGATTATTTGCGCAGAGACCCTAAAGGTGCTTGGGCTTTGCGATCGCAATTTAATTTGGGCGTGGATCTATTCGATGCCACTATTAAAAGCGAACCCATTCCAGACGGACGTTTTTTAAGCTGGCAAGGTCAGATTCAGAGGATACAAAGACTTAGCTCGAATCATTTGTTAATCGTTCAGAGCGACGTCCAACTTTCTACTACTGCTTTATTACCATCCCACCAGTTTGTTATTGGCGGCGGTCTTTCTTTAAGGGGCTACCGACAAAACGCTCGTTCTGGGGACAATGGTTTCCGCTTTTCCATCGAAGACCGCATTACCTTCGAGCGCGATGATTCTGGTTTCCCTACCATTCAGTTTATTCCTTTCATTGATGCTGGGGCTGTTTGGAATAATAGCGATAATCCTAACAATGAGTTTTTACCCAGTCAAAGATTTTTAGTCGGTGCCGGTCTTGGTATCTTATGGCAGCCAGTACCCCAATTTAACGTCCGTCTCGATTACGGCATTCCTCTAATAGACCTCGACGATCGCGGCAATAATGCCCAGGATTCAGGTTTTTACTTTAGCGTCATTTTTCGTCCCTAGATCCGCTTAGATTTCCTTTGATAACATCAGAGTCAAATATGGGGAGCATCTCATATTTGTAAATTTACCAAAAAATCAATTCTTTTTGTCAGTTGTTAGTGGTTAGTGGTTAGTCGCCCAACTAACCACTAACAACTGACAACTAACATGCATGCGTTTAATTCTTGGCTTTCTTCAAAATTGAGATGCACCCCAAATATGTAATAATTATTAAAAATCTTGACATAGCCACGATCGGGGCGATCGCTTATTTTGTGATAAAAATTAACATTTTGCCTGTTAGCCTTGTTTTAATCTAACTCAAACCGATTTTGCCATCTAATTAGGCGATCGCCCCCATAGAGCCATCAAACCCTAAAAGTATTCCCTAGTATAGATTTCACAGTAATGGGCCTAGATATAGGCCCATTATTTTTTTAGACTATTTTTGATATTGTAACTATTTTTATAAAAACTAAAGTAAAAAAAATAAATTAAAAGAAAAATTAGGCTTAAAGCTGGATGGAAGCTTAAAAAAGTTATTTTTAATCTAACAAAAGATAAATAAGTCAAAATTAAGGCATATTCTGGAATTTGACCCCCTTTCATTTTCAAAGAAGTTAAACAATAATGCCTAAAGACGAAGATTAATAAACCGAGTCCCAAGAGAAGATTCAGGCCCGCGCTGGAGGACATAGTTTGGTTAAAAGCCAGGTTTAGATGTCGCTCGCGAAGACCCAGCCTCCGAATCCCAAATCCAAAATCAGACGAATAAAAGAAGCCAAGATAGGGACAACAGACCTCAAAAGAAAAGAAGCCTTGGCATCAGATTTGATAAAAACCCAACTATAGGAGAAGCGAAAATGAAACTATCAGTTTATGGAAAAGGTGGAATCGGCAAATCCACAACTAGCTGTAACATCTCAGTTGCCCTAGCAAAGCGCGGCAAAAAAGTCCTGCAAATCGGTTGCGATCCAAAGCACGACAGCACCTTCACCCTCACAGGCTTCTTAATCCCGACCATCATCGACACCCTGCAAGAAAAGGACTACCACTACGAAGATATCTGGCCAGAAGACGTCATTTATAAAGGCTACGGCGGCGTAGATTGCGTAGAAGCCGGCGGGCCACCTGCTGGAGCCGGTTGCGGCGGCTATGTAGTGGGCGAAACCGTAAAACTATTAAAAGAACTCAACGCCTTCGACGAATACGAGGTCATCCTCTTCGACGTGCTAGGGGACGTCGTATGCGGTGGCTTTGCAGCCCCTCTGAACTATTCCGATTACTGCATGATAGTCACTGACAACGGGTTTGATGCCCTATTTGCTGCCAACCGGATTGCTGCCTCCGTCCGGGAAAAGGCCCGCACCCACCCCTTACGACTGGCAGGGTTAATCGGGAACCGCACGTCCAAGCGGGATCTAATAGACAAATATATAGAAGCAGTACCAATGCCCGTACTGGAAGTATTGCCTCTAATAGAAGACATTCGGGTTTCCCGGGTCAAAGGCCAGACCGTATTCGAGATGGCCGAAAAAGATCCTTCTCTGAGCTACATTTGCGAGTACTACTTAAATATCGCCGACCAGATTTTGGCAGGACCAGAGGGAGTAGTGCCCAACGATTCCCCAGATCGCGAACTATTCTCGTTGTTGTCCGACTTCTACCTCAATCCTCCGACTAAACCTGAAGTTAAGTCGGAAGATGAAGAGCTTGACCTAATGATGGTTTAATAAATTGAGAAAATAGCTCTCGGGATGAGGATATATAGGTCATGGCTTTCTTTGAAAAATTTGCAGAAGATCTGAAACAAAAGTGGTTGCAGTATTACGAAAAAAATCGCTCTTGGATGATACTGCACATGAGCGAAGCAACCACGGTTGCTACGCCGGATGGTGGTAGAAGACCTGTTTCTTACCTCATTCTGGGAATACTAAATGCTCTAGAACCAGAACTAGAGTCATTGATGTTGCCCTTTTCTAGGCTTAAGGCAGACGCAGATAGTCTCATCGAAATTTTGGGGCTAAATTTCGATCCAGATATGGCCCTTGGCATTAGTTCCGAGATGGGACGATCGCCAGTAGCACCTGCAGCCCCAACTCAAACTGCTCCTACTTCACCAAGACCGGCAGAAGCGGCAGAAGCGGCAGAAGCGGCAGTTACGCCCGCCGAAGCACAAACACCAGCAGCCAGCCCGACGGCAGAAACACCCGTAGAGGAGTTGCCTGCGGCTCCACCTATTGGAGGTGTTGAGGTCGAGGAAACAGTGGCCCAAGAACAACAGCAGTCTGGAGGGTTGGGTAAGGCTGCGGTGGGGGCCGCCGCAGGAGCCGCAGCAGTAGGACTGGCTGGAGTAGCCGCAGCAGGGGCAATGAGTAGCGAGGAATCGGAAGAGGAAATAGATCTCGGCGACTCCGGCGAAGACGATCTGGATTTGGGGCTGGAACCAGAAGCCGAAGACGATCTGGATTTGGGGCTGGAACCAGAAGCCGAAGACGATCTGGATTTGGATTTGGATTCGGAAGCCGAAGACGATCTGGATTTGGATTTGGATTCGGAAGATTCAACTGGAGACGATCTGGATTTGGGATTGGATTCCGAAGCCGAAGACGATCTGGATTTGGGATTGGATTCGGAAGATTCAACTGGAGACGATCTGGATTTGGGATTGGATTCCGAAGCCGAAGACGATCTGGATTTGGGATTAGATTCGGAAGATTCAACTGGAGACGATCTGGATTTGGGATTGG
>JAXHVR010000055.1:5461-36349 GCA_034189005.1 Cyanobacteriota bacterium | reverse complement strand
TTCTCACTGGAAAGGTTATAGATTTCTAGGGCCACAGTTTAATTCTGTATGTAATAGGCCACTAGGGGGTTATTATTAAGGCTTTGGCCCACTTTCGACCCCACGAATCGCACCGCTTTTTAAGGACATTCCTTAATGTACCCGTGCCGTCTCCCCATTACCCCCAGTGTGCCTATCACCCTTAGCTCTGATTGGGGCCTGTTGCCAGCTTCACTCTGCTAGTGGAAAGTTCTAGCTCGGTGTGGCCAGGTCGGGAGTCCGCTGTCCCTTAGCGGGTGGGACTTTCACCCACATCCGTAACTCAGTTATCCACCAGGCTCTTCTTTGGTGGCCTCGTATCATCCCGTGTGGACCTTTTGATACAGGCTCTTCCTCCGTGGCCTCGTTGGACCCTACTTATACCCCTCTAGTTGCTAGAGGCTCCTAGTAGGAACGAGTCGCACCACTTTTATATTTTGGGTTTTGTGTTGATTTGGCCCAAAATATTAGCCACCCCATAATTGCCGCTGTTGCAATCTGAGGTGGCTAGAGTTATAATACTATCTAGCCCGCCAGACTGGTACTGCAGTTTGGGGGTAAGCCTGCCTCTAGCTCGCGTGTCACTTTGAGCTTTTGGCTGGCGCCAATATTTTTAGGTTTTAGGATAAAGGATATCTGGAATCCTTAATTTATAATTATGAGCTACTTTTCTTCAAATTGCAAGTAATTGTAACATTTCTTTATATTTAGCAGTTTTGTAGTCCTTGTTACCAAACTTCGAGATAATCCCTCGTTGCGGGACAAAAAGAGCGATCGCCTTTCATAAAAAAGCTTTTTTCCCCGATAAACCAAGCTAAAGAATAAAACCCCGTTCATCAGATGAACGGGGTTTTCGCTTATATATCGATTTAAAATCCGCCTAATCATTTAAAAGTAATAGCAATAGGAATAAAAATAAGCCGTTAGGGATTATCGCCTAATTTTGCCTCGAAAGCAGCCGTTACCAAGGATAAAGCCACTATGGGCGCAGTAACTGCTCTGAGGATTCGCCGCCCTAAAGACACCGGTTGAAAACCAGCAGCGATCGCTTCTTCGACCTCAGAATTAGTCCATCCACCCTCCGGTCCGGTAGCAATTATTATCGACGGATTATGGTTTAGTAAAAACTCAGTTTTAGTCTCCATCAAATCTAGTTTGTTGGCAGCAAAAACCGCCAACATATCTAATAAATGAGGAGCATTTTTTCGGGCAACACATATATATTTTGGGCAGTCTAAAGATGATTTTTTATTGACATCAGATAAAACTGTGCTATAATAACCAGGCTCTAAAATACTCGGTACCATTTGGCGTTCCGATTGCTCCGCAGCCTCAGCAGCGATGCGCCGCCACCTTTCGAGTTTTTGACGGCTGGGTTTGAGCAAAGTACGGGCGCTAATAACAGGAACGATGGAAGTTACCCCCAGTTCGCAGGCGTAGCGGGCTATATCGTCAAGGCCCTTTTTCGGCAAAGCGATCGTCAGGGTGACTCGTACTGGGAGTTCGTTTTTAACTGGAAGTTGTTCTAGGAGAGAGGCGATTAATTTATTTGGGTTAGAAGGGTCAACTTCGAGGACCGCCAGCCACCAATGAGAAACACCGTCCATAGCAATAAAGCGATCGCCCTCCCCGAGTCGCAGCACCCTAGTTAGATAATGTTGTTGTTCGGCGGTGAGGTCAGCCTGCCGGTCGTGGATATTCCAGGAAGCGATCGCCAATCTTTGCAAATCTGCCATTTATTTGAGATAGAAAACAATAAAAATAAGAAAAACCCGCACCAGCGGGTTTTTTGGGTTAAATCGATGTAGAACTTTTAGTTCTTACACAATTAAATTTCAGTTACATATTTTCGCTTTGCTCCTCTGGACTGGGGGGAACGAACGGTTGCTCCTGCCTGATTTTTTCGAGATATTCTGCAATGGCTTCAGTTGCCAGTTGCACCACTGGCTTACCTTGACGCTTTGACTCATCTTTGAGTTGGGTGTAGATTTCATCCCGAACGCTAACCCGGTGGCGCATTTTGCTCGTATCTCGCTTTTGTGGTGCAGCATTAGGAGCAGACCCAGATTGGTCATCTTGACCTTCAGCCGGAGCCATAGGTGCTTGACCCATGGGAGATTCAGCCGGAGCCATTGGAGGTTGGCTGACGGTCGGTGCTGCCGGAGCCATTGGAGATTGGCCCATGGGAGATTCAGCCGGAGCCATTGGAGGTTGGCTGACCGGAGGTGCTGCCGGAGCCATTGGTGCTTGGCCCATGGGAGATTCAGCCGGAGCCATTGGAGGTTGGCTGACCGGAGGTTGTGCCGGAGCCATTGGAGGTTGGCTGACCGGAGGCGCTGCCGGAGCCATTGGAGGTTGGCTGACGGTCGGTTGTGCCGGAGCCATTGGAGGTTGGCTGACGGTCGGTTGTGCCGGAGCCATTGGAGGTTGGCTGACGGTCGGTTGTGCCGGAGCCATTGGAGGTTGGCTGGCTTGTGAGAACGGTGATGGGGGTGGGGCCGGAGCAAAAGGTGGTGGAGTAGGCACCTCCTGACTTACAGGTGCGGGTGCCACTGGTTCCGGCGCAGTCGGAGCTTCGGTAGTCATAGGTGGAACTACCGGAGGCGAATCGTAAATGTTTGCTGGTGGAGCCACTGGTGGATTGCTCTGGACGTTGAAAGCGGGAGCTTCTGGAGGATTGTTCTCAGAAGTCGTCTCTGTAACTGCTGGAGGATTCTGTTCGGAGTCGATAGAGTTAGTTGTTTGGTTGTTAATATCAGTGTTCATCGAAAAACTAGATTGATAGTTGGTTACAGATTGGCGGATGGCATCTAAACCGACGCGATCGCAAAAATCACCAAAACTTTCATTGGGTTGCCGTTCTTGCTTGAAATAAACAAAAATCGGCTCTAACTCAGCTTCGAGCTTATCGATCGGCAATCGGTCTGTGTAAGTTTTAGCCAAGCGCGTCCCGTCTGGGGAGCCGCCCAACCATATTTGATAGGTTTTGGGAGCGCTGCCCACAAAGCCCAATTCCGCCATGTAGGGCCTGGCACAGCCATTTGGACATCCTGTCATTCTAGTAACAAAATGTTCTTGTGCCAGTCCCACCTTGTCCAACAATAACCGAATTTGTCCCAATATGCCAGGCAAGGCCCTTTCTGATTCTGTTATTGCCAGGCCACAGGTTGGGTATGCGGGACAGGCCATCGAATAACGTACTAGAGGATCGATCTCTGTTTCCTTCTTAATGCCCCGTCCGTCGAGGATTTGTTGAATGGCCTGTTGCTGCTCTGGGGGAATTTCATAAATAATGATGTTGTGGTTAGCACTGACCAACATCGGTAGTTGAAATTGGCTGACTATTTCTTGCAGAGCAGTTTTGAGTTGGAAGGAACCTTCATCTTTAACCCTGCCATTTTCTACAGAAATGCCTAGGAAAAGTTTGCCGTCGCCCTGTTCGTGCCATCCCAGATAGTCTAGGTATTTCCATTGGGGTAAAGGTTTGAAGGGTTGTAGGGGTTTGCCAAAATATTCTTCTACCTTGGCCCGGAATTTGGCTACGCCCCAATCGTTGATGAGATATTTCATTCTGGCGTGACGGCGATTGACGCGATCGCCATAATCCCGTTGCGTGGCCACTATTGCCTTGACCAAATCGTAAACATCTTCTTTGGCCACATAGCCAATTTCATCGGCAGCCCTAGCAAATGTCTCTTGCTTATTATGGGTGCGCCCCAAACCACCACCGGCATAGACGTTAAATCCTTGTAGTTCTCCTGCAGGACCGGTTATGACCACTAAGGTCACGTCTTGAGTGTAGAGGTCCACTGAATTATCCCCGGGTACCGTGACAGCGCACTTAAATTTCCGGGGCATATAATGAGTCCCGTAAATTGGTTCTTCGCTGTTAGCAAAAACTGTCCCGTTACCGTTACGCTGCCGAGCTTCTTTTATTTCTGGGGCTTCTTCGCCGCTGATTATTTTTTCCCCATCCAACCAAATTTCATAATAGGCCCCGGTTTGGGGTGTCAGCAGATCGGCAATTTTGTTCGCGTAATCTGCGGCTAAGACATATTCGGGCCGATTTTTATATGGGGCTGGAGGGGCCATCACATTTCTGTTGAGGTCGCCACAGGCCCCCAGAGTCGAGCCCATATTTTTGATGATGGAGGATAAGACTGCCTTGATATTTTTCTTTAAAATGCCGTGCAGTTGGAACCCTTGACGAGTGGTAGCGCGCAAAGTACCGTTGCCATATTCATCGGAGAGCTTATCGAGGGTTAGATATAGCTGCGGTGGAATGAACCCGCCCGGGCTGCGAGTTCGTAGCATCATTTGATAATCTTTTTCTTGTCCTTTTACTCGATTATCGCGATTGTCTTGCTGATAAGAACCATGAAATTTTAGAACCTGAATTGCTGCTTCGCTAAAGTGCGTTGTATCTTCTAATAGTTCGGTGGCTAGGGGTTCGCGTAAAAAGTTACTACTTTCTTTGATCCCTTCTAATTTTGAGGGCTTGCGTTCTGTTGAATTAGCAGTCTGAGATGATATCACCATTGTTTAGTTTAATGTTTCTACCTGCACCAAAATCAATTTTTTAAAAGCGTTTATGCTTTCCATTCCTCGTTTTAGTCTTCTTTAGAAGTCTTTTATTTTATAGGAATATAGTTAAACGGCGATCGACAAGTTGGCTTTAGAACAATCCTAAATTGCTTCTGATACGATTTTGGCTGTGAAACCGGGCTTTTTCAAAAAACCCGGTTTCGTAAGATTAGCATCAGATTTAGGATTGCTATATAACCTTCGTCGCTCTTTTTATAACAGCGTCTAGGGAGTCAAACGCTGCTCGATTCTGGTTAATTTTTTTATTTTAACATAAATAATCTCGACCTTTGTCCAGTCAGATATTTTTGACAAATTAATTATCTCAAGCTCCCTATCCAAGCTCAATTTTTTTATTTTTTCCTCTCCAAATAGACTTGCAGTCTATGGAAATTATAGTCTAGTAGGAAAAAGTTGAAATTTGGCAGTTTGTAATAAAATTTAACTTTTTCATTCCCGTCGCCGTGGTAAGGTTTAAGGATAACTCGCAAAACTAGAATAACGAATAATTTTTGAGAGCAAATATGCCAGATTCATTGATGTATCAAGAAGATACTTATGTCGTTCTGGAGTCGGAGCGAGAGGAGCAGTTTATGAGCGCTGCTGAACTCGAAGAAAAGTTGAAAAATATTTTAGCCGAACGACAAGACAATTTACCGCGAGACTTGCAAAAGTTTTCTAACCTGGAGAGTCAAGCGCGGCATTTGTTAAATACCTATTGTGAATTCGACTCGGGACCGGGGAATTTTTTACAGTGGTACGCGGTGCGTTTGGAAAAATGAATTAATTTTAGATTTTAGATATTAAAAGTCTTAAGTAGGTAAGCAAAAATATTTACATAAAATGATTTTTTATTTCCCCGTAGAACAGGCCAAAGCGCCTGTTCCAGATGTCCAATTAATTTTGCACGGGTACTTATATAATTTCCAGAGCAAGTGACTAGCTATTTCTAGCTAGCCACTTGCTCTGCGGGCTCTCAAGCGGGAGCACGTCAGTTTTGTAAATAAATTTTTTCTGCCAACTAACAACTGACAACTAACCACTAACAAAAAGCAGCAAGTTTTTGGTTCGCTTCATGCATTGACGTGCTCCCCTCTCAAGCAGTCTCGCGCTAATCTTTAATTAGGGCCAAGTCTATTCGTTTTTCTGCGGGTTGAGTAATTTCTGCCCGCAGGTTAGGGCCAAAAAAAGTAGTTATTTTATCTTTTTTTTGTTGCCAAACCTCTAAAGGGATCAGTGGAGAGTCAAATTCTAAAACTAAGGTATAGGCCCCATCAACTAAAATTTCTCTAACTCCGTCTAGCACCGGTCTTTCTTCGTCAGTGGGACTCAAGCCCAAGCGTTTTAAGCTTTCGTCTAAATGAGCTTTTTGACCGTAACGATAGCGGGTTACATTTTTTAGGATTTGATTTTGGGTGTCGGTTGCTTGCTCTTCTCTAGCTGCCTCCACTTCGGAGGAGGTGGCTTGAGTAAAAGGTATTGGTTTTAGTTCGGAAGCTTTGAGGGCAAGTCCTCCGAGTAATACTGGAATACCATAGAAAAACCCTGCTAAGTTCAGGGTTGCATAGTCGGCGAAGTAAGCTGCCGTTCCTAAAATCGATAGAATTCCACCCACTACTAAGCCTAAGGTTCCTAAAGAAGTTTTACCTAACATATTTATCGAGCAAGCCAAATTTTATGAATGTTTGCCAACAAATTAATCCCCTGCTAGCAGGAGATTTTTTTGTGTTTATTATTGCTCTGAAGTAATAGCATATTAAGAATTATTTGTCAAGCTAATAACTTCTGGGTGCATCTCCAGAATGAAGCGCCAATCTACTGCTTTTTGGCTTCGAGGGGAATTTTCCGTGGGGAATGGAGCCGCTATCGGAGGGCAAAAACTTAGGAAAAAGCTTCGTTTTTGCGCTCCGGTCGCTGCCCTCAATAACTGCTTGTGGGTAGTAAAAGCTTATGAAGAAAAAAAGATAAGAGCGAAATCTTAACTATTAGCTAGTGCTTGCGACCGGAATAGCGGCCAATGTACGTCAGCTTAACGCAAAAATGGGGGACGTTTAGATTCTATTGGTTTAGTTTGGATTGTCTCTGAGAGAAAACGTTTGAGGGCCTTATCGCGATTTTTCATAAAAGCGGTCCAGAAGCCCGGTTGAAACTCGTCCATTGTTTGAGCTAAGGCCCAGACATCAACTGCTAAGATGTTGTAGAGCCTTTCATCTTCGCGCTTGAGGGAGTTAATTTTCTCAAGTATTTTTTTGTTGAGGATGGCAACGTTAGCATTTTCTTCGGTTTTCATTATTTTTACTTTTTTTGAAGCGACTGGAGTTAGATTTTTGACAGGGGACATCTAGGTTTTTATTATAGTAGCGATCGCTCGCTATCGTTCGTTATTAATTGCTGCATTGAATATGCAGCAAAAAGACAACTGCGTTCTACGCTCCCACTGAAAAAAAGCGCTCGGGCCCAGAATAAAATCGCAACTCTGCGCGTTTTTTCCTTTTCTTAATTATTGAGATTCATCCTACTAGGATGAATCAAACTTCTGCTGTTATAATTTACATAAATTAAATAGCATTGCTATAGTTGAAACAAAGGTTTAATTTATCGAGGAAAGCAAAATATGGATGCAAGTACCATTCAAGAGCGAGTAGCTCTCATTGAAAATAAGCGGGAATGTTTGCTCAGGCTATTAGAACAACCAGACCTGGGAACTTTAAGAATAGATATAACTCAGGCACTAGAAGAAATAGACGATTTGATTGATGAATTTCAACGCACTTTTCCAGTTCCCGAAGCAAATTAGCTATTAGCTATTTTCCAAATACTTCATCTTCAATACCAACCCACCATTCACCAAGATTCATTAAATCTTGGTGAATTTCTTCTAACTTTTTGATATATTCATCCGCAGGCATTTCTGCTTTATTTTCCTGCAATTTTTTCAGGCGCAGTTGCAACAACAGCCAAGGCTTAGAAACTCCATCGGTGGCTGTAATATATTTCCCCAGTTCTTGAGAGTTCATCGATTATCTTCTCCAATATTATGCCAAAATATCTATAGCAATTTTATTTTAGTTGTGTCCAAAAGCCTGACGCTTTTTGGTAATGGGTAATAGGTAATGGGTAATGGGGAAGAAGGTTTCCATGATTTTTTGCTATTAGTAAAAAGCATGAGTCTT
Organism: Cyanobacteriota bacterium; assembly: GCA_034189005.1. GTDB lineage: Bacteria > Cyanobacteriota > Cyanobacteriia > Cyanobacteriales > Microcoleaceae > CALKCV01. The sequence goes on along the minus strand of JAXHVR010000055.1, from coordinate 28,574 downwards.
CGTTTACATCTGAAAAAGGAAACGCTATAGTTAAAAAAATCTCTCATCAAAGGAGAGATTAACAACCTATTTGAAGCATCGAACTATTCAACAGCTTAGATTTTTCTTCTTCTGAAGAATCCCAAGCTTGACCGTCCTGAGCAATTTTTTCTATTAAACTAGCCAAGCGCAAAGCTTTTAGAGCTTGTTCTCCACCAACAGAAGGTTGATTTCCTCCACGAACGCAATTAACAAAATGTTCTAACTCGGCATGAAGGGGCTCGATATTGCTGGTATAAACTTTCTCGATTAAACCATCCTGGCGATAAAGCACCTGACCGTAATCGGTGACATAATTACCTGTAGTTTGACGATGTATTAAAATTTCGTTATTAAGAAAATCTGCTTCGGTGAGAGAATTTTTGCAGTGAGCGACGATGGAACGAAATTTGCGATGAGTAACTTTACTAGCAGTTAAAGTTGCTACAATTCCACTGGCAAAATTAAGAGTCGCCGTGACATAATCTAAATTACCAGAACCAGAAGCGCTGCTGCCACTTGCTGTTAGCTGGACTACTGTGGAAGCAACTAATTCTAATAGTAGATCTATATCGTGGATCATTAAATCCAATACTACCGAGACATCGTTAGCTCTATTAGAATAAGGACTCATTCGATGAGCTTCTATTGCTAATAATTCTTCTGTTTTTAGTACGTTGCTCAGTTCTAGAAATGCGGGATTAAAACGTTCTATGTGACCGACTTGTAAGATTCGATTGGCCTCTGCCGCTGCATTGACTAAAGATTCTGCTTCGGCGATGCTGGCAGCGATGGGTTTTTCGATTAAGACGTGAACCCCTGCTTCGAGACAAGTCATCCCCACTGCGTGATGTTGGAGGGTGGGAACGGCCACGCAAACGGCGTCTGCTAAACTCAGAAGCTCCCGATAGTCTTCAAAAAAACGAACTCGGTACTTACTGGCAGTGTCCAGTCCTCGTTCGACATTGATATCGGAAACACCTACTAGCTCTACATCTTTGAGCAAGCTCAAGACTCGGGTATGATGCTGGCCCATGTTGCCAACTCCGATGACACCGACGCGCAGAGTTTCGGGTTGACCGCGCCCTGGAAAAACGGTCGAATATCCAGTATTCATTGTATTTAACACTCCTCGATTGTTCGGCCTACCACGAGCGGCCGATTTAGATCGATCTGCTGTTGGTCAGACTAAATCTACCCAGATGGTATCACAGCAATTCGTTGTATTAAGAAATTTGAAGCAAGCTCAAAAATCGTTCTCAAAAATCACATAAGGCCACAAAAATAATTACCATTGGTTCTAAATATTTACATAAGGCCACAAAAATGAGGACTAATGGTTCTCAAATGGTCGCTCGATCGCCTCCAACACCCAACGCCCTCGCCAATTTATAATAACTTTTAATTACCTCTGGAGTTAAATGCTTCTAAAATGGGATTTAGTAATTTTAAACTGGCAGATGTTGTCAAAAAGTTCGATTTAAAGGTTAACCGAGAAATCGATCTATTTGCTGATATTCCAGAGATTGCTAAAAGCGAATATCTGGAATTTGTATTAGCAAATCATCTCCGTTTAGCAGTAAATATTAATACAGAAAAGGCACGCTCTGAAATGATAATTGCGCCTATTTTATTAGACGTAACGCAAAAATCACAGCCTCAAATTAGTCTTTTTTCTGGAAAAGATTTAACTGTCGATCCTTCTCAAGAATTAAACGGGGAATGCGATTTTATTATTAGTCTTTCTCCCGAAGAGTTATTTATTACCAAAAAAAAGGGTTTAAAGCCTCGTCCTTTTAGGACTGCTTTTATTTATTGGTAGTTGGTAATTTTTGTGTGGTATAATGAATGTGTGATAGATTCAAATTGTCGAGGGAAAAAGTAATTTTTGCTTGCGCCGTTAGGGAATGTTGTTATTTTTATTAGAGGTCGAAAGATGAAAGCACGATACAAATATCGCATTTATCCGAATGACGAACAAAAAATTAAATTGGCTCAACTATTTGGATGCTGTAGATATGTTTGGAATCAAGCATTAGCTCATTGCCATAAATTGTATCTTAAAAAAGAGAAAAAGACGAGCAACAATGATTTGCAAAAGCTATTTATAACTCAAGCAAAGAGAACAACTCTTTGGCTTAAAGAAGTAGCATCTACTCCTCTGCAACAATCCCTTAATGATTTAGATGTTGCCTATAAGAACTTCTTTGATAGTTTAAGCGGTAAACGCAAGAGGCCTAAGTTAAAAGCTCCTAAATTTAAGAGTATAAAGTCCAGACAATCTGCTCGTTTTATGGGGAACAACTTTAAAGTTGGACAGCATAAAATAGAACTAACCAAAGTAGGTAAAATTAAAATAGTTTTGTCAAGACCTCTACCATCTAAACCTAGTTCTGCAACGATTATCAAAGATGCGGCAAACAGGTATTTTGTTAGTTTTGTTGTTGAAACTAATGCTGAACCACTAGAACCAAATGGTCAATTGATTGGGGTTGATTTGGGAATAACTACTTTTGCAACTTTAAGTAATGGTGAAAAGATTGAAGCTCCTAAGCCAATACAGAAGAACTTAAAGAAGCTGTCTAGATTTCAACGTTCATTATCTCGTTGTCAAAAGGGTTCTAATCGTCGAGAAAAAGCCAGGTTAAGAGTAGCAAAACTCCATGCCAAGATTAAAGAGGTTCGAGAATACTTTCTCCATAAACTTTCAATTAGATTAATTCGTGAGAACCAAACAGTTATTCTGGAAGATTTAAACGTCTCTGGCATGATTAAAAATCGCAAGCTTTCCCGTGCTATTAGCGATTTGGGTTGGCGAACCTTTCGTACAATGTTGGAATATAAAGCCAACAAGTATGGTAGGGAGTTCCAAGTCATTAATAGATGGGAACCGACTAGCCAAAAATGTTCGCATTGCGGTTTTAATGGTGGTAAGAAAGAATTAGGCATTCGGGAATGGATTTGCTTAAACTGCGGAACTTTGCACGATAGAGATGTTAACGCAGCGCTAAATATTCTTAGTGCTGGCAATGCAATTTTAAAACCCATTGCAGAACCAGTTTTAACTTCTGTAATAATCAAGCAGGAAACTACTTGCTCTATCTTAAACACTCCCATACAACTTAATTTATTCCAAGAAGTGGCCGGTGGGCAATCGGACACAATTAAACGGACATCGAGAAGACGTAAGTCAGCCCGTAAAAAGGCTGCGGACTTCAATGAAATGTCAACCCACCATGAATCAATTCGACAGTTAAATCTGTTTGATTGATGGATTGGAATCCTCGCCTTTGCAGGGCGGGGAGGATGTCAATGCTCCAATTATTACTTTAGTTGAAGCTAAAAAGGAAGATATTATTGGAGCATCGGGGGAATGTAGAAACCAAAAAACTAAACGATTTTTGGTAATGGGTAATAGGTAATAGGTAATAGGTAATAGGAATATTTGATTTTTACTTCGATGAGATGCTCCCGATATTATTGGAGGTTTGGGACAATGCGCCGCTCAAATGAGCGATCGCCTCCTCAACATCGATAAGAAAGAGTATTATATTGGCGATGTTTGTAAAATTTTGGGGATTTTCCATTGGATTATTTCTTCTTCTATAACAGGCAAAAGCGCCTTGTAGAACAGGCGTCTCGCCTGTTAGTCGTTAGTTGGCTTCGCCGATATACTGCGGAGCGATCGCCAATCTAATTAAAATTAAAACAGCATTCCCAAGCAACTAACAACTGACAACTAACAACTAACAAGACTTAAAAAGTCCTTCCATCCCAACCCCACATATAACCTTTGGCATCGGCAAACTCGATGTAAACGCGATTAGTAGGAACTCCCAAAGCGGTATTAATCTCCTGACAAAAATCTTTGCTCATGGCCTTAGTTTTGTCCGAACTCATGGTACCGACGCTTTTAATTTCTATATAGCAAACTGGTTCGTCGCTGCTACCGGCAAAAGTCATCGGCACGTCCGGTTCAAAAGCAGTCATTACATAAGATTCTGGTTTGCCTAAATGTGTTGCCAAGCCAGAAGAAAGGCTTTTTAGCAAACTATCGATCGCCTCCTTTTCCGGTTTGGAAGCAGATGTTTGAACTTTAATCAATGGCATAGTTTTCTATTAGTTAGAAGTCAACAAGTAAAAGTGAAAAATTAGGTTCAAAAAAGCGCAAAAACAATTAACAAATAACAGGGGAGACAAATTAACAGGCGAGATGCCTGTTCTACGGGGATAACAGGGGAGACAAATTAACAGGCGAGACGCCTGTTCTACGGGGATAACAGGGGAGACAAATTAACAGGCGAGACGCCTGTTCTACGGGGATAACAGGGGAGACAAAATAACAGGCGTCTCGCCTGTTCTACGAATTAACCGCCGTAATTCCAACCTGTAGTTTCTAACAATAAAGGTTTGCCCTCGCGATGAACTCCGGCGGCGATAACTTCTCCGACAAAAACAGTATGATCGCCTTTTTCGACAGAACCGACAACCTTACATTCGACATAACCGAGACTGTCTGAAATAATCGGACAACCAGTTTCTCCGAGAGTAAATTCCACATCCTCGAACTTATTACCAACGCGACGTTGAGGTTTGAAAAACTTCTGGGCTAAATCTTTTTGTCCTGCTTCTAATACGCTAAGAGCAAAAACGCCGCTAGCTTTAATCATGGCGTGGGATTTAGAATCGTTTTTAACGCAATTTACCACTAAAGGGGGCTCGAAAGAAGACTGCATTACCCAACTGGCGGTAAAGCCGTTGACTTCTTCTCCATCTTTCACCCCGCAGACATATAAGCCGTGGGGAATTTTCCGCAATATGGTTTTTTTAGCTTGTTGGTCTAGCAAAATCGTACCTGCCTAAATTGTTCTACATTCTTTTAATTACCATAAATATTAAATCCCTTTCAAGATGGAGAAAATGACTCGTAAAAAAATTTGGCGTTTTACAGGATTAGTTTTAAGCGTCGCCACTCTGGCGATGGCCTGCGACAAAAACGACCCCCTACCCACTGTCACTCCCCCAAGGCCGTCAGAATCAGAAGCAGAAACTCTAGTTTGGGGCCGCTACGGCGATGCGGATACCCTCGACCCCCACAAAACTGCCTCCCCACTCTCGCGACAAATACTGGACCAAATTTACGATACGCTTTTGGCCTTCGACGAAAAGGGCGAACTTCAACCAAACCTGGCCAAGGAATGGTCCGTTAGCGATGATGGCCTGGAATATACCTTTACCTTAAACGAGGGCATCAAGTGTCACGATGGGACGGCCTTCGATGCAGAAGGGGTTAAGTTTACCATTGAGAGGGCCATTAACGAGGAGACGAGGAACCCTACTAGAGAAAGTTGGGGATCGGTGGAAGCGGTGGAGGTGGCAGACGAACTGACGGTAAAAGTTAAATTCTCCGAACCTTTCGCCCCATTCGCTGCCTTGATGGCAGATCCGTTTGGGAGTATGGTTTGTCCTTCTGGGGCGAATAATTATGGCGATCGCTTCGGCATCGAGGGGGCGATCGGTACCGGTCCGTTTAAGTTTGTGGAATGGCAGCAGGGCGATCGCCTGGTTCTAGAAGCAAACCCGGACTACCAAAACTACGGGCGAAGGGCGGAAAATGCGGGGGTTCCTTTTATTAAGAAGTTAGTTGTCAAAACGATGCCAGATGCGGAGGAACGTTTGGCGGCGGTTAAGTCGGGAGAAGTTCATTTAAGCGAACCTCCACTGGAAGACATTTCTGAGATTAAAGATGATGGTAATTTGAAGTTTTATGCTGCTGAGAATACCGGGCAGATAGTGTTTTTAGAGTTTGTTACTACCAGAGAACCTTTTAACGAGAAAAATGCCAGACTTGCTGTGGCTTATGCCATAGACCCGGAGGCAGTCAGCGAGGAAGTTTTGCCCGGTTTGGCGAAGCCTTCTTCTTGTCCGGTGGGAGATGTTATGTTTCCTAACGACGGGAAACTTTGCGATGAGTTTAGTTTAGAACCAGACCGGGAAAAGGCGAAAAGTTTATTAACTGAATTGGGTTATAGCGAGGATGAGCCTTTGGAAGTTACGCTGTTGACTTGGAGTGGTGGGAAGCGCAAGGAAGCGATGGAAATTTTTCAGAGTCAGTTGGAGGAAGTGGGGATAAAAGCTGAAGTGGAAGTGATGGATATTGGGGCGTTAAATGCGAGGATCGAACAAGAAAATAGTTTGCCAGAAGGTAAGGGAGTTGTAGATATGATGGGTTGGTCTTGGCACGACCCAGATTTTCTTTATACTCTCTGGCATTCTCCCGGCTGGATGGGGGGTTATCACAGCGACGAGTTAGATGGTTTGTTGAAGGAGATGCGAAGTACCATTGACTCGGAGGAACGGAAGGAAAAGGTGGAGGCGGTTCAGAAATATTTGCTGGAAAATGCGGTGATGGTTCCGCTTTACAGTCCTGGTTGGTTGTCGAATTATGTCACCAGCGAGGAGGTGGAAGGTTTTAAGGTTGCTGCTTTTAATCGTCCGGTTTTTAACGACGTGAAGTTGCCGAGTGGTGTTGAGGAGAAAGAGGAGGTTTTGGAGGAGGAGAAACCGGAGGAAACTTCTGTGGAGGAAGAGGTGAAAGACTCGGATGCTGGTGAGGTTTTGGAGGAGGAAAAACTGGAGGAAACTTCTGTGGAGGAAGAGGTGAATAGGCCAGAAGCTACTGCGGAATAAAGCAACATTAAGAAACCCGGTTTTTTAAAAAAAACCGGGTTTCTGGGATGGGTTCAACAAATAGAGGAAAAACTAATATGTACAAAGCTTATGTAGGTAGCGCGCTCGCGTAGCGAAACCCAACAAAATCGTTGGATTTGGCTCCCGTTGATGTTGGGTTGCGCTATCGCTCCACCCAACCTACAAGAAAAATGGCGAAGGTATTGTTGAAAAAACCGGGTTTCTGGGATGGGTTCAACAAATAGAGGAAAAACTAATATGTACAAAGTTTTACAAGCAACTTGTGAAAATGGGAATTTGGTGTTTGGCGAAAAATTGGGGACCGAACTTGAGGGGAAACAACTCAAGGTTATTTTGATACAAGCGGATGTTGTTGAGAGTAAGAAAGAACAGTTTTTTAGGTTAGTTGAGGAACATTCGTTTGTCTTGCCCGAACATTATCAATTTACTCGGGAGGAACTCCATGAAAGATAAAGTAATGTTTTTAACTTTTTAAAACCCATTTAGAATTGCTATAATAGATCGAGAAACTTTTACCTTATCAAAATAAACAAACATGAATACATTAAAATTACGCCAAAAAATAGAAAGCCAACTCAACGAACTGTCACCAGAAAGACTTGCCGTGGTAAGTGAATTTATCGACTCCATTCAACGGACAGAAAATATTAATTCATCTTCATCGCGCAAGTTGCCTCCAATTAAAAGAGGAAAAACAGCAAAAGATTTGCTAAAATTAGCCGCAACCTGGCAGGGTGATGACCTAGAAACCTGCCTAGATTTCGTCCGTGAAACACGCTCTAAAACGCAATTTTAATCTCCACTTTTTAGCATTAAACCGCTTCATATTCATAATTAAGTTGAGTCTTGAAGTAGTTTTTCAGAGATTGATGAGTAATTTCTCCCGCTGTTTCCGATGCCTCTTTCCAAGGAGATTCCTCGTGAGTCATATTGCGTAATTTCCAAGCAGAAAACTGTCCGAATACCGAATAAACTTCATCTAAAATACTGCGGGTTTCTTCATCGTATTTATTCCAATCTATATCCTTCGGACAAGGAATTGCATTAGCAGCGTATTCTTTGTAAAAGTCATATAATTCTGGAACTGCGGGACCGTGAATCCAAGCCTTTATTGGTTCTGGAAATAAAGGGCGATCGCTAATAGCTAAATGAAACCCTTGGGCGTAATAAACCAGTTTTTGTAACTTGAGATTGGAGATTAAATCCCCGGCAGTTTCATCTTGTAGGGCTAAAAAATATTTGGCAACATCAAAACAGTTAAGCATAGTCGCTTTTTAAAGGTGAATGTTTTCTTAATTATATAGCAAGTTAAAACGGTTCATTTACAACATCTTCTGGAAAAATAGAACTGTAGGGGCAAACAGAACGGGCGGTAACTTTTTGGAACAATTATAAATCTGAATTTCCGAATGCTTTGCCCCCAGCCCACATTTAACTTTCTGGTTGCAAATCTTGTTTAAAAGTCAAGAGGGTTAAACGAGAGGTTAGGGCAAACTAAACGGAGATCGAAATTAATGCTTTGCTACCAAACTTACCGCCCGTTCTGTTTGCCCCTACATATCCCTTTTTTCTACATAGCAATCTAATTGGCGAGGAACCAAAAATAGATAAAAAACCAGGTTATTGCTATATTCCAGTCCCAGCAATCTCTCTCGATCGCCTCTAACTCTCCCGCCTAAATAAATGAGAATGCTCGGGATTATAAAGACCCGATCGCCCCCCTTTCCCCACTCCTTCTCCCAAAGCCGGACTAATCACATAAAGAGTAGTTCTAATTAATCCCTCCTCCTGAGTAACAGCAGCCATCTTTTCCAAAGGAACCACCAAAATCTTCTCATCCGGCCACCCCAACCGATAACAAACACCCACCGGCAAATCGGCAGGATAAAACTCCATCAAGCGTCTCTGGGACTCTTCCACATGACGGGCGCTCAAATACAAACACAAACTCGCCCCGTGAGCGGCCAAACTTCCCAACTCTTCCCTCGGCGGCACCCCAGTAGCCTTACCGCTAACCCTAGTTAAAATAATTGTCTGGACCAATCCCGGCACCGTCAGTTCCACCTTAAGTTTCGCCGCCGCATCCTGAAAAGCACTAATCCCCGGCACTATCTCAAAATCAATCCCCGCCTCCGCCAAGATTTGCATCTGTTCGTAGATCGCCCCATACAGAGTCGGGTCGCCGGAGTGGAGGCGAACTACCGAACGACCTTCTCGCACGGCAGCGATCGCTACAGGCAAAATCTCCTCCAAAGTCTTATTAGCCGTGCCGATAATCTCTGCATCGGGCCGGACATCCCCCAAAATCTGTTTCGGCACCAAAGAATCGGCATATAAAATCACATCGGCCGCTGCCAATAACTTTTGAGCCTTAACTGTAAGCAAATCTGGGTCTCCAGGACCGGCGCCGACGATATAAACTGCCGGTTTTAAAGGTTTTGTATTCATCTTAAATGCCTAAAATTATCTCCAAAAATAAAACACCCTTCCGGATGTCAATAGTTAACTCAGATAAAGGGAGTGGTAGATGCACCCTGGTTTGGCCCTAGATTATTAATCTAGGGCTTTTTTCGTTTCTGGGGCAGGGGATTGGTGCGCGCCGCGCGCAAAAGTTCGTAGTAATCGCTTTAGCGATTGATATAGATAAATCGCTAAAGCGATTACTACGAACGCGACTTCTCTCCGCGTCACCCCGTCACCGCGTCACCCCGTCTTCTCTTCTGGGGGCATCACATCTGGCAGAGGTTGCTTCAGCAGATAAAGCCAAACCAAACCCGCCGCCCCCAAGACAATACCTACCAAACTCATAAATTGAGCCATTCTCAGAGGGCCTAACATCAAACTATCGGTTCGCAACCCTTCGATCCAAAAGCGACCGCAACTGTAGGCCAAGATATAAACCAAAAACAAAGTCCCTACCCTCAGCGGTGGTTTGCCGCGCAAGTCTCTAAAGAATAAAGTCAGCAACAAAGCACATACCATCAGATTCCAGAGCGACTCGTAGAGAAAAGTAGGATGGAAATAGTCAAAACTGGCATATTCTAAAGGACGGTTGAAAGGCGGTACATACAATTTCCAAGGCAGATCCGTAGGGCTGCCAAAAGCTTCCGAATTGAAAAAATTGCCCCAACGGCCTATGGCTTGTCCTAGTATTGCAGAAGGAGCCACTAAATCTGCCAGTTGCCAGAAAGAGATTTTTTGCAGCTTGGCATAGATTAGGGTCGCGATCGCCCCTCCCAAGATCGCCCCGTGGATGGCAATGCCGCCTTTCCAAATCGCGATAATATCTCCCGGGTTTTGTTGGTACTGGGGCCATTGGAAGATAACGTAATAAAGACGCGCTGCCGGAATTGCTCCAACAACCAACCAGATCGCTAAATCTCCAATTAAATCTGGGTCGATGTGGCGGCGTTTGGCGAGATATTGGGAGAGAGTAACTCCGAGTAAAATCGCGCTGGCAATTAAAAGTCCGTACCAACGAATAGTTAGGGGGCCGGCTTGGAAGACGACCGGTCCAGGAGAGGCCAGTTGAAAGGCCAGCGGTAGTAAGGTATTGTTTAATATCATTAATCACTGATGGCTAATGGTTAATGGGTATAGCAATTACCGAATCGGTGAAGTACATCGAGCGATCCCCCCCTGCCCCCCTTAAAAAGGGGGGAGCCGTACAATTTCAAAGTCCCCCTTAAAAAGGGGGACCAACGGGGGATCGATCGGGTCTGCCTCACCAATTCAATAATCGCTATAACGAGCAGCCCTAACTAAAATAAAAGGAGGGGGCTTGTTGGCTTGGGCTTCGCTTCACCCAACCTACATTTTTTTTGGAATTTAATTGTTAATTACTTATGACTAAATTATTAGTTTCTTCCCCATCTCCTCTTTTGGGGTTGTCGTTGCCCGAGTTAACCCAATGGGTCGAGCAACAAGGACAGCCTAGTTATAGAGGAAAGCAATTATATCAATGGATTTATCAAAAAGGGGCCAAGTCTCTAGAAGAGATTACCGTCTTCTCGAAAAAGTGGCGGCAGGAAGTAGCCGAAGTTGCCATCGGGCGATCGCTCGTTTCCTATCGTTCCGTGGCCCCAGATTCTACCGTTAAGTTTCTCTTGCAACTGGCCGACGGCAATATTATCGAAACTGTCGGCATTCCTACCCAGAAGCGACTGACAGTTTGCGTTTCCTCTCAAGTCGGCTGTCCGATGGCCTGCGATTTTTGCGCTACTGGTAAAGGCGGTTTTACTCGGAATTTAGAAGCCCACGAAATCGTCGATCAGGTCTTGACCGTTCAAGAAGACTTCGGCCGCCGGGTTAGTCATATCGTCTTTATGGGCATGGGGGAACCCCTTTTAAATATAGATAGCGTTTTGGGGGCAGTTCGGTGTTTGAATCAAGACGTCGGTATCGGACAGCGGGCCATAACTATTTCTACCGTAGGAATTCGCGATCGCATCCGTGAGTTGGCCCAACATCGCTTGCAGGTTACTCTAGCCGTTAGCCTCCACGCTTCCAACCAGAAATTGCGAGAAGCTCTCATCCCCAGCGCCACCCCCTATCCTTTGCACGAGTTAGTAGCAGAATGTCGAGAATATGTAAAGATGACCGGTCGCCGCTTGAGTTTTGAATACATTCTTTTAGAAGGCTTTAACGATATGCCCCACCATGCCGAAGAGTTAGCTAAATTGATGCGGGGTTTTCAATGTCACGTTAACTTGATTCCTTACAATCCCATTAGCGAAGTGGATTATCAGCGACCCAGTAAAGATCGCATTCGAGATTTTGTCCAAGAGTTAGAAAGCCGCAAGATAGCGGCCAGCGTGCGTTATTCTCGCGGTTTAGAAGCCGATGCAGCTTGCGGGCAGTTACGGGCCTCGAAAGCGGCCAAATAGTATGGATGAATGGCCAGTAATTGTTTTTGAGATGGCCCTCCAAAGAAGATGGGCCAATAACCGTATAAATTAAGGGAAAAGTAAAAAACTTGTTAATAATTTGTAACAAACAAAAAGACACCAGGGCTGTATAAAAGAAATTGGGAAGGCAAAAGATTACAGATCTCGGCGTCTTCTCAAAAACAAGACTTTGCGGGCAACAGGCTAACCTCAAAGGGTAAAGCCATACAGGTTCAAAGTTTCAGAGCTTTGAGTAAGTAAAATGTTGCGCTACCGTAGATCGTCTCTCAGAAATCTGGTAAAATTTTCTCAGAAATCTGGAAAGATCGGTGGAGTGGCCTTCAGCAAAGCTGAAAGCGACGTCCAAAGGTCTATGCCAAGAACCTTTAACAAACTACCTTCATGTAGGCCATAAATTGACGTGGCTAACAGGGCTAGTAGCTAGCAAAGCTAATAGCCTGAAGAAGTAAAAGATAAAAAAGTTTGAAAGGCTCGGCAAACTTAAGCAAACAAATAGGAGAGTTTAGTCAATGTTTGACGCATTCACAAAAGTGATTTCTCAATGCGATGCTCGGGGCGAAATGCTCAGTGGCGGACAGTTGGATGCCCTGACCAAAATGGTCGCTGATGGCAACAAAAGGCTCGATTCAGTAAACCGCATTACCAGCAACGCTTCTACCATAGTAGCTAATGCAGCTCGCGGCCTCTTCGCCGACCAGCCCCAGCTAATAGCTCCTGGTGGCAACGCTTACACCAGCCGCCGCATGGCAGCTTGCTTGCGCGACATGGAAATCATTTTGCGCTATGTAACCTACGCAATCTTCGCAGGAGATGCCAGCGTATTAGATGACCGTTGCTTAAACGGCCTGCGCGAAACCTACCTAGCTCTCGGTACTCCTGGTGCTTCCGTAGCAGTAGGCGTGCAAAAAATGAAAGATGCAGCTCTGTCCATCGTGATGGATCCCAATGGCATCACTTCTGGAGATTGCTCTGCACTGAAATCTGAGATTGCAGGCTACTTCGATCGCGCAGCAGCAGCAGTAGGCTAAGGCCAAAAAAGCTAAGGGAAAAGAAGGAGCAATTATAAAAAGCTCCAAAGCAAGTCTGCGGGCGCGTAAAAATAGCCCAGAAGACTTTTCAAATAGATTTTGTAAAACATCGCCGAATATTAGGGAGATAGCCTAAAAATGAAAACCCCCCTGACAGAAGCAGTCAGCGCTGCTGATTCTCAAGGTCGCTTCTTGAGCAGCACAGAAATGCAAGTAGCTTTTGGTCGCCTTCGTCAAGCCAAAACTGGCTTAGAAGCAGCTAAAGCTCTGACCGACAAATCCAAAAGCTTGATCGATGGCGCTGCTCAAGCGGTGTACAACAAGTTTCCTTACACCACTCAAATGCAAGGCCCTAACTATGCCTCTACCCAAACGGGTAAAGACAAGTGCGCCCGCGACATCGGTTACTACCTGCGGATGGTAACTTACTGCTTAGTAGCAGGCGGTACCGGTCCTATGGATGAGTACCTAGTAGCAGGTATTGACGAAATCAACCGTACCTTCGAGCTCTCTCCAAGCTGGTACATTGAAGCTCTAAAATACATCAAGTCTAACCACGGTTTAAGTGGTGACTCCGCAGTCGAAGCTAATTCTTACCTCGACTACGCAATTAACGCTCTGAGCTAGACTCGGAAGCCATAGATGCCCGGAAAAGTTAGCGGATGTTAGCAGAATGTTAGCAGTTGTTGACTTTGCCGGGCATCTTTTAAATTAAAGCTAAAAAATTAAAAATAAATATAAAGTTTTGCAGCAATAGCAGCGGGCGATTTAAGAGCGATCGCCTATCTTTAAAAAAAAGATTAAAAGACCTCCCCAAAAGAAAACAAGTTTCTTCTGGGGAGGTCGCTTTTGAGTAATTAACATTTTCCCAATTAAGCGGAGAACAGGCAAGATGCCTGTTCTACGGGGGAAACAGGCAAGATGCCTGTTCTACGGGGGAAACAGGCAAGATGCCTGTTCTACGGGGGAAACAGGCAAGATGCCTGTTCTACGGGGGAAACAGGCAAGATGCCTGTTCTACAATTAAGCGGATAACAGGCAAGATGCCTGTTCTACAATTAACAATGAATGAAGAATCTTTAACTATAGAAAGCGCGATCGCCAACCTAAAGAATGCCGATAAAGGTCGCAAATATTATGCAGCTTGGTGGTTGGGTAGATTCCGAGTAAAAGAACCTGCGGCGGTGGATGCTTTAATAGATGCCTTGGCAGACTCAAGCGATCGCACAGAAGACGGAGGCTATCCCCTGCGACGAAATGCAGCCCGGGCCTTGGGCAAACTGGAGGACAAAAAAGCCGTACCCCATTTAATCGAATGTTTGGACTGTTCCGATTATTATGTACGAGAAGCGGCAGCCCAGGCATTAGAAATGCTAGGAGATAAAAGCTGCATCCCAACCTTAACCAAAATGCTCGATGGAGGGATAGAAGCAGCAACGATGGTTCCCGGGAAACCCCATCTAGTGGAACCTTACAATGCCGTCCTGGAAGCCTTGGGAACTCTCCAAGCAGCATCCGCTATGGCGAAGATAGAGCCCTTTATCCAACATCCCGTCCCCCGAGTCGAATATGCAGCGGCCCGGGCGATGTATCAATTAACTGGGGAAGCAATTTATGGAGAACGACTGACAAGAGCTTTGAACGCCGAAGATTTGCAACTGCGAAGAGCGGCACTGATGGATCTCGGGGCGATCGGCTATCTAAAAGCGGCGAAACCCATTGCCGAAACTCTGGCAGAAAATAGCATGAAGCTGATAGCCCTCAAAGGAATCCTCGAACATAACCTCCAGGAGGGAAAATCTGGTTCCGTGTCCGATGAGGCGATCGCCGTAATGAATCTAATGGATTCCTTGCTGTAAGTAAGTAGGCAAAAATATTTACATAAAATTATTTTTTATTTCCCCGTAGAACAGGCGTCTCGCCTGTTCCGTATGTATGTAATTCATTTTACGAATCGTACTTAATTGTTAATTGTTAATTGTTAATTATTAATTGTTAAAATGGATTCCTTGCTGTAATTGTTAATTGTTAATTGTTAATTGTTAATTGTCAAAATGGTTGTCGAACTTATTCAGACGGTAGAAGAAGCGGACTCTTCAGAGAGTTTATTAGAAGCGGTGCAAGCTTTAGCAGCAGCGAGAGAACCCGAGGCGCTCTCGACCTTAATTACAGTTCTAGGTTACAATAACCCGGGGGCTGCGGTGGCTGCAGTCGATGGATTGATAGAGTTGGGGGAGATCGCAGTAGAGCCGCTGCTAGAGCAACTCGACGGCTATAATTACGGGGCGCGGGCTTGGGCAATTCGGGCCCTGGCGGGAATTGGAGATCCGCGCGGGTTGGAAATATTGTTAGAAGCAGCAGCAAATGACTTTGCTTTAAGCGTCCGTCGGGCAGCCGCCAGAGGGTTAGGGACGATTCGCTGGGAAGCCTTGTCGGCCGAGAGAACTCCGGCAGAGCAACAGAGGGTTGCAGCAGTGTTGATGCAAGCCTCTGAAGAGGATCCGGAGTGGGTGGTTCGTTATGCTGCCGTAGTAGGCTTGCAAGGGTTGGCAAGTGCGGTAAAGCCGAATCATCCCGAATGGGTAGAACAAATTTTAACTCGACTCAAGGAAGTCGCTAATACAGATGAGACTTTGGCAGTTTGCGCTCGCGCTTTGTTAGCTATTCAAGAGCTATCAATCGGTACTTAGCAATCGAATAAAAGGCGATCGCGCTAAACTATCTACCAAACGTAGAGTCCATCGCTTTAGTTCAGTAGTTGAGCGATCGTGCCTTCGAGCTCCGGCTGAGTCAAAGTTGTCACCAGAAATACCTCTTGTACTGCTTTACCATTTCTCGCTACGATCTTAAAGCCGCCGCGAATGGGCACCGATACCCTTAATTTTAAGCGAGGTATATTACTCTTAGCTATGCTCAGACGACCTGGGGTAACAGTTCGGATGCCGTCTTTTTGGCTGAGTTTTTCGAGGACGGGTATCAACCCGTCAATATGGGTTGAGTGGTTCCAAACTAATCGGCCTTTCGAGGATTTTTTCATTGCATTTAATTCTAAATCAATGCATCCAGTCTAGTCGATAGAGTCAGAAATAGCAAAAGCTGACTTTAAATTAGATTAAGTTTTTATACTTACTTTCTTAAATTAGCAATACAAATAAATGCTCGATTCTACAATTAACAATTAATAATTAACAATTAATAATTACCCTTTATGAAAAAAAAGGGAATTGAATAATATAACATTTTTTATATTTTTATTCTTTAAAGCATCTCTTTTCAACCTTAATTTATTCGACTACCGATGATTATTTAATTGTCTGAATTCAACTTATTAGCTATGGTTAATTACTTATTATCTGTTGCATTGTTAAATGAAAATGGTGTTATTACTGTTGAGTAAAAATTTCTCAACCAGCAATAACTCATCTTCTTTTAGCTTTTAATAAGGCGATCGCTTTGAATTAGCAAGACCAATAAAACCTAAGCTGTCTGGGTTGCCGATCGTTAGACTTAAGCCTTTTCTAGGGGAGCCATTGTTAAATCGGCGCGACTTAACTGCGTATGATATAGTTCCGCTTGCTCCAAGGGTCCGACCCAGACGGTAGCTTGACCTTCAAAGTGAACTTGGTTAGTGAGTTCCCAGGCGCGATCGCCGCTCATGCCGGGTATATATTTTATCAAACATTCGGCAACGTGCTCAAAAGTATTAAAATCATCGTTTAGGACTATTACTTTATAATTAGGATAAGGTTTGCGAACCACTTCGCGAACGCGATCTCGCGTGACGGTGGGGGAAGCAGTGGCAGCCTTCGCTGCGCTAAATATGCCAGTCATAGTCAGATTATCCTCCATTGTTTTGTTAATACTAAGACATATTTTAACAAGTTTGCCGAGTCGAAAGGTTTCGTGTCGTCTTGCCTGGTTAAGTACCCGTGCAAAATTCATTAGACATCTGGAACAGGCGAGACGCCTGTTCTACGGGGAAATCCGGGGTCTAAATATTTTTGCCTACCTACTTATTTTTAAAGATGGTCGTGGACTTTAGTAAAAGTATGAGTATGAAGGTCGGTAGGAATAGAAGGAACCGCAGAGGAAAAAATAGACAGCTTTGGGTCGCGGGAGATTAAGATACTGCTAAAAATGTAGTGACTGTTTGTAGTAATCGCTTTAGCGATTTATAAATATGAATCGCTAAAGCGATCGCTACGAACTAGATTCAAAATGAAAAATTAGCAAGTATTTGACTATACATAAAAACCTTGAAGGGTTTTTGCAAGAAGTCTAAAGAGGCGTAGGCAACGGGCAGAAAATATGGTCTTGTCATTTTCATTAGAGCAATCTGATATAATTAAAATTAATGCTAGTTCCGCCAAAAAGTCCATCGGGCCCGACGATGGGATTTCGGTCCCGTGGAAGCCCCGCAATTAATGAAGAAAACTCCATTGTTGGCGAGGGGGGAAAAGTTGAGGGCTGGGCAGTTTTTTAAGCGATCGCTTTAGGTTTGAAAACTTAGAGATAACTGAATTTAAAGCATTCTTGAGGATAGTTAAAAATGATAATTGTCAACAAAACAAAAGCAAGCAAAAAATTTTTACGCAAATATTGGTCAATAATATTAACAATAATTGTAGGTTTAGGGTTATCTGGGATTGGCTTCGCATTCATCAGAAATTGGGAAGAGGAAAAAATTAAAATAGAGTTTGAAGGGTTAGCAAAAAGCAAAGCATTAGCGATCGAAAGAGAAGTAGAGTTAAGCTTAGAAATGTTGTTATCCATGAGAAGTTTTTATGATAGTTCCGAAGAAGTATCCAGAGAAGAATTTAGAGAGTTTGTCAGTTCTGCCTTGTCCCGGCTAGAAAGCATTCAAGGGCTGGAGTGGATCCCTAGAGTTACTGCTGCGGAGAGAGGAGAATATGAAGCTAGGGCGAAAGCGGATGGTTATTCTAACTTTCAATTTAAGGTTCGTAACGAAAAAGGGCAGATGGCAACTTCTGGAGAAAGGGATGAATATTTTCCTGTTTATTACCTAGAACCATCTTCTAAAAATGAAGAAGCTATTGGCTTCGATTTAGCTTCTAATTGGGAGCGATTAAGTGCTTTAGAACAGGCGCGCGATAGCGGTCAAGCCATAGCGACTCAACCGATAACATTACTCCAAGACGAAGGGGAAGACGAATATGGTTTTTTAATCTTGCTGCCTATCTACGAACAACAAACTGTTAATAACTCGGTAGAAGATCGCCGAGAAAATCTTTTAGGATTTGTATCCGGGGCGTTCAGAGTGCGGAACTTGGTGGAGAAAACTTTAATCCATTTAACTGATGTATCCGACCCTATTAATATTTATATTTACGACAAACTATCGGCATCAACAGTAAAGTTAATGTACTTGATGGAAGGTTCTACGTCTCTCGGTAAAGACGGAACAAAAAAGGGTAAAGTCGAAGCTTTATCTAACCTTGAAGAACGAGCAGAAACTAATGATTTGTATGTAATAGAAACGGTTAATTTGCCCGATAGAGAATGGTTAGTAATATTCACTCCAACGCCGGAATTTTTGGCAGCCAGAAAATTTTTTAATTCTTGGGAAGTTTTGGCAGGAGGCTTTTTATTTACGGGGGCGATCGCTTTTTATTTATACTCGAATATAGACCGAACCACAAAAATCGAACAATTGGTCGGAGAACGCACCAACGAACTTTATCAAACCAATAAAGAATTAGAATCAGCCAGGGATACCGCCCTAGATGCGACCAGGGCAAAAAGCGAATTTTTAGCAACCATGAGCCATGAAATTAGAACTCCTATGAATGGCGTAATTGGCATGACGAGTTTATTACTAAATACCGAACTGAACCTGCAACAAAAGGATTTTGTCGAAACAATTCGTACCAGTGGAGATTTGCTGCTAACCATTATTAACGATATCCTCGATTTCAGCAAAATCGAGTCTGGCAAACTGGAACTAGAACAGCAACCTTTACTGGTAAGAAGTTCTGTGGAAGAAGTATTAGATTTATTGGCGCCCAAAGCTAGAGAAAAAGGTTTGGAATTAGCTTACTACATAGAACCTTCCGTGCCAAAAGGTATAATCGCAGACGTAACTAGGATACGACAAATATTAATGAACCTACTCAGCAATGCGATTAAATTTACCGCGACAGGGGAAGTGGTAGTGACGGTTAAAGGTAAAGAAATAGAGATTGAAAATGAAGAGACAATTTATCAAATAGAATTTTCAGTGCGGGATACTGGCATTGGCATTCCCCCAGAGAAACAAAAACGTTTATTCCAAGCTTTTAGTCAAGTAGATGCCTCCATAACTAGACAGTATGGAGGGACGGGTTTAGGTTTAGTAATTAGCAAGCGCCTCAGCGAATTAATGGGGGGCAAAATGTGGGTAGAAACCGAAGTTAATAAGGGTTCGACTTTTTACTTTACAATTCAAGCAAAAATTGCTCCTCAATTGGTCGAGATGGAATTCCTCGAACAGCCAGAACTAGCAGATAAGCAAATATTAATTGTTGATGATAATGCTACTAATCGGAAAATATTGAGCTTACAAACTCAATCTTGGGGAATGAAGCCAACTTTAATTTCATTACCCGGGAAAGCTTTAGAATTATTAAAAAAAGAAAATACTTTCGATATAGCTATTCTGGATTTACAAATGCCGGAAATGGATGGCGTGAATCTAGCAACTGAAATTCGCAAGCTGAAGAGTTGCGAGGCTTTGCCTTTAGTATTGCTTAGTTCTAGCGGCATCTCAGTATCCTCGGAAGAAGTGCAGAAAATTGCTTTTTCTGCTATTTTGCAGAAACCCATAAAACAATCTAACTTGTACCAAGTTTTATTAGGAATCTTCCTCAAACAGCCGGTTAAGTTAACGGGAAGCAAGCTGGAAAAGAAAAAACCAGAAATTCCTGATTTGGCTGAAGAGTTGCCTTTGAGAATTTTGTTGGCAGAAGATAATGCTGTGAATCAAAAGGTTGCTTTAAATATTTTAAAAAGGTTGGGTTATTTGGCAGATGTTGCGGCTAATGGTTTGGAGGTTTTGGAGGCTTTAAAGCGTCAGGAATACGATGTCGTCTTGATGGATATGCAGATGCCGGAGATGGATGGTTTGGAAGCTACGCGGAAAATTTGCGAAGATTGGCTCCCGGAGGAAAGACCTTATATAATAGCTTTAACTGCTAATGCGATGTCGGGCGATCGCCAGTTATGTCTTGATGCTGGCATGCAGGATTATTTGAGCAAGCCGATGCACGTTAACGATTTAATTGTTGCTTTGAAAAAATACAAACAAACGCTGAAAAATAAGACTCCTAAAGCAGGAAGTAAAGAGCAAATACTAACTGCTGGAATGAGTGAATTTTCGCAAAATAATGGGTCGGATGCCGAGGAAGTTAGTTACCAAGATGAAGTAGGTATTGCTGAAATAAATTTGACATCGCCCATCGCCCTCGAAGGAGAAGCTTACAATCAATTTTTAGTAGAAATAATTGATGATTATTTCAAGGAAAGCGATTTACTTTTAAGCGAACTGAAGGCAGCTTTGGCGAGAAAGGATGGAGAGACTTTAGAAAGAGTAGCCCATACTCTTAAATCCCTCAGCGGCACCGTAGGCGGTATAACTTTATCTGAGTTATTTAACGAGGTTAAATGTTTTGCCAAAGACGGGAATTTTATCAAAATATCTCTATTGATGCCCAGCATAATAGTTAATTATCAAAGAGTTACTGTGACTTTACAACAAGAACGGAAAAGGTATGTCAAGTAATTAGGTACTGGTAAAGATGTAATGACAGTTCGTAGTAATCGCTTCAGCGATTGATATAGATAAATCGCTAAAGCGATTACTACGAACTAGATTTTGAGGTTAGAACCCTACTTATGACCCGCTACCAGTAATTAACAATCATTAATTATTAATTGTTAATTATTAATTGTTAATTATTTCCAACTGTCCCAGGAGTTATTAAAAATGGAAGTTCTGGGGAAAGCGGTGGGATTTTCCAGTTCTCGGAGGCGACTTTGCAGCAGTTCTAACTGAGGTTCCTTAGAAGGCATTTCATCGACTAACTGGTATGGAAAAATTCCATTTTCCAGGGCAAAGCCGGCGGTAATACCGACTGCGGCACCTGCGGACCACTCGAAAGAATGTACCCGATAGGCGGCGGCGGCAATATAGCTAGTAGCTATGCTCTTACCCGCTACTAGGAGATTATCGATGTTTTGGGGAATCGTGGCTCGCAGGGGTATTTGGAAAGGATAGGCGGCCCCTTGACCTTGACGAACTCCTTCGCGTTCGGCAGTTCCAGGAGAGTAGGCAGGGGTTGTATTCATGCAGGGGTGGAAGTCGATGGCGTAATGACCGATGCCGACGCTGTCGGGATAAATGGTAGAGCGCGATCGCGACTGGATATCCCCCGCCGATACTTGCCCCAAAGCTAAAGCGGGGGCTTCCAAACCGGCGATCGCCCCGCGCGCGTAACGATATTCTTTCTCGGAGAGGTTCTCGCGGTAGAAATCGTCGTTAAAATCTTTGCGAGTAATATCGACTTCGGAGATGACGAAACCTTCGGGGTGAGTCTTGTCTGGACGACCGATAATGCGGCGACCTTCGCGAATATAAGGATATTTAGAAAGGCCGTGGGCGGTGCCCATGGGCGAGTCGAAACCGCTGAGAAAAATATGGTTTGGATGCTTTTCCTTCACGCCGTCGCCTAACTGGGAGTCGGTGGTGCCTTCGACTAACCAATAAAAATAACCGAGGGAATTTTCCTCCCCTTTGCGCAAGGCGTCGGCGCGCAAACCTCCCATCCAGCCGCCCGGTTGGAGTTGACCGCTTCTTTGGAGTTGGTCGCGGGAGTAGATAAAGTTATCGCGGTTGGTGCCGGGGCGGTAGTCGTTGCCCCAGGTCCAGTTTTGCATGGAGATGTCGCCTGGATAGATGGGGTTGTTTCTCGGGTTTGGCGATCGCGGTTCGTCCGGTTTCATGGACCAGATCTGACGGTAGGTGAAAACGAGGTTAAAATCTGCCAGGCGGGAGAGCTCGTAACTATAATAAGGAGCGTACTCGGGATAAAACGATGGCATTTCGTTGTTTTGTGGTTCCTCCGTTGCCTGCATGGCGAAGGTGTAGGTAAAGCCTTGGGTGCAGTAGGCATCGCCTTCGAGACTGGGGGAGGAGGGGTTGAGGGCGCTGCGCGGATCGATACCGAGACGATAGGGGACGTCCGCCAGGCCGATCAGTTCTCCGGTTTCGGTGGCTTCGATGACGTACCAGTCGGCGGCGCCCGGTTTTCTATCTTTTGCTTGCTCTGGGGGTTTGGGTTTGAAGCGAATTATGGTTTTGTCGAGTCTGTCTGAGTCTTGATAGCGATAGGCTTCTTGGATAACTGCGGATAGGGGTTCGGTATTGAGGGGGGGAGTGCCCTCGGCTGGTTGATGTTGGATGGCGATCGCGCTTTGAATTTGGCTGCCAGAAATATCTAACTCTTTAATAACGGTGTTGGGAAACCATTTCAAAGTGCCTTTGCCTTCTTTGGCGGCGTCTTGCAACATTGCGAAGAGAATGTTATGACCGTCGTAGGGCATGAAACAGGAGACGCTGACCCAACAGCCCCCTGGGTTGAGCCTGCCGTATTTTTCCTCGATGCGTTTTCGCAGTTCCAGATAGCCGCGCGGATAGAATAATAGCTCCCGCTGGGTGGCGCGTTCGTCTAGGGCGGAGGTGCCTTGGGAGGAGATTTGACCGCCGACCCAGTCGGTTATTTCCGTGATGCAGACGGTGCGACCTTGTTTTAAGCTCTCGTAGGCGGTAGCGGCCCCAGACAGACCGCCGCCGACGACTAAGATTTCGCATTCTACTTCTTCGTCGGGGTTGCGCGGTGGGGCGGCAGATGCTAGGGGGGCGATGGAGGTGAAGGAAAGCAGGCTGCTGAGGGCGAGGCTTAGGAGGGATTTGGGTTTGGGTCGTTTGGGGGTTTTCGATGGCATAGTAGATCGTTTGTTTGGTTTTGACATTTTGGTTAAGACTATTTTACGATATAAAGGTTCGCTTTTTCTTATTCTAGTGTGGATTTGTTAAATCGGGGAATTTAGGGTTGCAGTTGCTACGGGACCAGTTTTATTGAGGGTTATGGGAACTTCCGAGAGGTGCGCGGGGAAAGTTTGAGGAGATAATGAGGGTATTAAAAGAGTTGAAGTTTAGGGAGAAATAAGCATTAGAAATGAAACCCTAAGAGCATCGTTATTTTTGGAGGTCGTGAGTTTGTCGGGGTTTGGGGTAGAATTAAGAAACCCGGTTTCTCAGTGTAGCGCTCAATGTACCTCATAGTTTCGATAATTGCTATAACTTTTATAAGGAGGAGTCAATTTGGCTAGAGATGTAGTTCATCAAGCGGTAAAAAATGCTTTAATCAAAGATGAATGGTTAATAACCCACGA
>JAXHVR010000055.1:0-5361 GCA_034189005.1 Cyanobacteriota bacterium | reverse complement strand
GTACCTCATAGTTTCGATAATTGCTATAACTTTTATAAGGAGGAGTCAATTTGGCTAGAGATGTAGTTCATCAAGCGGTAAAAAATGCTTTAATCAAAGATGAATGGTTAATAACCCACGACCCTTATAAGCTAAGTTATGGAGGAGTCAATATAGCTGTCGATTTAGGGGCAGAAAAGTTAATTGCAGCGACGAAAGATAACCAAAAAATTGTTGTTGAGATTAAAAGTTTTTTGCCGCAAGCTTCCGATATTTCCGAATTTCATACAGCCTTGGGTCAATTTATCAACTATCGGGCTATTTTGAAGAGAAAAGACCCGGACAGAGTTTTATATCTGGCGGTTCCGGATCTGGCTTACAACACTTTTTTTTCTTTAGAATTTCCTCAAATAATGATTCAAGAGAACAACTTAAAACTGATAATAATTGAACCAGAACAGGAGGTAATCATAAAATGGATAAACTAGCTAATTACAGTGAATTGGTGCAAGAGATTCTGGGAGAATACGGTCAATATAAACCTGCATCTGAGGGCTTAGAGTCTCAAGTCATTTTTGACACGGAACGGGGACGTTATCAAGTAGTACAGTTTGGTTGGGAGGGCAGAAGATACGTTCATTATTGCTTGATTCATGTTGACATCAAAGGTGATAAAATCTGGATTCAATGGAATATGACGGAAATAGAAATTGCGGGGGAGTTAGTAAAAATGGGGGTTCCCAAACAAGATATTGTTATTGGGTTTCACCATCCTTTTATGCGTAAATTAACAGATTACGCTGTAGGATAATAAATAAGGTGAATAAATCCGGTTTTTTTTAACAATACCTTCGCAACAAATCAAATATCTTATCGGCATGGGGATTTAAGAAACCGGGTTTTTTGAAAAAACCCGGTTTCTGCCGTGCGAATTATCATTGTTCCGCAAAAGTGCGGATACTCTTGAATTTGTCGCAATAATAACCAACCTATTTGCCCGAAATTTCCCGTTAACAATTTCATTTTTTCTACAAGTTTTTAACGTATTCCGATCGCCCTACCCTCGAAATTATGATAGAATAAAAAGCGTTCCCATTCATATTATCGAGGTCGAGATGACACAACAACGTCACCCGCCACTGGTATTAGAACCAGAACAATACGCGACCCTAACCCAGTTAGCCACTCAAGAAAATCGGAGCATCTCCGAAGTAGCGGTAGAAGTAGTGCATCTGGGATTAGAAACCTTCAGACAAAGAGGCGATTTTGCATCCGCAAGGCAACGCCAATCTCAAAAAGCCTTGGAGCGTTTAAACGCCCTCCGAGAGCAAATCCAACAAACCCACGGAGTCTATCCCGGCGATTTAGTTGCGGAAGTTAGAAGCGAACGAGAAAAACAAATAGAAAGGATAATAGCAGGGGAACTATGAAAATCGTACCGGACTCAAATATAATTTTAGCTCTGGCGCTCCCCCTGCCTTATACATCGGCGGCTTTGGTAAAAATGCAGCAATGGCAACGAGAAAATGCCGAACTAATAGTGCCGACTTTGTGGAGTTACGAAATAGTTTCTAGCCTCCGCAAGGGGATCGCCATCGGCAGAATATCTTCGGAGCAAGCGATCGCCGCACTCGAATCTATTCTGGCTATGGGAATAGAAGAAATACCACCGACACCTGCCCTACATCAGCTTGCCCTCGAATGGTCCGGGCGACTGAACCAAACCGTTGCTTATGACTCTGCTTACCTCGCTTTAGCAGAATCCCAACAAGCACATTTTTGGACGGCAGACCGACGACTTGCCGATGCCGCACATAACTGGGGAGCATCGTGGGTACATCATATTGACGAGTCCCTAGCTAGTTAACCACAGCGATCGCCTCCACCAAACATTATCGGGACACGTTCGCGCAGCGTGGCGGATGCCTTATCGCTTTTGTGTGGGGGGAAGCGAAAGGGGCGATCGCCCAACCCCGGACGT
This sequence comes from Cyanobacteriota bacterium, assembly GCA_034189005.1. GTDB lineage: Bacteria > Cyanobacteriota > Cyanobacteriia > Cyanobacteriales > Microcoleaceae > CALKCV01. The sequence continues at coordinate 3,401 of JAXHVR010000055.1, read as the reverse complement.
TACATGCCGTAAATAATCCGTTGCGTTCCAAAGCCCTCGGAACCCACCACTAAGGTCATTCGTTACTACTCTCCGGGCGTTTCGCGGGGCGCGACATGAAACGCGCAGCGCCCGAGTATGCAACTGAGCCTTTTCTGCTACAATAAAAGCCACGATCCAAACAGCACAGAAAAAAGGAAACTATAACATGACCAAAAACATTGGCTCCTTTGAAAATGTAGTTCGGCAAATAGACCGCATGAGTCTCGACGAACAGTTAGAACTCATCGCTTATATCGCAGCTAAAATCCAGCAATATAAATCCCAAACCAAGAGAAAACCTTCTTTAAAAAGTATTATAGGCACTGGAAAAGGCAGTTTTACCACCCCAGAAGAAGCAGATAATTTTATTAATCAGGAGCGAGATAAATGGCAATTTTAGAAGCAATTACCGGAACTAAAGTTTATTTAGACACCAATATTTTTATTTATGCAGTGGAGGGATATGCACAGTTTAAAGCCGAATTAAACGAGTTATTTGAGGCTTTCGACGAAGGAAATCTCAAAGCCGTTACCAGCGAATTAACTTTAGCTGAAGTTTTGGTAAAACCGTTAATCGATAATAATGCCAAAGTTCGCTCTGCTTATGAAAATGCCATCCAAAATTCACAAGTGCTTGAAGTAGTGCCGATCGATCGGACAATTCTAATAGAATCTGCTCGGTTAAGAAGCACTACCAGTCTAAGATTGCCAGATGCAATTCACGTCGCCACTGCAATTTTGAATAGGTGCGAAACTTTCCTTACTAACGATAAACGCTTGGAAGCACTTTCCGCTCTTGACGTTGTTGTTTTATCTAGGAGGATGTTGTAATCCGCGATCGCCTCCACCAAACATTATCGGGGGCGTTCGCGCAGCGTGGCGGATGCCTTATCGCTTTTGTGTGGGGGGTGCTGCAAGAGCGATCGCCCAACCCCGGACGTTACATACCGTAAATAATCCGTTGCGTTCCAAAGCCCTTGGAACCCACCACTAACTTTATACGCTCGAACAGGCATCCTGCCTGTTCTACGGATCGCTCTTCCCCCGTAGAACAGGCCGGAATGCCTGTTCCCCCTTTGTTCCCCTTTGCTGGTTCCATCAATTGCCTCCCTTCCAACTAATCCGATTAGTTGGATGCAAACCCCAACTATTTTCTCCCCCAGAAGTCTCATTATCCAAGACACTTACTACTTTTTGATAAATCTCTTCCGCTTGCTGGGGCGAGTTGCCGATACTGGTCAAACCCAACTTTCCGTATTGCGACAAACAACCCATTAAATGAAACACCGTTCCAGTCTCCGTGCTGGTATCGAAATGCAGGCGATCGCCTGCGATAATATCCATCAAATCGTTGGGCAACAAACCCCGATACTGGTCTTTTTGTAAATTGTCCGTTGCCTTATAATATTTCGCCCTTCCTTGCTGGCTGTAAAACAAACCAGTCGCGGTTTCATAGCGCCCGCTTGTTAATAACTTTAAAGTCATCAAAGGATGAGTCGTACCGCCGCGACGGAGATTTATTTCTATAGCATAAGAATCCCATTTTGGGTTAGATTCATCTCCAGTATTTACGCTTACGAAATCTACGGCAAACCTTTCTATCGCACCTTTTTCGGCTAACTTTTTGCCAATTTGGATGCCCGTATCCTGCAAGCGAAGCCTGTAGCTTTCGTCGGCGGGGAAGCGACAGCCGAGAAAAATTTGCTGGTCCGCGCCCCCTAAAATTTGGTCGTGGGTCGAGAGGATTTCTACTTCGCCGTCGGGAGTTATGCGACCTTGAACGCTTGGCGATCGCTTCTTATCTCCTTCGATAAATTCTTCGGCGATCGCTCCCAATTCCCCGATGCGACTGCTAAACTTTTCCCAATTTTCTCCGGCTCCTTGAAAGTTCATTAGGGAAAAGTTTTCCCTAACTGCATCGAGTCTTTCTCCTATTGTTAAACCTTGCAAAGGTCGCAGGTCTAAAACGGCATTCCCTTCTCCAGAAAAACCCTCGTTGAGTTTAATAACCGCCCGCTGCAATTGGGGTTTTCTTCCCCATAATTCCACCGTCGCTTCTGCTAAATCTTCCGCATTCCAAACTAACTCGCTACCATCGGGACGAGCAATATCGCACTCGGCGAAAATTTGCCTGCTGCCGCTTTTAGTTCCCCACTGCAGCAGGTCTGGGTCTGCGGCCCAGAGGGGAATGCCCAAACGTAAAGATAGTTCCTTTTCTAGGTGGGTGGAGTTATAACAAATCATATAAGATTTCTCCCGTCGCAATGCCTGGCGAATGCGTTCGATCAGGCGAGGACGTTCTAAGATTTTTTTGGTTAGGGATACGGAAGAAGAATCGTAGGTAGAGAAGAGTAAGAGGCGATCGCGGGCGTGGGAAAAGGGGATGCCGGGCAGCAATTGTAAATAATAATCGATAATGCTCGGATGTAGGGGTTCGGAAGTCACATATATCAACCTGGTTCGGGGGTTGCGCAGGCGAATTAAAGAAAATAAGTGTCGTTCTTCGTAGTTACTAGCGCCATCGATTTTTTCTAATTCTCGGCGATCGAGAGTCAGGGAAGGGATGACCAAAATATCGTTATCTCCTTCTAATAAGTCGATATGCTGCCAGCGATCGCGCAATTGCCCCTGTAGTTCCCGAAATAACAATCCTTTTTCCTTATCCGAGCTTTTTAATTCTTGCATATTGATAAATTGAGTTCTTTAACATCCCCAATTTTAATTGCTCGGGTGCCAAATTCACATATCCCGATGGTAAGAGAAATTCTGAATTTTTCACTATAGATTTAAGCATGCTTCCCAACCCACTCAAATAAAAACTTAAAAACGGCGAATTCGTACTCGGTCCGCTTATTAATTGCGCCGATGCCGCCTTTATAGAAATTTGCGGCCTTGCTGGATTTGACTTTGCCGCGATCGACCAGGAAGGCTGGCCCAGGAACCTTTTCAATGCGGAAGACCTTTGTCGGGCCCCCGACTGCGGGGGACTTTAGTTAACTCGCCCGCCAGAAACCGGGTTTTTCCAACAATACCTTCGCCGGGGCATCTTGTAGCCATTTTCTTGTAGGTTGGGTGGAGTGAAACGCAACCCAACAAGATCGTGTTCGTTTCGCTAGGTTAACTCGCCCGCCAGAAACCGGGTTTTTTTAACAATACCAACGCCGGGGCATCTTGTAGGTTGGGTGGAGTGGAACGCAACCCAACAAGATCGTGTTCGTTTCGCTAGGTTAACTCGCCCGCCAGAAACCGGGTTTTTTGGAAAAACCCGGTTTGTTAAGGTCGATGGAGGGTATTACCCCTCGCACCTCCTCTTCAAAACCGGACAAGCGACTTTCACCGCATCCGGCTCCTAGCAGTCCGTGGTAACATCTCGTTGAGAC
>JAXHVR010000054.1:6589-37376 GCA_034189005.1 Cyanobacteriota bacterium | reverse complement strand
CAAAAGCCCGTTGTTCGTAACTAGGGGAAAGATCCTTAGTATCCGGCAGCAGCCAAATTTGCAGGAAACCAACCGGATCCGTCTTCGAGTGGTTGAACTCGCTGTGCCTAATACCCATACCCGCACTCATCCGCTGCACCTCTCCAGGACGAACAACCGCACCGTTGCCCATACTATCCTTATGTTCCAGGGCGCCCTGGGTGACATAAGTCAGGATTTCCATATCCCTATGTCCGTGCTTGCCAAAACCGGCCCCAGGAGCAACTTTATCCTCATTAATTACCCGCAAGGCGCGAAATCCCATATAGTCGCGATCGTAATAATTGGCAAAGGAAAAAGTGTGGCGCGTATCCAACCAACCGTAATTAGCTTTGCCTCGTTCTTCTGATTTGCGCAGTACAATCATTGTTCGTTGTTAGTTGTTAGTTGTTAGTTGTTAGTTGTTAGTTGTTAGTTGTTAGTTATGTGGTAGCCATCCCGAAGAGCGATTTAGCATGGTTTAGCAGCGATCGCTCTTCGCAATTAAAACAATTTACAAGTCCCTATTTACTACCTTTTAAAGCTTGGCATGACTGCCGTCGCAAAAAGGAGGATTATCGGTGTGTTTGCAATTACAAAGAGCAACCTTTTTTTTCTCATCCACCTCAAAAGCCATCGGTTCAAAATCCGTCCCTTTGTGGCTGCCGTCGCAAAAAGGTTGCTTACCAGATTGACCGCATTTGCACCAGTGATAAGTGCCCGCTTCTAATTCCAAAACAGCCGGTTTTTTATCCGCAATAACAGGTTCGCTCATTTGGTTCTCCTCTCAATAATAAACGTCGAGTTTTAGCCTCGCGTTTCGTTGTTGTTTTTTGCTTATTTCTAAGTTAGTCTAGTACCAGTTAAAACGTCAAGTACGCACCAAAAAGTTAGGTAGTTACCAAAAAGATACTATGGAAGCTAAAACAGCAAATATTGAGAAGGCCAGTTGTCCCGTAGAAATTACGCTTAAGGTTATCGGCGGGCGCTGGAAGGTTTTGATTTGGCGAGAACTCTTTCCTGGAGTAAAACGCTTCAACCAACTGCAACGAGACTTAAAAGGCATTACCCAGAAAATGCTAACCCAACAGTTGCGGGACATGGAAGCCAATGGCATCGTCCATCGAGAGGTTTATTTGCAAGTTCCCCCAAAAGTCGAATATTCTCTGACGCCTTTAGGGGAAAGTTTAAAGCCTATTATTGATGAAATGCACAACTGGGGCCTAGAACATTTGAATCGAAATAAGTAATTTTGTATGTTCGCAATAATCCCAAACCATCCATGCAAACAATCTTGTAGGGGCAACAGCATTCGGGCGTTCAATTTTTGGAAAAAGCATAAATATTGATGTCCGAATGCTTTGCCCTGCCCGCGCGTTAAATCTCTGGCTTCAGCGATTTTTTGACAATTCCCTACCTTCCCCAAATTGCGAGACCGCCGCCTCTGCCTCGGGCGGCGATCGCTTTTTCTGTTATTAGGAAATAAGCAAAAAACGCCTGCTGACCGACCTTTTTTTGATAAAAACTTTCCTCGCTTTTTTTCCCCCCGCGAACGTAGTTATCGTAAATGGTTTTCCCAAAAATTTTCACCGTTGCCCGAGTAAAATCAAAAGCCAAAATATTCTTTTTCGGCAAAAACTTCACCGGTCCGCTTAGAGCAAAACTGACCAAACCAACCCCAACTGAATTTTCGACCCTGCCGGCTTCAGCTTCAGAATTTTCTTCCCCATTTTCTGAAGGTAAATAAGATAATTTCACCGTTACAAAATTCGGCAAATAGCGACCGGCGCCCATGACGACACCCGCCCGATTTTGAGTTTTTTTCGTTCCCGTAATAAAGCACAACCTCCAGTCTCCTATTAACTGTTGTAATTGGTAAGTAATTTTATCTTTTTTCGCAGCTTTTTCTGCCTCCAAAAGAGCGCTTAAAACTTCTGCTGCTGGCGGTTTGGAAGCAGATTTAGTTATAAGAGACTGTGCCGCATTTTCTATTAATTGCAAATTGTCCATAAGTTTTATTGTCCTTTATTAAAGTTAGTAGCTATCGCGCTTAAATAGCTAAATTCGCTCTTAGCGATCGCCACAAACAATATTACTACAAACAATTCCCAATTAACACCGGGAGCATCTCAATTTTGAAGAAAACCAAGATTTTAACGATTTTAGGCAACAGGCAACAGGCAACAGGCAACAGGGAAAAGAGGTTTGGCTGTAACAAAAGTATTTTTACAAATATGAGATGCTCCCTTAACACCAACCCCGTCACCCACCAGAAACCCGGTTTCTCAAACCTCCTGGATCGTTCCCCAACCAAATTAGGAAAATGTTAATTATTAATTATTAATTATTAATTGTTAATTGTCCTCACCGCCCCCAGAAACGAAACTACAACAAAACCAGAACAACCCGCAAACCCCTGAAGGCATCGACGAACCCCTCAGCATCGTCCCAGAAGCGATAGGCGCTGCGACAATACTCGGGATAGTTGCCCCACGAACCCCCGCGCAGCGGCCGGCGAGAACTATCTCCGCCAGATTCCCAAGCACTCCCGTCACTGGGGGCACCATTATAATTGAAGTGCCAAACATCCTGACACCACTCCGAAACGTTCCCGTGCATATCGTACAAACCAAAAGCATTGGGAGGAAAACTACCTACATCCGTTGTTTTTTGGCGATAAACCCCCTCGGGCTCCGAAGCGTAAGTAGAAGTACCCCAATAATTAGCCAACTCCGTAGTAATAGTCGGACCAAAATGAAACGCAGTAGTAGTGCCCGCCCTACAGGCATACTCCCACTCGGCCTCGGAAGGCAAGCGATAAATTTTCCCCGTCCGTTCGGATAGCCTCCGACAAAAATCAACCGCATCGTTCCACGATACTTGCTCCACCGGGCGGTTTGCACCTTGGAAACCAGAAGGATTTTCTCCCATCACCGCTTCATATTGCGCCTGAGTCACTGGATGCTTGCCCAGAAAAAATGGAGGAACGTTGACTCGGTGTTGCGGACTTTCGTAGTCATTTCGCCCCTCCTCATCTTCTGGCGAACCCATCATAAAGCTTCCACCAGGAATAGAAACCATCTCCAGACTTACGCCGCTGCCGAGATTTTCCGCCAACACTTCCGCTTCTGCCCGAACTCGTTCTATTATCTCCCCCTCGCGGTTAACTTTAACAGTAGTAAAACTAAAAGTCGTCGTTGCGTATCGTGCAATTTTCAGTTCCACTCGCCCTCGCGGCGGGTTGTTCGTCGTTGCCCCCGGCGACTCCCCGGAGTCCGGCGATGCCGTACCTCTATGCCAGAAACCTTTACCAAATACGGGCCCTGCAAAACCCATCCAACCTAGAACCAACCACAATAATACCGATCGCCTTTTGGTTAGCGTTGCCGACGCCACTCGACCTTCTATAAATTCCCGTACCAAATAAAACTGCCCCCCCTCAATGAAGCTATCCAACAGAGGGCGATCGCTCTGGTTCCCCAATTTATAAAAAGTCTTCGCCTCCTCCTCGAACAATCTTTTCGCCCGCTGCATCGCCTCTGGGTCGTTAGTCTTTGTTTTGAGATGTTTCACAACGCACCGAGGTTTCCCCGGCTTCTGGCAATCTTGAGCCAGATAAGTATCCCCGAAGCTGTCGCTGCCGAGTTTTTGGAGGATGCGATATCTATTTCTGAGAGTAGTTCCAGTTTGCATGGTTACTTATTAATAACAGTTACGAACCTATTTTATCCCTTATAGCCGGGCCATTAATCGGGATCCCGGATCGCTACTAACTTAGAAAAAAATGTTAGAGAAAACCCTTGACAATGCCTTTTTAATTTGTTACGATGGAATCGATGAGGAAGAACTAGCCACCCGTCTAAGGGGTTAAACCCCCCAGCCTAAAATCTTTATTCCCTGTCTCGCTTCTGGGGGACGAACCAGCAACGAACAATTACCGGGAGCACGTCAGTTTTGTAAATAAATTTTTTCTGCCAACTAACAACTGACAACTAACCACTAACAAAAAGCAGCAAGTTTTTGGTTCGCTTCATGCATTGACGTGCTCCCCAATTACCTTTTAACAAACAAATAAACATCATCCCGCCGATAAGCCAGTTCAAAGTCAGGAATATCCTGTAATCGAGCCGCCAAACCAGCAGCAAACTCCTGATTGCTTTTCCAGCCTGGATAGCGAAGATTTAACAACACATAATCGTACTCAATTAAATCCTCATCAGTAGGGGGGTCGTAATCCTTAGTCAACTTAATAAGTTGGCGATCGCTCAAATGGGGCGCAATCTCAGAAGTAGTCAAAACCCCTCCCTTAGTCTTCACCAAACTAACCGCCTCCCTCATAGCAGGCAAAGTATCCAGAGTATCCAAGTAAATAGTCCAAAAATAACCATATTTTGCCAAAGCCAAAAAAGCGATCGCCGACCAAACAACCATCAATTTAGGCAATTGAAACTCAATAAAATTTGAAATATTTTCAACACCTTTTTCTTTTTTATTAACCCATTTGCGCCAAATAAAGTACCACAAACCGCACTTACCATCCGCCAAAGTCGCGATAGCAGAAACCAACAAAAAAGGCACTATCGGCACTGAATATTGATGAATCAAATCCCGTTGGGCATCAATAACCGACAAAATATTAAGCATCAAAACAGGCAATGCCCCCACCAGAGGCATCCAATACTTAAAAGAAAGCCACCAAATAATCGGCGCTGTTAATAACAATAAATAAACAAAAGTAGCAGGGGAAAAAACCCTAGCGAAAACCGCATCCGGTCTTAATAACATATTAAGAATAATATCGCCAATAGAGTCGCCCAAATAAGTATAACGTCCCAAACCCCCCGGTCCCCTACCCTCCTTAAAAGCGGGAATAACTGCTTGAGTAACGATAACAAACCAAGCCGAGCCCAGAAAGAGAGCGATCGCGCCGCAGCGTCGTTTGCGATCGAAGAAAAACAACCAAAAACCCATAGCCGCCACCGGCAAAGACAAAGCATCCTTGCAACCCAAAACCCAGATAACAGCAACGCAAAACCAGAAAACCTTATCCAACCTAGCCGCCAAAATCGCCCCCAAAATCGCCGGCATCGCCATAACCTCTGGATGGAAATCAAACAAATTGATATTAAACACCACGGGATAGAGCAAATATACAATTGCCATGGCAAAAGATAATCGTTCGTTCAAGCCAGCATGACGAGCCAAACCCCAGGTAGGCCAAGCCCCCATCGCCAGAGAGACAGCCTGGATAAATAACAAACAATAAACAGAAGAGAAAAGCTTATAGAAGAGCCCCACCGGATACATAGCCCAAGCGGCATGATTGCCCAAATGGTGAACCTCTAAGAACGAAGAAAAAGGGGTCTGACCTTGAGAGATCGTATAAGCAACCTGATCGTAAATTCCCAACTCAAAAGCAGTGGATTGAAATAGGAAATGTCGGAGACTGCTTAATATAAAGAGGACGACCGAAGCAAGAGCGATCGTCCAGATAAGGGGATGAGATTGAATTTTTTTTAGACTCAGCATTGTCAAACAACAATTAACAATTAACAATTAACAATTAACAATTAACAATCGATCGTTAATCATTATTACAATACCTTCGCCATTTTCTCGTAGGTTGGGTGTAGCTTCGCAGGGCCCAACATCAACGCAAGCTAAAACCAAACGATCTTGTTGGGTTGCGCTGTCGCTCCACCCAACCTACTAATGGTATTTTTCCTAAAAAGGCGAAGGTATTGTATTAACAACTACGCGGATAACAGGCAAGATGCCTGTTCTACGTTTTTTTTCCACAGGCAAGATGCCTGTTCTACGTTTTTTCGCCACAGGCATCTTGCCTGTTCTACGTTTTTTCGCCACAGGCAAGATGCCTGTTCTACGTTTTTTCGCCACAGGCATCTTGCCTGTTCTACGTTTTTTCGTCACAGGCAAGATGCCTGTTCTACTAACAATTATTAATTATTAATTATTAATTATTAATTATCAAAGCGATCGCTAACCAATAATACCTTCTAGGACTTGCTTTAACTGCTCGAATTGCTCGGGAATTTCCTCCGCCCCCTCCATACCACCGACGGACTCCTCCAACTTCTGGCGCAATCGATCTAGATCGTCCTGCATCGGTTGTAACATTTCTTGGTAGAGATTAACTCGGCCCCAGAGCTCTGCCACTGCCGCCTTACGTTCCGACAAATTCTCTTCCAACTGTTGGATTTCATTTTTTTGTGCTTCTTGTTCCGAAGATTGAGAATTAATCTCCTCCTCCTTCCCCGCTATCTCCTTTAGTATTTGCTCAATTTCCTCATCAAGCTTTTGCACTTGCTCCCGGAGACCGGCGATCTGAGCGTCCACTTGAGAAATAGCCGGACTCAAATCGATACTGTCCGGGTCCGTCTCCAAAGGAATACCCTGTCGCCTGCGCAAAACAGACTGGTGTAGATTCATCGTATCTTGACGTTCTCGGAGATTGCGTTGAGAGCCCACCAAAGACTCATTTAAAAACTTGTAATTTTCCTGCTGTTCGTTTAATTCCATCTCTAACTGCAAGCGATCGTACTCGCTAGCCGCAGCCATTTGTGTTTTTAGTTCCTCCATTTCCTCCCGCTCCAGTGCCAGTTCTTCTTCTTGGTCGTTGACAAAACCAATACTTTTTTGCAGCTCCCGTTGTAACTCGTCCACCTTCTGTTGCAACTCCTCTATAGGCATTTTCTCCAAAGCTTCCACATTGACCTTATCAGCCCCCTGACCGGTGGCAGAGGCCAATTGAGTTAACTGTTGGGACAAATCCTCCTGAGCTTTAAGCTGGGAACTTAAACTTGCTGCATAATCCTGCTTCGACCCAAGCAAACTTTGTTGTACCTTCAACTGAGAGCGGAGTTCGGCCAAAGCAGCTTCCGCCTCCTTCCAAGAATTCCATCGGCCATCGATCTCATTTTTGAGACCATCAAGTTCTTCTTGTTGCTGTTGTGCCGCAGTTTGTTTTTCTTCCAACTGCTGCCAGTGTTCTCCCATAAGGCCCTGTAGCGACCCCGTTGCTTCCAGAGAAGTATTAACACCTTCCCCCAAAGAAGCAGTAGGAGCGATCGCCCCGGACAACCAATCCAATAACTCCTTAATGTAATCAGACTGGCCTTCATCCAGAGAAGCACTCCCCGAAGCCTGGCCCTTAGTATTTTCAAACTCCTCAATTTCCGCTTGAAGTCGAGCCCTAGCAGACTCTATTTCCTCGCGGTCTCGTTCCACAGTTTCGCGCAGTCGTCCCGATTCCTCAACAACCTGACTAGCTTCCTGGCGTTGCTGTTCTAAGCGTTCCAACTCTCCTTCGAGTTGTTGGAGTTGCTCCTCCTTAGCTTGGAGCTCCATTTCTCGCCGATTAAGCTCTTGGGCCTGAAAAGTAAGAGAAGCCTTCCACTGTTCGATTTCTTCCCACTGGGTCTTAAACTTCTCCTGAGAGCGAGAGAAATTTTGCAAAATTTTTACAAGCTTAGGAGCAGCTTCTTGTATTTGCTGCACTTGTTTGTTGTTGCTTAAGTCCACCAGAACCAGCGCGCCCGGAGTAAACTCCTTAGCAGCTTCATCAGCAGGAATAGTCTCATCGCGCACCTCAGTCCAATTATTCTCGCCCCGCTGACAGGCTAGTAGTTTCAGGTCAGTTTTATTGCCACCAAGACCAAAGCCGCCTGGTCTTTTTTGTAATTCTGCTAGATACAGCACGCTGAGAGTCCTCTTGATGTCTGGTTTGCCAAATTTTTATAATAATATTTTCCACCCAGGCAAAAATTCATCAGGCTGGGCTAGTTTGTTCTAGTTTACCAAATTCTTTTTTACTGGCCATCTTTTGTTTGATAATGGGCAATAATGAATTATACTCAAATATGCCCCCCTTATAATTTGGTGCGTGGTTTTAGTCTGCGCGGTTTTAGTATTAGAACCAAATTAGACTTTCACCGCTTACATACATCGCAGTATGACTTCTTGGTTTAACATTATAATAACCTCGCCCCGATTATGACCTTAAAATAGGAGCTTAAAAGTTGCCCGGGAGCTTAAAAGTTGCCCTGGCTCTCCCTCGTTGCGCATCTCCCTCGTTCCTCTGAGGCCACTTTCTTATAGTCATTATTATTGTTTTTTAAAGCTTAACCATTATTTTCCTGAGTATTGTCTTGATTCCCACCGTTAGTTACTTCAATTTTTTAGAAGACTACTTCTGGAATCCGGGGACTAAGTTTTGTATTGCGATCTCAAACTATTGTATTTCTTATCGTAAACTCGCGCCATCTTTGTTCCCAAATTTTCTATTTCCGCAATAAATTGTTATCTTACTAAAGCTGCATGCAGGGAAATTTAAGTGAAATTGACATCCGAAGCATCCTGCAACTTATCGAGCTAGGTCAAAGAACAGGAGAATTATTTGTAGAGGCTTATAGTAACCCCCACAGCAGCAAAGCTGCCAAAAAAGGCAATTCTTCTTTATCTGGACCCTCTTGGTTTGTCTTTTTTTTAAACGGTCAAATTGTTTATGCCACTCACGGTACAGATAGCCTGTCTCGTTTGAGAGATTACCTGCGGCGGTATCAAGGGCAAAAGGCCATAGATACCATAAAAGTTCCCTCTATTGCCACCGCAAGCGCCCCGGAGTATGGTATTTTATGGACTTTATTAGAACATAAAATTCTAACACCGGCTCAAGGCCGCAGCATAATCAAAAGTATGATACATGAAACCCTCTTTGACTTGCTGAGTCTTCGTCGGGGTTCCTTCATTTTCGAGAAGGGACCAGCCTTAGCCCCTCAATTAACGACCTTAGAGATAGGCTCCCTTTTGGCAAAAATCATTCAGCAAGTACAGGAGTGGAATCAATTTTCTCCTCATATTCAATCACCAGATCGATGTCCCGCTATCGCAGATCCCGAGAAATTACAAAAAGCCTTACCTCCAAACACTTTTAATACCCTAAGTCATTGGGCAGATGGCCAAATATCACTTCGTCAAATGGCTCGATACTTAAATAGGGACGTGTTGACAGTAGCGAAGGCCATTTATCCCTTCGTACAGCAAGGCTTGGTCCAACTGCTCGATCGCTCTGGGGAAGCTACTAGCGAGGGTAAAAGAGCGTACTTACAACAGTACGCAAAAATCCCAAAAGTTATCTGTATAGATGATGACAGTGTAATCCGCTCAACAGTGGAATCGATTCTCAATTCCCATGGCTATCAAGTTACAACCCTAAGCGATCCTCTCGAAGCATTGGGTCAAGTTTTTAAGCTAAAACCAGACTTAATCCTCTGCGACATAGCCATGCCCCAGTTGGATGGCTATGAAGTTTGCGCCATGCTCAGAAGTTCGAGCAGTTTTCGGCAAACTCCAATCGTAATGCTAACTGGTATAGATGGATTTATAGACCGAGTTAAAGCGCGGATAGTCGGAGCAACTGACTATTGTACTAAACCTTTTGGAGAAAATGAATTATTGATGCTGGTTGAAAAATATGTAGGGCCGGGGCCCTACCGAGATTCTCAATCTAAGATATTATTAGCAAGGATGCCTTGAGATTGATTAAAATTTAATAAACAACTCTAAAGAAAGAAGGGGGAGGAGCTCGTGAGGCAGGTGCGAGCTGTGGTGGCACGCGAAAAAATTTGGGGTATTTGAAGGGAACTGCTTAACTGCTTAACTCTTAACAGAGGAGAGTAGGAGAGTTTTTATCTGTTAATAGCTAGAAAAAAATAGGCGATCGAGAAAGTACCAACGATGTTTATTTGAGTACGAAGTAAGCCAACACTCGCCCAACCCCGACCCAAGCGGCGCGCGAACCATTACTAAAGTCCACAAAGCACGAAAATTTACAAGTGTCGCTACTATAGACGTATAGCAAAAATAGTGCCGTGCATCTCATATTTGTTTGTAAAAAACCGGAGACTGGAGCTTTGAGTCTTCGTCTTTTGCTTTTATTCTTAACTCTGTTTTGAGATTGCTGCTGTATCTTGGGAAAAGGCCCCATAATTTAAAGTTCTTTGGAGAGAGAACCTAAAAAATAAGGTTGACAAGTCGAAGTGTCTAAAATCATCATTGATTCTCCGTCGTAATTACTCTTTTGTTTGCTAGTTGCCCTGGAAGCACAAAAATAGCTCCAACGTTGCTCCAGTCGATCGTATGGGTGCAACGCCAAGGACAAAGCATAAGGCCAAACAATAACAAGAGAGTTTTAGCGACCTAAGTTAAACCCGAGCAACCCCGAAGGAAAATATGAGTAAAGTTCTGGTTGTGGAAGATAGTGTGACCCAAAGGGAGATGATCTCCAACCTACTGAAAAACAGTGGCTTAACAGTGGCCGTAGCAGGCGACGGGGTTGAAGCATTGGCCCGACTGCAGAATACTATCCCCGATGTAGTGGTATTGGACATCGTTATGCCAAGGATGAATGGCTATGAAGTTTGTCGGCGGATTAAGTCCGATGCCAAAACTAAAAATATCCCAGTAGTGATGTGTTCTTCAAAAGGAGAAGAATTCGATCGCTACTGGGGCTTAAAACAAGGTGCAGATGCTTATATTGCCAAACCGTTTCAACCAACGGAATTGGTAGGAACAGTAAAACAGTTGTTAAGAGGTTAAAATAGGGCGATCGTGGTAGGAAATCAAGACTTTTTACCCGGGCAAGGGCCAGAATCAACGGGTATTCAAGAAATAGAAAATCCCGAAGGCGAACTCCACCTGCGATTCTATGTCCCATCAGGACACGAGTTTGCCTTACCCGCTATAGGCATTAGAGAGGTAATTTCCCAATCCCCAGAAGGAATGACAGCTATTCCTAATGTCTCTCCTTTGCTTTTGGGTACCCTAAATTTAAGGGGACGAGTGATCTGGGTGGCAGATTTGGGTCAATTTCTAGGGGATGCTAATCCAGTCAATACCGATCGCCCGGACATTCCAGTAATTGCCATAGAAGACCAAGACAGTTTATTGGGATTAGCAGTAGATAAAATAGGGGGTATGGAATGGCTGGATCTAGAACAGTTGCAAGCGCCAATAAGTATTAGCGATGATATGACTCAATTTATTAAGGGAGAGTGGTCTTTTGGTGAGAATGGAGAACCGGCTTTGCAACTGCTCGATCAAATAGAAATTTTACGCTCGGCCCGGTGGGCGGCATAAATATCCCAGGGTTCTTCCCCATGTAAAATTAACTCCAGACATACCTGGCTTTATCCGGGCGATCGCCCCGCCGGAACGTGGATAGCCATTGCACCAAAGGGCGATCGCTCCAAGGTAAAAAAATTTTGGTAAAACTAAGCAAGAAAATTTAACTCGGTAAAATAAAAAAGAGAATGATAGGGGGCAAAAATGACATCATCAACGACAGACTATTTGCAAGAATACAAACAAGAATATCAATTCGTAGAGGACGCTTACAACAAACAAGACTACACAGAAGCAGCAAATCTGGTTTACCAGTTAATCGAACGCTATCCAGAAGAACCGAGCGCTCGTCTTTTGTGCGGTCATATTTACGGCTATGGTCTCCAGCAGTTCGACACAGCAACAGAACAGTACGCAGTTGTATTAGATTTAACTGACGACCCGGAGTTTATCCAAAGTGCGAAGGAGAGTTTGGCATTAGCGGAAACCTGGCAAGGAGAAGCCCTAGACTATGCCGATCTGGGAATCAAAGAGGAAGATGATTTAAGTAATTATACAGAGAAAAATCCTTTAGGAGAAATAGATGAAATAGATGAAATAGATGAAATAGATGAAATAGGAGAAATAGAAGAAATAGAAGAAACAGAACAGTTTCTAAACGACGATCGAGCAGATTCAAGTAGTCAAAAAACAGCGGACGTAGCTGTTTCCTTAAATGGAATGGGTTTAGAGGAACTCGACGTAAATGGCGGGTCAGAAGATTTCGATTTTGATTTCCAGGAGGACGAGGAAGATTCGCTCAATAGAACTAGCAATCTAGGACTGGGTGGGATGGAAGCTCTAGGTACAGAAGCTGCGGAAAATACGATCGAAGAGCTAGAGTCTCTAGGAGTCGAAGGAGATTTATTAGAGGAAGAAGAGTTAGCAGAAGCTCTATTCTCAGAGGAAGAGAATCTAAGTTCCATCGGCAGCATAGCCATGGAGGGAGAAGAAGATTTCTTTGACGAAGACTTAGAAGAAAATCCACTAAAGACCAATCTAGATTTAGAAGAAGAACATTTTACCGACCAATTTCCTACAGTTGATGAATTAGAACTGGATAACATAAAGACTTTAGAAGAACTAGAAACGATAAAGGCAGAAGATAATCCCTTTGTCGAAAATGTTTCAGAATCGAGCGATAGCGAGCAGTTTTCATCAGGATTTTTAGAAGATATTGACGGTCCTTTTGCCTTTGAGGAAGGGGAAATAGACTTAGAAGAGGTAGAGGGAGAGGGAGAAAGAGTAGAAGTAGAGAAAGAACCTGGAACGAACGATGAATTAAATCTACTTGAAGAAGTAGGAGAATTAGAAGAACGAGAGTTATTAAAAGAACCGATGGAGAAAGAAGATGAGGAAGAAGAGGAAACATTTGCTACAATTCCAGAAAACTTGTTAGAGTTCCATGGCAAAGAAGAAGAACGTCGAAATAGCATGGATTTAGAAGGAGATAATCTGGAACTAAACGAAGATTTCGATGATATATTTGACGAAATTATCGAATCTTCCGCGAGGGATGAAAACAGTGGCATAGAAAGTAAACAAATAGAAGAAGAAAATATCCAACTAGGGAATATGCCAGAAGAAGGTCCGGCAGTTATGAATGGCAGGCAAAAAAATTTAGAAATGGAAGCATTCAGCTCTTCAAATGAAGAAACTTTGTTGAGGCCGCAGCTAAATGATTCGAGAATTGAATTACAAGAATTAGAAGAACTAGACGAACTGGAACTGGAGGTTACACAGCCGATGAATGGAGCAAGTGTAGGAGAAATAGAAAGTTTGGCAGCCTCGTTTGCCGATGCCGATTTTGATTGGGAAGACCAGCCTGAGGAGGGTCAAGAAAGTAAATTAGATTTTGACAAACCAGATAGTTTCGATCTCGAAGATCTGGAGGAGGGAGAATTTAGCGATTTTAATGTCACTGATGAGGATGCTAACTCCCAAAATGATAGTAATGTAAATACCTACCTTAAAGAAGATGAATTCGATTATTTTGATGATTATGGCTCGATGAGTGACGATCTTGAGGTTTCTGGGGATACTTCTTCTTCAAAGTTGGGGGCAGAAACTTCGGATTTTAATAGTAGTGGAATAGATAATGGAATAGTAATAGGAAGTACGACAGAGATTCCATTAGATTCTCAAGACGAAAGTGCTATAAATATTGATAACGACGTGATGATGGAGTCTCAGTTGCCGTCGACACCTTTTGGAAAATTCAGCGACGACAGAATAGATTCTACAGTGATGGTCGAACAAGGTGGGTTAGCTTTTTGGGAAAATGCTCCCCTGGCAACCAAGCAGTTATATACGGCTCTGGGAACGGGACTGGTTTCTTTAGTAACGGTGGCTTTAGTCAGTTACGCGGTGTCTTTTCGAGCGTCCCAAGACGAGCAACCAGAGATAGTTTCTTCTTTGCATAGAACGGGTTTGATAATGACTGTAGTTGCGGGAGCAAGTAGCTTTTTGACTGCCTGGGGTTTGGGTATGGTGACAACTAAGCAAGTTTCTAAAACAACTAACAATTTGCAACAACAGTTTGATGCTCTTGCTGAGGGTAATTTAAAAGCGCGATCGACTGTTTATTGCGAGGATGAATTTGGGGCATTAGCAGCTAAATTCAATCACATGGCAAAGATCATACAAACTACTTATTACGATGCTCAAAGAAAAGCTGAGGACAACGAACAAGCAAAAGAAGATCTGCAACGACAGGTGATTCGGCTTTTGGATGATGTAGAAGGAGCCGCTCGTGGAGATTTGACTGTTAGTGCGGAAGTGACGGCCGACGTGTTGGGGGCAGTGGCAGATTCGTTTAATTTGACAATTCAGAATTTGCGCGAGATCGTCCATCAGGTGAAGGAGGCAGCGGAAAAGGTGAGTCGGGGTTCTATGGACAGTGCGACTTTCGCTCAGGGTTTGTCTAAGGATGCTTTGCGACAGGCTGAGGAATTGGCGGCTACTTTGAATTCATTTAATGTGATGACAGAATCGATTAAGCGGGTGGCAGAAAATGCGAGGGAAACTGAGGAAGTGGCTCGAAAGGCTGCTTCTTTGGCTAAGAAGGGTGGCGATACTGTGGACCAAACGGTGGCGGGGATCTTAAAAATCAGGGAAGGTGTGGCGGATGCTACGAGAAGGGTTAAGCGATTGTCTGAGTTTACTCAAGAGATTTCTAAAATTGTGGGTTCGATTTCTAATATTGCTTCTCGGACTAATTTGCTGGCTTTGAATGCTAGTATCGAGGCAGCCCGGGCAGGGGAGGCGGGTAAGGGATTTGCAGTGGTGGCTGATGAGGTGCGACAGTTGGCAGATAAGTCTGCTAAAGAGTCGAAAAATATCGAGCATACGGTGATGCAAATTCAGACGGAGACTGGGGGGGTGATGAATGGGATGGAACAGGCAAACGAACACGTTATGGAGGGGACGAAACTGGCGGAGAAAGCTAAACGGGCTCTGGAGGATATTGTTACGGTGACGACTCATATCGATGTGTTGGTGCGGTCTATTGCTGCGGATACTGTGGAACAAAAGGAGGTTGCTCAGTCGGTTTCTAACGTTATGGAGGCGGTGGAGTCAACGGCTCAGGAAACTTCTCAAGAGTCCCAGCGAGTTTATGATTCTTTACAAAATCTTGTGGGTGTGGCTCGCGATTTGTTGACTTCTGTGGAACGATTCCGAGTGGAAACTTCAGAACTAGGTTAACTATTAAGTTTTGCCTGGAGCGATGCTGTGACGATATCGGGGTGCGTCCGTCACGGAGTAAGCTTTCCTAAATATTTACCGCTTTTTAGAAGGTTGGAACGTTGTTGGTTGTTAGTTGGCAAAAAAAGTCGGTTGACCAAAGGTAAGGTGCGGTCTAAAGTTACCTATTTTCATTAGAGAAAATAAGAAAATAAGAAATGTTTTAAAAAAAATTATGCTGACGGAACAAACGCAAAAGATAATGGGGTATTTTATTGAGGAGGCTAAAGACCACCTCAATATTATCGAGCAAGGATTGCTGAATTTGCAACAGACTTTAGAAGATCCAGAGCTCTTACAAGAAATCTTCAGAGCGGCTCACTCTGTAAAAGGTGGTGCTGCTATGCTGGGTATTGAGAGCGTAAGAGACACGGCTCATAAGTTGGAGGATACTTTTAAGGTTCTTAAAGACAATAGCGTGGAAGTTGACGACAAGCTAGAGTCTTTATCGATCGCTGTTTTTGATACGTTGCAGGAATCTGTGGAAATGCTATCAGAGGAAACAGGATTGACTGAGGAGGAAGAAAAATATATTCTCAAAAAGGTAAATCCTGTATTTATAGAATTAGAAGAACATTTAAAAACTTTGAATAAAAGGGCTCATTTTAATAAAAATAGCGAACAGACTTTAATAAATACGATGGATTTGGAAGAGAACGATGTCTTAAATAGAGCGACGGAAGCGGACGGTCGTAATGTAGCAGAAGAGGAAGATTTTTATAAACTGTTTGCTGAACCCATAAACTTGAATGAAACAAAAACAATGGCAAAAAAAGGTTATACAGAAAAGGAAAGCCGCTATACGAAGGAACAAAATTCAGATACAGATGGCGATCGCCTAACTGAAAATAATAAAATAGATTACCTTGATGACTGGTTTAACGAGTTAGACACTTTTGATAATACCGAGCCAAAAAAACAAGAGTCTTTGGTAAATTCGGAAATAAGAACGGGGCCGGCAGTTGGCATAGCAGAACTTAACACTCTTGCAGATTTGTTTGAAGGAGATGCTCCAGATTTAGATGCGAATTGGGAAGAAGAAGAAATCTTAAATAGCTCTAACCAAGGGTTAAAAGATAATTTCAATTTGTCTGAAACTGACGATTATGATTCTGGGGATTTAACTGATATTCTATTTGGTGAAGATGACGATTATAGCCGGAAAGAAAAAAAAGAACAAAAAACAGATTTAAGCAGTCTCAGCAGTCTGTTTGAAGAGACGGCGGAAGATGGGGAAGAGAACGGAAATACTATGGTGGGCGATCGACGAAAAGAGCAACCAATTCAGCAAGATAGCTCTTCTGAATCTTTGGAGGATTTATTTGGAGATTTTAAATTAGAAGAAGAGATTACGGCTCCAGAGTTGGTGTTAGAAACTGATGATTCTTCAGAAGATATAGAAATTTTCTTGAAAGAATTTCCAGAGGTAGAAATAAGCTCTCAAGGAGCTGCTAATAACGATGGAAAGCAAGCGGTAAAAAAAGAAAAAGAGAGCGTTTTTGGGGATTTATTGCCGGAGAACTGGGGGGAAGAACCCAGTACGATCGGTGGGAGTATAGCAGAACTTTTTGATGAGGAGTCAATAACGGAGCCAAAGATTGATGATTCGCAGGGAGAAACAGATACGGAAACGTCGATGGATGGCAAGGAAAGCTCCTTAGGAGATTTTAACGACCTAGAGGATTTATTAGAAAATGATACTTCTTTAGTAACGGAAAGCAAGGAAAAGGAGGAGGAAGAGGAAGAGGAAGAGGAAGAGGAAGAGGAAAAGGAGGAGAAAAAGGATACAGAAGAGGAAGATTTTGCTGGTTTAGAAGCAATGTTAGAAGATGGAACCAACGAAGAATTATTACAAGAGGAGGAAAAGGAGGAGGAAAAGGAGGAGGAAAAAAATACAGAAGAGGAAGATTTTGCTGGTTTAGAAGCAATGTTAGAAGATGGAAGCAACGAAGAATTATCACAAGAGGAAGAAGGGGAAGAGGAAGAGGAAGAGGAAGATTTTGGCGATCTAGAGAGTCTTTTAAGGGTTTCAGACGAGGAAGAAAGCTCGGAAAAAGAATCGGAGGAAGATTTTGACGACCTAGAGAGTCTTTTGACGGATGAAAAAGGAGATTTAGAGGAAAAATCGACTGGTGGCAAACCGCAACAAGTAGAAATAGATTTTAGCGATTTGGATAAGCTGGTAGAAAATATGGATGCTGATACCGGTCGCAATGCTAGCGCCTCGGCAGCACCAACACCAACGCGGCGATCGCGAGCTCCGCGCGAGCAGACTATTAAGGTGCCTGCCAAACAACTGGATAATTTGAGTAACCTGATGGGGGAACTGGTTGTCAACCGCAATAGTTTGGAGCAAGGTCAAGAAAGGATGAGGCAGTTTTTGGATAATTTGCTTCATCAAGTGATGCTCTTGGGCGATGTGGGACAGCAAATGCAGGATTTATATGAAAGGACTTTGCTGGAACAGACGATTTGGAAGAGTCGCTCGGGACACCGTAATTCTGTCTCTGATAGTCCCACCAGCGCGGGGGATCTACAGAGTAAGAACGAGAAAGGTTTATCGGAGTGGGAGTTGGATACTTTTACTCCCTTTCACGAGAAAGCTCAGACGATCATAGAACAAATCGTTCGGGTACGGGAGTCTGCTTCTGATATTGAGTTTTTGGTGGAAGAAGCAGATCAGGTTACTCGTCAGTTACGACAGGTAACTAATCAATTGCAGGAGGGTTTGACTAAAGCGCGAATGGTGCCTTTCGCTCAAACTTCGGATAGGTTGCCTCGGGCGGTCTGGGAGGTTTCTCGCAATTGTGGTAAGGAGGCGGAACTGGTTGTAGAGGGTAAGGATAGTTTGATCGATAAGATGATTCAGGAGCAACTCTACGACCCGATGACTCATTTGGTGAATAATGCTATTACTCATGGTATCGAGATGCCGGGGGAACGGGTGGCGGCGGGTAAACCGCAGAAGGGTCGGATAACTATTCGTGCTTTCCACCAGGGCAACCAAACTGTGATTTCTGTGGCGGATGATGGCGGTGGTATCGATCCGGCTAAGGTGAAAAGGAAGGCTATTGAAAAGGGTTTGATTTCGAGAAAGCAGTCGGAGAATATGTCTAATTTGGATGCTTACGATTTGTTGTTCCATCCTGGTTTTAGTACGGTGGAGACGGCGAATAAGTTCGCAGGTCGCGGCGTGGGGATGGATGTGGTTCGTACTAAGTTGAATGAGATTCGCGGTACTATTACTATTGACTCGACTATTGGTAAGGGGACTGTGTTTACGATTCGCTTGCCTCTGACTTTGAGTATTTCCAGGGCTCTGTGTTGTATTAGCGATCGCTCTTGGATTGCTTTCCCGATGGATGGGGTTGAGGATATGATTAAGGTTTCGTCTTCGGAGGTTGAGGTCGGGCCGGAGGGTCAACAGTATATCCAATGGCGGGGGACTAAACTGCCTTTCCGCCATTTGCGAGAGTTACTGGTTTACAATCGCCACATGCGCCGGGCTAATGTTTATGGGATTAATACTGAGGAAGATGTCATTTCGGTGGTGGTTTTGCGTTCTGCTGCGACGACTAGCAGTTTGCTTGCGGTGCAAGTGGATCAGGTGTTGGAACAGCAGAAGGAGGTTGTGATTAAGCAGTTGGAAGGTCCGGTGCCGAAACCTATGGGTATTGCTGGTGCGACGGTTCTGGGGGATGGGAAGATTGTGGCGATCGCTGATACGATTGAGTTGATGAATTTGGCTTCTGGCAAGCTGCGACGGGAGGATGCTATCTGGTCGCCTACGGGTGATGAGGGTCAATCTGGGGATGTGTTTGTTGAGGAACAAAAGGATCCTACGGTGTTAATTGTGGATGATTCGATTACGGTGCGCGAGTTGCTGTCTATGACTTTCACTAAGGCAGGTTATCGGGTGGAACAGGCTCGCGATGGTAAGGATGCTTGGGAAAAATTGCGTTCTGGTTTGCCTTGCGATTTGATCTTCTGCGATATCGAAATGCCTCGGATGGATGGTCTGGAGTTGTTGTCTCGGGTCCAGAAAGATGCGGCATTGAGTAAGTTACCGATGGCGATGTTGACTTCTCGCGGTGCTAGCAAGCACAGGCAAATGGCTTACGATCTCGGCGCTAGCGGTTATTTCACTAAGCCTTATTTGGAGGACCATTTGTTGGATGCTGCCGGTCGGATGCTTGATGGGGAGGTTGTGGGTCTGACTGCTGCAGGGGCGTGAGGCTTACCAAATTGCTGATTGGTAATGGCTAGTAGTTGGTCCATTTTTTGTGCGCAATTGCGCACATTTTTGGGGAGCTAGTAGCGCCAGAACGCTTAAAATTGTGGGTAAAGTAAAAGTTCGTAGCAATCGCTTTAGCGATTAATACTTAAAATTGTGGGTAAAGCAAAAGTTCGTAGTAATCGCTTTAGCGATTCATATAGATAAATCGCTAAAGCGATTACTACAAGCTAGCCTGCGAAGTCTGCCCACAATTTTAGCTGTGCAGTGCTAGTAGTTTGAAGAAGTCCATTTTTTGCGCGCAATTGCGCGCATTTTTGGGGCCTTCGCCTTAAGCTTTCACCTCATATCAAGTCGCATTAAATGACCGTCATAAAAAAAGAGAGGAAAGATGGCAATGCAACTCAGGTTAAGGCTTCTACGCTTCTAACCCAATTATTAATTATTAATTATTAATTATTAATTATTAATCGATCGCTTGACAACTGGGACAATAATGAGTCGATCGCCCTCCCAATTTAATCCGCTCTATTAAGGTGTCGCAAACCCGGCAAGGCTGACCTCCGCGCTTATAAACCCAGGCAACTCCGCCATAATTGCCATTAATACCTAAAAGATTGATAAAGTTACTAAAAGTAGTTCCACCTGCATCAATAGCTTTTTGCAAAACTTCGATAATGGCGGGGTGGAGGGCTTCTATTTGCTGGGGGGTTAATTCTTTACAAATACTTGTGGGTCTAATGCCGCTGACAAATAAAACTTCGTCGGCGTAGATATTGCCTAACCCTGCCACTAACCCCTGGTCTAAAAGGGCTGTTTTGATAGCTCGCTGTCGTTTGTGCAGTTGTTTGGCTAGATATTCTACGGAAAATTCGGGGGAAAAAGGTTCGGGTCCTAACTTTTTGAGACCTGTAATGATGCTGGATATTTCTGCTTCTGGCGGTACCCACCACAATTTGCCAAAGGTGCGTATATCTACGAAGCGCAGTTCTTGGATTTGAGAGCGATCGCCTTTGGAAGAGTTATTTTTTAAGTTATTGGTTGAGTTATTTTGTAAAAACAACCGGGCTCGGGTATGTTTCTGTAGTGGTTCTCCCTCGTCCAACCATAAAAGCTGCCCGGTCATCCGCAGGTGAATTCCCAACCAACCTCCAGGAGTATTATTCTTTGGGTCGAAGAGTTCGGCTAATAGATATTTACCGCGTCTGTGCCAGCGAGCGATCGCCGCTCCTTTTAATCCTGCCAAAAATTCAGCAACAGAAATTGGGTAGGCAATGGTGCCCTCTAGCAACACATCCCCACCCACTATTTCTCGTCCCAGGGTTTTTTGCTCTAACCCTCGTCTTACTGTTTCTACTTCCGGCAGTTCTGGCACGTTTTTTTTACCCTCGGGGTTTTTTAAATAGGTAGGCAAAAATATTTACATGAAATTATTCTTTATTTCCCCGTAGAACAGGCGTCTCGCCTGTTCCATATCTCTAATTAATTTTGCACGGGTACTTAAAAATCTTCCCGCTGACCGTTGCGGAAGGTACCGGGGAAACGCTTGCCTGCTTCGATAATGGTACCCACGCCGTGAGGCACTCCGCCGCGCAATTCTCCTTCGTAGCGGAGGCCGCTAGGATAAGTACAGGTTCCATCGCCGTCGAGGTTTTGGTTAAAAAACGTTCCTTGACAGCGGGTACCGTCTGCCCGGGTAAAGGTACCTTGCCCCAGGGGTTGACCGCCGAGGAATTCTCCCTGGTAGCGATCGCCATTGCTAAAAACAAATGTTCCCCGACCGGTGGGGGTGCCTATTTTTCTAGTCGTGTCGAAGGAGCCTTCGTAGCGATCGCCGTTAGCGAAAAGAGCCGTGCCTGCGGTTATCTTGCCGTCTCGGTAAACTCCAGTGACTCTGGCATCGTTGGAAAATATATAGGTTCCTTGACCGTTTGGTACTCCATTACTAAACTCTCCTTCATAGCGATCGCCTCCAGAATAGATGTAGGTTCCGTTTCCGTTCGGCAAACCGTTGACGAAATTACCTACATATCTATCTCCGTTATCGTAATCGCACCTTACTCTGCCAGTCGCTATTGCCGGAACGCACAAACCTGTATTTGCTCCTGCTTGTGCTTTTGCTTGTTCGACGTTTGCTGAAACGATAGCAGCGCTGGCACACAACGAGGCAAATAATGTAGTTGCTATTTTTTCAATGGAATTAGTCATTTTTTTATCCTTTTTTGGTTTCCACAAAATCTATCCTTTATAGATTAGTTACTGAGAATCTAGCGGTTTGCCATTCCTAAACGCACCCGGAAAACGCCTGCCGTTAGCATCTATAAGTACCCCCACTCCGTGGGGTACGCCGTTGCGCAGTTCTCCTTGATAGCGCAGACCGTTGGGGAAGACGCAGGTAGCTTTGGCGTCGAGGGCATCGTTAAAAAAATCTCCCTCGCAGCGAGTTCCATCCGTACGAGTTAATACTCCGTCTCCCAAGGGACCGCCTATAAAGAAAGTACCGCTAAAGCGATCGCCGTTAGCATAGATAAATTCTCCCTGTCCGTGGGGCTGAGAGCTCGTAACGTCAGTGTCAATATTCCTCACCAAACGGAACCCTCCCTCATAGCGATCGCCGTTGGTAAAAATCACCCTTCCAGAAGTAATATTGCCGTTCTCAAAGATTCCTTCGACCCTGCCATCGTCGGCGAAAATAAAGGTGCCCCTGCCGTTTGGCAAACCGTTGACAAATTCTCCCTCATAGCGATCGCGATTTACATAAGTATAAATGCCTGTTCCTTCCGGTCTGCCGTTAACGAATTCTCCCTCGTAGCGATCGGCTTCCCTCTCGCCACCGTTATAAACGCATTTGACAAAACCATCGGGGAGACCGCCTTCGCAATAGGGAGGAATTTGCTCTTCCTCCTGGGCCCTAACGGGTTGAAGGTTAAGCAAAGAAGCCAAAGCCACTGCCACTGTCCCTGCAACAGTTAATATTGCCGATTTTTCGATCGAGCCCATCATAATTTCTACCTACTCCTACAAAACTGCAAGCTGCTTGTTTTATTCTACCGCCGGTTCTTCGCCGATGATTTTGCGTATTTCGACGTCGTTTTGCTCCAGAATTACGATCGCCTCTCCATTCTCAAAATCCACTCGTTTTACCAAGACCTTACCACCAGCAACCCGCTGTCCCACTTTGACATATCGGCTGGTTGCCTCGTTGGGTGCTTGGATAATGATCTGTTTCTCGCTTCCCACTTCCACGACACCTGTTACTTTTACCCCTTCAGCCAGATCCGTCGAAGGTGGCGGTGGCGGCGGTGCTGGCGCTGGCTCTCCTCCCCCTGCCACTGGTTCAGGCTGCCTCGCGCTGGGATCCCTTGGCGGCGGGTCTTGTACTGGCAATTCCGGGAGACCAGGTAGTACCCTTGGATCTACGGCGATAGGGGGTATTTCCGGTATTGGTTCTACCGGTCCTGGTCCGAGACCTATAGAGCGGGGCTGACTGGGCGCTTCAAAAGGAGGTACTACGGGTAGTTGGGTCAATGTTTTCGGTTCCCCTGCATCTGGTAGGGAGGGAATATCTGCTAAGGAAGGAGCGTTAAAGTCGCGATCGCGCAGAGCCGCTTCGAGTATGTTTTCGGCTCGCTGCCAAATTGACCCCAGAAGAGCTATCCTACTAGCGCATAATAGTTGTCCCCTTCTTACTGTAGGCGCTTGATATATCTTAATTGCTCGTTCGATCGCTGGGATACTAGAACACCGCACCGTATCTGGGTCGTTAGACTGGCTGTAATAGGTATTCCATAATCTCAGGGCAAAAACATACTCTTGTAAAACTTTTTCTAGTCTCCGGTACAGTTTCTCATTAGTTAAAAGTAACTGTCTTCTGACTGAATTGCGTCGATCTTCTCTTGTAGCTTCTTCCTCTTCCGGTTCAAATTGCTCCCCAATGATCGTTAAATCTTTGACGTAGTCGGAGTAGGTAGTGTTCTCGCTGAGTATCTGTTGAAAGGTCCTAAATTCGTTAATAACGCTTTCTGCCAAGGGGCTAAGTCTAATTGGCGGAACATCTCCGACTAACCTAGTGCCTCCCACTTGAGGCGGACGGCTTAACTCCCCTAGTTTGGGCAGTTCGGGTACTTGGCCGCTTGCTAAATCTGGAATTAGGCTCCCTGTCGTTCCTCCTCTTGGTGGGCCTATCTCTCTTGGAGTTCTCTGGCCTATTTGTCTTGTAGTTCCCTGGTCTATCTGTCTTGGAGTTCCCTGGCCTATCTCTCTTGGAGTCCCTCCACCGTTTGATAAGGATGGGGATTGCGGGCCGTCTAGTTGAGGGGGAGATACTATTTCTGGGAGTGTTGGTATTTGCGGCACCCGTTGACTGGGCAATTGCGTTACCACCAGAGGTCCAGCATCTCCACCAGCAGTGCCGTTTTCTCCGTTTGCTTCCGAACTTGGATCGGGTATGGGGATATCTAAAGAAAATGGGTTGCTCCCCGGTGGAAGTCCAGGAGTTGTTGGGGGAGTAGAAGTTTGAGTTTGGCCCCTACCTCCTACTTCTTGCTCCAAGCGGGATACCCTTTCGTCTGGGTTGCTGGACTGAATTAATGCTGGTGCCCCGGGTGCTTTTTGGGGGACATCTGGGGAAGCAAATGGGGTCGGAGTTGGGGTTGGAGAGGCCGGAGTTTCAGCCGTTGGAGAGGGTGAAGCTTCTGGCGTTGCTTCTTCTTCTCCTCCTCCTCCTCCTCCTAAAAACGGCAACGAGTCGCAGCTCGCTATGGACAAAGCTAGGATTGCTGCACTGGTTGCGAATAAAAGTTTGTGCATTGCCTGGATTTTGTGGTAATTTTACTTAATTTATGCAACTCTTATTTCGAGCGATCGCGAATTCATTTCTTTACCTATTTTTTATTAAGGGACTTCCAAAAATTACAATTTCCCAGAAGACAATATTATTGTTGGGTTGCGCTTCGCTCCACCCAACCGGAGAGGGCTACAGGGCAATTATTTACTTGGATATCCCTCAAGAGAACTATTTTCTAAATTCTATCTGTAGCATTCTTTATTTTAATTTGATTTAGTGATAAAATTCAGTTTGGTAATTAATTTAATTGCTCTCTATTCCAGCTAACTATACTACAATCGTCTAAATTTTTTTAATTTTAGCCGCTATGCTTGGCTCAAATTCCAGTAAATGAGTCTGGTTTTGCCTATTTTTGGCTATTTTTGCCTCTTGGGGTTATAACTCCTAAGTAAGGTTGAGCTAAGTACGGGAGCCTGGGCCAACCTCATTTCAGGGCAGAATCTACTAAATCGCTCTAATAACTTAATTAATTCTAAAGGGTAACCGAGCATGACACAAAAATCTGTATCTCCGTTGGTACTAATTATTTTAGATGGTTGGGGCTATCGAGAACAAACCGATGGCAATGCGATCGCTGTCGGTAATACCCCAGTAATGGATAGTCTCTGGCAGGCTTACCCCAGAACTTTAATTAGAGCCTCCGGTAAGGCCGTTGGCCTGCCAGAAGGTCAAATGGGGAATTCGGAAGTTGGCCATATCAATCTGGGAGCCGGGCGCATCGTACCGCAGGAACTGGTTCGCATTTCTGATGCGGTGGAAGATGGCTCTATTTTAGAAAATAAAGCTCTCTTGCAAGTTTGCCAGGATGTCAAAGAACGCAACAGCAAACTACATTTATTCGGCCTTTGTTCCGATGGGGGCGTTCATTCCCACATAGACCATCTCATCGGTTTATTGGATATGGCCAAGGCTCAGGATATTTCTGAAGTTTGCATCCACGTCATTACCGATGGCCGCGATACTAATCCCAAGGCAGGAATTAAAGCGGTCCAGCAAATTCAGCAGCACATCGATGGCCTGGGCATAGGCCGCATAGCCACTATTAGCGGTCGTTATTATGCCATGGACCGGGATAATCGCTGGGACCGGGTCAAACAAGCTTACGATGTAATGACTACCGATGGCGAACCAGTAGGTATTTCTGCCGAAGAGGTTTTGCAAAAATCTTATGCGGATGAGATTACTGATGAGTTTGTCCTCCCCACCAGAGTTGCTCCAGGATCGGTGAAGGCAGGGGATGGGGCGATCTTTTTCAACTTCCGACCAGATCGCGCCCGGGAATTGACCCAAGCTTTCGTTTCTCCAGAGTTTAAAGGTTTTGAACGGGAGCAAATTCAGCCTTTGACTTATGCCACTTTTACTCAATACGCGCCAGACCTGCCAGTGTTGGTCGCCTTTGAACCTCAAAACTTGACTAATATTTTAGCTGAGGTTATTGCTAATAAAGGTTTGCGGCAATTCCGCACTGCTGAAACTGAGAAGTACGCTCATGTAACTTATTTCTTTAATGGCGGTTTGGAACAGCCGGTGGAGGGCGAGGACCGAGAGTTGGTACAAAGTCCGATGGTTCCTACTTACGATAGCGCCCCGGAAATGTCTGCTTATGAGGTGACGGATGTGGCGATCGCTGCTATAGAGAAAGGCATCTATTCCCTGATGGTAATGAATTACGCTAACCCCGATATGGTGGGTCATACGGGAATGATGGATGCTGCAGTTCAAGCGGTGGAAACTGTGGATAAATGTCTCGGAGAACTTCTGGCAAGCATTAGCAAGGCTGGGGGGACGGCGATTATTCTGGCCGACCACGGTAATGTAGAGTATATGTGGGACCAAGAGGGTAATGCTTGGACGGCTCATACTACTAATTTAGTACCGTTTATTTTAGTTGAGGGTGAGGGGTTGAAGATTCCCGGACACGGCACCGAGGTTCCTTTACGCGAAGACGGTCGTTTGTGCGATGTCGCACCGACGATTTTGGAGATATTGGGTCTGCCACAACCTCCAGAGATGACCGGGCGATCGATCGTGGAAGGGGTTGGTTTTGATGTGAAAAAAAATCGGACTCCCGTAGGTGTCGGCCTTTGACAATTAACAATTGACAATTAACAATTAACAATTAATTTCTAATTGTTAATTAACCAAAAAATAACTGAGGATTTAATTATGAATGTCGTTAAACTTTTAGAAATTATCTGGGTTCTCTCTGCAGTTGGGATTATTGTCTTCGTATTGTTGCACAGTCCCAAAGGGGATGGCATTGGCGGTATTGGCGGACAGGCGCAGTTATTTTCTAGCGCTAAAAGTGCTGAGGTGACTCTCAATCGCATTACTTGGACTTTGTGCGTTTTGTTTATGGGTTTAACTGTTATCTTAAGCGCCGGTTGGTTGGGGCCTCAATAGTTCAT
Source organism: Cyanobacteriota bacterium (assembly GCA_034189005.1). Classification (GTDB taxonomy): domain Bacteria; phylum Cyanobacteriota; class Cyanobacteriia; order Cyanobacteriales; family Microcoleaceae; genus CALKCV01. The sequence continues at coordinate 10,945 of JAXHVR010000054.1, read as the reverse complement.
GGGGCGCATCTCAATTTTGCGCCCGGGATATTCACCGAAAGCCCAGAAACCCGGTTTTTATTAAAAACCGGGTTTCTTAATTGATTATTTTTTGGGTAGTATGACTGTTTGTAGTAATCGCTTTAGCGATTTATCTATATGAATCGCTAAAGCGATTACTACGAACAAGTGCGTTGAATAAAAAATCAAGCGTATAGGCGAACTCCGCCGGACAGTTTAATAGTAACTCAAACAAAATCCTTTGTCAAGGGGTTTTCTAACTTTTCTGGGGAACTGAGAACGGGCCCGCCGTAGAACCCTGCTGTTGCCCGTTATTCAATGGACCCGGGTGCAGATCGAGAATAAAAAAAACCTATTCCCCCGATGCACCAGTTTAAACTGCTTGCTTCCTGAGAAACAACACCAGTTCTGATGCTATATCTACAGACCAATGGTCTTGAGGATAATGACCCGCTTTATCGAGTTTAATTAATTGGGCATTTTCGCAAATACTAACTAGATTTTTCGCCCCAGAAATATCTAACCAAGGGTCCGCAGTTCCCCAAATAATTAATGTAGGTTGCTGCCAGCCATTAAAACCAGTTTCAATTTCGGCGATCGCTTCCTTTAATTGCATATTCTTAACCGTATATAATACCGATCGCCCCGCCGCAGAACTCCTCAAATACGGACCGCGATAAATATTCAAGTCCTCTTCGCTGATGGTAAAACGACTACCTTTTTCCAAAGTCCGGTCAATAAATAGGGGGTCTTGAGTAAGCATATCCCCAACAATTGGCAGCCCTAACTGCTGCATTTTCCAGGGTAATTTCGCCGTACTAGAAAGGGGTGTATTGAGGATAACCAAACGTTCTATTTTTTCGGGATTTCTGAGGGCATATTGCAAGCCGACGGAACCCAAAAAACCTTGAACAACGAGGTAAAATTTCTCTAATTCCATACCTTTAATAAAACCGTCGAGAGCGTCAACAAAGGCATCTGGAGTATAAGGAAAATCTTGCTTGCTCGGTTTGCCAGAGTAACCGCAACCAATCCAGTCAGGGGCGATGGCAGGGAAACCTTCTCGTGCCAACTCTGGCATGATTACCGTCCAGCTATAACTTTGGGAGGGCAACCCGTGTAATAACAGTACGGGCAATTTATCCGTGTCGTTCTCCGGTATTGATTCGCGATAAAACCATTCACAGTTACCAACTAAAATTTTTTTCTCTTCTGGTTTCACTATTTTTTCTCTTATTAATTGCTTATAATTAATTAGGAGCGAGATTTCGCAAATGAAGTTTTGTTAGCTCCATTTCCGATGCCTCGCTCCTTGTAAATTGTTGGCGGAAATCGCTATAAGCGATCGGGCGCGAAACGATCCTACTTCTTAGAAGTTCATTTCGGCTGCTTGAACTTTTTCGATTTGTTTCTTCTTGAGAACCAGCATGATTTGAGATAACATTACCAGAGCGAAGAAAGCCATCAACCAAGCGATACGATTGGCGCTTTGGAGTACGATTTCTGTATCTTTTTGACCGAAACCGCCCACGTTGGGGTCGGAAGTGATAACTTGACCTGCCTCTACAGCATCGCCTTCAGATACCAGCAATTCTGGACCTGGGGGAACTGTATCGACGACGGTGGTGCCATCGGCTGTTTCGATGGTAATTTCGCTACCGACGTATTCTTCGTAGGTAATGCCAGTAATGGTGCCGCTGGAGGAAGCATTATAGACAGTGTTGTTGCTCTTGTTACCGGCGGGATAAACCTGACCGCGACCTCGGTTGCCACCTGCGTAAACCAAATATTTGCCGAAGTGGACTGATTTATCAGTTCCGGGGTCAGGAGAAAGGACGGGGAAGACGATCTCTTGATATTCTTCTCCGGGTAGGGGTCCGATGATGATTACGTTATCATCTCCTTCCTTATAGGATTGGAAGTAGAGATCTCCTACTTCTTCTTGCATTTCCTCGGGTATTCTGTCTGGAGGTGCAATTTTGAAGCCTTCGGGTAGCATTAAGACGGCGCCGACATTGAGACCGCCTTTGCTGCCGTCTGCTAATACTTGCTGCGTGTCGGTGTCGTAAGGGATTTTGACGATCGCTTTAAATACGGTGTCTGGCAGTACGGACTGGGGCACTTCTACTTCTGTCGGTTTGGCACCGAGGTGGCAGTTAGCGCAAACAATTCTGCCTGTAGCTTCGCGGGGAGTTTCTGGCGCCGTTTCTTGGGCCCAGAAGGGATAGGCTGCTGCTGCCTGCGGGTAGGCTATGTCGCTGGTTAGCAATAGTGCTACGGCGGCGATCGCTACAAATAAAGTTTTGGCGATCGCTTTACCGATGCCTTTGTAAGTTGTCGCTAGAGCGTTTTTTGACATTAGATTACTGTGTCTCTCTCAATCTCGAAATTTTCCACAATTTGGTTATGGGGAAAACGGTAATGGGTAATTCGTCAGACTGCTCTAATCAAAAGAGGTATGCTTTCACTACTCGATCTACCGCTACCCTACATTTTAAATTTCAGAACTCAGTTACGAATCTAAAATCTAAAACTTAATTTTGGTTAGGCCCACCAAGGTGCTTCGCCGGTACGGAAGTCTGTTTCTGTCCAGGTGGTAAAAACAACTTTATCTTCTGCGGTATCGGCGTGGACTAAAGCTAACGACAGAGGAGCCGGTCCCCTTACCACTTTGCCCTCGTTGTTATACTGGGAACCGTGACAGGGACAAATAAATTTGTTCTCGTTGATGTTCCAAGGTACGACGCAGCCTAAGTGGGTGCAGACGGCGTTTAATCCGTAATCAGCGAGGGAGTTGTCGCCTTCGACCACGAGATAGGTGGGGTCTCCTTTCAGTCCTTGGGCCAATACGCGATCGCCCTGATTATGACTGGCCAAAAAATCGCTGACTATAATATCGTTTCCTAGGGCGTCCTTAGCGGTTAAACCGCCTCCTGCCCCTCCACTGGAGGGAGGGATGAAGTATTTAACTACTGGATATAGAGCGCCTAGAGCTACCCCGGTAATCGATCCGAAGGTAAGCAAATTCATAAATTGACGACGACCCATATCGGGTACGTCCGGTCTTTCTGAAGCTTGAGCCATGAGCTAACTTGGGTTGTTACTGTTAACTTTCGTTTCCATATATCAGTATGTGCAGACAATAGAAATAATTGCTGTTAATCTGCTACAACTGCGAGGGCTTGGGTAATTCTTTGTGGGAATTGACCTTTTAGCCGCTCTGGGGATTATTATTACATTTTTTTAACTTTCTCTTTTATTTTTAATAAATGTAACGATTTATTGACAAAAAACCTCTTTTAGTATCTTTTTTATCAAACTTGATTCAATTAAATCTAAATTCTAAAAATTATATGAATGGCAAAGACTTACACCAGCTATTGTTGGAGAAATGGGGCAAATCTTACGATGTCCGCTTGCGGCAAGTGCGGGGCCAGATTTTAATCCAAGTCATGTGGAAATACCTCGAACAAGCCTCCTTTCCCCTCACCGAAGCTGAATATTTCGAGAATTTGGAGGCGATCGCCAGTTACATCAACGGTTTTGGCGCAACTGCCCAGATCGAGGCAGAGCTTAAAAAAACTAAGGAACGGCCCCGCTTGGGTAAAACTGTTAATATTCCTGTGGATCTAGGCGATCGCGCCTCCGAGTGGCTGTTGGAAGATTTTTAAGTAATTAATAATTAATAATTAATAATTAATAATTGTCGGACGTTCGTTGTATGGGTGGCGAATTACCGTCTGGTTTGTCTCTAAAGCGTCCTAGAGAATTCTTAGGCCCGGGGAGACGTCGCGATCGGGTTGAACTAAGGCTACTTCTCCATCGTCCATGACGGCACCCAACACCAGAACTTCCGACATAAAATCTGCCACCTGACGGGGTGGAAAGTTTGTAACCGCTAAAATTGATTTGCCCACCAATTCTTCGTGGCGATACAATTTAGTTAAGCCGGCACTGGATTTTTTAATGCCAAATTCGCCGAAGTCTATCCAGAGTTTATAGGCTGGTTTGCGAGCTTTTGGAAATGGTTCGGTTTTGATAATTTTGCCCGATCGAATTTCGATTTTCTCGAAGTCTTGGTAAGTAATTTGGTTCATGTTTTTTGGGGTTTTGGTAACGCGGGAAACATTGGAGCGATCGCATTTAACGCCAGCGTATCCTTCGAGTTTACAATACCTTCGCTATTTTCTTGTAGGTTGGGTGGAACGTAGTGCAACCCAACATATTCGTAACAACCAACGATTTTGTTGGGTTTCCGGCAGCTACACTCGGAATTTACAATACCTTCGCCATTTTCTTGTAGGTTGGGTGGAACGTAGTGCAACCCAACATCAACGCAAGCTACAACCAACGATT
>JAXHVR010000054.1:0-6489 GCA_034189005.1 Cyanobacteriota bacterium | reverse complement strand
CCAACGATTTTGTTGGGTTTCCGGCAGCTACACTCGGAATTTACAATACCTTCGCCATTTTCTTGTAGGTTGGGTGGAACGTAGTGCAACCCAACATCAACGCAAGCTACAACCAACGATTTTGTTGGGTTTCCGGCAGCTACACTCGGAATTTACAATACCTTCGCCATTTTCTTGTAGGTTGGGTGGAACGTAGTGCAACCCAACATCAACGCAAGCTACAACCAACGATTCTGTTGGGTTACGCTGTCGCTCCACCCAACCTACATAAGCCAACAACTAACCGGATAACAGGCGAGACGCCTGTTCTACAAAAAGATAACAGGCGTCTCGCCTGTTCTACAAAAAGGGTCAGGTTTTTGGTTCGCTTCAAAAGTTACGAGATCCCTATTAGCGTTTAGCTATTTTCGCCCCTTCTCGGAAGTGTCCGATGGTGCTAACAACTGCGACTAAAAAGTAAAATCCTCTAATCAGCCAAAAACACAAAGACATTGCAAAACTAATTATCCCAGGAGGAACCCCCGTTACTTTGACAAACTTTGAATTAGCGTTGTTTTCCAAAAAAAACACTTCTTTCATCTGCTTTTTATTAGTAGGAAGTATGGGAAATTGACCGGTATAAACATAAAAACCGATGATGCCTTCCTCTCCTACTCTTTCCTGCAAAAAATCGTTAGCTATTCTCGCCGCTCCTTCGATAGGGATATTTTCATTATTTGCAACTTCATTTAACCAAAGATCGTAGCGAACCACTTGGGTTGTCATAAAAATTATCGGCACTAAAACTATTAAAAAAACAGCGCTTAATTTCCTGCCGATATTGCTTGGTAAAAATCCGGTCGCCAAACCAAAGCCCATACCAACCAAGGCGAAAACAACAATATTAAAAAGTTCGACAATTTCTATGCCGCGTAATAAATCGCCAAAAACAATAATAGAATACAATAATCGGTCCGCTATTTCCACCGCTACAATTTTCGCAGTAATAGCAATGCCGACAATAATCGCAGCACTTATAATATAAGCCAGTCCCCCAATAATATAAAATAATAAGCGGCCTAATAGTTGGGCAAACTGCATGAATTTAACGAATTTTTTTCTTTGACGATCGATTATTAATTATTAATTATTAATTATTAATTATTAATTATTAATTACTGACCCAATTCTGTTTTAGCAGCCAGAGCAATAAGAGCTAGCCCCTCTGGCTCTGGCATCCCTTCGGCATCCATTCTCAACCATAACAGATATTCAATATTACCCGCAGGCCCCACCAAAGGAGACCAAGTTAGACCGCCATAGCCCCATCCCAAAGCAGCAGCAGCCTCGCAAACCCGAAAAATAGCATCGCTTTGGTCTTCTGGAGAACGAACCACGCCCTTTTTGCCCACCCGTCCTTTCGGCACCTCAAACTGAGGCTTGACCAACAAAACAGCCTCCCGAGGTGGGACCAACAGTTCCCAGAGTGCGGGCAAAACCTTAGTTAGAGAGATAAACGAGACATCGATCGCTGCCAGGTCTGCCTTTTCCTGGGAAGAGTTAGGGTACAATTGGCCCGGTGTCAGATGTCGGAGATTAGTTCTTTCCCATAAAATTACCCTTGGGTCGTTGCGCAGGCTCCAAGCAACCTGTCCGTAACCGACATCAATGCCGTAAACTAATTTCGCCCCCGCTTGTAACAAACAGTCAGTAAAGCCGCCAGTGGAGATGCCGCCGTCGAGACAAATTCTGTTATTAACTGAAATAGGGAAAACCGCCAGAGCCTTTTCCAATTTATGACCGCCGCGAGAAACAAAAGGCGATCGCTCTTTCACCTCAATATTTGCCTCTAGTTTAACCTCCGTTCCCGGCTTATCAATTACCTCTCGATTTACCATAACTTCCCCCGCCATAATCAAACCCCGAGCTTCTTGGCAGGAAGTACATAAATTTAACTTGACTAATAAAGTATCCAGTCGTTCTTTACCCATTAATGGTTGCTAATGGTTAATGGTTAGTGGTTAGTGGTTAGTTGTTAGTTGTTAGTTGTTAGTTGTTAGTTGTTAATTGTTAATTGTTAATTGTTAATTGTTAATGGAATACGCAGCAAAAAAATCAAAAAAAGGGATACTGGGCTCTGGGAATAGGAATTATCCATTACCCATTACCCATTACCCATTACCCAATAGCAAAAAAACATTTGAAAAGTAGGTGCTAATGGGGCTTAAATAGGGAGCATATCATATTTGCGAAAACGCAATATTCCTATTACCCATTACCTATTACCAATTACCAAAAAGCGTTAAATTCCTGGCTTTATTCAAAATTGAGATGCACCCCTTAAATATCCTTTTCACCCAATTCGCTAATCATATAATCGAAAGGTTCGTCTAAATAGGGGCCCGTTTCCAAACCGGCAGCTTGAACCTCAGCCTTGACCAAATCCTTCATAATACCGATGCCGATGACAGTAGGGCCAATAGGAACTCCCAGAGAATTGTAAGTTTCCCGAAGTCCTTGGAGGACTCGCTCGTCCAGGACATCCGTATCGGCAGCCACCAAAGCATAAGTAGCATAGCGCAGATAATAATCCATATCCCGCAAACAGGCAGCATAACGACGAGTCGTATAAGCATTACCGCCAGGGCGGATCAGTTCTGGTTGTTCCGCAAACAAAGTTAGGCCAGCCTGCTTGACAAGCTTGGCCGCATTAGCATTAATAACAGTGGCCGCCTGGACTCGGGCCGTGCCCGTTGCAAAATAGGATTTTAAGCTATCCACTGCATCCCGGTCCAAATACCGACCGGTCACATCATAATTTTGAATCAAGCTCGTAACTGCGTCCCGCATGAACTTATTTCTCCCAAAAATCTTATAAACTGCCTATTTTAGGCTACTACAAAACGGGTGCGGGAGAAAATATTCTTACGGGCAAAACAACATTTTGTAATAATCTATACAAAAAATTAAAATCTTAATCCTTAATATCTGACAGGCGTGCTTTAAACTAGATACCCATTAACCAGATAGTAAAAAACTAGGAGCGATTAAATGCCAGAAACAGCGCAAGAAGTCTTAAATCTAATCGAAGAACAAGACATTCAACTTATAGACCTGAAATTCGTAGATCTGCCCGGCATCTGGCAGCACTTGACGCTTCACAGAAGCCAAATCGACGAAAGCTCCTTCACAGACGGAGTAGCATTCGACGGTTCCAGCATCAGGGGTTGGAAAAGCATCAACGAATCAGACATGATGATGACCTTAGACCCCAAGACCGCCTGGATCGATCCGTTCATGGCCGAACCTACTTTAAGCGTCATCTGTAGTATTAAAGAACCCCGCAGCGGTGAATGGTACAGCCGTTGCCCCAGGGTAATTGCTCAGAAAGCAGTAGATTATTTAGTTTCTACCGGCATAGGCGATACAGCCTTCTTCGGCCCGGAAGCAGAATTTTTCATCTTTGAGGACGTCCGCTTCGACCAAACCGAGAATAAAGGGTTTTATTACGTCGATAGCATCGAGGGCCGCTGGAACTCGGGCAACGAAGAACCAGGCGGGAATAAAGGTTATAAGCCAGACTATAAAGGAGGTTACTTCCCCGTATCTCCGACAGATACCTCCCAAGACCTGCGCAGCGAAATGCTGCTGGTAATGGCCAAATGCGGCGTGCCCATTGAAAAGCACCACCACGAAGTGGCTACTGGCGGTCAGTGCGAGTTAGGTTTCCAATTTGGAACCTTGGTAGAAGCGGCGGATAACTTGATGATTTATAAGTATGTCATCAAGAACGTGGCCAAAAAGTATGGCAAAACCGTGACCTTCATGCCCAAACCGATCTTTAACGATAACGGTTCCGGGATGCACACCCACCAGTCCATCTGGAAAGGCGGAGAACCTTTGTTCTGGGGCGATGGCTATGCAAACTTGAGCAAAATGGCCTTAAACTACATCGGCGGTATCCTCAAGCACGCCCCGGCTCTTTTGGCTTTCAGCAACCCCAGCACTAATTCTTACAAGCGCTTGGTCCCCGGTTTTGAAGCACCGGTGAACTTGGCCTATTCCGAAGGCAACCGTTCTGCTTCAGTTCGCATTCCTCTAAGCGGTCCTAATCCGAAGGCCAAACGCCTAGAGTTCCGTTGCCCGGATGCTACTGCTAATCCTTATATGGCTTTTGCTGCCATGCTTTGCGCCGGTATCGATGGCATTAAGAACGAAATCGACCCCGGGGAATCTTTGGATGTGGATATTTACGATCTCAGTCCCGAGGAGTTGAGCAAGATTCCTTCTACTCCTGGTTCTCTAGAGGGTGCTTTGGAAGCTTTGGAAAAGGACCATGCTTTCTTAACTGAAGGTGGAGTCTTTACTGAAGATTTGATTCAAACTTGGATCGAGTACAAGTTGGACACTGAGATTAACCCCATGCGCTTGCGGCCCCATCCCTACGAATTTTCTCTCTATTACGATTGCTAATTTGGTTTTGGCATCGTAGTTAGCACGATAAAAAGAGCCACCGTCTGTCGGTGGCTCTTTTTTTTTGAGCTTAAAGTTGCGTTACAATTGTTTACAAAGTTAGTAGCAAGCACTTCAGTGCTTTAAATAAGGCCATCTTAAACCACTAAAGTGCTTGCTACAAAACTCGGTTATTGAAAATTGATTAAATCGATTCTTTTTTGACGATGCCAGATACTATTACCAAACTTACATATCAAACTTTTCAACAAGGCAAAAGTTCTTTTGCTTTAGGTCATAAAACTATTAGCAACCGCCTAAAAAGTCTAGTTTTTCCTCCACGGCAACAAAATAGCAATAATTTAACTCCAAAAATACTTTTCAAGATTCAACAAAGCATGCAAGAACTTCTGGATGCGGACTGGGAGGATAGCGAGAGGGGGGTTTATCCTGCTGAGATTCTGTTTGATAATCCTTGGTTGGATTTCTTTAGCTACTATCCCGCACTTTGTCTGGATATGGCTGGTGTTTGGGATAGAATGCATAAGCGCCAATATCAGGTTTTTTCTTCAGAAATTGATAAGGAAGGTTATCCTCGCTATTACTTGCAAAATTTCCACCATCAAACTGACGGTTATTTGAGCGAGATGTCGGCAAATTTATACGATTTGCAGGTAGAAATTTTGTTTGCTGGTACTGCGGATCCGATGCGTCGGCGGATTTTAAAACCTTTAAAGGAAGGGTTGAAAAAACTGTTTTCAGAAGATAAAAAACAGCGAGTTTTAGATATTGGTTGCGGGACGGGTCGCACTTTAAAGTTTATCCGCGCTGCTTTGCAAAAAGCGTCTTTATATGGAGTGGATCTATCCCCGGCTTATTTACGAAAAGCTAATAAATTGTTGTCGGAAACGGCGGGAGAATTGCCGCAATTAATACAAGCTAATGGGGAAGAATTACCTTTTAAAGATAATTATTTCCAGGCAACTACTAGCGTTTTTATGTTTCACGAATTACCGCATTTTGCCCGCCAGCGACTAATAAATGAGGCTTTTCGGGTTACTCAACCGGGGGGAGTTTTTATTATGTGCGATTCGATCCAAGCTGTGGATTCTCCTGAAATGATGCCTGCTATGAAGGGTTTTACTTCGATTTTTCACGAGCCTTATTACAAGCATTATATTTCTGACGATTTGGTGAAACGTTTGGAGGAGGCTGGGTTTGTGGATGTTTCAACTGCGAATCATTTTATGAGCAAGTATTGGGTGGCGAGGAAACCAGAGTCGGTGGAAGCGTAAAAAGAGAGATCGGCAATTAAGTAATTAATAATTAATAATTAATAATTAATAATTGTCGGACGTTTCGTTCTAGTGGCGATAAAGCGTTAATAATTGCGTCGTCGGCTAAAAAATTTTTTTTCAAATTCCGCCGGCCGCGACTACTTAAGTTAGGCTGAAGGCTTAAACTGGTGGGTAAGTTGTTTTGTAAAAATTGTAACTAACTATGGCTGCGACAAATCCCGAAACTGTTTCTAGCGATGAGTTCTCCACTGGAGAGACTATGCAAGAATCTATGGGCATGAGCTATGCGGAGGAAATCGAAACTGTCATTGCCGGCATGGCCGAAGAGCAAAAGGTGATGGTAGCCCAAAACGAAGCTGGCCATCTATGGAAGTTTAAATATGGCAGCGTTGAGGTGTTTGTCAAGCTGACGGGGGAGACTGATGACGACACTTTTACGGTTTGGGCTTATGTTTTGAAGCTGCCCGCGAAAAACGAACCCCAGTTAATGCGGAAGCTTTTGGAGATGAACTGGATGTCAACTATGGAATCTCATTTTGCGATCGTTGACGAGCAAATTGCGATTTTAGCGACTCGTACTGTGGCTGAGTTGTCTCCGGGGGAGGTTTCTAGGGCGATTACGATCGTCGCTACCCTCGCTGACGATAACGACGATATTCTGCAAGCTGAATTCGGACAATAGATAATCTAGAATTGGGAATCGCCTTTCGTAGCAATCGCTTTAGCGATTCCCTATAATTAATTCCCCATAGATAATTGC
>JAXHVR010000053.1:21180-39524 GCA_034189005.1 Cyanobacteriota bacterium | reverse complement strand
TGTCAATCTTAAGGAGCGATCGCTTTTTCGTCAAGGGGTATGGATCGGCATCGGTGCCTAATGCCCGTTTTAGATAATAGCAAAAACTAATGACAGAAGAATTACAATTAACCTCCGAACCAACCGCCAAAAGCAAGATAGCGATCGCTTTAGCCGCCCTATTCGCCGATTTAGTAATTATCGCTTTCCTCCCCATCTCGCTCAAAGTCAGCGAATACGAAATCAGTCCCGATGCCACTATCTTTAATCCCTTCTGGATAATGAAACTCTAATATCATTTTCCCAATTAATAATTAATAATTAATAATTGAGGGAAAAGTCCGGGATATTTGTTCTGCCTACCATTCCCCTTTTTCCTCTCTTTATTTTCTTCTGGTTATTTATTGCGACTTGATATAAGTCTGCTTAATTTATTAGCATTTCTGGTTATTTTGTTTGGGGCTTACTTAACGACATCCAGTAAAGCAGCAGTCAAAGAGACAATTAACAATTATACTTGCCACGGGTAAAAAATGCGCTTTGCAAGCAGAGTGTGGGGAGAAACCGATCGGTTGAATTGAACTAACTTTTGGTTTTCTCCCCGCACTCCCCACACTCCCCGCACTCCCCGCACTCCCCACACTCCCCGCACTCCCCACACTCCCCGCACTCCCCACACTCCCCACACTCCCCACACTCCCCACACTCCCCACACTCCCAAAAGCGCAACTCTTTACCGCTTGGAGTATAACTATTGGGAGGCGCGTTAATTGTTAATCTATCTAAAATCTAAAATTCCCCGATCGTTCCGTCAATTTGCAACCCTTTGACAGACTGCTAGGCAGAAGCAGGTTTTTCCGCAGCAATCAGGGCATATTGCGTCGGCAGGGACACCTGTTTGAAATTTTTGAAGCCAACATCCTGCAGCCAGGACAGTATTTCGGTGCTAGAGCGATCGCTCCCCTCTGGGTGAAAACCAATCTTCACATACAGATCCATCATTATATCCAAAAACCGTCGCTTGGGACTAGAGTCCATTTGCATAAAATCCTGGATAACAATCAAACCACCAGGAAGTAGGGCATTATATGCCCGTCGGAACAGTTGGCGAGAGTCTTCTTCTGACTTAAGGACCACTACCCCAGAAATAAGCACGACATCGTGGTCGGAGTCGAGGGCAATTGTATTGAAATCTCCCTCAACGAGAGTAATTTGGTTATTGAGGTTGTTTTCCTCTACCAGAGGACCGGCCACTGCCAGAGACTCCTTCTCATCAACGACAAAAGCCTGCAACTGAGGATAAGCATTGCACAAAGCTATACTGTAGCTGGCTGCTCCTCCACCTAAATCCAGCAATTTTCGTTTTCCCTCCAGGTTCACATTCTCAACCAAGTATGCTCCCTGTCCCGATGTCGCGCGGCTGTGCTGCCCCTTCATGTAATCGGACCAGTAGGTATCAGCATTAACAAAACCATTCTCAAATGGAAACTCTGTCCTGCCTTCGCGGATGAGCGTATCCAGGTTGCCCCAGGTAAGCCAGTAATTCGTGATATGAAGCACGTGGTCGCCAATATATTCAGGGCGATCGCTAACGAGAAACTTAGAGGTCTCTTCAGCGTTCTTATAGCGGTCTTCAACTTTTTCTAATAGCTCCAAAATCGTACAAGCTTCTAAAAAAGATGACGTAAAGCCAGCATTGGTCTGAAGCTGGTTCGCTACTTTCTCAGCAGATAGAGGCTCTCGTTCTAAGAGAGTAAATACCCCCAATTTAATCCCCGCTCTGAGAACAGCAGAGTTCCAGTAGTCAAAGCCGATATCGTAAATTTTATCTATCATTGATTTATGCTATCAATTTCTATTTTTTGGAATTACTCTCATTTTCGCTTACCAGTTGTACGAGCTCCCCATGAGGAGCTCGTCAGTCAATGGATTTTTTTTTTCAACAGGCGCTTTGGCCTGTTCTACGGCGAGACCTCAACAGGCGCTTTGGCCTGTTCTACGGCGAGACCTCAACAGGCGAGACCTCAACAGGCGAGACCCTGCAAAAAGCAGCCTTTATGTCGATTTATAGGCAAAGATAAAAGTTGTTTGACCGATCTGCTTGCGTAAGTTATCCCGTTTTTCCACATATTGAGCCATCGTGCCATCCCGATCCATGCGCTGGACTTGAGCCATTGCTCGCTCAAGTTCCTCTTCCGTCGCTAAAGTCCAGGTAGAATCACCATCTCGATAGTGTTTGTGCAGGGGTCCAGTTGGATCGAGGTAATTTTCGCCCTGGAGAATGCCATCCACCGGAACCACCTTACCCCCGAAGCGAAAGCCTACTGCTTGTAACATTGAAGCCATCATATCCAGCGGAGGATAACGTTTCGCCACACGTTCCATCGCTTCTGGGATCGATGCCGCCCACCAAAAACCATCCCGAAGCTGCTGCTGACTGCAGCTATTAAATACCAATACTCCCCCTGGACGCAATACTCGATAGGCTTCTTGCATCATCTTAGATAATTGAGAAAAATTTGGCTGACCTGACGACGGGGAAACCAGATGGTGGATGACTTGATTGCACATCATGCCATCGAAGCTGCCGTCATCATAAGGAAGGTCCGTGAGACTACCTTGAGTCAAGCTAATATTTGGGTTCTGCTGAAATTTGGCGGTTGCCTTGGCTAACATTCCCTTATTTAATTCCAGTCCCCGCAGGCTACCGACCTTGCCTTGCAACGCTTCGATATAGTTTCCGGTCCCACACCCACCATCTAAAATCATCTGTTCTGCTAAAGGGCGGGGGGTTGAGGCAAAGCAGCCGAGTAAAATCTCGGTCCCGATCGGGACGCGGGTTTTATCGTAGCTTTGCGAGGTTTCCTGATAGTTCTCAAATTCTACATTCATCATACACAAAAATAAGCTAGGTCGAGTTCTAAAGTTGATTCCTTTTTATCTGGAAATAAAGATTTTAAGCTCTGGATAATTATGGCATTCTCCTTTTTATTTCTAGCTGCTATTCTAAGAAATTCTCCATCGAGTCCTATTTTGTCCGAGCAGTTTCTGGTATATACACCATGTTCGACCAGCAGCTTTGAAAATACATCGAAAGACTTTGAACCATCCACCAATTCAATTAAAGCAAAATTCGCCCAACTTGGATAAGTTTTAATTCCTTCAATTTCAGAAAGGGTGCGAACAAATTTCTGAGTTTTTTTAATGTATTTAATTCTTGCCCTTTCGTATTTCTCCCAGAAATCATCTTGACCATAAATCTTAAAGAAATACTCGGCCAATCCTGATAAATTCCATAGGTAGCCATTTTTCAACAACAGATCTACTTTAGCAGAGTTCATAACAGCATACCCAGCTCTAATCCCTGCGATACCAAAGTCTTTTGACATACTCTTAACCACAATGAGGTTGCTAAAACTATTTATCAATTTAGCAGCACTTTTGAATCGGTCTTCCTCTTCGATAGCAAAGTGGATAAAACTCTCATCAAGAATGATATTTTCTACATCCTTCAACTCTCCTAAAAGGTATTTAATATCTTCAAAAGGAATATATCCACCATCTGGATTATTAGGATTAATTAACACGACAGAATCGGGTTTTTCTTTCCGAATCATAGCGAGATAAGCTTCCACGTCGAGGCGAAAATTATTCTGCTTGTTTAATGAATGATAAACTACTTCAACCCCCGGTCTAACAAACTCATAGTATGCTGAAAATGTGGGAATGTTGACAACAATTTTCTTCTCGACAAAGTTATGAATCGCTGCTTGGATGATTTCCGTAGCGCCGTTACCTATGAAAATATTTTCTGTTGAAACTTCCAAGCGACTAGAGAGTAATTCAGCAATTCTCCTATTTTGCGATGGATAGTTTTGGAGAACAAATTCGATTTTATTAGTCTTAACGGGACTTTGAAAAAAAACTTGACAAAAAAGAAAATAAATGTTGTAATGGTGGGAGGTTTACGTCAGACTCAGAAGGAGCAGTGTAGTCCAAATGAAACATCAGGTGATTGAAGCCATGCCACCATGCTTTGAATCTTGGTGTCAAAAATTTGATAGTCTATTTACTCGAAAGAGTCAAAAAAAGGGATTCCGAACATATTTGGCTGGTTTATTTGGAGATGCTCACCGAAAAAATTTAGCTCAAATTACTCAAGGAACAGTAGATGGCTCTTATAATCAAATCAGACACTTTTTGAATGATTCTCCTTGGTCAGAATTAGCGATGAATGAAGAGAGATTAGATATAATGATGTCTCGTCGTCAAACGAAAATTGGTAAAAACTGTACCATAATGTTAGATGATTCAGGACACAGAAAAAGTGGGCATGAGACAGATGGTGCAGGTAGGCAGTACATTGGAGAAATAGGTAAAGTTGACCAAGGAATGTCAATGGTGACAACTCATTTGTACGATGGAGTAAGAAACATACCATTGGATGTGGAAATATATAAATCAGCAGAGAGTTTAGAAGGAGGAAAAGAAAATCCAAAGTATATTAAAAAACCAGATTTAGCACTACTATTAATTGATAGATGTCTCGGTCGTGGAATTAAGCCAGCCAACATCGTGATGGATGCAGGATATGGTAATAATAACAAATTACTCAAACAACTCGAAGAGAGGGGATTGAGATACGTTGTTTCCATTTCAAGCGATCGAGTGGTTAAATATGGGGCATCGGATGAGCATGAAAGTGACAAATATTCCGTGTCGGAATTAGCCGCACTTCCAGATACTAAGTGGTCAGAAATATCGCTGTCAGAAAATGAGAAAAAACCAATATGGGTTGCCAAAAAATTGGTCTATGTGCCTCGCTTGGGGTGGCGCACTTTAGCAATCAGAATCAATGCCTCTTCTTGGGAAGAAGCAACGGATGTATACTATTTCTTAACCAACGCCGACCCGAAAACAGTTAATAGTGAGTGGGTAGTAAAAACTTACGCAATCAGAAATTGGATCGAAGTTTTTTACCGCGAAGTTAAGGGATGGTTGGGATGGAAAGAATATCAAGTACGCTCTGAAAAAAGTATCCGCAGACATTTAATTTTAGTATTTGTTGCATATACTTTTATACGCTGGCATTTATTAACAGGTGGCTTCCAACGACAATGGGCTACAAAGAAACTTAAAACTTGGGTTGATGCTCTTGAAGCCTTTAAAACAGGAGTAATGTCTCGTTTCTTAGCGTGGTGGCGCGACCATGAGGACGTTTTTGCCAGTCACATAGCCAGTTTAGGCTATGTTTTAGCTTAGTTTTTTTGAAAGTCCCGTTAATTAAATCCCGGTCGAAATATTTGAGGAATAATTGGGTTGCGTATGGATTGGACAAAAAGCAAGCATCCACTCGAATATCGAGTTTGGGAATGCGATCTATCAAAGTTAATAGACTTGGAGAATGGGAGCCGGAATTGCGCTTGAGTTTCAGAATCGCTTCTACGATCTTAGTATCTTTTGACTTCGATCTCTTCATAGTTGATGCCCACAGATATATTGTATTTCGAGCCAAAAGGCTTATTAATAGATCGTTCTTAATTCTCTATTCTAGGATATTACAATACACCTTTTTTTCTGAATAAATAAAAAAGTTGATTGGGGTTATTGTATTTCTGTTCGTAAATAGCAATATTTCCTTGTAATTCCAGTTTGAATTTGGCTGTAAATAAATCTAAATAGAATTTCGGTTCTCTATAATGAGAATAGGAATGGTTAAGATTGTTTTTTGATGATGTCGATTTTAGAGGTAGATTGCCTTTAGAGTCTGTAATGCAACTTTCTCTAAAGAATAGTTGACCGTCTAGCTTAAGCCATTGATGGATGCGGTCTCTAATCTCTTTCACCTCATCATCTTCTAGATACATAAACAACCAATTTACAAATACAAAATCAAATGAAGCTTCCGCAAAAGAAAGTTCCATTACATTACAACATTGGTAGTCGGTGTTGTCGAAATTTGAATTGTTTTCTTTATTTTTGTCAATGAATTTTTGATTAAAATCAACAGCATTGACATATTTTGCTTGAGAAGCAAAGTAACTGGTATAGCGTCCAATACCTGCACCGAGTTCTAAAATAGATTTTCCTGATAATTCGGGAAGATTGCCAATAATTTGAACTCTTTCGCGTTCGTCTATTTCTAAAGCATCTGGATTGAGTAACATCCCATTTATGTTAGCCTCTTGCTTTTGCCAATAGGCTAGTTTTAGATTCTGGTCGTTCACGAAAATCTCCTTTGCTCGCGAGGGAAAATATCTGTCCCCGTGCTACTATTGTTTGCTAAACAAACACGGTCGATCCAAGTGGCTATTTAACCATATTTACCTTTTTTATACTAGGCAAAACACAGCCTTGCGTTTTTCAAGCCCTCGGTCCTTATTTGTGGTTGCAGCCACTCAGTTATTATAAGCACCAATCCCCTAAACTAATTTTTTTCTTCAATTTAACTTCTAGATGCCCTGAAAATCTCTCGGATTGTTTTGGCCATATTTAACCTTTTCTTAAATAGACATTAACCTCAATGGCACTCTTTGCCTGTGGTTGTAGCCAGTCAATTATTAGACTTCGTGGCAGAAGTAGGCAACAGGCAACAGGCAACAGGCACTATTGGAAGAGTTTTTAAGGAAAAAGGAACAAAAAACGATTTTATTTTTACTTTTGCAAGAGGTCTATTATAAGCAGCGATGGCCTCAACTAATTTTTTTCTTCAATTTAGCTTCTAGGGGCCGAGACAATTTCTCGGATTGTTTTGGCCATATTTAACCTTTTCTTAAATAGAGATTAACCTCAATGGCCGTCTTTGACCTTTGGTGGCAGCCGCTCACTTATGATGGGGAACCTGGATTAATAGGTTTATCCTAAATAAGTGAGGGCTAAAAGTATGTAAAGGCAAGTATAGAAGGGCAAGGGGCGATCGTCTTTTCTCCCGATAGCGAGACTCTCATCGGCGTCGGCGGGGATAATCAAATTCAGGTTTGCCGCATTTACGCCCCGTAGAACAGGCGCTTTGGCCTGTTCCCTCTCTGAAAAATCGCAAAAACTAATGACAGAACAATTAGAATTAACATCGGAACCAACCGCCAAAAGCAAGATAGCGATCGCTTTTAGCGCGCTATTTGCCGTTTTAGTCCTTTACGCTTGGGTCCCTATCCTGGTAAAATTCAGCGAATACGAAATTAGTCCTAATGCCACCATCTTGAATATTCGCTGGATCGGTACTATTACTTTGACATTATGGAATGGACTATCCCTCCTCAAGCAGCGATGGTCTGGAAACTCAGTTCCGGTCAAACTTTTCCCAGACATCCGTACGCTCTTACTGCTGTTAATGTTGGCAGTATTTTCTGTGGGACATCAACTGCTCTATGCCTGGTCCCTGACTCAAACCACCGTTGCTAACTCGGAAGTTTTACACAGCCTCACCCCGCTATTTACTACCTTGCTTGGATGGATGTTGTTAGGTCAGCAATTCGATCGCCGATTTTCGATCGGGATAGCGATCGCTATAGTCGCTTCCCTCGCCCTGGCGGCAAATGACTTTTCCATAACTATTGACAAGTTACAAGGAGACGGACTGGCTTTAATTTCTGCTATTTTTTGGGGCGGGTATCTGCTGGTATTAGAAAAGTTGCAAACTCAGTTAAGTATCAATGTAATTACAACTTGGAGTTTTCTGCTAGGAACTCTTCTTTTACTACCTATTGTTTTAGTTACAAGCGACCCTCTGTTTCCTCATTCTTGGGGGGTATGGGTAATTCTCGCTCTTCTAGGCAGTGTTGTCGTTATCAATCAAATTTTAGTAACCTATAGTCTCAAATGGTTATCATCAGGCTTGGTAGCTGCGATCTTGCTGCTCCATCCGGGGGTTACTGCTATTCTCGCTTGGGGCATTTTTTCTGAAACTTTAAGTTGGCTTAATTGGTTAACATTTATTATTATTTTGCTCGGGGTTTATTTAGCCACATCCAGCAAAGGAGGAATGAAGGCGACAGAAGACCCTACATAGGTGTAGTAGGAGATGGGAGCTTGTCAGTTTCGCAAGTTTATTCTCTCATATTTGTACTTAACTCCCAACTCAAAAACAGCGGTTTTTATTTAAGTTAAATAAATTCCCGCTCCAAAGAATATTCATCAATGTTGGTATATAAAAGAAAAACCTCCTCTCCCGCCTTAATATCTTTGGATGCAATTAAGTGTGCCCAGAGACCAATCTCATTTTTTACCCAATTGATGTAAGCATTCGGGGTTTGAGAATGATTGCACAGAGATGAAAGACCAAAAACAATATGACCGCCCACATTTTGGCTTTTTTCATATTCTGAAGGGATGACGAAGTAGTATTTAAAAACTTCCGTTTTGTTTATAAGTGCCATTTCCTCGGCAGGAAACGATCCTACGGGAGCTACTTCAATTATTGTTTCTTTGGGAATCAATTTTGTAGCTGCAATTCCTCGTCCTTTTTTCGGAAAAAGTTTAACTTCTATCATAGTAACAGTACCTCAATAAATTTCAATATTTTGCACGAGCGTCATGCTTTTTTCAATTCCATCCAAAGCATATCTGCCAGGTCTCCATTAGGCATAAGCCACGAGTCGTACATAACTTCTTTAACTATAAATCCTAGCCTTTTAACCATGTTAATTGACATCTTGTTATCGACTAAAATTGCTGCAGCAATTGTTTTAATACCTATTTCGTCAAAAACATAATCTATCGCTCGTTTCAACGCTAGCCTGCCATGCCCTTTATTCCTATATTTTAGATCCAGAATTGCTACAGCAATTTCAGCAGTCAATAGTTCCATATTAAAGCCTTTTAAGGCTACATATCCAATTGGCAAACCTTCTGGAACTAAGTAAACCCCAAATACCAAAGGCTGGCTTTTTCGAGAATAAGGTAAAGCAAAATTAGAAATATCCTCTATGAATTTTTCCGTATCGTCAGCTTCAAAGAAGGTGTCCCAACCCATTAAATCTATTAAACTGGGATCCCGAGCAAGCTGTATTAAGTGTTTGATATGACTATCCTCCATAGAAGCCAAAAAAACCTTTAATCCTGTGGCTTTATGCTCTTGCTCTAATAATAATTTTTCGCCCATAATGATTACTCATGCTTTTTTCTTAACTATAAATCTCAAGGGCGCTATTGTCCCTCTAAATGGTTTTAGTCCAAACTGAACTAGGGTAAAAAACCATCCCAACTTTAACAGGCGATCGCTCAATTGTCAAGGGGTACTTTTTCAACAGAGAGCCACGGTTTTACTCAGCTTCATCAATATACAAACGTATTTTACTCATTACAGTTTCCCAAAGTTCACATTCTTTGTAGTAGGCCTCTATATCTGCTTCAATCTTTTTTTTATTAGCACGATCGTAAGCCCAAGCAGCATAAAGTTCAGCTAAGTTTAAGTTAAATCTTCAGCCTGCTATTTCTTCCGGGGTCATTCCCGATCGACAATCTATAGGTAAGGGGCAATGCGTTACTGTCTTCCCCCAGAGTGGGTGCCGGCATCAGTCCCAGAGAACTCTTATCCCCCGAAACTTCGTAAACCCATTCATAGCCAGGACAAACCGCAGACTCGGTATTCGGCAGAGACTCGGGCAATTTTCCTTCTTTGGCAGCCATTTCCTTGACTTCGAGAATTTTCCTAGTCAATTCCAACTCTAGCTGGAGCCTTCGGGCCCTCTTCCACACAGGGGAAAAATTCGGTATCGCTAATTGCCCCAAGACGTTCCACCAGGCAGCTTGCCCCAATGAAGAGGCGATCGCTTCTGGGTCGAAAGAGCAGACGTTGGATGTTTCCAACAGTCCTGGCAGGGAGTTACTGGTATTATAGGCATCTATGGCCGACCGCCGCAGATAAGTTCTGCCCATGGGGCTCTCGAACATAAGTGCTTCTTCGCCAACTAATTCTTCCGAGTCTGCTAGTTCCCTGGTCCCTCGATAAGCATATAAAAACTCTCCTTCGATCGCCTTTACGATCTCCTTGGTTACATCCCGTTCCACCAGACGTTGCTGCCACTCGGCGGGTACTTCATCAAGCTGGCGCATGACTCCTGCTTGGAGTCGAAGAACCATCGCGTTGAGGACTTGGGCGATAAGTTCGGGCCTCCCGTCGAGAGATTGGCGGATTTTCCAAGCGGCGGTAAAACTGGCGATCGCTTCTCCATTTCTCCCCAGGCGACTTTTCTCCAAGGCATCCAGGGCGAGAATTTTTTCTAAATTTACCAGACCGATAAAGCTGGGCAAAGGGGCGCTCAAATCTCCGGCGGCGATCCAAGTAATATCCGTTCCCCACTGAGGAACGTCTTCTTTTAGTGCGTGGCTGGCGATCGCCTCCAACGCTGTCCCGTTTGCAGCCAAATAACGCTGTAATTTTTCCGGTGGGGCTTCGATGCGATCGCTCGTTCGAGCAACTGCCCCATCCAGATAGCTATTTAGTTCTTCTCTAATTTCTTCAAAAGCTTGTTTTTGACTCTCGGCGATCGCTGCCTCCTCTTCATTTGGCATTTTCGCTAAATCGAGTCCCAGAGGAAGGGCTAACTTTTTTAAAGCGATGGCTGACTGGTTGCTGGCGGAGTTGGGAAACTGACTGAGGAACTGTTGGCGATCGCTTTCTATGGATTTCTCCTGGTTGTCGGCAAGGGTATTGGCAACTACCAGGGAAAGCGACCCCAGGCCGAGTAAAATTAAGCTCAGAATTAAAAAGGTTTTTAGGGATTTTATTAGCATTTCAGGTTTGGATTTAGAAAAAGGTAGAACAGGCAAGATGCCCGTAGAACGGGCATCTGACTGTAGAACGGGCATCTTGCCCGTTCCTTCTACTCCTCCTCCAACAAAGCCTCCACCATCCTCACCGGAATTACAACAACCGGATGTTCAAATATCTCCTTCAAAACCTCCGAACTGCCTGCATTCCAAGCCTTGCGCAAGCGCTTGCGCAACTTGGGATAGCGTCGAATAGCCCGTTCCACAGCCTCCTCCGCTTCCTCGTTGGTAGCAGTATTCTGCACCAGCCGGTCTAAAAAGTCTGCCATCTCCACCTTCAGACGAACCACCAGAGAGTCTTCTTCCTCAAAAGGCACGGTTTTGGGAAAATCCGAAAGAGTTACTTCGGGAGCGATCGCCGGAGTTTCCACCCCTTCTACTGTCTTCGGTTCCTGTTGTCCGCTCAAACTTCGTGCCGCCGCCGCCACGTCGATGCCGGTAGTCTGGCGCAACTCTTCCAAAAATCCCGCCATCTTCGTCGCGTTGCCCCCGCCCTGGGAGTTAATCACCGTGACGTTATCCACCGCGACTTCTGGGACCGTTGAAACTAAAGTTTGGAGTAACTGTTCGAGCTTTTGATACAAGAAAATCTCCCTGGCGTTAGGGCCTGCTGCCCTCCAAGACTCGGCCAAACTACTTATCCCTTCAGCCTCGGCCTTGCCCTGTTCGACTATACCAGCGGCCGAACCCTTAGCGCGGGCGATCGCTCTTTTACAATTTGCCTCCGCCGGTGCTACCACATCGGCCTGTAACTTTTGTTCCACCTGCTGGATCCGCGCTTCTTGCACTCCCACTTCCGCTTTGGCGCGCACCACTTCCGCCGCCGTCTCGGACTCCGCCTCCGCTACCATGGCCTCTCCTTTGCTGAGGGCATCCTTAACCCGGCGATCGGCTTCAACCTTGGCCACTTCGATTTCGGTTTCTATTTGTTTGAGGGCGGTATTTTTTTCGTTGTCCGCCCGGCGAACTGCCGACTCCGCCTGAGTTTGGGCTTCGGCGATGCGAGCGTCGCGCAAGAGTTCCGCCCGCTGTTGGCGCCCGATGGAGTCGAGATATTCTACGTCGTCGGAGATATTCTGGACTTGGAGAGTATCCAATACCAAGCCTAATTTCTCCAGATCGTCTTCCGCCTCGTCTAACAAGCTTTTGGCGAAAGCGATCTTGTCTTCGTTCACCTGTTCCGGGGTGAGGGATGCCAACACCCCGCGCAAGTTGCCTTCTAGGGTTTCTCGCGCTAGCTGTTCTATTTCCTTGCGGCTTTTCTCCAGCAGTCGCTCGATCGCGTTGTGGATAGTAGGTTCCTCCCCTGCTATTTTAATATTAGCCACTGCATCCACTTTTAATGGAATGCCGCCTTTGGAGTAAGCGTTGGATACTTTGAGGTCGATAATCATGTTTGTTAGATCCATGCGGAATGCTTTTTCTAACAACGGAGTTCTAATGCTACTCCCTCCTTTAAGCAAGCGGTATCCTACTGCTTTCTCATCTTCTAATTCCCGACGTCCGCCGGCAAAGATTAATACTTCGCTTGGCTGACAAACGTAGTACAGGTTGCGAACGATCAATACTGCCGCACCGGTACCGACACCGAATAATCCTAATAGTCCTAAAACAATGATTTCCATGACAATTAATAATTAACAATTAACAATTTCCCAATTGGGGTAACAGGCGAGACGCCTGTTCTACGTTTGTTACAGGCATCTTGCCTGTTTCCGTAGAACAGGCGTCTCGCCTGTTTCCGTAGAACAGGCGTCTCGCCTGTTTCCGTAGAACAGGCGTCTCGCCTGTTTCCGTAGAACAGGCATCTTGCCTGTTTCCGTAGAACAGGCGTCTCGCCTGTTACTAACTCTTCTCCTTTTTACTGGTGAGACTTCCCAGAACGTTAATGCCGAGGGTGCGATCGACGTTATCCAGGAATTGGCGGAAGATTTCGGGATAGGCGTTGACCAAAGAAGCGATCGCTTTGCCATCCCCAGTATCGATTACTTTAACGTTCTCCAATTCCACTCGCTTCGGCACTTTCGCCGCTTCGCGCAGAATGGTCTCGATCTGTCGGATGTAGAACAACTCCGCTGCCTCGGCACCGCTTTCTTGCCAAACTGCGGATAGCAACTCGTTGACCTGCGCTTCCGCCTTGGCGTTTTCTGCCACCGATGCCGAATTTCCCTTCGCTTGCAGTTCTTTTGCCTGGCGATCGGCCTCCGCCGGTAACACTTCGTCGGCCTGGAGGCGCAACCTTTCTAGTTCTGCCCGTACCGTTTGTAAGGCTTTTTCTGCCCTGGCCCTTGCTTCTTGGGCCCCCGCTTCCGCTCGTTTTTCTTCCGATCGCGCTTCTTGTTCCAGTTCGGCCTTTATTTTCCGCAGTTCGTTTTGTTTCTGTTGGATGAAGGTCCGGGCTAGGGTTTCGGCGACTTCTGCCTGTCGCTTGCACTCGGCCTCTGCCTGTTCTGCTTTGGCCTTGGCATTAGATTCGGCGATTTCGGCATTTCGCCGGATGTTGGCGATCTGCCGGCGTCCGATGGAACTGAGATAGTCCACGTCGTCGGAGACGCTTTGAATTTTCAGAATGTCTAAATGCAGTCCCAGTTTGCTCAGGTCGCGGCTGACATCATCGGCGATGCGTTCGGCGAATTGGAGGCGGTCTTCGTTTAGTTGTTCTGGGGTGAGGGTTGCGACTACTCCCCGGAGGTTCCCTTCTAGGGTTTCCCGGGCGACCCTAGCTATTTCCGAGCGATCGCGATCGAGAAATCTCTCGATCGCGTTACCGACGATGGTCCTGTCGTTAGATATTTTCACGTTGGCGATCGCCTGAATGTTTAGAGGCGTTCCCCCTTTGGAGTAAGCGTTGCGCACTTCCACCGGTACGGGCATAGTTCTTAGATCCATGGTTTTCACCGTTTCTAAGATCGGAATGCAAAGAGTTCTGCCTCCAAAGATTACTCGGTAGCCTACTTCTTGCCCGTCTTTTCTCTTGCGCTTTCTCCCGGATAAAATTAGGATTTGATTGGGCTTACAAATTTGGAGAAAAGTATTGAGAAACCAGATTATAATAACTGTTGCAAATATGGAACCTGCTATGAGAACTGCCCCGGTGAAATTCGCGTTTTCAGCGTCGCTCATTTGGTTATTGGGAACCCCTTGCGCCACTTCTATTGTCGTTATTTCTTTTTTATTTGAGTTACTTTCTAAGCGTTCTTTCATGGTCTTTGCTTTTTGTTTTGTTTGTTTTTCAGATTTTTCGCGAGCTATCGTTCTATCTCCCGTTGGTCCTCCTTAAAAAAGGGAACTTTGAATATTTCCGGCTCCCCCTTTTCAAGGGGGCGGGGGGGGATCGAACCGCTTGACTTCATCATACTTCTAACTGCTCTATCGATCCAAGTTATCTCGTAAATATGCCTCCGAAACTACCCAGACCTTATTATTTTCTCTCCCCAAAATAAGAGCTTTTTCTCCTCTTTCAAACCTTGTTTTTTCCTCAGTCGCCGCTGCTATATCTATAGTCACGCCTCTGAGACTCACCCTAATTTTACCCCTACTTTTATCGTCAAAAGGTATTTCTACAGTGCATTCTCTCCCGACTAAATCGTCAGCTTTTAAAAAACTATTTACATTCTTATTTCTCCCGAAAATCCACAACACTAAAACAAAGATAAACCCTCCAGCCATCCCTATTAATATTGCTATGTATGCCCACTGGACGATTAGGTCTTTCATTTTTTTTAGCCCCACCAGAAGTTGAGCTTTTGTTCGGTTTAATCTGTTTCATCTTTGGGAGCGATCGCCTCCTCAGAAATCACCCAGAGTTTATTATTTTCCATGCCAACCACAAAGGCTTTTTCTCCCACAGCAAACTCCTTATTTTCTTCAGTAAAAGCACCAAAAGCCACCATGGAACCTTTGACATTTAAGAGAACTTTTCCCCTACTATTTTTATCAAAAGGAAGTTCCACCATTCCAGAAAGACCGATTAAATCGCTAGTACGCACTAAACTATCTACTTTTGCTTCCTTTAAAACTCGCATAGCCGATGCCATAGACGTACCGCAAAAAATACCAAATGCTAGGGAAATAGCGATGGAAATAGCGGGCATCATGGTAGGTTTAACTGCCCAGAGAAATAATCCCGCCAAACCAAAAAAGCAAGTGCCGAAAGTCCAAAATTTCATGCTAAAAAACGGCAGCCAAAAACGACCTTTGGAGCTTTTTGGCTTAACTCGTATTTGGCCTTTCCCTTCGGGGGCATCTCTAAATTCTAGGTCGGCATCGAAGTCCTGGTCGAACTCAACCCCATCGAGTCCCCCGAAAGCCGAAAGTGCCACCAGAAGACCGCCGACGAGGGTACAAAATAAATATACAGATAGCATGGGCTTTTTTAACTATGTCTCGGGCATGGATGGTTAATACTTCTATTCTGGCAAACCAGATGCCTTTTTATGCTATTTTTTTAATGATTTCTTTAGAATTTTTCCTTTTTTATTAAGATAAAATACCAGCAATATTTGAGATGAAATTGCCCAAAAAGTAATTCCAAAAAAAATTAAAATGCCTTATCCATCAGCACCTTGGCAGTTAAAAGGCTACGCCCTCCAAACCCTTAATTTAATAGATATTGACAAAGCCCGTCCTTTCGTCCCGCCAGACCTAGAAATTGTCTCGGTATGGCCGGGTAAAACCGTTGGTGGGATTTATCTGTCCTCCTATGGGTCCGGTTCCGTCTTAGAATACAGCGAGGCCATCGTCGTCCCGGCCTTAGTCAGTTATGGGGGCCGATGGGGGGCCTGGATTTCTCATATTTATGTGGACAATGACGACTCCGTAGCTGGTGGCAGGGAGATTTGGGGACTGCCAAAGGAACGGGCGGAGTTTACCTGGGAAACTGGGTCCCCGATGCGGGTTAGCGCGAGTCAGGGCGATGGCCTCTTATGCAATTTAACCTACACCCAACCAACTTTGACTTTACCCCTACCCCTAAGCGGTTTAGTTTTTAGCGTTTTGGAGTCAGATTTTATTCTGTTTAAAGGCGATTTTCAATCCCGTCTGGGACTCATAAGCGGCAATTTAGAAATTCCTACAAATAGTCCTTTTGCGAATCTAAATTTCGAGCAACCTTTATTAACAGTTTACAGCGACGATTTGCGCTTTATAGCAAATGCCCCAGAAGTAGTAGGGCAGCAAAAAATAGCTTTCAGTTATTCATAATTAATTCAAATGAAAAAACTTTTCATCTCTAGCTTATTACTCTTCCTCATACCATTAACTGCCTGTACTCCCGCAGCTAACAATACAGAAATCCAACCGTTAATAACCGGAGCAATACCCGACCAAGACCCGGAAAAATTGCAGCGTCAATATGAAAAACTAGCCTCCTATTTAGAAACAGAATTAGGAGTGCCCGTGGAATACAAACCAGTGACAGATTATGCAGCTACCGTAACCGCATTTAAAGTAGGAGATTTAGACCTAGTATGGTTTGGCGGACTGACGGGAGTACAAGCGAGATTGCAAGTGCCAGGGGCCGAGGCGATCGCCCAACGAGACGTTGACGAACAATTTCACAGTCTTTTCATCGCTAATAAAAGTAGCGAAATCCCCAAAATAAACGATATTTCCGAACTGGAAAAACTCAAAAATCGTACCTTCACTTTTGGCAGCGAATCTTCCACCTCCGGTCGTTTAATGCCTCAATATTTTCTCAAACAAGCGGGAGTTTCTCTAGGAGATTTTCGAGGGGAAGTCGGTTTTTCTGGGGACCACGATAAAACCATTAAATTAGTAGAAGCAGGCAGTTATGAAGTGGGGGCGGTTAACGAAAAAGTCTGGGAAAAGCGAGTGCAAAATAACGAGATAGATTTGAATAAAGTAGATGTAATTTGGCGCACGCCCGCTTATTACGATTATCACTGGATAATTAACCCCGCAGTTAAGGAAAGATACGGGGAAGATTTTGTCGAAAAAGTCCGGGCAGCGTTTATAAAGTTAGACCCAGAAGTTCCCGAACAAAAAGAAATACTCGATTTATTTTCGGCAAGTAAATTTATTCCCACCCAAAATTCCAATTACGATCGCATCGAAGCCGTAGGTAGAGAAATAGGAAAAATCAAGTAGGGGCAAAGCATTCGGGAGATAAGTTTTGTAACAACGCATTAATTGTAATATCCGAATGCTTTGCCCTCCCAAGGAATTGTAGGGGCAAAGCATTCGGGAGATAAGTTTTGTAACAAAGCATTAATTGTAATATCCGAATGCTTTGCCCTCGCCTCGCTGGTATGTTCAATTGTTAATTATTAATTATTAATTATTAATTGTTAATAATGGTGCCAATTTTCGAGTTAAAAAATGTAAGTAAAGAATTTGGTGCAGTCCGATCGCTAACCGAGATTAATTTACAAATCGAAGCAGGCGATCGGGTTGCCCTAGTAGGCCCCAGCGGCGCGGGGAAAAGTACCCTCCTGAGTCTTCTCGGCGGCAGCATTTCTCCGAGTGGAGGGGAAGTGTGGGTTTTAGGTCGCAACTTAACCGGTCTGCGGAGGCGATCGCGGCGAGAAGTCCAGCGACAGATAGGCACTATCTACCAGCAATTTCATCTAGTGGATAACTTGCGGGTAATTCATAACGTCAACGCCGGTCATTTGGGGCGATGGTCGTTTTGGCGGGCGGCTTTATCCTTAATATCGCCCCAGGAAGTAGCAACCGCCGCCAAAGCATTAGAAAGAATGGGCATAGCCGAGAAATTGTACGAACGTAGCGATCGCCTTTCTGGAGGTCAACAGCAACGGGTAGCGATCGCCAGAGTTTTAGTTCAAGACCCCGCAGCCATCCTCGCCGACGAACCCATATCGAGTTTGGACCCGCAGCGATCGCTAGAAATTATGGATTTATTGCGCCAACTCTCTCTGGAGACTGGCAAAACTCTTGTTACCAGCTTGCACGCGATCGAATTTGCCCGCAGTCACTACCAAAGAATCATCGGTTTGCGAGAAGGTCGCATTTTCTTCGATACCCCAGCGGCAGAACTTTCATCCGCAGCGATCGAAGCGTTGTATCATAGCAATTAACAATTAACCAGTTCGTAGTAATCGCTTTAGCGATTTATAGAGATGAATCGCTAAAGCGATTACTACGAACTGCAAAAAGCGATTGATATAGATGAATCGCTAAAGCGATTACTACGAACTGCAAAAAGCGATTGATATAGATGAATCGCTAAAGCGATTACTACGAACTGCAAAAAGCGATTTATAGGGATGAATCGCTAAAGCGATTACTACGAACTGCAAAAAGCGATTTATAGAGATGAATCGCTAAAGCGATTACTACGAACTGCAAAAAGCGATTTATAGAGATGAATCGCTAAAGCGATTACTACGAACTGCAAAAAGCGATTTATAGGGATGAATCGCTAAAGCGATTACTACGAACTGCAAAAAGCGATTTATAGGGATGAATCGCTAAAGCGATTACTACGAACAGTAAAAAGGGAGTGCGAGGATATCCTCGCACTCCCTTGTGAAAATTATTCTAGTTTGCTCCCGAAATTACTGGACGCCATCTTCTGGGGAAGTCATTTGGGGTAGCTTCTCGGCAAAATAATT
>JAXHVR010000053.1:9704-21080 GCA_034189005.1 Cyanobacteriota bacterium | reverse complement strand
AAAAAGGGAGTGCGAGGATATCCTCGCACTCCCTTGTGAAAATTATTCTAGTTTGCTCCCGAAATTACTGGACGCCATCTTCTGGGGAAGTCATTTGGGGTAGCTTCTCGGCAAAATAATTGTTGATAAAAGTATTAACGAAAGACAAAATTACTGGTGCAATAATGAAAGATAAAATACCGCTGACCCTAAATCCTGGCACTAGAATAGAAGCCAACCAAAAACACAAACCGTTTACCACTAAAGCAAAAGCGCCGAAGCTAACGAAAGTTATGGGCATAGATAGGGTCGAGATAACAGGCTTAACGGCGGAGTTCACCAGACCGATACCAGCAGCGGCCAACAAAGCTGCCGGAAAATTAGCCAGATCGACTCCCGGGAAAATAATATCTACTACCAATAGACTCAGGGCAGTACCTAGTAATGTTAAAAGAGTTCCAACCATAATTTCTCCTTGAAAGTTAACAAACATTTTTATTTAGTTATTCTACTATCATAAATAAAGTTATTAGGATTCCACCTCGACCTTTGGATAGATATTTTCAGAAGCAGAGAACGACCTAATAAATCATCCCGTAGATAGAGGTGATTAGTGGCAATTTTAAATCATAATGGTTAGTCATATAACTTTAATAAAGGAGATTCAATATGAGATTAGTTCAAATTCTGCTAGGGATTCTCATCCCCCCATTAGGAGTATTTTTAACAGAGGGAGTTAGTTCTGCATTTGTTATTAATATTCTTCTGACTCTTCTCGGATGGCTGCCTGGTTCTATTCATGCAGTTTGGGTTATTACTAAGCAAGCAGAAAGAGCCGGCGACGCTTATTAATTGTTCGTCTTAATATAGCAATTTTCGGTAGTCCAGAAACCCGGTTTTTTAAAAAAACCGGGTTTCTTTACGATTAAGCCAGAAACCCGGTTTCTCAAAGAAACCGGGTTTCTTAATATATCGCAAACGACCAATAACTTTTTGTTTGGAGAATTACTTACTATCGAATTGCTCGCTAATCGATTTCCACAAATCTTTGAGAATTTGCTTGATTTGTTTTTCTTTCTTCGCTACTGCACTCCCCGCTTCTCCTAACTTTTTCTCTACTTCTAGCCGTTTTTCTTCCACTTTGCCCGTTACTTGTTCCGGGTCGCTTTTGGTGCGATCGTACCAAGATTTAGCATCGTCTAAATGACCTTTCACTTCATCAAAAGAATCTCCATAACGGTCCGCTAAATTCGCTTGCACCACCGCCAGTTTAGCTCGTAGTTGGGCGTAACGCTTTTTCATTAAAGCTACTTCCTCGGTATTTTGCAAATTTAATATAGCTGAATCAACAGCATCTTTTATTTGCCCTGTATTTTCTCGCCCCACCTCTTCTAAATCTTTCATAACGATATTAACGTTATTTTCTAATCGTTCTTCTTCCGTGTCTATTTGTTGTTGGAGCTTTTTAACCTCAGCCTGATTTTTAGAAATAGATTGACGATCTTTAGTGGTTAGCCCTTCGATCGCCCCCGCAATAGTAGCAGCTACTTCCTCTTGTATTTCTCCACCCTTTTCCTTTAAAGTGCTAATAGTTGCCGCCACTGCTTCCTTTACTAAGCCGCGAATTTCGCTAGAGCCTTCCTTCGCCTCAGAAGTTGCTTCAGAAACTGCCGAACGGACAATCTCCCTAATTTTTTCAGAGCGCAATTGACCTTCTGATTTGGCTTGTTTTAGGTCGGCTAAGATTTTATCTTTGCTGGAATTATCCATGATTAATTTCTATTCTCTATAGAGATACTTTTTGCCTTTTAGTTACCATTATGACATATATTGAGGCATCTGGACTATTCCTAAAGATAGAAAAATAATAGCAAAAATAGGCGATCGCTCCCCTCAAAGGGCAGTTTGCAGCGTTTCGTAAGCAATACCAACGCCTGCGCATCTTGTAGGTTGGGTGTAGCGTAGCGAAACCCAACGTTTGGTAGTGGGTTGCGCTGCCGCTCCACCCAACCTACGAATGGTATTTTTTCTGCATGGCGAAGGTATTGGTAAGATTAGCTTGGGACCAACGGATTGCTATAGTGGGAAAAGGGGAATGGAAGAGTATCCACGGCGGACACACCTCCCACTCAATTGTTAATTGTTAATTATTAATTGTTAATTTACATAAAAAATCTCCATGGAAACAACAACTAAAGCTCTTAAAGAATGGAACGTCGCCGTTAACGCCCTCGAAGCTGGCGAGACAATTATGCTGCTGAGAAAAGGCGGCATCCGCGAACAAAACAATCGTTTTACCGTGGAACATAACCGAGTTTTACTCTATCCCACTTTCGAGCATCAAAAACCGGATTTACTCAAATCAGAATATGCCTCCCAAGTGGAACCAGTTCCCTCCCGTTGGCATCCCGAAACTGTAAAAATTAGCAGCTTTGCTGAGATAACCGATATTTTGCCAGTGAAGGAGCGATCGATTGTTAGCAAGTTATTTCCTTATCATATTTGGAACGAAGAATTTGTCAGCGATCGCCTCCAATTCAAACCATCTCAACCTTTGTTTGTCTTGTTACTAAAAACCTACAAACTGCCGCAAATTTCTGAAATTACTTATCGCCCAGAATACGGAGGTTGCCGTTCCTGGATCGATTTAGCAACACAATTAGATATTAGCAAAATATCTCCGATTTTGAGCGAAGAAGAGTATTGCAAACAAGTAGCCGAAATTAGCCAGTTTTGTAGCTAACTTTTTCAGAAAAGGTAATTGTTAATTGGGTAGTGGGTCACAATTCACGTTCTAGAACCATCGATCGAGTTCGTAGTAATCGCTTTAGCGATTGATATAGATAAATCGCTAAAGCGATGACTACGAACGGCCACTACATTTTTACCACTACCGTTAATTGTTAATTGGGAAGAACTAATTTCCAGAAACTTGTCAGAGGGTTGCTAGGGCTGACTAATTTTTTTCAGAAAATATCCTCGACATCTTCTGGTATGATGATTTAAAACCTAAATCAAATTGGTGTCAACTCCTATGGATACAAGCATCACTTCTCAGTATGTGAATTTAGAAAACGCCCGCATTCATTACCTAGAAAGGGGAGTAACAAACTCTAGCTGCATTTTGTTTTTACATGGGGCAAGTTTTGGCGCCAAAACTTGGGAAGAAATAGGCACTCTACAACTATTAGCCAGTCGGGGATATCGAGGAGTTGCGGTAGATATTCCCGGATACGGTCGTTCCCAGCGCATATCTGTTTCCCCTCAAGGATTTTTATTAGAACTTTTAGACTTATTAAAATTAAATCGACCCGTAATAATTTCCCCTTCCATGAGTGGAAATTATAGTTTGCCTTTTCTTATCGAGCAAAAAGATAAACTAAGCGGTTTAGTCGCGGTTGCCCCAGTGGGGATTAAGAGATATCGGGAGCAATTAAAAGGGATTCAATTGCCAGTCTTGGCAATATGGGGAAGTAACGATCGCATCGTTACCATCGACCATGCAGATTTGTTATTAGAGTTAATGCCGAACGCTGAAAAGGTAGTTTTAGCTAATGCAGGTCACGCCTGTTATATGAAAGCCACTGATGAATTTCACCAACATTTAATTAAGTTCTTGGCAGAAATAGGTAAGTAAGTAATGGGAAATGGGGAATTAAGAAATCAGGTTGAAAAACCGGGTTTCTGGGTAGCGATTAATAGGGAGCATCTCATATTTGCAAAAACGCTTTCTTTTCTATTACCTATTACCTATTACCCATTACCCATTACCAAAAAGCGTTAAATTCTTGGCTTTCTTCAAAATTGAGATGCACCCGATTAATATCCTCGCACCCCAAAAATTGCCAAAATTGCCAACAACTATTATACTGTGGAAAAACCAACCAAATCAAGCCCAAACAACCATGCCACCGACTACGACTATAAAGTTCGATCGCGGAACCCTCATCCTCGATCCTCCCCCAGAGGAAAAAGCCCCTAGAAATTGGATGGAATTTGCCACCTGGGACGATCGCGTAGAAAAATTTCGCGTCCCCGCCATCTCTTACCGTCCCCTGATGGAATGCCTCCAAGCAGACAAAATCCAGATAACCGACAAGGCCAAACAGTTTGAACCTCTAGAACTCTCCCCCAGCATAGAAATGCCCCCCTACGAACATCAAACAGCAGCCCTAAAAGCCTGGAAACAGTCAGCCAGACAGGGAGTGGCAGTGTTGCCGACGGCTTCGGGGAAAACCTATCTGGCACAACTGGCAATGCAAGCTACCCCCCGCAGTACCTTAATAGTAGTGCCGACTTTAGACCTAATGCACCAGTGGTACGCTCACTTAAACGCAGCCTTTCCAGATGTAGAAGTAGGTTTGCTGGGGGGAGGTTCGCGGGATAGAACGCCGATATTAGTCGCAACTTACGACAGCGGTGCCATCCACGCGGAGGCGATCGGCAATAAATACGGTTTGTTGATTTTCGACGAATGCCATCACCTCCCCACCGACTATTATCGGGTAATCGCCGAATACGCGATCGCCCCCTACCGTCTGGGACTAACCGCCACCCCCGATCGCTCCGACGGCCGCCACGACGACCTAAACCAACTAATCGGACCGACAGTTTTTAGCAAAACTCCCGAAGAATTAGCCGGCGCTGCTTTAGCGGAACATCAAGTAGTACAAATTATGGTCAAACTTTCCAAAAAGGAACGGGAAGAATATGACAAATCCATGAGAATTCGTAACGACTTTCTCAAACAAGCAAATATTCAATTAGGAAGTATCGACGGTTGGAAACATTTTATTATTGCCAGCGCCAGATCCCCCGCCGGCAGAAGAGCAATGTTAGCCCACCGCCGCGCTAAAGAAATTGCCCTCGGCAACGAAGGAAAGTTGCGAGTTTTAGCAGACTTACTCGCCCAACATTACCCGGAAAGAACCTTAATTTTCACGGCGGATAATGCCACGGTTTATCGCATTTCCCACGACCTTTTAATACCCGCTATTACTCATCAAACTCCCGTAAAAGAACGGCATCAAGTATTAACAAAGTTTAGAACAGGAGAATATAAAACCCTCGTCGCTTCCCACGTTCTTAACGAAGGAGTTGACGTTCCAGATGCCAGGGTAGCTATTATTTTATCCGGTACCGGCAGCGAACGAGAATATATTCAAAGATTGGGTCGAGTTTTGCGCAAAGGCAGCGATAAAAATAAGTTGGCAACGTTGTACGAAGTAGTTGCCGAAGATACTACGGAAGAACGTACTGCCATGCGCAGAAAAGGTGCAGGAAAGTCGCGATCGGTTCGACCGCGCGTAGAAAGAAAGCGAAAGGAAACGGAAGTAGAACAATTAGAAATGCCTGGCATAGATATCAAAGAGCGGGAGAAAGAAGTTAAAAACTCGGAAATTCCCAAAAAGCCAACACCTATTTACGGAGTTAATAAATCTTCTTCTAAACGAGCGGCAGAATCTTCTGCCAAGGGAAAATATAATGCTAATAAAACGGAGGAAGATAACTCCGAAGATATCCCGCCATTTTAATTCCTAATTACCAATTACTAATTATGTTACCAAGCGAATTATTATCTCACCGTCGAAATGGGGAAACAGTAGTTCCTCATTACTTAAAAATTGACAAAAAAAATAGAAGTTTGGCTGAAGAAGCGATAAATTGTTTTCAAGAGGCGATCGCTAAACCCCAAAAAGAACTAGATAAAAGCTTGCTAGAACTAGAAGGAGACAGCCCCAACTACCGAGTAAAACGAGCATTAGCGCACCTGCTTAGAAGCGGTTTTGCCACCTTTGAAGTTGTCAGTCCCCTAGAACCTGTAGAATTAAGAGAGCGAGTATTTGCCGCCTCCGCCGAAAGAATGCCAGGCATCAAATCTACCGAAATAACTATTGAAAAATTAGCCGCAAAATTAAGCGAACAATTAAACCGAGAAGTGTTGCCCGATGAAATTATCAAAGGACTCTATGCCGACCTCCAAGAAAACCGAATTCTTACGGAATTTGAACCGCCGACACCCGAAGAATTATTGCATCGTTATAACCTCTCCCAAGTCCAGGGTATCTTTTATCGCGCCAGTCATATTAGATTAAACGCCCACCGCAACGATCCGGGAGAATATAAACTGTTATTTCGCTATCTCAAACTGTTTCAATTAATGACCTATATCGAAGGAGATGCCGACACCGGTTTTACCTTAACAATTGACGGACCGAACAGTTTATTTAAACCAAGCACTCGTTACGGTTTAGCCTTAGCGAAAATGCTGCCGGCATTGCTGCACGTTACTAAATGGAGTCTCCACGCCACCTTGCAAACTCGCGACCAATATACCAAGAATTGGAAAACAGGGAAATTTACTCTTAATTCCGATTGTGGATTAGTGAGCCATTATCCGCCGGGTAAGCCTTATGATAGCATGATAGAAGCATCTTTTGCCGAACGTTGGGAGAAGAAAAAAACTGACTGGAAGTTAGAGAGAGAAGTGGATTTAATTCCCATACCGGGTAGCGTGATGATTCCCGATTTTCGCTTAGTGCATCCAGAGGGGCGAACCTTTTTATTAGAGATTGTTGGTTATTGGCGGCCGGAGTATTTAAAAAAGAAATTTTTCCAAGTACAAACTGCCGATTGCGATAATTTAATTTTGGCAGTTTCCGAACGGTTGAATTTAGAGAAAGCTGGTGTCAAAATCGATGAAGTTTCCGTGCCAGTCGTCTGGTTTAAGGATAAGTTGCAGCCGAAAAAAGTGTTGGATTTATTGGAGGATTTGTAGCTTCCAATTCAATTGTTAATTTATATACCAATCCGTGCAGGGTTTATGAAAAATTCGGAGGCCAGAAACCCGGTTTCTTTAACAATACCTTCGCCATTTTCTTGTAGGTTGGGTGTAGCGTAGCGAAACCCAACATCAACGGGAGCTAAAACCAAACGATCTTGTTGGGTTGCGCTGTCGCTCCACCCAACCTACAAATGGTATTTTTGATTTTGGCGAAGGTATTGTTTAAGAAACCGGGTTTCTAAATAGGTGCTTACAAGACTTTATGGAGCGTCTTATTTAATCCTCGTTCCTTAGATCGGACTCTCTTTCCCATCGCTCCTTCTCTTCCCGGTAAGATTCAGTATTGTTTTCTGGACTGCAAAACTGATAAAATAAGGGTTCATCTTTTAAATCATGTTCGTCTAGAACGTGGCGAATCATACCTCGTTCTAGCATTAATCTACCCATCAAAATAGCTTCTTCCCTTGTAGCTCGTTCGTTAACCATTAACCATTCTACAGCCTCAGAACCCAAAAATACATTCTGGAATACTTTAAACTGAAATCGTCGGTCCCTAATGGAAACTCCATTCTCTCCTTGCATTGCGATCGCGATCGCTTCCCAGTCGTATTCTTCTTCGACGATCGGCAGTTCTTGAGGTAAGACTTCTGGTTTTTTAAGCTTATATTCAGCAGGAGTTTGCGACCTTATCCAAGCTGAAATTTCGGGTTCGATCGCTCTTAAATGAAGGTCTTGTTGCGCTCGGGGAACTTCTATTCCGTACTTCCGTAGATATTTTTCTGTTTGAGCGTAGAGATGATTCCTTACTTTAGGTTCTTTTAGCGGGTCGCGGATAAAAGCTGCTAACCGAAACTGCAACCCATCCTCTGTGTACTCCCGGAACTTTACTTTTGCGGGCGGGTGACGGAGGATATCGGGATGTTCTACCCTAGCGGCAGCAAGAAGCACCGTGCTAATAAAATCAATATCCGAGCCATGAGGCACTTTAACGTAAGCTTTCACCCTAGTTAAGCCACTCCGGTTCCAGTTGAGAACTTCTCCTTCTATAAACCTAGAGTTAGGAACTGTAATAATATAGCGGTCTATGTGGGAAATTTCTGTAGTTCTAGCGTTAATGCGTTGAACTAAGCCTTGGAAATCTCCTACTTGAACTAATTCTCCCACTTTTATCGGACGGGTTACAATTAAGATCAAGCCACTAATAAAATCTTTGACAATATTTTGCAATCCAAAACCTATTCCTACCCCTAAGGTTCCCAGGAGAATGACTAGGGATTGAAAGCCTACCCCACCGGCATTGAGAATTAAGATACTCCCGATAAACAGCAACCCATATCGAACAAAAAAAGCGATCGTGTCTTGATGACTTCGTTCTGCTTCTATCAAAGGAAATAGGCGCGATTTCAGCAGACTAACAAACCAGCCTACTGCTATCCAAAGTACGACCATCGTTACGCCGAGCAATAATAATCTAGTAAGAGAAACAGTTTGTTCTCCCAGTTCAAACATTCTTGCATTAAACGTGGTGTCTATCAGTTGTAAAGTCTGGTAAAACCAAGTTCTAGTGGTAGGAAATAATTTAATTCCATAAGTAATAAAAGCGGACCATATTCCTACTTGTAATAAGACCAAACTTAGCAATTGTAGAGAGTGCCAGCGTCGTCCTGGATTGTTTAGTTTCTGACGGATAACATAGCGAAATACCAGTACGACTCCCCCCTGAAGTAGGATAGAAATACCCAAGGCGATCGCCACCTTTTGTAATGCCCTGCGAGTATAAGTAGGTCTGCGTTCCTGCCAACTTTTGTTTAAATTCTGCTGTAGTTGTTCCTGCCATATTTCGGCTTGTATTTCAGGATACATAGCCCCTGACAAGTCATTTTCGGTCACCTTCAATAACGGGGAACTATCTACCTGTACAATTAAATCTCGGTCCTGCTTTACTACTTCAACGACTGGTTGTTTTTCTGACTGAATACTATCTGCTAAGACAGAATGAAGAGTTGATGTTATGAATGCTGCTCTTTCTTCTGCGCTAGCACTACCTAACGGACCTACTTCCAAAATTTCCCTGCCATCTAAGACCACTGGAGCTCTAGTAAATCTTACATCTTGAGCGCGAACCGGAGAGAGCCATATAAATACCGACAGCAAACAAATGCCAATAGCGATCGCATTTTTAAACTTATATTTCTGAAGTTTTGCCATCATCTTTGCTATGCTCCAAAGGTTTTCTCGCCATTTTATTTGAGTTGCGTTTGAAGTCTTTTTTGGGGAACAGGGAACCCATAACTATCCTCTTTTAACGTCAACATCAAGTTCGTAGTAATCGCTTTAGCGATTTATCTATATCAATCGCTAAAGCGATTACTACGAACAGATCGCTACATCTTTACCACTATCAATTTGATTTTTCTGGTAGAGGCGCCATCGTCTTAACCGTTTGGAAATAGCTATCCCACATTTGCTTCTGAGTATCTAGCGCCATTTTTAGCATCAACTCTTGGTATTCTAGGGAACCTTTTATTACTTGCTCTTGGTAAGCAATAGTTTGCTCTAAATTCTCGGGAGCGTTATAGTTCGTCATACTTTGCACGGTGGGCAAGGTTGTTACCCATTTTTCAAATACTTCGCGCTGTAAGTTGTATAGATTTCTCGTGTAGTCTTCTAATGGATTTGGTGTACTCATAGATTTTGCTCCTTTTACTTTACTAGGGGGTCTTAGGTTTTTTCACCCCGCTAATCAGTTTAGCTTAGAGAAAGTCTTGAACCCAGACAGGTAGTTTTTAGACTTTCCGTATTTTTTTTTAACACAGTTATTAAATGCTTTAGATATATTTAACACTGTTTTAACTATTTCTCTGTACTCGACGAGCTTTCGGCAGATAGCTCTTCTTTGAGTTAAAACCCCTCGAAGCCATCTATGGCTCTACTGCTAGAACTTTAACTGGCCATTAAAACTATGGAGAATTGTCTATTTTCTATTCTATCGGGGATTGGGCATCGGGAATTGGGCATCGGAAATTGAGAATCCTAAATTCTTAAGATGCACCCTTTCAAACTACTTCCGTCTGACAACGCTTTATCGCCCCCCGACGGAACGTCCGACAATTATTAATTATTAATTATTAATTATTAATTACTTAGAAGCTCGTCCCAGAAAATTTGCGCCTGGTTCTCGCCGTCCTCCATCAACATATTGATGAAAGCGGGGTCGCGATCGAGCTTCGACACATAGTCGAGATTGTCTCCTACCTCGGGGCTCATGCCGATAAAACGAACTTTAATCGGCTTAAGCTGTTTCTTTTCAATGAATTCTTGCGTAAACATCCCCTGGTCTATCCACTTGTTGATAATTTCTATAAACCTGACTCCTTGGAACAGAGACAAGTTACCAGACAACTCGTTGCGTCGGTCTTGAATATCTTGGGCGGTAGTAGGTTCGGTCTTTCGTTCTTTCGGGTTTACCAATACCACCCATAATTCTTCGGGTCTTTCTTCGGGATCGAGTAATTCATCTTCTGTTGCTTTTTCTAAAAATCCAGTAATGGGAGGGTTTTCAGAAAACAGCCCGTCCCAATAAAGACCGTTCCCAACTTGCACTGCGGTGAATACGCTGGGGATCGCAGCCGATGCCCTCACGGCTTCGATGCTTATTTCTCCTAGTTTGGAGTCAAAAGCTTTAAATTCACCGGTGAGGATGTTGACAGCCCCAAGCAGCAACCGAGTGCTATCTGGCTTCACCATTTTGGGGATATCCAGAAAGGGTATGTGATTGAGCAGTAGTTGCTCGAAGTCTAAATATTCCTTCCGGGGAGTCACGGCCATTAAGCTTTTGAGGGTTCCTTGCTGGGAATAGGGGTTGGGAGCAAAAGAAGGAAATATTGCTGAGTCTTGGAGCTTTAATAGCTCGATGGTAAAATTATTGAGACCTTTTTCCCAGGCTGAAATTGCCGTGTTTGCTTGCCAAAAGTTTACTAGCCTCTCGTAAACCGGGCCGGGTTTTCCTTGGGCTTCTTCTAATAAGCCGACCCAAGATAAGGTGACGCACAGGGCACCCCCCGAGGTGCCGCTCAATCCGATTAAATTGTATTGTTTATGTACCTGTCTTTCTAGGAGTTTTTTGAGAACGCCGGCGGTGAATGCGGTGTGAGAGCCTCCACCTTGACAAGCGATCGCTAATTTCTTCTTCTCTGCCATAGTCTGCCTCTTTAATTTTTTCTATCTCTAAAATTTACAAATCATTTGGAATTGCTAAGTAATTAATAATTAATAATTAATAGACGATAGTGGCAATTGTAAAAATAAAATCGTTTTTTGTTCCTTTTTCCTTAAAAACTCTTCCCTGTTGCCTGTAGCAATAGTGCCTGTTGCCTACTTCTGCCACGAAGTCTAATAATTAATAATTGTTGGACATTAATCCTCGGGGTGGCGAATAAGCGTTAATACCCGACCCGTCCGCGACCAAATTTTTGTTGAAATTCCGCTCCATCGCGACTACTTAACAGCTTAATACTATCGGAAAACAAAGCTGCCGGTGGCTCTCCAGTGCCGGACTGTCCAAAATAACCATAAGGCACAATAGTTAACGAGCTAACTTAAGTGGAGCAAAG
>JAXHVR010000053.1:0-9604 GCA_034189005.1 Cyanobacteriota bacterium | reverse complement strand
ATCAAAGCCTCTACCAGAAAAGTTTGAGCGGTTTTCTAACCAACGGACTGCCTGGATACTCTCCAAGCTCAAACAAAGAATTACTTCAAGGCTTTTATGTTTGGAGCAGTATTTATAAAGCCACTCTGGAATATCAGTTAGCGATCGCCGATATCTGGACTCGCGCCTTTGACAATATGATGGAATAATAGATCGTTCCACCACAACCACAGCCCAAAAAAAAGGATTAGATGGATGCATCTAATCCCATTACCCATTACCCATTACCCATTACCCATTACCAGAAATCGACGTTTCCATCAAAATATTATGACAACTGAGTTCGGGAGAATTATCTGCCGGGCGACGCTGAATATATTGCCCGTCCGGTTGGAGATCCCAAGCGTGACGATTATCAGATAACATAATCCCCAGAATCTCTTGCAACTCCTTAGCATTCTCTGGGTCTTCAATAGGAGTAACAGCCTCGACGCGACGGTTGAGGTTGCGAGGCATCCAATCAGCAGAACCAATAAACATCTCTTCTCGACCTTGGTTATAGAAATAGAAAACCCGAGAATGTTCCAGATAGCGCCCGACAATACTAATAACCTTGATGTTCTCGCTAATACCTCGAATTCCTGGACGCAAACAACAGATGCCCCGAACTATTAAATCAATTTTCACCCCCGCTTGGGAGGCGTGGTAGAGAGCGGTAATAATTTCCGCATCGACCAGAGAATTCATTTTCGCCACAATGCGACTGGGCAAACCATCTTGAGAGTTTTGAATCTCCTGGCGGATGGCGTCGAGGATGCGATCGCGCATATTCACCGGAGCAATCAACAACTTGCGGTAAGACTTCTGTCGCGAATAACCGGTCAAAAAATTAAACAAATCCGTCAAATCCGCTCCTAACTCCGGGCTACAGCTAAACAAACCCAAATCCGTATATAATTTAGCCGTCTTGGGATTATAATTCCCCGTACCGATATGAACGTAACGGCGGATCTCGCTTTCCTCCTGGCGAACTACCATCACGACCTTAGTATGAGTTTTCAACCCTACCAAACCATAGACCACATGAACTCCCGCTCGTTCTAGCTTCCGGGCCCACTGGATATTATTTTCCTCATCGAACCGGGCTTTTAATTCAACCAAAACGGCTACCTGTTTGCCATTTTCCGCCGCCGAAATTAAAGCATTAACGATAGGCGAATCTCCCGAAGTTCGATACAGAGTCATCTTAATCGCCAAGACCTTCGGATCCTCAGACGCTTCGGTAATAAAACGCTGTACCGTACCAGTAAAGGAATGATAAGGAAGATGCACCAACAAATCTTGCTTGCGGATGGCTGAAAAAATGTTGAGTTCGATCTCCCCCTTAGATTGGGAAGCTGCCATCTCCTCCCAGTGACGCTGCAACGCCTGGGGCAACACGGGAGTCCAAGGGGGGGCTTTGAGCTCTGGCACTGGCAATCCTGTCAGGAACATTAAATCCTTTAAACCAATTATTCCCTCGACGGCGTAGATGTCCCGTTCTTCGAGTTCTAAATTGTCGATCAGCATATCTCGCAACCATTCGGGCATGGTCGTTTGAATTTCCAGCCGCACTACGGAACCTCCCATACGGCGCTTGCGGAGTTCTTTTTCTATAGTCAGCAGCAGGTCGTCTCCTTCGTCTTCTTGCACTGCTAAGTCTGCATCCCGAGTAATCCTGAAGGTGTGATATTCCAGGATATCCATTCCCGGAAAGAGGAAGGTTAAATTATGAGCGATCGCCTGTTCTAAAGGTACTCCACTCCAGACTGCTGTTTCCCCTTTTTTTTGCATCCCCAACTCTTCTGGTAAGGAGATAAAGCGGGGTAAGATTTTGGGAACTTTTATTCGAGCTAATAATTCCTGGTCGGTTTCTGGATTTTTCAGTACCACCGCCATATTAAAGCTGAGATTTGATAGGTAAGGAAAAGGGTGGCTGCTGTCGATTGCTAAGGGAGTTAGTACGGGAAAAATTTGCTCTTCAAAATAGCTTTGTAGATAGACTCTTTGTTCTTGGTTTAAGTCGATATAGTTCAGGATGTGAATGCCTTTTTTGGCAAGTTCCGGTCCTATTTTTTGCTCGAAAAACTGGTGCTGCTGAGTCACCATTGGCAAGAGACGTTCGTGAATGCCGTCCATTTGTTCTTTCGGAGTCTTGCCGTCGGGGGTTAAGCGATCTACTCCTGCTTCTATTTGGTTTTTTAAACCCGCCACTCGCACCATGAAGAATTCGTCTAAGTTGGCGCTAAATATTGCCAAAAACTTCAGACGTTCTAATAAAGGTGTGCGAGGATCGAGAGCTTCTGCTAGTACCCGTCGATTAAACTCTACCCAGCTAAATTCTCTGTTGAAGTAGTATTCCGGGGCGCGAACGTCCTTTTCTACCGGGGTTGTTGTTTGTTTATTTTTAGTTTTGGACACGATCTGGGGGGAAATTTTTATTATTTTTCATATAATATCCCAGACTGGCTCCCTAGTAAAGATGGGACGAGGGAGAAGGGGCTGCATCTCATATTTCCATCATCTCATACTCGTAACGAGTATTTATTTTTCGAGAATTAGGATTGCTATACGAGTATTAATTAAGGATAACAAATAATTCTAAAATAGAAATGCAGCAAAACCCCTAATTTAACAAATATTAGTTTATTTTTCAACTAAAATTAACTAATTCTTAACTATAAAGAAAGAGCGATCGCTTGCGCGAGGATATGATAAGATTGTTTGCTCTAACCAAAACTAAAACTAAAAAGGACCAAAATGCCATTAGAA
The DNA here is from genome assembly GCA_034189005.1 of Cyanobacteriota bacterium. Lineage (GTDB taxonomy): Bacteria > Cyanobacteriota > Cyanobacteriia > Cyanobacteriales > Microcoleaceae > CALKCV01. The sequence goes on along the minus strand of JAXHVR010000053.1, from coordinate 6,814 downwards.
CTGCAAATCCTCCACGCCTCCGACCAAGAAGCGGGCTTACCTGCAATACAAGATGCCGTCAATTTTTCGGCAGTAATGAACGCCCTAGAGGACGACTTTGACAATACCCTCAAACTCTCATCCGGCGACCTCTACATTCCCGGGGCCTTTTTCACTGCCAGCGATACCATCTACGGCGAACCGGGCATCGCTGACGTTCTAATCAACGATGCCCTGGGGTTCAAAGCGTCGGCTCTAGGCAACCACGAATTTGACCTGGGTACGGAAGTTATTAGCAACCTAATTCGGGCCAACCCAGACATAACTGGTCCCGGCATCGGCGACGATGGCTATCTGGGAACCCAATATGCCAATCTCAGCACCAACTTAGATTTTAGTGCCGATGCGAACCTTGCGGACCTAGTAGTTGAGAGCGGCAATGCCCCTCAAGCAAACAGCATTACTAGCAGCACAGTTATCGACGTCGGCGGCGAAGAAATTGGCATAGTCGGCGCAACCACTCCCGCCCTGGCATCACTTTCTAGTCCTGGGGATGTAGCAGTTAGCCCCCAAGACTCTACAGATATCCCGGCCCTCGCCGAGGAAATTCAACTGACAGTTGACGCTCTCACGGATACGGGCATCAACAAAGTTGTTCTGCTAAGTCACATGCAGCAAATTAGCATCGAGGAAGAACTGGCAGGATTGCTAGAGAACGTAGATGTCATCATGGCTGGCGGTTCTAATACTATACTCGCTGACGATGACGATCGCTTGCGGGTTGGAGATAGCGCGGAAGGAAATTATCCAATAGAACTAACTTCTGCTAGTGACGAACCAGTAGTGTTGATTAATACTGACGGAAATTATAGGTATGTAGGTCGTCTGGCAGTAAACTTCGACGACGATGGCATCATCGACGAGATTTTAGAAGAAACCGGTATTTATGCCACGGACGACGAGGGAGTAGAGTTCTTTTACGGCGAAGATGTGGAAGCGGAGGAGGTAGCCGATCCGGTAGTGGTAGAAGTAACGGCAGCCATAGATGAAAACGTCTCCAGCCGCGACGGCAATATTTTCGGCGGAACCGATGTCTTCCTCAACGGTACCCGAGGCGATGTCCGCACCGAGGAAACTAATCTGGGCAATCTCAGCAGCGATGCTAACCTCTTTGTCGCGCAGCAGTACGATGAGACGGTAACTGTTTCTATTAAAAACGCCGGCGGCATCCGCGACAATATCGGCACGGCGATCGTTCCTTCTGGTAGCAATTCTGGGGAGTTGGAAAAATTGCCCCCTGCAGCTAACCCCGAGGTTGGTAAGGAAGAAGGCGACATTTCTCAACTGGATATAGAGAACTCCTTGCGCTTCAATAACGAACTGTCTCTCGCTAGCGTCACCGCCGAGGAATTGCGACAAATAGTAGAACACGGTGTCGCTGCTACCTCGGAGGGAGCAAGTCCCGGCCAGTTTCCGCAAATTGGCGGTATTGCCTTCAGTTTCGATCCGACCGGACAGGCGATCGCTTTCGATCGCGATGCCGATGGTATCGCAACCGGACTGCAAACAGAAGGCGATCGAGTCCGAAGTTTGGCAATTCTCAACGAAGATGGTTCGGTTGCTGATGAAGTGGTACGCGACGGAGAAGTTGTCGGCGATGCCAGCCGAGAAATTCGTCTGGTGACTCTCAGTTTCCTTGCTGGCGGCGGCGACGCTTATCCTTTCCCCTTGTTTGCAGAAAACATCGTAAATTTGGCGGACGAGGAATTGCCAGCAGGAGCTAGTGATAATGCTGATTTTACCGATAGCGGTTCGGAACAAGATGCCCTGGCGGAGTATTTAAACGCTAATTTTGCCGAGGATAATTATAGCGAAGAAGACGTTGCCCCAGCGGAAGACGAGCGCATTCAGAATTTGTCGGCGCGCGAAGATACTGTGCTAGAGGAGGAAGCGGAACCGGAGCCTACTGCCTTACTTCTGACTAACGATGCCGACGTGGAAACCTTGTCTCCGGGAGATTTGGACGACTTCCCCGACGGACTGCGGGCCTTGGGGGGAAGCGATCGCATCACCGGTTCGGCGGCGGCGGAGGTTATTAACGGCAACGGAGGTAACGATACTTTGAACGGCGCCGGCGGTGGCGATCGCTTAATCGGCGGTTTCGGTAACGACTGGTTGTATGGGAAAAATGGCAATGATGTATTAGAAGGTCGTCCGGGAATAGATCGCTTGTTTGGCGGTAACGGTAACGATGTCCTCGACGGGGGGATCGGACGCGATCGCCTTAACGGCGGTGCCGGCAACGATACTATGACCGGGGGTGCCAGTCGCGATCGCTTTATCTTTAACACGAATAGTGCTTACGCTCAAGAGGATTTGGGTGTCGATGAAATTACTGATTTTGCCCCTGGAGAAGATTCAATCCTATTAGATCGGACCACCTTCGCCGCCCTACAAGACATCGCCACGGAATTTGAGACAGTGACCAGCGATGATGCCGCTGCTACCGCCGAAGGCATTATTGTCTATAGCAGCAATAGCGGCAATTTGTACTACAACCCCAACGGCAGCGATGCTGATTTGGGCGATGGCGGTCAATTTGCTACTTTGACTGGTGCGCCAAATATTGGTGCTGAGGATTTCTTGGTCAGGGCATAAGTACCCGTGCAAAATTAATTAGACATCTGGAACAGGCGCTTTGGCCTGTTCTACGGGGAAATCCGGGGTCCAAATATTTTTGCCTACCTACTTATATCAAGTCACAATAAACAACCATAAAAAAAATAAGAGAGGTAAAGGTGCAAAACCTCTCAGAGCAAGGATTATAGCTCAAAGACCCAATTGTTAATTGTTAATTATTAATTGGGAAAATGATATTAGGGGGTTTGAGGGAACGGGGAATGAATGGCTTTAAATCGCTAAAGCGATTACTACGAACTATTCCCCTATTCCCCAACAAAATTGCGCTATTATAGGAAGCGTTGTTGTTGAGGAGTCAAATCTATTATGGGTTTGCGAGATAGCTTTAATAAATTTACTGGCAAAACCCGCTTTGTGGTTTGTCGGTTGTTTCTGCATTTAGGAGGTTCCGAGGCAACCCCCGTCTTGGGAGTGCTTAACCGGGTTGCCAGAGAGCTCGTGGCTGCGGATGGGGATTTAGAAGTTGCAGGGGAAGGACTGGTAGAACTTTGTCAGACTCTTTTGCAATACGATACTTACTGGCAGTCTGCCGCTAACGAGGGCGATGTTGTCTGGGATGAAGGAGAGGCAGGAGATTATTTTAACGAACTGTTTACCGATTCTGCCGGACGCTACCTAAGTTCGGCGGAAGTGGGGGAATTTGCCGAGGAAAACGAACCCCTGACTTTGCCCCCCACGGGAAATTTGCTGGCAATGATTACGATCGCTTGCGAGGGGGAAGTGCCTGCCCTGGAAACCGACCTCGCCAGCTTTGATGCCATGGAGGAAGCTTTAAAAACTTTAATCAATCTCCACTACAACGGCAGCTTGCGAGGCATCCAGGTCCACTTCTCCCCCGCCCAACTCGGAGATGAATTGACCTACGACCAGCTTTTGGTCAATTTCCCAGAGTTGATTCCTTTGTAATTAATAATTAATAATTAATAATTAATAATTAAGAGCGATTTTTAACCGCTGTTCGTAGTAATCGCTTTAGCGATTTTTAATAGTTTGTAGTAATCGCTAAAGCGATTTTTAATAGTTCGTAGTAATCGCTTTAGCGATTTTTAATAGTTTGTAGTAATCGCTAAAGCGATTTTTAATAGTTCGTAGTAATCGCTTTAGCGATTATTAATAGTTCGTAGCGATCGCTTTAGCGATTTTAAAAAGACTATTTTCAATCGCTAAAGCGATTACTACGAACTACGAACTACTAACATTTACCAATAACCCTATAAACTTCCACGCATTGCTTTTTACCTTTCACCGGTAAAGACCCCCAGTCTTCTACCTCGAACTTACCGTCTAAATATTGTAAAGTCTCTTTCCCGATCAAGATTCTACAATCATCAACCTGCCGATCTTTAAAAGAACTCTCCAGACGAGATGCCGTATTGGCGCTATCGCCAATGACCGCATACTCCAAACGGTTTTTCCCTCCTAAACTCCCCACCATCGCTACTCCAGTGAAAATGCCGACTCGCATCTGGACTGCTGGCAACTGCCGCCCCTTCCAGTCGCGATTTAATGTTACTAATTTATCGCGAATGGCTAAGGCGCAACTTACCGCCATCTGCGCGTCGGCGGCTATTTCTGCCTCCGTGGTAGAGGCGATCGGTACGCCGAATACAGCCATCATGCCGTCGCCGAGAAATTTATTGACTATTCCTCGATGGGCCAATACCTCGTCGCTCAAGGCGTTGAGGTATTCGTTTAACCATCCCATGAGTCTCTCTGGTACGTCTTGCATTTCCTCGGAAATGGTGCTAAAGCCTTTGATGTCGGAGAAAAATAAGGTTGCCGTTACTTTTTGCCAGGGCAACCTCCCCGACTCTAGGAGGCGATCGCGACTTTCCCACAGGGCATCGGCTATTTCTGGAGATGTTTGTTGCCCCAGCAGTCGCATTACCATTTGTTGCTGGCGTTCGGCTTGGTATTCTTTATAGAAAACAATTCCCGCCATTGCTAATATTATCCAGATGGTCGGCGCTGCCACCGGTATCCAAGCTTGCTGGAGAAATAAAATAAAAGTGCTGCCCCACAAGAGAGTTAATAGCACTCCTATTCCGATAATTAAAATAAGGGGGTTGCGAGAAACTGCTGCTAAAGCGCAAGCGGCGATCGCCCATGCAAGTATCCAGGCAATTTCTGCCCATTCCGGCCAATACCAGAAAAGGCGATCGCCGTCTAAAACCGCGCTTAAAATTTGACTGGTCATCTGTATTTGGATGACTACCCCGGGCATCCGAGGATCCTCGGCGATCGCGCTCATGGGAGTAAAAAACAAATCTTGCAAGCTGGGGGCGGTGACTCCAACTAGAACTATTTTATCTTTCACCCACTCCGGGTCGAAATCTTCCTCCAAGAGATTAGTTAGAGAAATCGTTCTGGCTGCGTTGTTGGCAGAACGATAGTTAGTTAAAATCTGATAGCCCCCCGCAGAGATAGTTTGATAGCCGCCAGAGTTAGTTTTTAATTTATGAAATACGACATCCCCTAGCTGATATTCTTGTTCTGGGGTTAATTTGGCGCTTATCTCCGAACAAGGAACTCCTGCAGTCGGGCGATATCCGGGGCAGCCTCGTTTGATGTAAGTCCGGGCCAGACGCAGGGCCAAGGAATGCCAGTTGACCTCGCCATCGTAGTTGAAGAGCAAATGCCTGCGCATGGCACCATCCGGGTCGATGGGAACGTCTATGGAACCGACCTGCTGCTGCGGTACTCCCGGCGGTGGGGGGATGCGATCGCTCTCTCGGTTGCCGACGCTGGTAATAGCGATAAAATTCGGCTCGCTCATTTGGGCGACTAATTCCTCGTTTCCCTCACCTTGGGCGAAGTTGCGGGCGAGGTCTAAACCGATGGCGGCCGGTTCGTGTCGTTGCAGCGTTGCTAGCACTCGCGCTAAAGTCCCATCGCTTAAAGGCCATTCCTGCCATCGGTCCAGATCCTCTTCCGTCACTTCCACCAGCAGCAGGCGAGGGTCCGGTCCGGGGTCTGGACGTAGTTGCATGAGGCGATCGAATGCCATCAACTCCAACTGCTGCAAACCCCCCATATGCCTAACTGCCAACAGGCAAATGCTGACAGCCACTCCTATATAAGCGACTGCCAGCAGTTCTTTAATATTTGGTTTTTTGCTGTCACCCTCTGGCATATAGTTGGCTCTGGTTAACGATCGATGGTTAATTGTTAATTGTAGGCGATCGACGTTCCAACTAACAACTAACAACTGACTACTAAGAAAAAGCGTTTAATTTTTGGCTTTCTTCATTCTTGAGATGCACCTGTCGTGCGGACCTTCGTGGAACCCAACAAAATCGTTGGATTTTGCTACAAAGATGTTGGGTTGCGCTATCGCTCCACCCAACCTACAAAACTGACTACTAAGAAAAAGCGTTTAATTTTTGGCTTTCTTCATTCTTGAGATGCACCTGTCGTGCGGACCTTCGTGGAACCCAACAAAATCGTTGGATTTTGCTACAAAGATGTTGGGTTGCGCTATCGCTCCACCCAACCTACAAAACTGTTGCCTGTTGCCTGTTGCCTGTTGCCTGTTGCCTGTTCCCTGTTCCCTGTTGCCTGTTGCCTGTTGCCTGTTCCCTGTTCCCTAAAGCCTTGTTATTTTAGACACATATCAAATAAAACTGGTATTAGTTTGCTGGTTCTCTTACTACCAAAAGAGTAATATTTTCTCGTCCAATAACATAGACTATTTCTCCTTCCTTAATACTAACTTTATCCAAGCTTATGGCATTCCAATAAGTCCCCGCATAGCGCACTCTGCCCGTACGGTTTCCGATAATATCTTCGTCAACTATGGCCTGTTTTGTGAATTCAAAAAATGGTTTGGTTTGGGGTTTAGATTTCTTCCAAAACATGGTTTTATCCTAATAAGTGAATTTTAGTTTGGTCTGCGTAAGGTGCGCGACGCGCACCTTGAAAATTTGTCCTGGCAATTAGCTCTTTTTTTGGGACTGCCACAATAAAAATAATTGCGCTAATAAAACGAAGAACCAGAGAACCATTAAAGTACCGGTTTGCAGACAGGTCGCTTCTGCCGGATATCGGGGAGCAGCCTGTTGGAGTTGGGACAGTTCTGGTTCTACTTCCATGAAGGTCATTACCGTTTCTATTCGTTCGGTTTGGGTTAAAATGC
>JAXHVR010000052.1:14007-40432 GCA_034189005.1 Cyanobacteriota bacterium | reverse complement strand
TGCGGGGGCGATGTTGTTTACGCCGAACCTGCCGGAAGCAGAATTAGCTGTTGGCTATTCTATTACTAATGCTGAGAGTCTCGATCGCGCTGCAAGAGATTTGTTGAGGCTGACTGGGGCACAGAGAATTCTCATCACTCGGGGGGAAGAGGGGATGAGTTTGTTTGAGAGGGGGGAGGAAGGAGCGATCGCTTCAATGCACCTTCCACCGTTTAATCGCACCGATGTCTTCGACGTGACCGGTGCGGGGGATACGGTTGTGGCTGCTTTAACTTTGGCTTTGAGCGCTGGGGGTTCGTTTTGGGAAGCGGCGGTGTTGGGGAATTTGGCGGCTAGTTTGGTGGTGCGTCAGGTCGGTACGGCGACTACATCGGTTGGGGAGATGAGAGTTGCGTTAGAGGAAGCGATCGGTGAATAATAAGTGCCCGCGCCAAATTAATTACATAACGAACAGACATTCCGGTCTGTTCTACGGGTATTAGATCGGGAGTGTTGTGTAAATATTTTTGCCTAGTTGTTTTCTAATAACAATGCTAGTTCGCCGGCCAGAAACCGGGTTTTTCAAAAAAACCCGGTTTCTTACATCTATAAGCACCGCGCACCGAAACTCTTTGCTATCGGACTCAATTGTTAATTGTTAATTAATATTATCTATTAAAAATGAAACGCAGAATAGTAACCAAACAAGAGAAAAACAACTTAGAATCCTATCCAGAAGAGGGAAGAGTCGATGGATATTTCGACAAACTAATTAAATATATTCCCACGGAAATAGTCGGCGCTTGGATCGCTATTACTGGATTAATTAAAAGTAGCAGCGACGTACCCGCCGAAACAATTTTATGGGTGTTATTTATCGTTTTTATCGGTTTGACCGTAGTTTATATCGGCAAGCAGACTGCGGAACGAAACAAACCACCAGCTACTATGCAAATAGCTATTTCCACGGGAGCATTTATTGTCTGGGTATTTGCTTTGGGAGAACCGTTTTCTTACTTAGCTTTTTATCGTTCCGTTTATGGCTCGCTGGTTCTGGTTTTATATAACTTAATAATTCCTTTAATCGATCCGAAATCTTAGCGATAAAAATAAACTTGACTGCTAGCACTTGACAGATGTGATTTTTTAAGCTATAACCGTGCTAGGTACAATTTCGAGGAGAACAATTCGCAATGGTAAAGCTAGAACCAGAGGACCGCAAACAACTAATTGCAGCCCTAAAAGATGTAGATGAGTTGAAAAATGAAAGGTCTCGCTTAGAAACGTTAAGAAATTCAGGTTTAGAAAAAATAGCTACTAATATTGACCTTTCTGGTGCCCCTTCTATCGCAATTAGTCAGATGGTTAGTTATTTGTCCAACTACGGACGTTTGAGTTACGACCGCGAAGCTTTAGGACAGTTTTTAAATTCTCTTTTAGAAAGCGGAGTTTTCGGAATAGAAAAAGGAGAATTTATCAGTCAACTCCTTAATAAATACGAAATGATGGAGCCTGTTGTCACCGCTCCGAAGATAGACGAGTGGCGAGGCAAAGAAACTCCAGCAAGCGTTTACGAAAAGATTATCGGCGAAAATACTTTACGGCCGATCGCCTTTTTAGCCCAAGGGATGAAAGTAGCTAAATCTGTAGTTTATATTGGAGTTCGTACCGGTGATAGCAAAAGTGCTGGTACGGGGTTTATGGTAGCTCCTAACTTGCTCTTAACTAACAATCACGTTTTACCCTACGCCGAACTGCTGCAAACTTCTTTGTTTCGGTTTAATTACGAGGAAAATTTCTTGGGAGAAGCTCAAGCAGTTTCCGAATATCGAGGCAAAGCTGGGGGCATTTTTCATACTAATATAAACTTAGATTACAGCTTAGTAGAAATAGAAGGAGAACCGGGAAAAGAATGGGGTTATTTGCCCTTAGCTGCGAGGGACGTTCGAGTTAACAATCGCGTCAATATTATCCAACATCCAATGGGTCAGCCGAAGCAAATTTCCATGCAGAATAATTTCGTTCAATATGTAGGAAAAAATGTGGTTCAATACGTTACTTCTACTCAGCCCGGTTCTTCCGGTTCTCCAGTTTTTAACGATAATTGGGAAGTGGTAGCTTTGCATCATTCGGGAGGAAATATCCCAGAACCCGCAACGGGAAAAAAATACTATCGCAACGAAGGAATTTGGATAGGCAGCATTCTTAAAGACTTGCCAGAGGAGTTGAAGAAATTGTTAGCTAATTAGTTTTTGTAGGGTGCGCAATGCGCACCTTATAAAGTGCATTTATTTGGGTATAATTTACAGGAGTAAAATTGCCAATGATAAATCTAGCAGCAGAAGATCGCAAACAACTAATTGCAGTGCTAAAAGATATTCCAGAGTTAGCCACCGAAAGGGGTCGCCGACTAATATTAGAACTGGCAGGTTTAGAAAAATTAGCACCATATATCGACTTTTCTGGGAGCGCTTTTCTCGCAGTTATCCAAATTGTTCAGTGGTTGTCGAATTATGGATACGTTGATGAGAATAACCAAGCTTTGGGGTTGTTTTTAAATACCATCAAAGAACTGGATGGAGTACAATCAGAACAACGAGAGTATCTCGAAAAGCTGCTTAATAAATACGGGATGATGAAGCCCATTCCTCCATCCAGCAAGGGTTAGCGGAGAGGCAGGGGTACTCCATAAAATCAACCTTGAGGTTTGCAACTCCATTCTAGGAGAAGTACAGTGCATCTACCATCCATCTATAGAATAGAAAACGATGAACGCACTTAAAACACAATTAATCGATTTACTCTCAAGCTTGCCAGGTATCGACCAAACCAGTAATCGTTCGGTCTTAATCCAAGACCTAGTTTCACCGAATCTGGGCAAACAAATCGATTGGCAAGGAAGCACTCATGTTTTTGTTAACAGTTTGGTGGAACTTCTGAGAAAGCAGCGCCAGGAGTTACTCCATTTTATCGACGAACTGAGGAAAGCTGAAGACATCGGCATTATAGATCGCCTTCCACTAATTCACCAACTGCGGGGGGAAATTGCCATTCTCTCTCCCCAAGAATGGTTTCGGGTTTTCGGTCCTAGCGATTGGACCGAGTGGGGGTCCCTGCCAGATTGTCCTTACCGAGGTTTGCAGGCATTTCAACGGGAGCATAAGGATTTATTTTTTGGACGCCAGAAGTTTGTCGATCGCCTCCTCAAAAAGGTAGATGCCGAGCAACTCGTGGCCGTCATAGGTTCTTCCGGTTCCGGGAAATCTTCCGTGGTGTTTGCGGGATTGATTCCGCAAGTGCCAGAAAACTGGGAGGTTATCTCTTTTCGTCCGGGGAAGCGGCCTTTTGAGAGTTTGGCGGGGGCGCTGCTGGGGCGAGCGTCCAATGCGGAAGAGGTTCGGAAGTTGGCGGGGCGACTCCGGGAAGGTCAGGTGACATTAGGAGCAGTTTCATCAACTCCCCAGACCGAAACAACCCTGCTGGTGGCAGACCAATTTGAGGAACTTTACACTCTCTGTTCGGAGTGGGAGACGCGAGAGCGATTTCTCGACTGCTTGCTGGAGGCGGCGGACAACGCCCCGGGTTTCAAACTGGTGCTGACCATGCGGGCGGATTTTTACGACTATGCCCTGCGCTACCGTCGTTTTGCCGATGCTTTGCAAACTGGTAGTGAAAATCTGGGGCCGATGAACCGGGAGGAGTTACGGGAGGCGATTTCTGTGCCTGCGGAGTCTCGGGGGGTTAGTTTGGAGGTAGGTTTGCTGGAGCGGATTTTGGAGGACATCGATAAAAAGCCGGATGAGGAAGAAAATAATAGTAACGGCAAACAACCTCCAGATAAGTTGCCTTTGCTGGAGTTTGCGCTGAAACAACTTTGGGAGGCGGCGGATGAGAGTAACTATCCAGAACTAACTCACAAGGCTTACGACGACATTGGCGGTGTAAAGTTGGCTTTGGGTAAGTACGCCCAGAAGGTTTACGGGGAGTTGCAGCAAGAAAACCGCGACGCGAAACAGATTAAGCAAGTTTTTATCCAGTTGGTGCAACCGGGGGAGGAAACGGGTACTGGAGACACTCGCCGTCTGGCAACCCGGGAGGAAATTGGGAAGGAAAATTGGGATTTGGCGTTGCGACTGAACCAGGAGGAAGTGCGTTTGGTGGTTATCGGTAGGGATGAGGTGACGAAGACGGAGACTGTGGAGGTGGTGCATGAGGTGTTGATTTCTGGTTGGAGTCGCCTGACTGGATGGATGAATGGGAATCGGGAGTTTCGGGTTTGGCAGGAGAGGTTGCGGGCGGAACTGCGGGAGTGGAAGGAGAAGGAGAAGGATAAAGGTGCGTTGTTGCGGGGGCGTCGTCTTGCTGAGGCCGAGGGTTGGTTCTCGGAACGGGGGGAGGAGATTAGTTTGCCGGAACGGGGGTTTATTCGGGAGAGCGTTGGGTTGCGCGAACGGGAAAAGTGGGAGAAGCGAATTAGTCAGTTATCCAGAGGCTCGGCAGCTTTACTATTTATAATGGGAATGGGCGCGGTCGTTTATTTTTGGTATTTGCGCTGGAAGGCTATAAGTCTCAGTGAAATGGCACTTATCCCTGGCGGAACTGTTACTGTTGGTAGTATTTTTGCTGATGCGTTTAAAAATGAAAAGCTTAAAGCAACTTTTGATTTTGAGGTTAAGAGTTTTAAGATAGACAAGTTTGAGGTTTCCAACCGTCAATATCGTCTCTGCGTTCGAGCATATAGCTGTGACGATCCTAACGATCCGATTAAATTTAAGAAAAAAAAGTTTTTAGAACATCCAGTTGTTAATGTAACAGCATCTAAAGCAGCCAAGTACTGCAAGTGGGTAGGAAAGCGCTTACCTACAGAGTTAGAATGGGAACACGCTGCCGGCAGTGCGGAAAACCGTAACTGGTTTTTGGGAAACCAACACATTTTAACTCAATATGCTAATGTGTTAGATTCAACAGAAGATACTCAGCCTGTTAATAGCTACTCCGAAGGTCGAAGCGAGCAAGGAGTTTATAACCTTGTTGGTAACGTTTGGGAGTGGACTGCCTCTTACTGGCAGAGCAGTTATCAAAACTACGACTCAAGATTATTTGAGAATGGCAAAGAACCTGTAAGAGAACAATTAGTTATCAGGGGAGGAAGTTGGCAAAGCAAAGCCCCACTCCTCAGAGGGTCGATGAGATTGGGCTTTTCTGATTCAGAAACCGGCTTTCGTTGTGCTAAAGACATCAGTTGATAGATTATCGTAAACAAATTTTAGTATTTAAGGAGAAATCAAGTGACTAATGAAATCACTTTTAAGTGTAAAAGCGTTATTATAAAAACATACTCTAATAAAAATAATGAAGAGTTTTTGGCATTGCTATTCATTAGTGACAGTCTCGAAACTTCACCAAAAGTTAGCTCAGATGAAAAAACTAAAAACTTGCTGGTAAAAAGTGTTAATAATTATGTAATTTTAGAAAAAGTTGACTCAGATGAAAAAACTAAAAACTTGTTTGTTACAAACATAGTTGGTGAACTTAACGAAGATAATGAAGAGCAAGTCTTAGCGTTTATTGGTGATAATTCCGAAACTTTAACAAAACTTGACTTGGATGAAAAAACTCAAAACTTGTTTGCTACTAATATAGTTAGCGAACCCAATGAAGATAATGAAGAGTCTGTCTTTGCGTTGATTAGTAATAATCCCAAAATTGCAGAGTTAAAGAAAGATGATGTGAAAGAAAATCAGAAAATACCTATCAGTACTCGCTCTCTAGGTCGCCTTAAGATTACTGTTTTAAAGGGTCCAATCACATATTTTCTAAAGAGAAAAACAGAGTCTGGATGGACTACTGATACACAAACTATTAGCAGCGAGACAACAGAAACGTTGCTTCCTAATAGTCATTTTATATTTTATTTTACTTCTCCCCTGCAAAACGCTAAATGTCAATTAAGTTGGTAGTGACTGAGTTAAGTACAGCTTGACGAAATAGCTATTGTTTGATCAATTTTGCTTCTGGTAGTTAATGAATGTAGCACTTACTTCAAAGCATATTTTTAAGTAAGTGCTACTTTTTTGTATCGAGAGATATCAATACTTTTTCAATAAAAAGAACAAAGATGCCATACCAATCTGTAGATGCTTTGCAACAAGCCCTCACACAAGACGTTTTCCATTACGCAAAGGATGCAAAAAAAGCAGCAGGTCGCGCTTTGGGTACCCTTGTTGAAGTTATTAATTTCTATTTACTAAAGGCATGGGGTTACGAAAATCATACGGCGATCGAACGGCGAATTCCCGAATATGCGAATCCAGAACTTACGCATAATGTTGAGTTCTCTCTCCATCCCACAGAGAAGGTTGCAGCTTTCCAATTCAAAGAAACCGATTTGCCTTTCACCGCAGCGAAAATCAGAAAGCAGGTGAAGACAATTGAATGGAAAAAGGAAGGCATGAAATCAAACCAATTACTTTCTAAAACGGGATTGTTACGAAATTCGTGCGTAATATATCAATGGAATAACGAACTCGTCATAGCTTATCTTGCAGACAAATCGCAATTAGGGTGGAACATCTCCGTTGAAAAGCTCCGGTCGCACCCATTCGCTATCTTTGAATGCAAGCGAGTTGGTGTAGAAGAGGGCATAAAAAAAGGCCCCCAAACTATCGAAAAGGCAAAGCAAGGCGCTTATGTTGCTAAAGTTGTATCGTCCCTTCAAAAATTAAGAATGGCAGATGGAACAATATATGGATTTCTAAACTTGGAAAGTGGAGAGTTGCGATGCGAGCCTTACGAGCAATTTCTTAAAGCTGTTGTCAATTCTGAGGATCCAAATTTATTACGTCACTTCATATTAACGGTGGGAATTGTAAGCAACCACGGCAACTGGTTTACATCAAGCGATCGCAATAAAGAATTAAAAATCCTAGCACAATCATACGACTGGTTGTTGTTTTTAACGGATGTCGGATTAGCTCAATTTGTGGAGGAACTATTGTTAAAACCTAATAAACAATACAGGGAGGTTAAGGAGGCATTCCAGAGCAGTTATACTGGAGTCAGAGGTAAAAATAAATTCACAAAAGTTCAAATCGCTTTAACAGCAGATAAAGCCATACAGGAGTATTTCCGAGAAAACCTTACAGACATCGAAAGTTGGTTTAACGTACTTTCTCCTGCTAAAATGACTATTCACGAACTCAAAAACGAGCTTCAAGCCTTGTCGTCTAAAAACTGGAGGAAGATTTTAAAATGACAGCCGGTCGAAAAGTTAATTCACAAAGCGTCAACTGGTGTACTCCGCCAAAATACGTCGAAGCTGTAAAAAAAGTCTTTGGCGGTCCGATCGCTCTAGATCCGTGTTCCAATCAGTGGTCGATAGTAAAAGCGAAGACTGAATGGTTCTTACCTACTTGCGACGGTCTGGCGAAGGATTGGAACTACAAAACTATATATGTAAATCCTCCTTATGGCGCTGACAGACAGCGGAACACTACGATTAAAAACTGGCTCTATAAATGCGTTCGGGCACATAAACATTTTGATGCCGAAGTATTGGCTTTAGTGCCGGTTGCCGCGAACACAAGCCACTGGAAAGAATATGTTTGGGGACGGGCAACAGCAGTATGCTTCCTCTACGATACCCGCCTTAAATTTTTAGAAAACGGAAAGGGCGCGGGCAAAGGAGCCCCAATGGCTTGCGCTATGGTTTATTGGGGGAAAAATTACCGCAAGTTTTTTGAAGTGTTTATAGAATTTGGCGCAGTAGTAGATTTAAGAGAGCTTCTGGGCAGGGCTATGGGCGATAAAAGTTCCTTCAAACAACTGAGGTTATTTCCCCAATGAGTTATCATGCTAATTGAGAAAACTGTTTTTTAAACATCCACCCAACCCACTCAAACCAAAATGAACCAACAACAAAACCTAGTCAACCTACTATCCAACTTCCCCAACGTCTCCACCCTTCCAGAACGGCAGGCTTTTATCAATACCGTCGGTCTAAGCAAACTCGCCCAAAATATCGATATTGCTGGCAATACCCACACTTTCTTTAACACCCTCATCGATGTCGTCGTCAAAACCGACGGTCCCCAGGGATTGCTTAACTTTATGGATAACGTCATCGCTAGTGGCTGGGTGGGAGGCATCGACGACTTAAAAAAGCTCAAAACCCAACTCCAAAACCTCGACTCCCGTCAGTGGCGCGATGATTTTGGATACGTCACCATACCGGACCCAGTAACAGCGGAAAGTTGCCCTTACCAAGGCTTATTTGCCTTCGGTGAAAACGACGCGCAATACTTCTTCGGTCGCGAGGCTGTGGCGGACCAACTGGTAACGGCAGCAGAAAGCCGATCGCTCGTAGCAGTTATCGGCGCCTCGGGCAGCGGTAAATCTTCCGCAGTCTTTGCCGGGTTAATTCCTCGCTTGCGAAAGAAGGGGAAATGGGCGATCGCTTCTTTTCGTCCTGGCAATACTCCCTTCTACCACCTAGCTTCCGCTTTAGTCTCGCTGCTGGAAGCCGAAAGCAGCGAAGTTGACAAACTCGTAGAAACTAAGAAATTGAGAACGGCACTTTTGGGAGAAGATTTAGACTTGTCCCATCTCATTACCCGCATCGCCGAAAAACAAGACAACAGCAGAGTTTTGCTCGTAGCAGACCAGTTCGAGGAACTCTACGCCCTCTGCCGGGAAAAAAAACTGCGCCAGTCATTTCTGGGATCCTTGCTCGCCGCAACCAACTTCACCCTAGTTTTGACCTTGCGGGCGGACTTTTGCGGTTATGCTTTGAGCGATCGCTCCTTTACCGATGCCCTGAAAAATGCCAACTTTTTATTAGCACCGATGAACCGTCAGGAGTTAGAAGAGGCGATTATCAAACCGGCGAAAATGTTAGATGTGGAACTGGAAGCGGGATTGAGCGATCGTATTTTAGAAGCAGTGGGGGAAGAACCGGGGAATTTGCCATTATTGCAATTTGCCCTCGCCCAATTGTGGGAAAAACAAAGTCGGGGAAAATTAACCCATGTAGCTTATGACGAAATTGGGGGAGTGGAGCAAGCTTTGGTTAAATATGCCGATGAAGAGTATAACAAGCTTGAGGAGCAAGAGCGAGAAAGAGTGCGGCGAGCCTTCATCCAGTTAGTCAGCCCCGGAGAAGGCACCCAAGATACTCGGCGACTGGCAACGGCGGCGGAAGTGGGAGTAGAAAACTGGGATTTAATCAAACGTTTGGCCGATAGTCGCTTGGTGGTGACGGGCAGCAACGAGACTGGGGAGGAGACGGTGGAGGTCATCCACGAGGCGTTGATTCGAGAGTGGGGCACTTTGGGAGAGTGGATCGAGGGGAGTCGGGAATTTAGAACTTGGCAGAAGCGACTGCGGGAGAGGATGCGGGAATGGGAGAAGAAGAATAAGGATGAGGGGGAGTTGTTGCGGGGTGCGTCTTTGCTGGAAGCGCAGGAGTGGTTTGAGAAGCGTTTGGAGGAGTTGAGTGATGAGGAGCAAGAGTTTATTCGGTTGAGCGGGGAGTTGCGGGAGACGGAGGAGAAGAAGCGAAGGCAGCGGCGGCAAGAAAAGACCTGGGGGTTAGCTGCATTTTTGTTAATAACAGGGTTACTATTGCAGCAGGCTTTCATCGGCAACCAAATTGCCAAGAATAGTAAAATGAGAGGCCGTATTAAAGCGATTGACTTGGACTTGAATTTAACTCAAAATTTGAATGCGTTTATTAAAGGTATTAAGCTAGGGAAAGAGTTGAAAGATGCAAGCTGGGCGACAACTGAGACCAGAATTCAAGCGATCAATATGCTACGGAAAATCGTGTATTGGCAGGGTTTCAAGGATTACAAGAGTTTGAATCATAAGTCGTATGTCAATGGTGTAGCCTTCAACCGTAATGGCGAACTAATTGCTTCGGCAAGTTCCGACTACACTGCCAAAGTTTGGAAAGAGGATGGAACTTTGGTTGCCACCCTTGAAGGACATAGCGCTCCGATTTATAGGGTAACGTTCGGATATCATCAAGCTTATGGAGACGAAGAACTAATTGCTACCGCTAGCAGAGATACGACAGCAAAAATTTGGACTTTAGATAAAACCGAACCATTACTCACCGTAAAGCATAACTCTCCAGTTCATAGAGTTGCTTTCAGTCCCAAACGGGATTTAATAGTAACTGGCGCTGAAGATGGTACGGTCAAATTCTCGAAGTCTGATGGCACGGCGATAACCATGAAAAAGCATAGCGATCGAATCAACGACATTGCTTTTAGTCCCAATGGCAACCTCATTGCTACTGCTGGTTTTGATGGTATTGTCAATCTCTGGAATGCCGACGGCAGTCTCTTTAAACCTCTCGAAGGACATCAAGAACATAAAGTTTACAGCGTTGCTTTCAGTCCCAATGGGGAGCTAATTGCTACCGCCAGTAGGGATCGGACTGTTAAGCTCTGGAAATCTGAAGATGGCAGTCTTTTTAAAACTCTCACAGGGCATGAAAAAAATGTCTCAAGCGTTACTTTTAGCCGCGATGGTAGCTTAATCGCTTCTGCGGGTTCTGACAACAAGGCAATTATCTGGAAACCTGATGGTAGCTTGATACGCATTCTTGAAGGACATAGTAGTTCCATTTATGGGATTGCATTTAGCAGCGATGGCAAATTTATTGCTACTGCCAGTGCCGATCAAACTATTAAACTCTGGGAACCTGACGGTAACTTAGTAGATACTTTTGAAGGGCATACCGATGTAGTTTACAATGCTGTGTTTAGTCCAAAAGGCAATTTAATTGCTTCGGTTAGTCAAGACTACACCTTAAAATTGTGGAAAAATAATACTCTCGCAGACACCTTCGATGGATATCATTGCAGGCGTATCGCTTTCAGTCCCAAAGGCGATTCAATTGCCTTGGCGTGTTACGACTGGAAATTCTATCTCTTGGACTCGAATGCTACTGCCATTACTTCCAAAAAAAGCAGCAGTAATCTCAACAGTGTTGCTTTTAACCCCAAGGGCGATCTGATTGCTACTGGTAATAAACATGGTAAAGTTGAACTTTGGAAATCTGACGGCAGTCCCGCTGGCTCCTGGCCAGCCCATGATAAACCGATTTATGACATTACTTTTAGTCGTAACGGCGATTTAATTATCACTGCTGGCGGCGACAATACTATTAAACTCTGGGAACTTAATGGTGATTTGAAAAAGACTCTCGAAGGGGATAAAGATTGGCTTTGGGTTATGAGCGTTGCTTCGAGCCCCAGGGAAGACTTAATTGCTTCAGGAAGCTTCAACGGAGATCTTAAACTATGGAGAAGTGATGGCTCTTCGATAAATCCCCTCGAAAAGCATGATGGCGTAATTTATAGTATCGCCTTCAGTCCTAGTGGAGACCGGATCGCCTCAGCGAGTGCAGATAAGACTATTAAACTGTGGAAACCAGATGGTACTCTTATAGAAACTCTCGAAGGACATGGCGGTATCGTTACTGGTGTCGCTTTCAGTCCCAAGGGCGATCTAATTGCATCCACGAGTCACGACAAAACCCTGAAACTCTGGAAACCCGACGGCACTCTAATACACACCTTTGTAGGACACGACCATCTAATCGAATCTCTTGCTTTTAGCCCCAGTGGCGATGTCATCGCCACTGTTAGCGACGATGGCACTCTCAAACTCTGGAACTTAAATCTCGACGATTTGCTGGTACGCGGTTGCGACTGGGTGCGCGACTATCTCAATACTTTACCCAAAGACCACGAAAACAAAAACCTCTGCGACGACATCAAATAAACATCCATTTACCAACAAACATAGCACTCACTGAAAAGCTCGCTGTTTCAGTGAGTGCGATTTTTATTAAAAAAGCTGCGCCAATACTTCCCCAGCAGACTTTATCGGCACCGGCGAATCCACAAAACCCGCAAAATTGCGCGTCACAATTGCATCTACTTTGCATGAAGGTCAGAACTTCGGCGATATATGCTTTGGCACTAACAGCCCCCTTTGGTTTTCTAGCAATGTTGAAAACATCAGTCACAGTTTTCGCTGTCAGATAACCTTTGACCTGTTTGGTCTTGACAGCTTGTATTAGAGCTTCCGCATCGGTTACAAATGGCTCTCGCTCCAACACCCAGTCCAAAACAATATTAGTATCTAGCAAAATTTTCATTTCAGATACTTCTCCTCCAAACGCTCTTCCTTCATCTTTTCGACCTCTTCATCAGTTGGGGGTGGTCCATCTGTTTTAAAAAACCCCCGCCAGCGTTCCACCACTCCTTCTGGTATTGGTTCGGGGGGACGGAGTTCGTCAGACAGCGAAGTAACGATCGCCTCTATCAACAACAGGCGATCGTACACCGATAAACTATAAGCTTCTTTGCGTAATTCTTGCCAATCCATAAGTTTTCCTCCTGGTAGCCGCTCTAATTATAGCACCCGAGAACGAACTAACGCCAACATCTCCACTTATTTTCAAAGTAATTTTCTGCTAAAAGCAGTTTTACGATCGAGGGGTTGCACGATTAAGGGATTTACCGTAATGAATGCCAATGTCATAAGTTTTTGTTAGGAACTTAACATAAAAAAATGACATCTTTGTGTTTATCGCTATTTGTATCGCCCGATATTTTAGGGTATTTCCGCAGCGAAACTAAGGCACACCCAGATGCAGCATATTTTACTCGTGCTTAACCCATGGGCTAATCGAGATCGATGATGTTATAATAAACGCTAATCCGTGTTTTTACCAGATTTATCCAGGAAAATACAGATAAACGCCGAAGCCTGGGAGAACCATTCTCATCTACGTCTTGGGACCGATATCTAAATTAACAGCAGTCCGCCTTTTTCTCTTATTCCTGTTTGGGTGGATCGGAAATAGAAAGTAAAATAGTACGATTTTGAAAAACTTTCCGTAGAAATACTAAAAATGGAAGAACATATGAACGCTAATTTAGATTGCTCTATATTAGAGGACGACCTCATAGTTTTAGTCAGAGAAGGTCATAAATTATGGCAAAAAGGCCAGCTAGAACGAGCGCTCTCTATTTTTAAAAAAGCAGAGCAACTCAATGCAGAATACACCCATTCTTGGCTCGATCTAAATTTTGGTAGTAATATTCTGGGGCAAACCACCAGAGAAGAATCCGCACCAGAAAAGCCTCGAAGAGGCTCAAAAATTGACCTTACTAAAGCTGCTATAAATATTTGCGATAAACTAATTGAATTAGATTCTCAAAATTATTTGGCTTGGTATTCAGAAGGAGACGCGCTCTTAAAAATAAATAAATATCCAGAAGCGATCGCCTGCTACAAAAGAGCCATTGCTATCGAACCATTTGCATCTAGCGGTTGGCCTGCGCGGGTGATGAAACTGAAAAAACTGCACCTAAAAACCGAAGCGATCGAACTTTGTTCCGCTGTGTTTCATGCTCTCAAACAGAAAATAGACGCTCCAGAGCTTCTCAATAATTACACCATAAAAAAGATCGACAAAACTAAGATAAAGTTAGAGCAAATATTGCGTAATTTCAAAGAAGAATAGCCCTGTTGCTGCTGCTAAAAATGAATGGATACAATCCTGGATATTCGTCGTCTATAAACCAGGTTTTAACTTATTAATAATCGGGTCGATTAATTGCCAATAAAGTTTGAAAAAAAGTGGCTTTAGGGAAGTTGTAAGTGGGAAGACTTTGTTAGTCTAGAAAAGCGAGATGCACCCAAGTCAGAAAACGATCGACGATAAAACAATAAAAAAAACAATAAGTCTGGGGACAGATTTCACAATCGCTCAGTAGATGTAATAATAAAACCATCGTTCCCTAATTTTCAAGTAAAATCGATGGAAAAATATGATATCATAATCATTGGAGCCGGTCATAACGGCCTTACCAGTGCCGCTTATTTGTTAAAAGCGGGATACCGGGTTTTACTCCTAGAAAAACGCTCCGTTGTCGGAGGGGCAGCCACTACTGAGGAAATCATGCCCGAAGAAGCCCCCGGCTTTAAATTCAATCTCTGCGCCATCGACCACGAATTTATCCATCTGGGCCCGATAGTAGAAGAGTTAGAACTAAAAAAATACGGTTTAGACTATCTTTACTGCGACCCGGTAGTATTTTGTCCCTTTCCTGACGGTAAGTATTTCTTAGGACATCGTTCTGTAGAAAAGACTTGTGCTGAGATAGCCCGATATAGCGATCGCGACGCCAAAAAATACGCAGAATTTGTTTCCTATTGGCAGAAAGTGATGAACGCGGTCATTCCCCTATTCAACGCTTCGCCAAAATCGATTATTGATATCGCGAGCAACTACGACTTCGACACGATAAAAGACGTTCTCGCAGTGGCAGGCGGTGTCGAAAAAGCCTTAGATTTGGTCAGGACTATGCTATCAAGTCCCCAAGATTTAGTCGAGGAGTGGTTCGATACCGAAGTGGTAAGGGCTCCTCTGGCGCGACTGGCAGCAGAAATAGGCGCCCCCCCTTCTCAAAAAGGTTTGGCCGTCGGCGCGATGATGATGGCAATGCGGCACAACCCAGGAATGTCGAGACCTCGCGGCGGTACCGGTGCCCTGACCGCAGCTTTGACTAATTTGGTGCAAGCTTTGGGCGGCGTAATACAGACGGAGCAACAGGTGGAGCGAGTATTAATCGATGACGGTCGCGCCGTGGGAGTGCGAGTCAACGGTAATAAAGAATATTTGGCAACCGAAGCGGTGATTTCCAACATCGATGCCAAGCGTTTGTTCTTACAATTGGTCGATGCCGGGGATATCGATGCAGCAGATCCCAATTTGCGATCGCGACTGGAACGCAGGATCGTTAATAATAACGAAACTATCCTCAAAATTGACTGCGCTTTATCGGAACCTCTGCGCTTCGAGCGATACGACCATAAAGACGAATATCTCATCGGTTCGGTCTTAATTGCCGATTCCGTAAGGCATGTAGAACAGGCCCACACTCTTTGCGGTTTGGGGCAAATTCCCGATAGCAACCCGTCGATGTATGCAGTAGTGCCGACCGTATTAGATCCCTCAATGGCACCAGATGGCAAACACACTCTCTGGATAGAGTTTTTTGCCCCTTATCAAATAGCCGATGCCGAAGGGACGGGTTTAAACGGTACCGGTTGGACGGATGAATTGAAGCATCAAGTGGCGGACAAGGTACTAGATAAACTAGCAGACTACGCTCCCAATCTCAAGAGCTCGATAATTGCCCGTCGCGTAGAAAGTCCGGCAGAATTAGGCCAAAGGCTAGGGGCTTATAAGGGCAATTATTATCATGTGGACATGACCCTAGACCAGATGGTTTTCTTCCGCCCCCTGCCGGAGTTGGCTAATTATAAAACTCCCATAGAAGGGTTGCTTCTAACTGGGGCCGGTACCCATCCGGGAGGTTCTATCTCTGGGATGCCCGGACGCAATACTGCCCGCGCTTTTATTTCCAGCCAGCAGCCTTTCAACCGCGCTGTTAATGAATTTAAAAAACTATTAAACGGGTAATTGTCCTTGGGCAATGGGGAATGGGGAATGGGGAATTGCACATCGAGGCAAGAACGTCCGACAGTAATTAATAATTAATAATTAATAATTAATAATTGTCGGACGTTTCGTCAGGATGGCGATACAGCGTTAATACAGGTGTCGTCCGCAGGGGAATTTTTGTTTAAATTATTTTGCACGACTACTTACCCCTTCCCCAATTACCTATTCTCCTTCGCGGATGGGGATATTAGTACCAGACTCCTCCAGACCGTCTCCTTCGCGGATGGGGATATTAGTATCGGACTCCTCCAGACCGTCTCCTTCGCGGATGGGGATATTAGTATCGGACTCCTCCATGTCTGTTTCTGTTTGAACTTCGATACCTCCATCGGTTGTAGTTACACCGTCTGGCGTAATTTCTATATTCGAGGGAGTCTCCTCCTGGGGCGGTAACTGTTCCATCGGAGTTACCGGGTTTTCGGTGGAGAGATCGTCTCTAGCAGGAGTTAGGTTTTGGGGATTGTTATTTGCTTCTTCGCCGATATCGCTGGCATTATCGCTTTCGCAGACGCTTTCGAGATTTAGAACTGCACCGCCGTCGGTTCGCATATAACAAACCGGTTTGTAAGTCTCTGGGTTATTTGCTCTGGGGTATTGAGAGGTTAAGGAGTTTTGTTCGCTCAAAGCTACCTCCCCCGTTAAGATTGCTAAGAAACTCGATAAACCAGCGGTAAGCGGTAATAATAGTTTTTTCATTTTATATTTCTCCTATTCTCTTCGCTCCTATTATCGATCGCTCCCGCGAAACTTACATCCTCCTGATGGAGTATTTTTTGCTGCATCTTCTAACATTTTTTCAATTAACAATTGAGAAGAAAAGTTTGGGAGAACAGGCAAGATGCCTGTTCTACTTAATATCTAATCCTGGGGTCGATATAGGCGTTTAAAATGTCGATGAAAATGCTAGCCATTACTACAATGGCTGCAAAAAATACTACGATTCCTTGCACGGTTGGATAATCTCTCAAACTAATCGCTTCGTACAATCGATTTGCCAATCCCGGCCAAGAAAAGGTGACTTCTGTTAATATCGCTCCTCCTAATAATGCGGCAAAAGTTAATCCCAGAACTGTAATTACTGGAATCATTGCATTTTTTAGAGCGTGGGCGAATAAGATTTTTATTTCGGGAATCCCTCTGGCCCTGGCAGCTTCTACATAATCCGATTTTAGGGTTTGTTTGAGGTTAACTCGCACTATTCTCTCGAAGATTCCGCTAATAAGAATGCCTAAAGTTAAAGAAGGAAGAATTAGGAAATATAAAGCTAAAAAGAATTGGTTTAAATTGAGAGTTAAGAGGCTATCGACGAGGTACAATCCTGTAATATTTGGAGGCGGAATGCTGGAGATAGGATAGCGATTGCCTACGGGAAACCAACCTAATTGTACGGCAAATATTAGCTGTAAAACCATGCCGGCCCAGAAGGGAGGAATTGAATAAGTAATGATGCCAAATAAACGACCGAATACATCTAAAATTGTATTGGGTCGCGAGGCAGCGATCGCTCCTATGGTGATGCCAAAAATTAGAGCGATCGCCATACTAAATACTGCTAATTCTACCGTTGCTGGGAAGTGATTTTGGATGATTTCCCAGACTGACTCCCCGCGACTGGTAATCGAATTTCCTAAGTCAAAACTTAGCAAGTCTTTCATGTAATCTAGGTATTGTTCCAGCAGGGAATTGTCTAAACCTAGTTGCGATCGCAATGCTTCTTTGGCACTGGCCGATGCCCTGGGCCCGAGAATCGCATCTATTGGGTCTCCAGGAGTTGCCCTTAACAGCAAAAATACAATTGTGGTAATTGTCCACAACATTAGAGGGGCCAACATTAATCTGGCCAGGATATACGAGTAGAGCGCTTGAGAACGAGACATGGGACTATGATTTTGGATTTTGGATTTTGGATGTTTTTAATTGGGAATGGGGAATTGCATTCTTGCCCCAGGAAGGACTCAGTATTGCCTAAAGAGTCGCAAATCGTATTTTTAGAAAGGGGGTTTCTTCGGATAGTTGAGAGAAACCCCGTTTCACAGGCAGATTGTCTAGCTGATTATAACAGTACAAATTTTCAAATTATGTGTCCGAGATCCTCGGTTATCCAGCTTTTCGATCGCTGTGGATAGTTTGCGAAATAGGAGATAGTGAAATTGTAGGTTTAATAGTCGCCTGTTTTTATTGAGTTCCACTCCCTGCATTAATCTAGTAAAGAGTGACAATTATGAAACTGGATGAAACCAAGTTGACAAAGGAGAAGATAAGGATGTTAAGTAATAAATAAGTTCCGGCTAAATGCTCTTTTTTAGAAGAGACTTTTTATGACAAAAAGTTGCTTGTTTACCGGATTTTAAAAGGATTTCCAGGAAGTAAGTTGATAACTAGGGAAAAAGGAGGAGGAACATGGAGGCCAACGAAAAAGTTAAAGTCATGCAGCAAGATAACTCAGAACAGTTAAAAGCATTAGCTCAAGTAATGCTCGTTAGTATGCTCTGGCGCGGTGCTGGTTTATTAGACTCAGATAAAGGAGGCGAAACTAAAGAGAATGCTAATGAGGAAAAAGAGCAAAATATCGACACAGAAAATAATGCCTCTCAATCCAGAAATTAACCTACATATCGGGGTGCATCTCAATTTTGAAGAAACCCGATAATTTGACGCTTTTTGGTAATAGGTAATAGGTAATGGGTAATAGGAATATTTAATTTTTGCAACTATGAGATGCTCCCACATATCGTTTGAGTTTGTCAGTTGTTACAATACCTTCGCCTGATGGCGAAAAAATACCATTAGTAGGTTGGGTGTAGCTTCGCAGGGCCCAACAAAATCGTTTAATTTTGCTCCCGTTGATGTTGGGTGGAACGAACCTCCACCCAACCTACAAAAAAAAAATGGCGAAGGTATTGTTGTTAGTGACAGGAAACAGGCGAGACGCCTGTTCTACGGGGGAACAGGCGAGACGCCTGTTCTACGGGGGAACAGGCGAGACTCTGACTAAACATCCGACAATTATTAATTATTAATTATTAATTATTAATTAGTTCATGTATTCTTGAAGAACCCGGTTGCGTCTGGGATCTTCCAATTTTCGCAATGCTTTTACTTCTATTTGACGAATTCTTTCCCTCGTTAGATTAAATGTATCGCCTATTTCTTTAAGGGTTTTTTCGCGACCGTCGTCTAAACCAAATCGCATTTGCAAAACAAGTCTTTCGCGGTCGGTTAGAGTTTTTAATACCCTGTCTAGATCTTCTTGAAGGCACTTTTCTAAAACGTAGCTGTCTGGTGTGTTTGCAAAAGATTGAACGGAATGAATCGTGTAATAATTCTTGACTTGCGAACCGCCAGAGTCCAGAGATAAAGTCGGTTGGGCGCATTTTATAATAAATCGTAATTTCTCCGCAGTCATTTCCATCCGAGTAGCGACTTCTTCTTCGGCGATGGGAATGCCTTCTTCTGACATTAGCTTAATAGTTTTCTTCAGTTGGGAGATTGTTTCGTGGAGATAAACTGGCAGGCGGACTATGCGAGAATAATCGCAAATTGCCCTAGTAATTGATTGACGTATCCACCAGATGCCGTAGGTAGAAAATTTATAACCTTTTTGATAGTCAAATTTTTCCGCTCCTCGAATTAACCCCAAGGTTCCTTCTTGAATTAAATCGGGAAAATCGAGCCCGCGATTTTTATATCTTTTGGCAATTGATACTACTAATCGCAGGTTGGAAACGACCATTTTTTCCCTCGCTTCTCTGCCTTTATGCAGCCGATCGCGCAATTCTTGCTGGCTCATTTTAGCTGCTTTTGCCCATTCTTGCTCCTCTGGTTCTCGCTCCAGTTTTTTTTCCAGTTTTTCTTTAATATTTTCTAATACTAATAACTCTTCTATTTGCTTGGCTAGTTCTACTTCTTCTTCGGCCCGCAGTCGAGAAATTCGATTAATTTCCTGTTGATGAATTCGCAAGCTATCTTCGGAATATTGCGCGGCGGGCGGCTCTTCATCTGGCTCGTAGCCTTCTACATTTTCTTGTTCTAATTTTTTCCGGCCCAGGCTGACTTCTCGGTGCGCGGCGATTATATTTTCTAACCAGAATAAGTCGTAATGGGTAGGATTTTTACTGTCTATTTGCCACCATTTTATTTGGAGTTTCAAACTGCCGGCATTATCGCTTTTTTTCCTCGGACTTGCTATGACTAATTGCTGGTAATTCTGGGTGGCAATTAGCAATAAATTAGGTTCGGTTTTGTGGAGGCTATTGGCAATGGTTAATAGCCTGTAATGAATGGCGCGATCGCTTTTAAATTCTTCCTCTCGCAATTCTAATAATAATATCTGTAAATCTGGTAGGTCGAAGTTGGTTATGGAGAGAGCGTCGCAGATAGCTTCATCGCACCGAGTCGGCAGTCCTAATTCGTCTATATCTACCTGTTCTACTTCGACATTATAACCTAGTTTGTCAAACCAAGCTGCTATTTTTTCGGGGCTGTTTGCTCTTTTTATATCCTCTATTTCTAATACTTGCCCTATCATTTAAACGCTTCCCTTTAAGTTTTTTTTATTAAATAATTCAATGCTTATAGCGTTTATCGAATCGGTGAAGTACATTTTCGCTCCCCCCCTGCCCCCCTTAAAAAGGGGGGAGCCTGAACAATTCTAAGTCCCCCTTTTTAAGGGGGATGAACGGGGGATCGATCGGGGTGTACTTCACCGATTCAAGAATTGCTATATAAGTCGAAAATTTTTGGAACGTTTGTTCTTGATGTTAGTCGATTGAAAAAGTCGCTTTCCACCCGCTGACGTGCTTCGGAGCGATGTTGCCAACCCTACGCGGGGCCCGTTCGCCCTCGAACCTGCAAACTGGCTCCCGTTAGGTCTAAAAATGTTACCACATTTTTCTTTTAAGGTCAAGTTTTTGAGACTGCTTGAGCATCACTCCGGAATCTAGGATTCTAATTTACATACCATTTTTTAAATAATATGTCAAGAATAAAAGTAAAATGTTTAGGGGATGGCCCTGGGAAAATAGTGGGGCTAGATTTTAATGAAGTTTAGAAGTAAATACCATATTTTAAATATGATGTCAATACTTCTGTGGTTGGGCGTAAGGTCGCGATCGCTGCTAGGATTGGAATTCTTGCAGTCAATCACCAAGCCACACCGGGACCATCCATGAAAAAATTTTCAGCAGATCCGTCCAACTTTGCCGACCTACTAGAAATGGTGGGAGATGACAGCGCGATCTTCTTAGCCCCTGGAGAATATAAAGGACCGTTTGCGATCGCCAAATCCATTACCCTGACCGGGGCTGGGGCAGATACCATCATTTTTACTGCCGACGAACCGGCCTTAACAGTAAAAGTCCCAGGAGTGCGGCTCGAAAATTTAGCGATCGAACGCACCGTCGGCGGCGACGTCGGCGCGACGGTTCTTTTTGCCGAACCGGACGCAACCCCCATTTTAGATAGAGTCCGATTAACCGGAGTGGCGGAAAACGTCGAGTGGGAGGGAGCAACCTGGGACTTGCCGACAGTTATCGATCTTCAAGAAATAGAAACCAATAGAGCCCTCGCCGGTTCCTGGGAAATCCAACTGGCAGAGCCTTGCGAGGCAGTCTGCGAGCTAGACTGGTTGCAAATAAAAGGCGATCGCTTCTCCCCGGGATGGCAAAAATTAGAAATAGTCCTCAACTCCACCGGCATCCCCCCAGGAACAAACTTATCCGGTTTTATCCTTCTGGAGGGGGCGGGGGAAAAACGACAAATAGAAGTATCGGCAAAAATCGTCGCCCCAAAAGCGATCGCCGCTGTAGAAAAAGAACTCGCCCCCAGCAAAAAACAGAAATTCGCCGCCTTGGGTTGCCAAGACTGGGGCTATAAATTTATGGGCAAGGCAGCAGAGAGCTTTATCCGGGCAGTGGGAGATGAGGGCGACATCGATAAAGACGCAGAATTTTGGCAGAAACGCGATCGCGCCGAAGCCCTAATGTTCGAGCTTTTGGGCAGCGAAGGGCAGCTATTCTACATCCGCCGACAAAAACCGGGGAAAGAAGAAGATGAAGAAATCTGGGAACTAACCCTCGCCACCGACGGTAACGATGCTGGGTGGCCGGAGACTCTCAGGAAGCGCGACAAAACTTTGAGCTTAGTAGCAGCCGTCAATACCGACGGTTACGGAGGTTTGCGAATAATTTCCGCTCGCTTGCTCTTGCCCCACAGAGGACAACCCGACGGATTTACCGTTCGCTTTCGCCTGCGCTTAGTTCCCGAAAAGCAATACCAGCGGGGCATCCCGAAATTAAGCTTAAAGCGAATAAGCAAGGCCCAGTACGCCAGCGATCGCCTCCCCACGGAAGAACAGTTGCAGGGATGGACGACCTTTGTAGAAATCGAACGCCGCCAGGCAGAAAAGCGGCAATTTTGCGTGCCCTTCCTCTCCCATAACTACGGCAGCGCCACTAGAAAAATTACCTTTGAAATAGATATCCCAGGGGCGACTCTGGATGGAACCGCAGAAACAGCCCTCGACCGAGAGGACTTTCGGCGCCGACTTTTCCAATCTCGCAACGAAGATATCAACTTTTACGACGCTAAAGCAGATCCCAGAGAACGTCGCGATCGCCAAAAATTAGGTTGGGTGGAACATATCGACTGGGCAGAGAGCAAAATCCGAGCCATGCTGGATGCCGAATTGGTCGATCGCCTCGCCAAAGGAAAAGGCAAACTCCCCGCCACCGGCTTCTTATTTTTCGAGGCTTACGGGGAAATCGCTCAAATCAAGCGCAAACAAAGAGCTTTAGAAGATTTGAAAAAAGGTCGCTCCCAGAATCCTTATTTAGGGGAGTTTTTTTTCGACGTCGCCAGCGCCCGCCTTCCGAAAAAAAATGTCAAACTCCAACCAGGAGATTTGCTCCTCCCCTCCGCAAACCCCCAGCAAGTTGCAGCAGTGGAGACTGTTTTATCGGTTCCAGATTTAGCTTTAATTCAGGGGCCGCCCGGTACCGGCAAAACTACAGTTATTGCCGAGATTTGCTACCAAGTGGCTCTGCGGGGCGGGCGGACTTTAATCGCCTCCCAGGCAAATTTGGCAGTTGACAACGCTTTGAGCCGATTGGTTAGCAGCCCGATAATCCGCGCCCTGCGGAAGGGAAAGGCTGAAAAGGTGCAGGAAGAAGGGGAAGCGTTTCTGGAGGATCGGGTTATCGGCACTTGGTTAAAAAATACCGCCGACTATTGCGAAACAGATATCCAGGGGCGAGGCCGGCGGGTCGAACTATTCCAGAAATTGTTAGCAGTTAGGCCGCGATTTGCTGCTTATCTGGAATTGGAGGAGGAGAAGGTCGAGGGAGACCGGGAATCGAGCGATCGCCTCATTAATATAGAAGCAAACCGCAAAGCTTTAGAAACCGAACTCGCGGACATCCAAACGGGAGGCGAGGAATTAAAATCTTTAATCTCTGCTTTGGAGCGGTTTTTTGCCTCCGGGCCGGATGTAGATTGGGAGGATGAGGAAGTTACGGGATTTTTACCCCGCCTCCAACCTTACGCCAGAGAGGAGAAGGCGGTGGATGAGTTTTTAGCAAACGTGCGCGAAGCTAGAGATTTAGCTCGCCAATTTGGTTTGGAAGTTCCAGACAGAGGCGCCTTTGGTTTGGCAGGTTGGCTGAGTGAGGATGTGAGCTTTTATCTGGAGAGATTTGGCGAGGGGTTGGAGTTAGGGAAAACTCTGACGGCGGCCATGTCTCCTGCTTTGGCGGCGGCGGAACTTTGGCAAGAAAATGAAGCGAAGTTTCAAGAGTTGCAAAGCAAGTACCAGCAGCAGCAGGCAGCTTGCCAGCAATTGCAACAAAGCCTCCAGAAGTTGGAAAGGAAAAAAGCAGATCTAGATGCAGTGGTTGGGGCTGCTGGTACTTGGTTTAAGACGGGAAAAAATCGCATTTATCAAGTTTTGTGGCAATGCCAGGAAAACGATCGAGCTTTTAGCATGGATTTAATCGAGTTACCAGGGGCTTTGTTGGCGATCGCTCGTTCTCTCAACATTGAAATTTTGCCGAATTATGGAGATATTCCTATTAATCAGTTGGCAGATTGGACTTTGTTGCAAGTTGCGCTCAATGCGGAGGCTTCTCGGAATTTTACCAACGTTAAAGGGAAGAGATATCGCTTTAGCGAGTTTTTGCACCTGACTTTGAGCAAAGTGCCTTTGGTTTTATCTCCCCAGGAGCGATCGGAGTGGAAAAAGATAACGGAACAATTTCTGGTTTACCAAGATTTAGAGTTAAAGGAAAGGGAAGAAGTTATTAAGGAAACTCGCTTATTTTTGAATAAAATGGAAGCGAAATATCGCCCCGCCTGGAAGCCGGAGAATCTCCAAGCGACCTTGATGGCAATGATGGAAAATATCTTCGATACTATTCTGGATAATACCCGCCGCTGTTTGGGGCCGATGAAGCAAGAAACGGAAGGAAAAATCGAGATTTTACAAACTAAAATTCAAGGGCTGAGTGGATGGCTTGCGGAAAATAAAGAACCCCTAGCTGCCCTCGAAGAGCAGTTATTAAAAAGTCGGGAGGATGCGGATGGGAAATATGGCGAGATTAAGGAGATTTTACAACAACTAAGCCAGGAGAAGATTGCCCCGAAAAAGTTGCGGGATTTGGCTGGAGAATATCTCCAGCGCCAACCTTTAGAAGTGTTGAACCAGAGGGAGAATTTTTCTGGTTTGGTAGATTCTTGGGAAAGCGCCATGGGTCAATTGGAGGAGTTAATTCCTGGTTTGGAACCTTTGTCCGTGCTGTCGGATATTCAAACTAAACTCGAAAGTCAAGAGGGGCAAATTGGGGAGAAGGTTGAGGAGATAGATCGGCAAATGAAAGAGTTGGAAACCGAAGCGATCGAGATAAAGAAAGGTATGGAAGAGGGGCGATCGCCTGCTTTAATTGCCGAACGTAGCTGGTGGGAGTCTGCCTGGAAAGAGATCCCAGATAACCTCAAGCCCGAGGTTTCGGCGACGGGGTTATTTGCCATAGAGTATTTGAGGAAATTCGAGACTCAATTTTCAAATTGGCAGGGGGAATTAGAAGGAGAAGAAAGTTACTTAAATCGCTATCAAAACTTTGTGGAAGATTGGGTCGCCAAATTGCGGCAACCTTCCGAAAAAGATAGTAACGATTTAAGGCGAATTTATCTCGATAATGCCAACGCGATCGGTATAACCTGCGTCCAAGCGGCGAGTAAAGAATTTGCAGAAGAGTTCAATAATTTTGACGTAGTTATTATCGACGAGGTGAGCAAATGTACGCCCCCTGAAATGTTAATCCCTGCCTTAAAAGGCAAGAAATTAGTATTAGTGGGAGACCACCGGCAATTGCCGCCAATGCTCAACGCCAAAACCATGGAAGAAATTGCCGAAGAGACGGGAAGCGCGAAAGAAGAGTTAGACTTTTTCGAGGAATCTTTGTTTAAAGTTCACTTCGAGGCGGCGTCGGAAAAAATCAAACAAATGCTGACCGTTCAATATCGAATGCATCCGAATATTATGGGAGCGATAAATCAGTTTTACGACCGTCGCCTCCAGTGCGGAATTTTGGAACCGGATAAGGAGAGATTCCACGGTTTGGCTGGAGATATTATCGGGGATAAGCATCATCTTCTCTGGGTAAAAATGCCTCAAGGGGAAGGTTTTTACGAGGAAAAGGAGGGCACTTCTCCTTATAACGAAAGGGAGGTGGAAGCGATCGAGAAGTTATGTGCTGAAATGGAGGCTGCATGGTCTGAGAAAGTTGCGGAAGGGTTGCCGAGGAAAGAGGTAGGAATCATTACTTTTTATAACGCCCAATTGCGACTAATAGAGGAAAAAATAGACCCGGAACTGTTTCCTTCATTGCAGATTAGGACGGGAACAGTTGACCGTTTTCAGGGCATGGAAAGGCAAGTAATTATTGTTAGCATGGTGAGGAATAATAAGGACAAAAAAGTTGGATTTGCGAACAAGCCGGAACGGGTTAACGTAGCTTTTTCTCGGGCGCGGGAGTTGTTAGTAATTGTTGGCTGTCATTCCTTATTTACCCAGCATTACGGTAAAGTTGGGAGTATGTATTCGGAGGTTTCCAACGTAGTCCGCCGTCAAGGAGGACTTATTGACGTTTCCGACCTGTAAAGTTCGTAGTAATCGCTTTAGCGATTCTTTCGGGTGCATCTCAATTTTGAAGAAGACCAAGAATTTGACGCTTCTAGGCAACAGGCAACAGGCAACAGGCAACAGGGAAGAGAAAAGAGATTTTTAGTAGAAAACAGTATTTTGGCTTCGATGAGATGCTCCCATTCTTTCGATAAGTCGTCCCCGCTTTTCCAACAAAAAGTATTTGAAGACAGGGGGCTATCTAATAATTTGACAATTCCAGAGCAGCTAGCCTATAATGTAACGGACATCTAAACAAACTATTCTTATATCAATCCGTGCAGGATTTGTGGCATCAAAGAAACCGGGTTTCTTTGACAATACCTTCGCCAAAATAAAAAATACTATTCGTAGGTTGGGTGGAGCGACAGCGCAACCCAACAAAATCGTTGCAAAACCCAACAAAGATGTTGGGTTTCGCTACGCTACACCCAACCTACAAGAAAATGGCGAAGGTATTGTTTGAGAAACCGGGTTTCTGGACCCCGAATTTTTCTGGGCCTCTAAACGGATTGCTATATATCAAGTCGCAATAAATACAGCAAGCGGAAAAACAAGAGGGTAAAAAAGGCAAAGCCTGTAAAATAAATGGTTTTCCGCCTTTAATCCAACTGTTAAAATTAGCAAGTAAAATCCAGAGGTAAACGATGAAAAAAGTAGAATTGCACGAATTACAAAATAGAGTATTAGTAGCAGGAAAAGAAGCCCTAGAAGTAGAG
>JAXHVR010000052.1:2159-13907 GCA_034189005.1 Cyanobacteriota bacterium | reverse complement strand
GAGCGATCGCCATTTACAGCTAGACATTCTTTCCGGGCGGCAATTAATTCTCTCTGGCAGACGTTATCGGCAAAGAGGGGGGGAGTAGAACAGGTCACGCGCGCCTGTTCGTACCAGAAGCGATAGGACCGGTTACGATTGGTTCGAGGTAAAGTTCTATTGCTTCTTGGATATTAGTCAATGCCTCCTCAAGAGTATCTCCTTCGCTAATACAACCCGGAAGCGACGGAACGCAAACGGTATATCCGCCCTCTTCGCTCGGTTCTAATATTACTTTGATGTTCATGGTTATGCCTGCTAACCGACTTCTTTATTTTAGCACGAGAATAAAGCGATCGTTAACCACCGTAGAACAGGCATCTTGCCTGTTCGTGGGAATATTGGCGCGAACAGGTTCCCACGAACAGGCGAGACGCCTGTTCTACGGGTTCTGCTCTTTGACAAACTGCCCCACTGCCGCCACAACCCCAAACCGCGATACTCCCTCCACAGTAACTTTCTCTACCAGACAGCGCCTCCCTCCTACTAAAGTGGTAGGTAAATTTTAACGCTGTTGGCTCGCTTGTAGTAATCGCTTTAGCGATTGATATCTATGAATCGCTAAAGCGATCGCTACCAACTTTTGACGATCGTTCCCCTACAAGTACCCAATCTTCCCCCTCAGCATCCCAAAATTCCCCGGTGGTTAAAGTTTGTTTTGCCCATTCTACATCTGGATGCTCGTCTAATCTTTTAGAATAAGTCAAACCAGAGGTTCTACTATTACTGAAAACATGAACTTGAGACGGTGTAAGTTCGTCAACAATATAAGGAGAATGGGTTGAGAGAATAATTTGCAAATTGGGTTGGGCTTTAATAATTTCCTTAAAAACAGACATCAATTCTCGTTGCGCTTTAGGATGAAGTCCTTGTTCGATATCGTCCAATAATACTAAATTGGGTGGAGTAGGATTCATCAGAACTGTTAATAATCCCAGGGCGAGTATGGTTCCTTCGCT
Source organism: Cyanobacteriota bacterium (assembly GCA_034189005.1). Taxonomy (GTDB): domain Bacteria; phylum Cyanobacteriota; class Cyanobacteriia; order Cyanobacteriales; family Microcoleaceae; genus CALKCV01. The sequence continues at coordinate 12,909 of JAXHVR010000052.1, read as the reverse complement.
CATGGCATGGGCCGGAATGCGATCGCCACCGTTCGTATCTAAAACTATTTCTTGTCCCGTCATTTCCTGATTTTCTTGGTAGGAAATAGATTTTCCATCCACTTCGATTAAACGTTGGCGATCGACTGGAACCTTAGCCCGCCTGACTCCTAACCTTTTTACCCCAGGAACAACTCGCTGCAACATTTCCTGCAAAGATTGGAATTTATCTGGCGCTTCGCTGCGCAGATAGTCTAAGTTAGGCGCCAACCCCGAACCGTCAAACTCGATTCGCGGCGTAACTGCATCGCTGTAAGCTGCTTTAGCAAGGTTAGCAGCTACTAACTTTAAATACACTGAGTATCTCAAAACTTGGATTACTGGGAATGGGGCCTCGCTTAACCAAGGGTAATATCCTTCTAAACTACCATTGTTTCCTAGCCCCTGCCATGATAGTTTTGGCAACCAAGAGGAATCAGAGTTTTGTTTCCAGTCATAGCCAATTTGCCAATTAGTTTGAGGCTGTCTCCAAAAACCGTTTGCTGTAACAGACATACTATCCTGCCCAATTCTTGTTAGAAATTCAGGGGAATTTTCATGCTGAAAAACGCTTGCAAACGATAATGTCTTTTGCTCGACAAGTCTGGTCAAATAATGTAAAGCTTGCAAAACAGATGTTTTGCCGGAACTATTCGGTCCAACCAGTGCGTGTAGCCGCGAATCATCTAAACTAAGGTTTGTTTTTGGATGACTTTTGAAGTTATAAAGTTGTACTTTTTCTAACATTAAATTACTAACATCTCCTTCTGCATGGAAGACAGTTAAAAAATAGTGCTGGTTTATTAGTTTATCGATCTAACTAAGAAACACATCTAGATTTTACTGCCGTCAATTAAAAACTTTTCCAAGTATTGCGATCGTAAATGGTATCAAAAAAAGCGATCGGATCGCGTCAGTTTTGCGAAAATAGTTTTTTAAAACCTAAAAACTTTCTTTATTACCTGTTGCCTGTTGCCTGTTGCCTGTTGCCTAAAAGCGATAAGTTTTTGGGAAAGTTTCATGCATTGACGTACTCCCAAAGCGATCGCCCCCTTCCCCACTGCACCCTTGACAAAAATCCTCAAATATAGTAATAGCTTCACCCCAACCCCGATCGCCCAAACAAAAACCCCGATCGCCAGTAGCCATAACCCCGAGCCCGTGCCTATAATAGTCAGAAGCTCGAAAAAAGTCCACCAAACCCAGAAGGTCCAAGCCTAACAGCCCCTCATGGTTCATATAAAACGGGTAGAACTAACTAACTTTAAATCCTTCGGAGGCACCACGGCCGTACCGTTGCTGCCCGGTTTTACCGTAGTTTCGGGCCCAAACGGTTCTGGTAAGTCCAATATTCTCGACGCCCTCCTCTTCTGCATGGGCCTATCCACTTCCAAAGGGATGAGGGCCGAACGGTTGCCGGACCTGGTAAATAACAAATTAATAGGCCGCCAAACAGTCGAAACCATCGTTACCGTAACTTTCGACCTGGAAGAGGAAGACAGCCAAGAAGAAGAAACAAGGGCAAAAAATGGCCATATCCCTGAAGAAGGGGACGAATTTTACCCCCAAGGGGAAGGTCCAGAAGAAAATGGCCAAAATCTGAAGGACAGCGACTCCCCCGAACTAGATCGCTACCAAACCGTAAGTTCTTCCTACGAGTGGAGCGTTTCTCGCAAACTCAGAGTAACCAAACAAGGCACTTACACCTCTACCTACTATGTGAACGGCGAACCCTGCACCCTAACAAAACTCCACGAAGCACTAAACCGCAACCGCATCTATCCAGAAGGGTACAACGTAGTTCTGCAAGGAGACGTCACCAGCATTATCTCCATGAAACCCAGAGAAAGGCGGGAAATAATCGACGAACTCGCAGGAGTGGCACAGTTCGATCGCAAAATATCCTTAGCTAAAGAAAAATTAGACGAAGTAAAAGAACAAGAAGAACGGAGTCAAATAGTCCAAAAAGAACTCACCAAACAATGCGATCGCCTCTCCCAAGACTCCATTAAAGCCAAAAAATATCAAGAAATAAGAACCCAACTCGAACAAAAAAGCGAATGGTTCGCCATCCTAAAATGGCAAAAACTGCAAAAACAAGAATGGCAACTGCGAGAAGCGATCGAAGCAGGCGATCGCCAAAGTAGAGAATACCGCGAACAACTAGATACCAACCAAACAAAAATCCAACAAGCCAAAACCGAACTAGACGAACTCAACGCCCAAGTAAAAGCCCTAGGCGAAGAAGAACTCCTCGCCCTCCAGTCGGGGCTAGCCACCCAAGAAGCAGAAAGGCGCCAACTCCAACAGCGGCAAGAAGAACTCTCCGCAAGCCGGGAGAAAACCCAAGCGCAAATAGCACGGACAGAAGCCGAACTCCAACAACACCAAAAAAACCTAGAACTGATCGCCAGCCAACACCGGGCAGAGAAAGAAAATGCCAAGGCCCTCTCAACCTCTCGCGACGAGGCCCGAGAAGCCCTAAACCAAAATAGGGAAAAAGCCAACGCGATCGCCTCCAACGCCGAAGCCTGGGTACAAGAGCAAACAGAACTCCACCGCAAGATCGAAACCATCCAAAAAACCCTAAACCCCCACCGCACCGAACAAGCAACAATAGCCGAAAAAGTGCGGCAACTAGAGAGCCAACTCCAAGAACAAAAACAGTTTCTCCAAGACCTAGAGATAGAAATAGAAACCCAAAAGCAAAGCCAGGAGAGCGCCTCAGCATCCCGAGAGAAGGCAAAGGAAACCGCAGAAACTCTGAGCAAAGCTCTAAAAACCGCCGAAGAAGAACTAGAACTGCAAAAAGCAACCGAAACCCGCCTCCTGCAAGAACAAAGAGACCGACAGCGGAAACTAGACAAGCTCGAAGCCCAACAACAGGCCCTCCAAGAAGCAAGCGGCAGCTACGCCGCCAAAATACTCACCAACTCCAGCTTATCCGGCATCTGCGGTCTAGTCTGCCAGCTAGGTCGAGTGGAAGTCCGCTACCAGTTAGCGCTGGAAATAGCCGCAGGCGGTCGTTTGGGGAACATGGTAGTAGAAAACGACAAAGTAGGAGCCGCCGGCATTCAATTATTGAAACAGCAACGGGCCGGGCGGATGACCTTCTTGCCCATGAACAAAATCCGAGCCGGTAGATCGCTCCAAGACCAGAAGTTGCGGGTGGCCAGGGGGTTTGTCGATTATGCAGTGAATTTAATCGAATGCGATCGCCGCTATCGAGATATATTCTCTTATGTATTTGGCAACACGGTAGTATTTGCAACCTTAGAAGACGCCCGCCGCCATCTGGGAGTATATCGGATGGTGACTCTGGAAGGAGAAATATTGGAAACCAGCGGCGCCATGACTGGTGGAAGCGTATCTCGACGTTCGACTCTACATTTTGACACCGCCAGCGACAGCGACGAAGGCAACGAAGCTAGAGAAATAGAAGCCCACCAACGGCGGTTGCAGGAAATAGAGACCATATTAGGACGGTGCAGTCTGGAGATAAATAAAAGAAGCGCCGAAGTGAAAGAGCGATCGCGAGAACTGATGGAAGCCAAACAGTATTTGCGCGAAACTCAGCTAAAAGCAGAACAAATAGACTCGGAATTGGCCAAGCTGACAAAACAACAAAACCAGGGGCGATCGCTTTTCGCCAAAAATACCGAAGAATTAGCAAAGTCGAAAGCTAGATTAACCTCTTTAGAAGAAGAAATTCCGACCCAAGAGAGTCAGTTAGAAAAACTAAGGCAAACCTTGGGAGAAATGGAAGAGTCTCAAACCCACAGCGAATGGCAGCAAATGCGGCTTCTGGTTCGCGATCGAGAAGAAGAACTAGAAAAACGAGAAACAGCCTTGCAGCAAGCATTAGGCCGGCTCCGGGACTTAGAAAATCAGCAACAACGCTTGCAAGAAAAAATAGAAGCAGCAACAGAGCGACTCTCCCAAGATCGAGAACGAGAAAAGGTTAGCCGCGAAGACAGGGAAACTTTGCAAGGCCAACTTGCAGCTCTGGGAGAACAAATCCAAGAAACCAAGAACGATCTGAGCAAAATAGAGCAGAAGTTGGGAACCGAGAAACAAAAACGCGACGAAGCCGAGTCCCAGTTGCGAGAGCTATACTTAGCCAAACAGCAGGCCGAATGGCAGTTACAAAAATTAGAAGAAGGGCAACTAGAACGGCGGCAACAGTTGAGCGAGCAGCAAAGTCTGTTAGAAGCACAAAAAAAAGAATTGCCCGAACCCCTGCCAGAAGTGCCCCAGAGGATAAAGTTAGGAGACTTGGAGAAAGAAGTGCGATCGCTGCAAAAAGAACTCCAAGCATTAGAACCAGTGAATATGTTAGCCTTAGAAGAATTCGAGCAGACCAAGACCCGTCTGGAAGAATTAACCGAAAAGTTATCCACTCTAGAAGGAGAACGCACGGAACTGTTATTAAGAATAGAGAACTTTACTACATTAAGGACTCGTTCTTTTTTTGAAGCATTTAACGTAGTCAACGAAAACTTTCAGACCATATTTGCCGAACTATCTCAAGGCGACGGCTTTCTCCAACTCGACGACCCAGAAGAACCTTTCAACAGCGGCCTGCAACTGGTGGCGCACCCCAAAGGCAAACCGGTGCAGCGGTTAGCTTCCATGTCCGGGGGAGAAAAATCATTAACAGCCTTGAGTTTTATCTTTGCTCTCCAGAGATTCCGCCCCTCACCTTTTTATGCCTTTGATGAAGTGGATATGTTTTTGGATGGGGCAAACGTGGAACGATTGGCTAAAATGATAAAAAGAGAGTCCCAGCAAGCGCAGTTTATCGTAGTGAGCCTGCGCAGGCCGATGATGGAAGCATCCGAGCGTACTATAGGCGTAACCCAGGCCCGAGGCGCTCACACTCAAGTTTTGGGCATCAAACTGCCTAAGTAATTAAGTAGGTAGGCAAAAATATTTAGACCCCGGATTTACCCGTAGAACAGGCGTCTCGCCTGTTCCGTATGTAATTAATTTTGCGCAGCTACTTACTTTGAGAGCTATTAACAACAAATGACCGTGACTTAAAATCAAGCGATCGACTTCCCGAACAGTTAATTGATATAGCAATCCTAAATGGATTATGAAAAATTTGGGGGCCAGAAACCCGGTTTCTTGAAGAAACCGGGTTTCTTTAAGATCGCGAACGATCTACGGCTTGCTATAAGTTGAAGCGATCGCCCTTTTAAACAGTTTTTGAAGGTGCGCGGCGCAATTAAGAAACCCGGTTTTTATTAAAAACCGGGTTTCTGGGTTATTGATGAGTTGGAAGAGCGATCGCCACACAAAAATTCCCAACCCATTTGCTTATGGCCTTTTTTAGGCTCGATTTAGCATAAAAAAACTCTATCTGTTCTGTCTTTTCTGGTACGATTTATACAGTTATCAATCGCAAAAAATCATGGCCGAATACGACAATCTCTGCAAGTATTTAGCAGAAAAACACCCCGATCGCTTTGCCAGTTGGCTCTTGGGGCGAGAAGTCAGCGGAACCACAGTTTTTAAGACGGAATTAAGTATCGAACCTATTCGGGCCGACTCAGTAACCTTTTTACGGCTCGAAGACCGCATATTGCATCTGGAATTCCAGGTCAACGTGCCCCAAAATAAACCTATGCCGTTGCGGATGTTAAATTATTGGGTGAGACTGTATTGGCAGCACAACTTACCGATTACCCAAGTATTGATTTGGTTGAAACAAACCAGCAGCGAGGCCGTATTTGAAACCAAATTTCAATTGGAATCTGTCAGGTGCGGTTTTCAAGTAGTTCGGATGTGGGAACAATCTCCAGAAGCGCTTTTGCAAAGTAGGGCACTACTGCCAATGGCCGTATTGTGTAAGACTGACAATGCTACTGGGTTGCTCTCGCAAGTGGCTTCGGAAGTTGCTAAGATAGAGATGCCCGAAGAGCGAGAGGAAATTATCGGCTCCACTCAGCTTCTGGCAGGCTTACGATTTGATGTAAATTTAGTTAGAAATCTTTTTCGAGGAGGACTTATGCGGGAATCCGTTGTTTTTCAAGAGATTCTACAAGAAGGCCGACAAGAGGGACGACAAGAAGGCAAGCAGGAAGAAGCATTGGCGATTATCTATCGCCAACTTGCACGTCGGATCGGTACCGTGGCCCCGGAGTTGCAGCAGCGTTTGTTGCAATTATCGGTTCCCCAGTTGGAAGATTTGGGCGAGGCGTTGTTGGATTTTGAAGAACCAGGCGATTTAATTGCTTGGTTGGATCGGGTAGAAAGCAGCCGAATAGAAGTACGAAAGGAAGCGATCTTGGGGACAATTTATCGCCTACTTCCGCGCCGTATCGGTACTGTGGCCCCGGAGTTGCAGCAGCGTTTGTTGCAATTATCCGTTCCCCAGTTGGAGGATCTGACCGAGGCGTTGTTGGATTTTTCCCAACCCGACGATTTAATCGCTTGGTTGGATAGACTCCCAGAATAGTTAATTGGTATAGCGATTATTGAATCGGTGAAGTACACCCCGAGCGATCCACCATTATCCCCCTTGAGAAGGGGGACTTTGAATTGTTCCGGCTCCCCCCTTCTCAAGGGGGGCTGGGGGGGATCGCTCGATGTACTTCACCGAGCGCGATAAATGCTATAAATGGAAGCGATCGCCTTTTTCAACAGTTTTTCTAAGCGGCGCAATTAAGAAACCCGGTTTTTAATAAAAACCGGGTTTCTGGTTTATGCACGGTTGAGATGTTGGGTTACGCTGCGCTCCACCCAACCTACTAATGGTATTTTTCCGCCATCAGGCGAAGGTATTGTTTGAAAAACTATAGCAAGCCGTAGATCGTTCGCGATATTTTAGAAACCCGGTTTCTTTGAGAAACCGGGTTTCTGGCCCCCTAATTTTTCATAATCCCTGCACGGATTTCTATAATAACCCAATTATTAATTATTAATTATTAATTATTAATTGATATTACTACTTCCGCTTCGCATCCTCCCTTTTAACCTCCTCAACAACATTCCCGTTTTTACCATTGCCGTTGCCATTCGCGTAACCGTTACCGTTGCCATTACTGTGGCCGTTGCCGTTGTAGGCTTCTTCGTAGAACAGGTCAGATGCCTGTTCTGCGGACCTCTCCTTGTGGGAGGAGTTGCCAAACAAACTAGACTGGAAACTTGTTGCCAGCACATAAAACACCGGCACCACATACAAACTCAACACCGTAGAAACCAACATCCCGCCCAAAACTGCCATGCCGATAGAAATTCGACTCGCGGCACCGGCCCCAGTGGCAAACGCTAGAGGCGCTACTCCCAAAATTGTCGAAAAGGCCGTCATCAAAATCGGACGAAAGCGCAACCTCGACGCCTCGATCGCCGCCTTCGTTATCGACATCCCCCCTTCTCGCAACTGCTTGGCAAACTCTACAATCAAAATCGAGTTCTTAGTCGCCAACCCGATCAACATAATCAACCCGATCCGACTGTACACGTCTAAATCTAACTCTGCCAACCACAAGGCCGCAAAAGCACCCAACAGGGAAAGCGGTACCGCTAACAAAATAACGAACGGATCTATATAACTCTCAAACTGGGCCGCCAAGGTCAAGAAAATAAAGGCAAGGGCCAAACCAAAAATGAACATCGTAGCCTGCCCCGCTTCCTTAAACTCCAGAGACTCGCCAGACAACTCCCAGCGCATATCCTCCGGCAAGACATCATCTGCCAACCTTTCCAAAACTGCCAGGGCATCTCCCAAACTCACGTCTGGGGCCGGACTGCCGGAAATTGTTGCCGACCGGAAGCGGTTAAAATGGTTGATCTGGGGCGGCGTGGTTTCCGCAGTCACTGTCACCAAGTTGCTCAAAGGCACTAACGCGCCGCGATCGGTCTGGACGTATAAATTCTCGATATCCTGGGGACTGTCTCGGTACTCTTCCTCCCCTCGCACTATGACGTCGTAACGCTGGTTGCCCCGGTTAAAATTAGTAATGTCCTGCCCCCCCAACATAATCTGCAAAGTCCGGGAAATATCCCGCACCGAAACTCCCAAATTAGCCGCTTGGGCGCGATCGACTTTCACCATTAACTCCGGTTTGTTAATAGTTAGGTCCGTATCTATATTAGTCAACTCCGGCAACTTGCGCGCCTCGGTGGCTAACTCCTGGGAGACCTCCGCCAACTCTTCTAAATCGTTACCTTGCAAGACAAATTGCACCGGACTGCTGCTACCCGCCCCAGGCAGGGAACCGGGATTAATCGGAAACACTAAGGCATCGGTAATAGGAGCAAAGGCCCCAAACAACCGCTTGACAATTTCCTGTTGCGACTGCCCCGGTTCCGTGCGTTCCGACCAATTTTTCAGTCGGGTAAATGCAAAGCCCCGGTTGGCTTGCGACGCCCCGCGACCGAAACCTGCTATGGTGAAATATGCCTCCATTTCTGGCACTTCGGCGAGTTTTTCTTCCACCTGACGGATGACGTTATTGGTATAGTTGACGCTAACTCCTTCGGGGGCGTTCACTGGTATAAAAATCCGACCTCGATCTTCTACTGGTAGGAAGCCTTGGGGTAACTGTTGAAATAACCAATAAATTCCAAAAAAAGTTACAATTAAACCGACTACCACTACTGGCTTTAAACGCATCATTACTTTTAAAGACCAGACATAAATTGCCAGCACTCGGTCTAACGCCCATTCAAAAAAATCCAGGGGCGCGGCTAACAAGCGCATTCCCGTAGAACCGGCATCTTGCCTGTTCTCATCTTGCCTGTTCGCATCGACTGGTTTGAGAATTCGCGCCGCAATTGCCGGGGCTAAAGTTAAAGCAACAAAAGAAGAACATACCACCGCCGCCGCAATTGTTAGGGCGAATTCGTTAAAAAGTCGCCCGCTGGAACCTCCTGAAAAACCGACGGGCAAAAATACTGCAATTAAAACTACGGTAGTGGCAATTACAGCAAAAACTACTTCCCCCACTCCGGCCATTGCTGCTTTATATGGGAGCATTTTTTTCTCTTGGATATAACGGACGATATTTTCGAGAACGACGATGGTATCGTCCACCACTAATCCTGTGGATAAAGTCAGGGCAAATAGGGTGAGGGTGTTAATAGAAAAATCCAAGAAAAACATGGCGGCGAAGGCGCCTATTAAGGAGACGGGAATTGTCACCGCCGGCACGATTGTCGCCCGCCAATCTCTGAGGAAAACGAAGATTACTAAGATGACTAAACTAATAGCTAAAAACAGGGTTTGCCAAACTTCGTCAATAGCTACCTGCACGAATTCTGAATAATCTACGGCAATGGTGTATTGCATTCCTTCGGGGAAATCTTTGCTTAATTCGGCTATTTTTTGTTTGACTCCGCTTGCTACTTCTAATAAATTGGAACCAGATACTTTACTGATTCCTAATGCGACGGCGGGTTTGCCTTTAAACCGGGCAATTGTGCGATCGCTCTCTGCCCCTATCTCGGCTCTGCCAATATCTCCGAATCTAATTTGACTCTCATTTTCAGTTCTTTTAATAACTAAATCTTCGTACTCTTCTGGAGATAGCAAGCGACCCAAAGTTCGGATTGGATATTCGGTATTTTCTCCCTCTATTCGACCGCTAGGAATTTCTACATTTTGTCGTCTTAATGCCGCTTCGACATCTAAAGGCGTGATGTTTCTAGCAGCCATTTTCTTGGAATCTAACCAGAGCCGCATGGCATAACGACGCTCGCCGGCAATAAAAATATTGCTTACTCCGCTAACAGTTTCTAAGGGACTTTTTAGGAAGCGATCGGCGTAATTGCTCAATTCTAAAGAAGTGAATTTCTCCCCAGAAATAGCAATCCACATAATCCGTTCGTCGTCGCTGCTTCGTTTGGAAACAACGGGAGAATCTACATCGTCTGGCAGTCTGCCGACGACCCGAGAAACCCGACTTCTGACGTCTTGGGCCGCCGCTTCTAAATCGCGGTTTAATTCAAATTGAACGGTTATGGCGCTGAGACCTTCGCGACTGCTAGAGGTCAAACTTTTTACCCCTTCAATGCCGTTTAATTCTCCTTCGATAACTTCGGTGACTTCTGTTTCTACCACCTGGGGGTTAGCTCCTGGATAAACTGTTTGGACGCTAACTACTGGAGGGTCGATACTGGGGAATTCTTGCACTGGCAAGCGGGTAAATCCTACTAATCCCATGAGGATAATTAGTAGGGAACATACTGATGCAAATACGGGTCTTTTGATGAAGAAATGAGCAAACATAATTAATAATTAACAATTAACAATTGGATTGTTCGTAGTAATCGCTTTAGCGATTCATCTAGTTCGTAGTAATCGCTTCAGCGATTCATCTAGTTCGTAGTAATCGCTTTAGCGATTCATCTAGTTCGTAGTAATCGCTTTAGCGATTCATCTAGTTCGTAGTAATCGCTTCAGCGATTCATCTAGTTCGTAGTAATCGCTTTAGCGATTCATCTAGTTCGTAGTAATCGCTTTAGCGATTCATCTAGTTCGTAGTAATCGCTTCAGCGATTCATCTAGTTCGTAGTAATCGCTTTAGCGATTCATCTAGTTCGTAGTAATCGCTTCAGCGATTCATCTAGTTCGTAGTAATCGCTTCAGCGATTAATATTATTAGAAAAACGACTAAAGTCGTTACTACGAACTAAGAAAAACGACTAAAGTCGTTACTACGAACTAAGAAAAACGACTAAAGTCGTTACTACGAACTAAGAAAAACGACTAAAGTCGTTACTA